>JBPPMS010000079.1:0-120647 GCA_051306175.1 Mycobacterium sp. | reverse complement strand
GGGCAGGGGCGTGCACCTGGTCACCGTCAACGACTACCTGGCCAAACGCGACAGCGAGCAGATGGGCCGCGTGCACCGATTCCTGGGCCTGGAGGTCGGGGTCATCCTTTCCGGGCTGACCCCCGACGAGCGTCGGGCCGCCTACGCCGCCGACATCACCTACGGCACGAACAACGAGTTCGGCTTCGACTACCTGCGTGACAACATGGCGCACTCCGTCCAGGAGATGGTGCAGCGCGGCCACAACTACGGCATCGTCGACGAGGTCGACTCCATCCTCATCGATGAGGCCCGCACACCGTTGATCATCTCCGGTCCGGCCGACGCCGCCTCGAGCTGGTACAGCGAGTTCGCCCGGCTCGCCCCGCTGATGGAGAAGGACGTCCACTACGAGGTGGACCTGCGTAAGCGCACCATCGGCGTGCACGAGATCGGTGTGGAGTTCGTCGAGGATCAGCTCGGCATCGAGAACCTCTACGAGGCCACCAACTCGCCGTTGGTGAACTACCTGAACAACTGCCTGAAGGCCAAGGAACTGTTCCTGCGCGACAAGGACTACATCGTGCGCGACGGTGAGGTCGTCATCGTCGACGAATTCACCGGCCGTGTGCTGGTGGGCCGGCGCTATAACGAGGGCATGCATCAGGCCATCGAGGCCAAGGAACACGTCGAGATCAAGGCCGAGAACCAGACGCTGGCCACCATCACCCTGCAGAACTACTTCCGCCTCTACGACAAGCTCGCGGGCATGACGGGCACGGCGCAGACGGAGGCCGCCGAGCTGCACGAGATCTACGGCCTCGGCGTCGTCAGCATTCCCACCAACAGGGACATGATCCGTGAGGACCAGTCCGATCTGATCTACAAGACCGAAGAGGCCAAGTACATCGCCGTCGTCGACGACGTCGGCGAGCGGTACGAGAAGGGCCAGCCGGTGCTGATCGGCACCACGAGCGTCGAGCGCTCGGAATACCTGTCGCGCCAGTTCACCAAGCGCAAGATCCCGCACAACGTCCTCAACGCCAAGTACCACGAGCAGGAGGCGAACATCATCGCCGAGGCCGGGCGTCTCGGTGCGGTCACCGTGGCCACCAACATGGCGGGTCGCGGCACCGACATCGTGCTCGGCGGCAACGTGGACTTTCTGGCCGACCGCCGCCTGCGCGATCAGGGCCTCGATCCCGTCGAGACGGCGCAGGAGTACGAGGCGGCCTGGGACGAGGCGCTCAACGAGATCAAGGACGAGGCCCAGGAGGAGGCCCGCGACGTCATCGACGTCGGCGGCCTCTACGTACTGGGCACCGAGCGGCACGAGTCACGCCGCATCGACAACCAGCTGCGCGGCCGCGCCGGTCGCCAGGGCGACCCCGGCGAATCGCGATTCTACTTGTCGCTGGGCGACGAGCTGATGCGACGTTTCAACGGCGCCACGCTGGAATCGCTGCTCACCCGCCTCAACCTGCCCGACGATGTGCCCATCGAGGCCAAGATGGTCACCCGCGCGATCAAGAGCGCGCAGACCCAGGTCGAGCAGCAGAACTTCGAGGTCCGCAAGAACGTCCTCAAGTACGACGAGGTGATGAACCAGCAGCGCATGGTCATCTACGCCGAGCGCAAGCGGATCCTCGAAGGCGAGAGCCTGCAGGACCAGGCGCACCAGATGCTGACCGACGTCGTCACCGCCTACGTCGACGGCGCGACCTCCGAGGGCTACGCCGAGGACTGGGACCTCGAGAAGCTCTGGGATGCGCTCAAGACGCTGTACCCGGTGCGCATCGACCATAAGGACCTGCTGGACTCCGACGCCATCGGCGAGCCGGGCGAGCTCACCCGCGAAGAGTTGCTGGACGCGGTGATCGACGACGCCGAGGCGGCCTACGCCAAGCGCGAGGCCGAGATCGAGGAGATTGCCGGCGAAGGAGCCATGCGCCAGCTGGAGCGCAACGTGCTGCTGTCGGTGCTCGACCGCAAGTGGCGCGAACATCTCTACGAGATGGATTACCTCAAGGAGGGCATCGGCCTGCGTGCGATGGCACAGCGCGACCCGCTGGTGGAGTACCAGCGCGAGGGCTACGACATGTTCACGGGCATGCTCGACGGGCTCAAGGAGGAGTCGGTCGGTTTCCTGTTCAACGTGAGCGTCGAAGCCGCCCCGGCACCCGCGGCCGCTCGGGCCGTCGCGCCGGTGGCCGCGCCCGAGGGCCTGGCCAACCTCGTCGCCGCCGCGGCGAAGAAGGTTGCCACGGCGCCCGCCAAACCCGTCGTGGCGAGCACCGTGTCCACGCCGAAGCACGCAGCACCAGCGTTGCGGGCGAAGGGCATCGAGGACGAGGATGCGAAACCGCTGACGTTCACCGGCCCGTCCGAGGACGGCAGCGCGCAGGTGCAGCGCCGTAGCGGTGGTGCGCCCGCGGGTGCCACCGCCGGCACCAGCAGACGCGAACGCCGCGAGGCTGCCCGCAAGCAGTCGCGGGGTCAGAAGTCCAAGGTCGTCGACAACTGATCCCGGTCAGCGGCGCGCCGTCATCCGAGGTGCAATGCCACCAGCTGCCACCGCTCGCCCGTGCTGGTGGGGCGGATCTCGACGCGCGCGGCGATGGCGCCCACCCGGTTGCCGCGGCTGTAGGTGGCGAACACCTCCGCGGCCTGCGGCCGGTCCAGGTCGGCGCCTGCGGCGCGTAGCCGCACACGGCGCAGCACGGCCGCTGCGCACCGCTCACGCGTCGACGGCGTCAGCGATGCCACCACATCGAAGATCGGCGTCGGCATCAGCGGCCGCAGCTGCGCGATCGGCCTGCGCCGGTCCATGACCTCGAGGACGCAACGCAACGCCGCGTCGGCGAAAGTCTGTGCGGCGGCGGGCGCCCCGGAGTCAGGTGCGGCCCGGAGTTGCGCGGGGCCCGCTGTAACGCGGCGGCGCCGACCCTCGGTACGTCGCACAGCCGCTTTCGGCGGTACCGGGCAGGCCTCGAAGCGGGCCGGTGGCGGTTCGTAATCGACGACGCGCGTGGTGAAGACGACTCGACCTGACACGGATGTTCTCCTGCGTGCTCTCCGGCGCGGGCAACGTACTACCTGCCTGCTGGAGAGGGGCAGACGAAGTGGGGTAATGATTTCAACCGCCGCACCCGCTATGCACTTCAGTGTCCTCGGCGGTTACCGTGGCTGCGAGGACGCGCCCCCAGAGGTTGGGTAGGCGCCGAGGGGAGGAACGCTTCGATGGTGGCACGCCTGTCGACATCGGACGCGTCGTTCTACCAGCTTGAGAACACTGTCACGCCGATGTATGTGGGGTCGTTGTCGATTCTGCGCAGGCCCAAGACGGGCCTGAGTTATGACGCGTTGCTGGCAACTGTCGAACAACGTCTGCCGCAGATCCCGCGCTACCGCCAGAAAGTGCGCGAAGTAACTCTCGGCCTCGCCAGGCCGGTGTGGATCGACGATCGCGACTTCGACATCACCTACCACATCCGACGGTCGGCACTGCCGTCCCCGGGCAGTGATGCGCAGCTGCATGACCTGATCGCGCGGCTGGGCTCGCGGCCGCTGGACAAGACGCGTCCGCTGTGGGAGATGTACCTGGTCGAGGGACTCGCGAAGAACCGCGTGGCGATCTACACGAAGTCCCATCAGGCTCTGGTGAACGGCATGACGGCACTGGAGATCGGCCACGTCATCGCCGACCGGAGTCAGCGTCCGCCGCAGTTCGGCGAGGACATCTGGATACCCGGCCGCGAACCCGGCAATGCCCGCCTGCTGGCAGGCGCCGTGGGCGACTGGATCGCGCGGCCCGGTCTGCAGATTGCCGCGGTGCGGTCGGCGGTAACCGTGGCGGTGACCAATTCCGGACAGATCGTCGAGGTGGGCAGGCGCCTCACCGACGTCGCCCGCACGGTGGCCCGCGGCACCGCTCCGAACAGCCCCCTGAACACCGCGGTGTCGCGCAATCGCCGCTTCACCGTCGCCAGCCATGACCTGCAGGAATACCGGCGGGTGCGGGCGAGATACGACTGCGACGTCAACGACGTGGTGCTGGCGGTGGTGGCAGGTGCGCTGCGCAATTGGTTGCTGTCGCGCGGAGAGCCGGTGACGGCGACGGCGACGGTGCGTGCGATGGCCCCGATGTCGGTGTATCCCGATGCTGAACTCGACTCGACCACACCCGGGCAGGCGATCAGCGAGGTCGCACCGTTTTTGGTCGATCTGCCCGTGGGCGAGGGCAATGCGGTGGTCCGGCTGTCGCAGATCGCCCACGCGACAGAATCGCATTCCACGGCGGCCAGCCTCGTCGACGCCAGGACCATCGTGACGCTGTCCGGTTTCGCTCCTCCGACGTTGCACGCCATGGGGATTCGCGTGGCGACCAGCTTCTCGGCCCGGCTGTTCAATCTGTTGATCACCAATGTGCCCGGTGCACAGGCGCAGATGTACGTGGCGGGCACCAAACTGCTCGAGACCTACGCTGTTCCACCGCTGCTGCACAACCAGGTACTGGCGATCGGGGTGACCTCCTACTGCGGCCGGTTGTACTTCGGCATCAACGCCGACCGGGACGCGATGAGCGACGTCGAGGTGCTTCCCGGTCTGCTCAGCGAGTCGCTGGACGAGCTCATGGACGCCGCGCAATGAGCCCGCCTCGCCGCTGAACAGGTGCGAATCGGCTGGCGGCCGTACTATTCGCCAGTGGCCAAAGCGTCGACAAACGGTAAAGCGGACAAGAAGTCGAAGAAAATATCCGCCAAAGGCAAGATTCCCGATGATGTATACGAGGCTGAGTTGTTCCGCCTCCAAACGGAATTCGTGAAACTCCAGGAGTGGGTGAAACACACCGGAGCCCGGGTCGTCGTGATCTTCGAGGGTCGCGACGCCGCAGGCAAGGGCGGAACGATCAAACGGATCACCGAGTACCTGAGCCCCCGCGTCGCCCGCATCGAGGCGCTTCCCGCGCCGAATGATCGCGAGCGAGGCCAGTGGTACTACCAGCGCTACATTTCGCAATTGCCCGCCAAAGGCGAAATCGTGTTGTTCGACCGCTCCTGGTACAACCGGGCGGGCGTCGAGAAGGTGATGGGCTTCTGCACGCCACAGGAGCACGCGCTGTTCCTGCGTCAGACGCCGATCTTCGAGCAGATGCTGATTGAGGACGGCGTCCTGCTGCGCAAGTACTGGTTCTCGGTGTCCGACGGCGAGCAGCTGCGCCGATTCAAGTCACGCATGAATGACCCGGTGCGCCAATGGAAGCTGTCGCCGATGGACATGGAGTCGGTGTACCGCTGGGAGGATTACTCGCGGGCCAAGGATCAGATGATGGTGCACACCGACACCCCGTTGAGCCCGTGGTACGTCGTCGAGTCCGACATCAAGAAGCACGCGCGACTCAACATGATGAGCCACCTGCTCTCCACCATCGACTACCACGACGTGGAGAAGCCTAAGGTCAAGCTTCCCGAGCGTCCGGTGCTCAGCGACACCTATCAGCGGCCGTCGCGTGAGCTGTCGACCTACGTCGACGACCACGTCGCCACACTGGTGGGCGACAAGGAGTAGATGTCATCGCCGGATAGTCTCGGCTGATGCGGGTCTACCTACCGGCGACGTTGACGATGCTGGCGAAGCTCACCGCCGACGGTTCGTTGGCACCGGTCAGCGGCACCGGCTTCGCGGTGACGCCCACACTGCGTGAGTCCTACTCCCAGGGTGACGACGACGAGCTGGCCGAGGTGGCGATGGGCGAGGCGGCGCTGGCGTCGTTGCGGCTGCTGGCCGCCGAACACGATGATGCGGCGCCCGATCTCCCGGCGCGGCGGGTGGTGCTGGTCGCCGACGTCGACGTCGACGGTGTGACTGCGCGCCCCGATCTCGACGACGCCGTGGTGCGGATCGCGGGGCCGGTCGCGATGACGGACATCATCGCCTGCTACGTCGACATCGCCGCCGCCGAATCCGCGGTCGACGCGGCGGTGGCGGTGGTCGACGACGCCGATCTCGGCGATGAGGATGCCGAGCTCACGGTCGGGGACATTCAGGACCATGACCTGGCCTGGTACGCCGCTCAGGAGATTGCGTTCCTACTGGAACTCCTGTGATTCAGGCCTCTCAGGACTAGCTACCCGACCGTAAGTTACGGTACCGTAGGTTCATGGCCAAGAACAGCATCAAAATCTCGGCCAATGTCGCCGACACCAAGCGGGCGGGCGTCGTCGCCGGGGCAAAGGCACAACCCGCCTGGCATGCGTTGCGCACCATCGCCCAGCGCATCACCACTCCTCTGCTGCCCGACGACTATCTTAAGCTGGCCAACCCACTGTGGTCGGCACGCGAGCTGCGCGGACGGGTGCTCGAGGTCAGGCGCGAGACCGTCGACTCTGCGACATTGGTGATCAAGCCGGGCTGGGGTTTCGAGTTCGATTACGAGCCCGGCCAGTACATCGGCATCGGTTTACTGGTCGACGGCCGGTGGCGCTGGCGGTCGTACTCCCTGACGTCCAGCCCGGCCGTGTCCAAGGGCTCAGGGTCCAAGGGGTCCAAGGCCTCAGGGTCCAAGGGGTCCAAGGCCTCAGGGTCCAAGGCCTCAGGGTCCAAGGCCTCAGGGTCACGGTCGGGGCGCACCATTACCATCACCGTCAAGGCGATGGCGGAGGGCTTCCTGTCGACGCACCTGGTCGGCGGGGTGGCCCCCGGCACGATCGTGCGCCTCGCGGCACCGCAGGGCAATTTCGTCATGCCCGAACCCGCGCCGTCCTCGGTCTTGTTCCTGACTGCCGGATCGGGTATCACGCCGGTCATGTCCATGCTTCGCACGCTCGCGCGACGCGATCAGATCGCCGATGTCATGCATGTGCATTCGGCTCCCACCGAGTCTGAGGTGATCTTCGCCGACGAGCTGGCCGCCCTGGCCGGCTCACACGACGGCTACCGGATCCAGTTGCGAGCCACCCGCACCCAGGGCCGCCTCGACCTGGCTCGCCTGGACGAAGTGGTGCCCGACTGGCGGGAACGTCAGACCTGGGCGTGCGGGCCGCAGGAGATGCTCGCCGCCGCGAAGCAGGTCTGGTCAGCCGCGGGTATCGGCGACCGACTGCACCTCGAACACTTCGCGGTCTCGAAATCTGCGGTGCACGGCGCGGGCGGTACCGTCACCTTCGGGCGGAGCGGCAAGAAGGCGACCGTGGACGCCGCCACATCGGTGATGGATGCCGGTGAGGCAGTGGGGGTCCGGATGCCGTTCGGATGCCGGATGGGCATCTGCCAGTCCTGCGTGGTCGGCCTGGTCGACGGGCACGTGCGTGACTTGCGCACGGGAGTTGAGCGCGAACCGGGTACCCGTATTCAAACGTGTGTCTCCGCAGCTTCTGGCGACTGTGTGGTAGATGTCTAAGCTTTACTGGCCGGTAACCTACGTACTCGTAGGTTACGCTAGCGTAGGTAGATGGAAGGAGGTTGACCGATGGCAATCACTGACGTACCGGTATTCGCACATTTGACCAAAGCCGACATCGAGAGTCTGGGCGTCGAACTCGACGCGATCCGCCACGACATCGAGGACTCCCGCGGGGAGCGCGACTCGCGCTACATCCGTCGCACCATCGCCGCCCAACGTGGCCTGGAGGTGGCGGCCAGGCTGATGCTGGCGGCCAGCTCGCGGCGTTCCGCGTGGTGGGCAGGCACCGCTACGCTCGGCGTGGCCAAGATCATCGAGAACATGGAGATCGGCCACAACGTCATGCACGGCCAGTGGGACTGGATGAACGATCCGGAGATCCACTCGTCGACGTGGGAGTGGGACATGTCGGGTGCCGCCAAGCACTGGCGCTTCACCCACAATTTCATGCATCACAAGTACACCAACATCCTCGGCATGGACGACGACGTGGGCTACGGCCTGCTCCGCGTCACCAGGGATCAGCGGTGGAGCCCGTTCAACACCATGAACCTCGTGTACAACACGATGCTCGCGGCGTTCTTCGAGTGGGGCGTGGGTCTGCAGCACCTGGAGCTCGGCAAGATCTTCAAGGGCCGCGACGACCGTGCCGCCACGATGATCAGGATGCGTGAGTTCGGCGTGAAGGCCGGCACTCAGGTGGTCAAGGACTATGTGGCCTACCCGGCGTTGACATCTCTGTCGCCTGGCGCCACCTACTCCTCGACGATGAAGGCCAACTTCGTCGCGAACATCATCCGCAACGTCTGGGCCAACGCCGTGATCTTCTGCGGTCACTTCCCCGACGGCGCGGAGAAATTCACCAAAACCGACATGATCGGCGAGAGCAAGGGCCAGTGGTACCTGCGCCAGATGCTCGGTAGCGCGAACTTCGAGAACGGTCCGGTGCTGAGGTTCATGAGCGGCAACCTATGCCACCAGATCGAGCACCACCTGTATCCCGATCTGCCGAGCAACCGGCTGCACGAGATCTCGCTGCGGGTCCGCGACATCTGCGACAAATACGACCTGCCCTACACCACCGGGTCGTTCCTGGTGCAGTACGGCAAGACGTGGCGCACCATCGCGAAGCTGTCACTGCCGAACCAGTATCTGCGCGACACCGCGGACGACGCACCCGAGACACGCAGCGAGCGCATGTTCGCGGAGCTGGAGCCCGGTTACTCCGCGGCGACGGCCGGCACGCGGCGCGGTCTGAGGTCGGCGATTGCCACCGTCAGGCAGCGCAGGCGCAACAAACGCTCGACCCCGCAGGAGCTCAAGCGCGCCGCCTAGGCAGCTATCAGTAGAAAACGCACCCTCGTCGAATGACGGGGGTGCGTTTTTGGCAACCGCTACGGCACTGTCAGTAGGCTGCACTCTCGCGCAGCGCCCCCAGCAGTCGACGGGCCGCCGCCACCCGCGGCACGGCAGCGCCGGTCAGCGCGTCGAGTGCGCACTCTGGATCGGCGGGCGGTCCCAGGTGTCCGCAGCCGCGTGGGCAGCCCTCGATGGCGGCGGCCAGATCGGTGAACGCCAGCATGACGTCATCGGGTTCGACGTGGGCCAGGCCAAAGGACCGCACCCCGGGAGTGTCGATCAGCCAGCCCGATCCCGTCAGCGCAAGCGCCACCGATTGCGTCGACGTGTGCTTGCCCTTGCCGACGCCCGACACCTCGCCGGTGGCGCGATCAGCATCGGGTACGACGCGGTTCACCAACGTCGACTTACCGACGCCGGAGTGCCCGAGCAACACGGTCACCTTGCCGGTGAGCAGCCGTTCCACAATGTCGAGCGGCTGGTCGCGGCCCGCGGTGACCACCGCGAGATCAAGCCCGGCGAACTGTGCGGCGAACGGCGCGGCGAGGGCCAGGTCGGTCTTGGTCAGGCACAGGATCGGGTCGAGCCCTCCGGCGTATGCCGCGATCAGCGCGCGTTCGACGAATCCGGTGCGCGGCGGCGGGTCGGCCAGCGCCACGACGACCATCAGCTGGTCGGCATTGGCCACCACCACCCGCTCGGTGGAATCGGTGTCGTCGGCGGTGCGGCGCAACACGGTCCGGCGATCGACGCGGCGCACGATGCGCGCCAGGGTGTCGGGTCGGCCGGACAGGTCACCGACGACATCGACGTCATCGCCCACGACGATGGGTGTGCGGCCGAGTTCACGTGCCCGCATGGCGGTGACGTGGCGGTCGGGGTCGCCGCCGAGCGCGCAGCCCCAGCGCCCGCGGTCGACGGTCACCACCATCGCCTCGACGGCGTCGGCGTGCTCGGGGCGGGTCTTGGTGCGGGGGCGCGAACCCTTGCCGGACCGGACTTTGACATCGGATTCGTCCCAGTCGGCGCCCCCCGCCATACGCGTCAGATCCCGAGCGTCTGGCCGGCCAGCATGTCGCCCCATAAGCGCGGAAAGTCGGGCAGCGTCTTGGCGGTGGTGCCGATGTCCTGCACCCGTAGACCGGGAACGCGCAATCCGACGATCGCACCCGCGGTCGCCATGCGGTGATCGGCGTAGGAATGCCACACGCCCGCACGTAGCGGCGTCGCCCTGATGACAATCCCGTCGTCGATTTCGCTGCAATCGCCGCCGAGCGCGGTGATCTCCGCGGTCAGAGCGGCGAGCCGGTCGGTCTCATGGCCGCGGAGGTGGGCGATGCCGGTCAGGCGCGATACCGAACCCGGACTGGCCAGCGCCGCCATGGCCGCGACGGACGGGGCCAGCTCTCCGACGTCGTGCAGATCCACCTCGAACCCGTCATAGGATGACGCTCCCGTCACCTCCAGGTAGGAATCCGTCTGCTGCACCTGCGAACCCGTCAGCCGCAGGACGTCGAGCACGGCGTCTGCCGGTTGCACGGATTCGGCCGGCCACCCTGCTATGCGCACCGCTCCGCCGCTCACCACGGCGGCCGCCAGGAACGGCACCGCGTTGGACAGGTCGGGCTCGACCTCCCATCCCCTGGCCTGGACTGGCCCCGGCCGGACGTGCCACCGATTCGGTGTCGCCGAGTCGACGTCGACGCCGGCCTGGCGCAGCATCGTCACCGACATCTCGACGTGAGGTGCCGACGGCACCGAGTCGCCGGTGTGCACCACGGTGACGCCGGAGGTGAACGCGGCACCTGTCAGCAGCAGGCCCGACACGAACTGCGAGGACGCCGACGCGTCGATCTCGACTGTTCCGCCCGTGACCTGTCCCTGGCCTGCGACGGTGAACGGTAACCGCGACGCGTCGATGTCGACTCCGAGTCCGCGCAGCGCGTCGAGCAGCGGTGCGATCGGTCGCGAGCGGGCCTGCTCGTCGCCGTCGAAGGCGACCGCGACCTCGCCGAGGGCGGCCAGCGGCGGCACGAAACGCAGCACGGTGCCCGCGAGGCCGCAATCGATGCTGGTGCCCTGCGGTGGTGCGATCTCACCACTGACCTCCAGCTCGGTGCCGATGCCGTCGATCCGCAGTCCCAGCGCGCGCAGGGCGCCGATCATCAGGTCGGTGTCACGACTCCGCAGCGCGCCGCTGATCGTCGACGTCGAACCGCCCCGCGCTGCCGACAGCGCGGCCAGCACAAGCGTGCGGTTGGTCTGCGATTTCGAGCCGGGGACCGTGACCGTCGCGTGCACAGGCGCAGGCGCCTGCGGTGCCTGCCACAGGTCGTCTGCTCCTGGCGTCCCCGGTTCGGTGCCCACGGTGACCATCCTGCCTTGTCCGGATGTCGGTCAGCTCTGCCACCATGGACGGCATGTGTGGACGATTCGCGGTCACCACCGATCCAGCGCTGCTGGCGGAGAAGATCAAGGCCATCGATGAGGCCACCGGCGCGGGCAGGGACGGGTCCTCCTTGGGGACCAACTCCTCGGGGACCAACTATAACGTGGCCCCCACCACCACCATCGCTTCTGTCGTTCGGCGGCACGCCGAGCGACAGGACGACCCGACCCGCCGGGTTCGGTTGATGCGCTGGGGTCTGGTGCCACCGTGGGCCAAGGCGGGCGAGGACGGCGAGCCCGACACCAAGAAGGGGCCGCTGCTGATCAACGCCCGCTCCGACAAGGTGGTGTCCTCGCCCGCGTTCCGCGGCTCGGCGAACAGTAAACGCTGCCTGATCCCGATGGACGGCTGGTATGAGTGGAAGCCCAACGGGGAGGGCAAGAAGACGCCGTACTTCATGTACGGCGCCGACGGCGAACCGCTGTTTATGGCGGGGCTGTGGTCCACCTGGCGGCCCAAGGGTGCGGGCAAAGACGTCAAGACGCTGCTGAGCTGCACCATCATCACCACCGACGCCGCGGGTCCGTTGGCCGAGATCCACGACCGGATGCCGTTGTCCATCAGCCGCGAGGTCTGGGACCGCTGGCTGGACCCAGACGCCCCCATCGACGAGGATCTGCTGCGCGGGCACGGCGACCTGGACCGCATCGAGATTCGCGAGGTGTCGCGTCTGGTCAACAGCGTCCGCAACAACGGACCTAAATTGATCGAGCCCGCCGAAGCTGATCCGGAGGGCAGCAGCGCAGCGACCGGGGAGCAGGCGACGCTGCTTTGAGCCAGCCGCTGCAGTCACCGGCCGTCGTCGACGCTCACGCGTTGGCCACTGCGGCGCTACCTGTGGTGCGCCAGGCGATCGGGCGCGGGATTCCCTACCAGGCGACCTGAAGGTCAGTGCCCAATTAGCACGAGACCTTACGTGCGCCGTTCTCGCCACTGGTCCGCACGAAGTTCGGCCCGCCTGAACTTGTTGTCGAAACGGTCCCGTGACGGACCCGTCAGTGCCATACTCCGAAATGACGCTACGGCGATTGGGGTACGCAATGACCGCTGTTCAGATCGATATCCAGACCGCGACGATCACGGTGCGCAATCCGGCCGATGGCTCGGAAGTCGGATCCGTTCCGATCGACGCGCCGGAGACTGTCGCCACGAAGGCGAATCAACTCCGCGCGGCCCAGTCCGAGTGGGAGGAGATCGGGCCTCGGGGTCGAAAGAAGTGGCTGCTGGACTATCAGGGCTGGATTCTGGACAACGCCGCCCGGATCACCGACGTGGTGCTGTCCGAGTCCGGAAAGTGCCGAGCGGACGCCAGTCTGGAAGCCACCACGGTCGCCGACGCGATCAACTATTGGGCTTCCAACGCGGAATCGTTCCTCAGCGACCGGCATCCGAAGGCCCACTCGTTGTTGTGGCAGACGAAGAAGTTCACCGTCACCTGTCGGCCCCATCAACTCGTCGGCGTCATCACCCCGTGGAACTTCCCGTTCTTAATGCCCGCCATGGACACGCTGCCCGCGCTGTCGGCGGGAGCAGCGGTGCTGCTCAAGCCGTCCGAGGTCACTTCGCTGTCTGCGGTCGAGTTCGTCCGCGGTTGGGACGAAGTCGGTGCGCCCGCAGTCCTCGGGTTGGTCACCGGCGACGGCGCCACGGGCGCGTCGGTCATCGACAATGTTGACTTTCTCCAGTTCACCGGTTCCACGGCCACCGGTCGCAAGGTGGCCGTCGCCTGCGCCGAACGGCTGATCCCGTTCAGTCTTGAACTCGGAGGCAAGGACCCGGCGATCGTGCTCGCCGATGCCGACCTGGAGCGCGCCGCCAACGGGGTGCTCTGGGGCGGCTTCTTCAATTCGGGGCAGGTTTGCATTTCGGTCGAGCGGGTGTATGTCGAGGCGCCGGTGTACCACGAGTTCGTCGGCAAGCTGACGGCCAAGGTACGTGAGCTCCGACAGGGCCAGGAGAGCAACGGATTTCGGTACGACGTCGGCGCCATGGCGACCCTTGCCCAGCGCGACATCGTCGCACGACACGTCGATGACGCGGTCAAGGCAGGTGCGCGGGTGACGGTCGGAGGCAAGCCGACCGGCGTCGGTACCTTCTTCGAGCCGACCGTGCTGGCCGACGTCGATCAGTCGATGACCTGTGTTACCGATGAGACGTTCGGGCCCACCCTGCCGTTGATCAAGGTGGCCGACGAAGGTGAAGCGATCCGCCTGGCCAACGACTCCTCGTACGGACTGTCGGCGACTGTGTGGACCGGCGACCGTGACCGCGGCGAACGCGTCGCCCGCAGGCTCGAAGTGGGTGCCGTGAATATCAACGACGCCTTGGTCAACGCCTTCTGCCCGCAATTGCCGATGGGTGGTTGGAAGCAGTCGGGTCTTGGCTACCGTTCGGGCGGAGCGGCGGGTCTGCTCAAATACTGTCGCCAGCAAGCGATTACGGCCCCTCGAGTACCGACCCAGAGCCGCGAGATTCTCTGGTATCCGGTATCGGCGGGACGGATGCGGTTCGTCCGCGCCGCCATTCGTGGCCTGGGCGCGCGAGGCCTGCGCAGGGTAGGTCTGCGTCCGCGTTCGAAACGCTAACTGCCCAAACATTTTTCATCCGGTTTCGCCGTTGTCGGTGTTGTTGCGTTGGTCGATCTCTTCGGCGGCGCGGATGTGCGCGCGACCCCGATACCGCGGCCGGCGCCGGAAATGAACCTTTCTCTTCCCGAGAGCGACACGAGACGCAACCCTACCTGTGGCAGATATCCGCAGTAACAGCTGCGGTAAGCCTGATGAGATCCTGGGGCGCCAGCGCGATTTCCAGTCCGCGCTTGCCCGCGCTGCACAGCATCCGATCCCACTGCATAGCCGACGAATCGATCACCGTGGGCAGCTTCTTGCGCTGACCCAGCGGGGAGATGCCGCCCAGCACGTAGCCGCTGGAACGCTGGGCGTCAGCAGGGTCGGCCATCGTCGCTTTCGGCGCTCCCAGCGCCGCAGCCGCCGATTTGAGTGACAACTTCTCGCCCACTGGGAGCACGGCGACCGCCAGTCCTCGGTGCAGAGCCACCACCAGCGTCTTGAATACCTGCTCCGGGCTCACATCGAGGCCGGCCAAGGCCCCCACCGCCTGGTCACCGTAGGACTCCGACCGGGGGTCGTGCTCGTAGCTCAGCACATCGTGGGGGACCTTCGCCGCCAGCAACGCCGAAATCGCCGGTGTTGCGCCTTTCGCCACCCGCCAAACCCTAGCGGGAACAAGCGCGGCGGTCGCCCGTGTTATTGGCAGAGTCAGTACCGCCAGCGAAAGTATGTCGGTCGTCGGCCCTAGGATCGGAAAAGGAGAGTCTGGTGTCAATGGTGCGCCTCGAGCAACCGGTGCTCATGCCGGTAGTGATCTGGCCGGCCGCGACAGAAGGGACCGCGATGACTGACATCGAGAGTGCAACGGGGACGGAAGCCGTCTTGCCCGACGCTGTGACAG
Source organism: Mycobacterium sp. (assembly GCA_051306175.1). Taxonomy (GTDB): domain Bacteria; phylum Actinomycetota; class Actinomycetes; order Mycobacteriales; family Mycobacteriaceae; genus Mycobacterium. The sequence goes on along the minus strand of JBPPMS010000079.1, from coordinate 105,987 downwards.
ACACCGACGTCGTGAAAGACACCGACGTCGTGAAAGACACCGACGCCGAGCTGGCGGCGCGGTTCGAGCGGGATGCGATCCCGCTGCTGGATCAGCTCTACGGCGGCGCCTTGCGCATGACGCGCAATCCGGCCGACGCCGAGGACCTGGTGCAGGAAACCATGGTCAAGGCCTATTCGGGGTTCCGGTCGTTCCGTGAGGGCACCAATCTCAAGGCGTGGTTGTACCGGATTTTGACCAACACCTACATCAACTCCTACCGCAAGAAGCAGCGGCAGCCATCGGAGTACCCGACTGAGGAGATCACCGATTGGCAGCTGGCGGCCAATGCCGAGCACACCTCGACAGGTCTGCGCTCCGCCGAGGTCGAGGCACTGGAAGCGTTGCCGGACACCGAGATCAAGGCGGCGTTGCAGGCATTGCCGGAGGAGTTCCGGATGGCGGTCTACTACGCCGACGTCGAGGGCTTCCCCTATAAGGAGATCGCCGAGATCATGGACACACCCATCGGCACAGTGATGTCTCGCCTCCACCGCGGACGACGCCAGCTCAGAGACTTACTGGCCGACGTGGCCAAAGACCGCGGGTTCATCCGCGCGAACAGTGTCGCTGCCACCGAGGAAGTGTCGTCATGACCGATGAGTTCCGGCCGCCCGTAGGGCCGATCGATCTCGAACACCCCGAATGCGCGGCGGTGATCGCAGAAGTGTGGACCTTGCTCGACGGCGAGTGCACCGCGGATTCGCGCGACAAGCTTCGCCAGCATCTCGATGAGTGCCCCGCCTGCCTGCGTCACTACGGTGTGGAAGAGCGCATCAAGAAGCTGATCGCCACCAAGTGCAGCGGTGAAAAAGCCCCGCAGGGATTGCGGGAGCGGCTGCGGATACGGATCAGCAGCACCACAATCGTGCGGGGCTAGGCCCAGAGGCCGAACGGTTCTAGCGGCCACCCTGGCAGTTGGGGCGCTTGCCGTGATTGGCCTTCGAGTGCTTGCGATCCTTCTTCTTACGGCCGCGCTTGGCCATGGTGTTACCTCCGTGGTCGTGGAATCGGTGCCCGCCGCGGCGAGCGCATCCCTACCAGTGTCTCATGAGCGCTGAGCTGCCATGACCACGCTGCCGTCGGCGGTTGGCGCCAGCATCACTGGTGTTGTGGTTCGATAGAACAGCAGCAGCATCCGTGGATGGAGTGGGGTGAAGATGGCCGAGGACGTTCGCGCCGAAATCGTGGCCAGCGTGCTTGAGGTCGTGGTTGCTGAGGGCGATCAGATCGGTGCCGGCGACATCCTGGTGCTGCTGGAGTCCATGAAGATGGAAATTCCCGTCCTAGCCGAGGTGGCAGGTACCGTGACGGCGGTGAGTGTTTCGGTCGGTGACGTCATCCAGGCCGGAGATCTGATCGCGGTCATCAGCTGATCCGCAGGCTTTCGCTCGCTCATTCTCCTGTCGCTACGTTCGCCCTGGGGGCCTGATGTCCACCCTTGGTGACCTGCTCGCGGAGCACACCGTCCTTCCGGGCAACGCGGTCGACCACCTGCATGCCGTCGTGGGGGAATGGCAGTTGCTTGCCGACCTCTCGTTCGCCGACTATCTGATGTGGGTGCAACGCGACGACGGCGTGCTGGTCTGTGTGGCGCAGTGCCGACCCAACACCGCCCCGACGGTACTGCTGACCGATGCGGTCGCAACGACCTCCGACGCGGCAGGGCTGCCGCTGATCACGTCGGCGTTCGCTTCGGGCACGATCGGGCGACAGAACGACGCCGACAGCGACATCACCGACATGGCGATCGAGGCAGTCCCGGTGCGCTACGGCGACCGCGTGGTGGCCGTACTGACCCACCAGACGGCGTTGGCGGCCCGCCGGAAGTCCAGTCCGCTGGAGATCGCCTACCTCGACTGCGCCGAAGACCTGGTCCACATGCTCAGTGAGGGCACGTTCCCGAACGTCGGCGACTTGGTGATGTCACGGTCGAGCCCACGCGTCGGCGACGGATTCATCCGACTCGACGTCGACGGCAATGTCGCGTTCGCGAGTCCCAACGCACTGTCGGCGTATCACCGCATGGGCCTGACATTGGAGCTCGAGGGGCACAACCTGGTGACCATTACGCGCCCGCTAATTTCGGATCCGTTCGAGGCGCAGGAGATGGCCACCCACATCCGCGAATCGCTGGGTGGCGGGTCGAGTATGCGAATGGAGGTTGACGCCGGTGGCGCGGCGGTGCTGCTGCGCACCCTGCCGCTGGTCGTGCACGGAGATCCTGCCGGTGCGGCGGTGCTCATCCGTGACGTCACCGAGGTCAAACGGCGTGACCGGGCGTTGCTGAGCAAGGACGCGACGATCCGCGAGATCCATCATCGGGTCAAGAACAACCTGCAGACGGTGGCGGCCCTGTTGCGGCTGCAGGCACGTCGCACGAACAATGCTGAGGGCAGAGAAGCACTGCTGGAGTCGGTGCGACGGGTGTCGTCCATCGCGCAGGTGCACGACGCTTTGTCGATGTCCGTCGACGAAGAGGTGAACCTCGATCAGGTGATCGACCGGATCCTGCCCATCATGAACGACGTCGCTTCGGTCGACGCGCCGATCAAGATCAGCCGCGTGGGTGCTCTCGGCGTGCTCGACGCCGACCGCGCAACCGCCCTGGTCATGGTGATCACGGAGCTGGTGCAGAACGCTATCGAGCACGCGTTCGACACGACCGCCCAGCACGGCTGCGTCACCATCCGCGCGGAGCGTTCGGCGCGTTGGCTGGACGTCGTCGTCCACGACGACGGACGAGGTCTGCCGGAGGGCTTCAGCCTGGAGAAGTCGGATCGTCTGGGGCTGCAGATCGTCCGCACCCTGGTCTCGGCTGAGCTCGACGGCTCCCTGGGTATGCACGACAAGCCAGGCGGCGGTACCGACGTGATCCTGCGCGTCCCCCTGGGCAGGCGAGCCCGGCTCGCGCAGTGAGAGCAGCCCCGACGAGCACGGCGCAACGCGTGCGCGCAGAGCGACGGCCCCGAGTTTCCCCGGGGCCGTTGAGCGCTGCGGATAACGGCGCTAGACGCTGGTGCGGGCCTTCGTACGGGCGTTGCGGCGCTTGAGTGCACGACGCTCGTCCTCGCTCATGCCGCCCCAGACGCCAGCGTCCTGGCCGGAGTCCAGCGCCCAACTGAGGCAGTCGGCGGTCACCGGACAGCGGTTGCAGACGAGCTTTGCGTCAGCGATCTGGGCAAGGGCCGGGCCGCTGTTTCCTACGGGGAAGAACAGTTCCGGATCCTCGTCACGACAGACCGCCTTATGGCGCCAATCCATTGTGTCTAACTCCTTGTTATAAGCGCGCGCAGAAGCGCGCAGGTTTCCTTCGGCTGTTAACACGTGCACACCAAATGTTTCTGCACTGTTGCATCCGATGCTTTCACAGGCTGAACAGATGTCAATAGGAGCGAGTTAACACGTGTGCAATCTCACTACCGTGGTCTGTTACCTGAGCCCTCATTCGTTTGTACTACACTCAATCCACCTGCGCCCTAAAATAACAGGACCAATCTTATTACTGCAGGTCAGAAGGCCTGTCCGCGGGCGGTGCAACCACGCTCAGCGCCGCGCCGACCGCACGGACAGTAATGTCGTCGCGTTCGCCGACGTAGTCGCCGTCGATCTGGCATGCGATCGGCGTGTCGCTCGTCACCCTGACCCACGCCACGTCGTCGTCGCGGATCAGGTGCTTGGCTACCAATTTCGGGCGCTTGGCAAACATCTGCCAGACCAGGCGCAAACTGCCGATCACCTTCATGCTGGTGGTCGCGAAAACTCCCAGGCCGGTGTCGTATGAGCAGCCGGGATTGGTCCAGACGGGCCGGGCGCCGGCGTAGGTCCACGGGGTGGCGTTGGATACGAAAACGAAGTGCACTCCCGGCGCGGGCTCGCGGCCGGGGAGATAGAGGGTGAGCGTCGGTTCGCGGCGGGCGCTGGCCAGCACCGCAGGCACGGCGGACCGGACATATCGTGCCGCGGTGACGCCCTTCTCCTTGCCGCGGCTCGCCTCGACGGCGGCGACCACCTCGCCGTCGACGCCCATTCCCGCGGTGAAGACGGCCCAGCGCTCGCCGCAGTCCATCAGGCTGATGCGCCGCCAGGTCCGGTTGCGTCGGTAGTCGCTCAGGAGGTCGATCAGCAGGTTGGTCGCCTCCACCGGGTCGTGTGGGATGCCGAGGGAGCGGGCGAAGACGTTCGCCGACCCGCCGGGGACCACCGCCACCGCGGGCGCGGGCCCCTCGGGAGCGCCCCGGCCCGTTGGTCCCACGATCCCGTTGACCACCTCGTTCACGGTGCCGTCGCCGCCGTGCACGATGATCACCTCGACGCCGTCCGCCCGCGCCTGCTCGGCGATCTCGATGGCGTGGCCACGGTGGTCGGTGCGCTCGACCGTCAGCTCTACGCGACTCTCCATCGCGTGCGCCAGCAGGGACAGGGTGGCAGCACTGGTGGAGGTGGCAATGGGGTTCACGATCAGCACGGCACGCACAAGGCCTGAGCCTATCGGGCCGGGGGCCATCGCCCCCCACTCTCGGCGCAACCGAAGCGACATCCGCTCGGTACCGTACGGAGGTGACCGAACGTCGTCTGCTCCTCGTCAACGGGCCTAATCTCAACCTGCTCGGCACCCGGCAGCCCGAGATCTACGGGTCGACCACCCTGGCCCAGATCGAGCAGCTGACGGCGGCGGCAGCCGCGGAGTTCGAGCTGGACGTCCTGGCTGTCCAGAGCAACCACGAGGGCGTCCTCATCGATGCCATCCACGCCGCCCGGGCAGACTGCGTGGGCATCGTCATCAATCCCGGCGCGTACAGCCACACCTCGGTGGCCATTCCCGACGCGCTCAGCGGCGTCGAATTGCCGGTTGCCGAAGTACATTTGAGCAATATCCACCGCCGCGAGCAATTCCGGCATCACTCCTATGTCTCGGCCGCCGCCGACATGGTGATCGCAGGCGCGGGCCCGCTCGGGTACGAACTGGCGGTGCGGTATCTGGCAGGACGGGTGTGAGTGTGAGTGCACCCCCGGTGGTCCGGTACGCCGGATTCGCGGTGCTCGCCGAAGGGATTGCCGCGCTGATCTTCGCCTTAGTGGTGGTGATCCACACGGCGGGCGGCGCGACCAACGAGGGCATCAGCAACGGTTACGGCTTCGCGTCCTGGTTCGTCGTCATCGGTGCGGGCGTGGTCGCCGGGGGCTGGGCGCTGATCAGCGGTCGCCGCTGGGGTCGCGGCTTGGGCGTGTTCATCAATCTGATCCTGCTGGGTGTGGCGTGGTACGCGAGCGTCGGGTCGCATCAACCGCTGATCGGGATCGCCGCAGGCGTTTTCGCGATTGCGGTGTTGGCGCTGCTGTTCAGCGGGCCCGCGGTGCGCTGGCAGGCAGGCGAGGACGACTCGCCGAGCTAGTCACTGGTGCAAGCGCCGCGAGCTCGTGGATCGTCGCGGCGATGTCCGCCTCGTCACCCGGAGCCGCGGGCCGGCTCAGCTCACCCATTCTCGACTCCCAGCGCCCTCATGATCGTCGTGAATTTTGTTGTGGTCTCGTCGACTTCGTCATCGGGATCCGACTCCGCCACGATACCGCCGCCGGAGTGCGCTACTGCGGTGCGGCGGTCGGGCGACAGCTGCGCGCACCGGATCGCCACCACCCAGCGCCCATCGCCGGCGGCATTACACCACCCGACTGCTCCCGCGTAGAAACCGCGGTCGCCTTCCAGTTGGGCGATCAGTGCGAAGGCTTCGTCGGCAGGTACGCCACCGACAGCAGGGGTAGGGTGCAGCGCCAACGCCAGATCCAGTGCGGTGGTGGACCGTTGGCGCAGCGTACCCGTGATCTTCGTACTCAGGTGCCACAGGGCGGCGGTGCGGCTCAGCTGCGGAGCCGGGGCGATCTGCAGATCGACACACCGGGGGTCGAGCGCCTTGCGTATGGTGTCGACGACGAGCTGGTGCTCGTGCCGGTTCTTCGCCGACGCCACCAGCGCCGCACCGTTGGCGCGGTCGACGTCGGGGTCAGCAGACCTGGGCGCCGAGCCTGCGAAGGGCTGGCAGGTCATGGTGTCGCCGCGCCGGGCCACCAGCAGTTCCGGGCTGGCGCCCACCAGGGCCGTGCCGACGAACCTGCCGCCGGCAGCGGACAAATCGACCAGGTAGGCGTTGGCGTGGGGATCGCCCAGCGCCAGCCTCGCCAGGACGGCGCGGGCATCGATCGGGGAGTCGGCGGCCAGTTCCAACGCGCGAGCCAACACCACCTTGTGCAGCGTGCTGTCGGTGGCCTGCAGGCGTTGAAGCGCAGCGCCGATCCTGGCGCGGTGTTCCTCGGGCGTTGGCACGGAACCGGCTATCCGGACCACTCCGGACGCGTGGTCGGCCCAGTCCGGCAGCTGGCCCAGGGTGGCGATCCGAGCGGGCACCGTCAGAGCGGCAACACCAGCCACGTCGAACGGCAGCGCCCCGACCACGATGGGTGCGGCACCTGAACGAAGGGCCGACGCCGCGTCGTCGACGGATGCGAACGATTGTGCGGAGCCCTCGGCGATCAGCACTTCATCGTCGCAAGCCAGGACGAAAGTCGGCTCGGGCCCCTCGATGCTCGGGGGAGTCACCGAGGCGACACCGTCTCATGGTGACTGGCCAGGCCGAGGGCGCTGAGCTGGCGCAGCCCGTACTCGAAGCCGCACACCGACGCCGTCGCGGCGGCGAACGAGAAGCGTGCCATCTCGCAGATGGGCTGCTCGACCCACCGCGTCACCGTCGAACGGGAGAAGTGCCCGTGCCCGATGAACACCACGTCGCGGTCCACCATGTGGTGCAGCGCGAGGCCGACTGCTTCGTCGGCGCGGTCGCTGACCTGCTCGGGACTCTCCCCGCCGGGGCAACCGTCGATCCACAGGAACCAGTTTGGCGCCGTGGTGCGGATCTCTCTGGTGGTCAGGCCCTCATAGTCGCCGTAGTCCCACTCGGCCAGCAGCGGAGTCACCTCGTCGACCGTCAACCCGGCTAGCTCGGCGGTCACAAGTGCGCGCCTGCGGGGGCTGCTGAACACGATGGGATTGTCCAGCTTGAGGAACTCCAGGGTCTTGACCGCCAGTACGGCCTGCTCGCGCCCGACGTCGGTGAGGTCGAGGTCGGTGGTGCTGGTGTGCTTGTGATCCCGCGACCATTCGGTCTGGCCGTGACGAAGCAGGACAAGGCGATGCTCACCGACGCTCACGTTCGCCCATTGTGCCTCACGCTGTCGATTCCCCGTGTCGCATCGGCACCGGCGGGGGAAAGGCGTGCTCTCGTGCCAGGATGGAGCTTGTGACCCGCATACTTGCGGTCGCCAACCAAAAGGGTGGGGTGGCCAAGACGACCACGGTGGCATCGCTGGGGGCGGCGTTTGTCGAGAAGAAGAAAAAGGTGTTGCTCGTCGACCTCGACGCGCAGGGCTGCCTGACGTTCTCGCTCGGCCACGACCCGGACAAGCTGCCGCGCTCCGTGCACGAGGTGCTGCTGGGTGACGTCGAGCCCGACGCCGCGCTCGTCGAGACGTCGGAGGGGATGACCCTGCTGCCCGCCAATATCGATCTGGCGGGTGCGGAGGCCATGCTGCTGATGCGGGCGGGCCGCGAGTACGCACTCAAGAGAGCGCTCGGGAAACTGGGCCAGTTCGATGTCGTGATCATCGATTGTCCGCCGTCGTTGGGTGTCCTGACGCTCAACGGGCTGACGGCCGCAGCAGAGGTGATCGTGCCGTTGCAGTGCGAGACGCTGGCGCACCGCGGCGTCGGGCAGTTCCTGCGCACCGTCGCCGACGTCCAGCAGATCACCAACGCCGACCTGACACTGCTCGGCGCGCTGCCCACGCTCTACGACTCGCGCACCACCCACAGCCGCGACGTGCTGCTCGACGTCGCCGACCGCTACGGCCTTGCCGTGCTCGCGCCGCCGATCCCGCGCACGGTGCGGTTCGCCGAGGCCTCCGCTTCGGGCTCGTCAGTACTGGCAGGCCGCACCAACAAGGGCGCCCAAGCCTACCGGCAACTCGCGGACGGCCTGCTCAAGCACTGGAAATCGGGAACGAAGCTGGCAACGTTCACGCCTGAGGTCTAGCCAAGGGCGACGACGTCGTCACCGCGCTGTTCCACCACGAGGTCACCTGCTGCCTGCGGCACCACCGGTCCTGTGGTTCCTGCCGGTCGGTTGACGGGAATCACCCGCTCGAAGGCGCCGCTGGCCGCGGCGTAGACGCCGATGCCTCCAGTCAGCGGGATCAGAATGCGGCCGGCCATCATGGTGGCGGGACCCAAAGGTGCCGCCGACCCAGCCGACACCGTGTAGCGGTACTTGAGGTTGCCGTCGAACACCACCACGGCGTTGCCGGTCCACCACGAGTACATGTCACCCGGTCGGGACACGAAAAGGGGCGCCGTGGGCGGCTTCGTGAGCGCGATAGTGGTCACCTCGGTACCGGTCTCGTTGTACACCGCGATGGCCGGTTTGGGGACGGGGAGGTAGACCGCTGTGGAGTCGTCCGACACGGCGAGCACCTGGGCGCCGGAATCGGGCAGCACGCCTGGCAGCGCCACCGACCGCACTTCGGGGGTGTCCTCCTCGTCGGTCACCGTGAGGAACGTCAGCCTCAGCTCGGGCTCATCCGGGCACGCTTCGAGCACCGAGACCAGCGATGAGCTCGCGGCAGCCGAGGTGAACCGACATTCTGACTGGTCCCGGGTCTCCGGCTTGATCTGAGCGTCCAGCGCACCGTAGGAGAGCATCCGCACCATGTCCGAGCGCCAGAGTTCGATGCGCGTGGAGCCCGCGGACAGCACCGTCGCGCCGTCGGCCGTCAAAACCACGGTGTCGTCGGCGTAGGCCGTCCGGGTGGGTCCGCGCTGTCCGGTGGACCCCTCGATGGTGCTCACCTGACCGCATCCGCGGATATCGGGATACACGGCCACCGCCAGGTCGTAGACGTAGGTCACCCCGCATAGCTGACGGTCGCGGGCGAACGTCCAGAGCACGTCACCGGTGGCAGGGTCGTGGCCTGTCACGGTGGCGCCCTCGGCAGTCACGACGGCTCCGCCGACCACCACCGGTTCGGTGGTCTCGGGGCTGGCCGCCATCCACAGCTGGGCCAGCGTCGGGGGCACCTGCCGCGCAGCGGTGAGGGTGGGGGCGGCCGTGGCGGCCGGGCGGCTGATAGTGGCTCTGGCATCGCTGGTCCACCAGGTCAGGAGCCCGACGAGGACAACGACCAGCGCGATGATCGCCGCGGCGATCAGGTCCGCTTTGGTGCGCCGCTCAGGTCGGATCATCCCGACAAAGATTACTGCGTGCCGTGCGGGTTACTGCGTGGTGCCCGCCGCGGCGCCCGTCGTCTTGCGGGGGCGACGCCGACGACGGCGCCCGCTGTGGCCGGATTCGGCGTCACCGTTGGCCGCGGTGCTCTCCGCCGTCGGCGTGTCAGTGCCCGCGACGTGCCCGGTCACCTTCTTGGCGCCGCGCGTGCGCTGACGGGTCCTGGTCCGCTTGGGTTTCGCCGTCTCGGCGGCGACATCGTCCCGCGTCGGCCGCTTCGAGCTGTGGGTCTTGCGGGCGTCGCCGACCGTGCCCGTGACATCTTCGGGAATGTCGAGCTCGGCGTAGATGTGCGGCGAGCTGGAGTACGTCTCGGCGGGGTCCGGGCAGCCAAGGCCCAACGCTGTGTTGATGAGCTCCCAGCGGGCCAGCTCGTCCCAGTCGACGAGGGTCACGGCGATGCCGGTCTTGCCCGCGCGGCCGGTGCGGCCGATGCGGTGGACGTAGGCCTGCTCGTCGTCGGGGATCTGGTAGTTGATCACGTGGGTGATGTCGTCGATGTCGATGCCACGGGCGGCGACGTCGGTGGCGACCAGGACGTCGACCGCGCCGGCGCGAAACGCCTTGAGCGCCTTCTCCCTGGCGATCTGACCGAGGTCACCGTGCACGGCGCCGACCGTGAAACCGCGCTCGGCGAGTTCGTCGGCGACCTTCTGCGCGGTGCGCTTGGTGCGGGTGAAGATCATCGTGGCGCCGCGACCTCTGGCCTGCAGCACCCTGGCGACCAGCTCGACCTTGTCGAGCGCGTGTGCGCGGTAGACGAACTGCTCGGTGGTGTCGTGCACGGACGACGAATGCGGCGCCTCGGCACGAATGTGCGTCGGCTGATTCATGAACGTGCGGGCGAGCGTGATGATCGGGTCGGGCATGGTGGCCGAGAACAGCATCGCCTGGCGCTGATCGGGGATCTGGCGCAGGATGCGCTCGATGTCCGGCAGGAAGCCGAGGTCGAGCATCTCGTCAGCCTCGTCGAGCACCAGGACCGACAGGCCGCCGAGGCGCAGGTGGCCCTGCTGGGCGAGGTCGAGCAGACGCCCAGGCGTGCCGACCACCACGTCGGCGCCGGCCCTGAGCGACGCGATCTGGGGTTCGTAGGGCCGCCCGCCGTAGATCGACACCACCGAAAGGGGGCGTTCGCCGCTCTCGCCCGCACTCAGATACTGGGCGGTGACGGTCAGGTCGCCGTGCACCTGGAGGCAGAGCTCACGGGTGGGGACGACGACGAGGGCGCGCGGCGCGCCGGACAGGGGTCGGGTCGGGTCGGTGGTGATGCAGTGCAACAGGGGCACGCCGAAGGCGTAGGTCTTGCCCATACCGGTGCGAGCCTGGCCGATGAGATCGTCGCCTGCCAGTGCCAAAGGCAGTGTCAGTTCCTGGATGGCAAATGGATGTTCAATGCCATTCTCGCTAAGTGCGCGGACTATTTCGTCGCGAACTCCAAGTTTGGCAAATGTTGGATTCAGTGCTGTCATGCGTCGGCTCTGCGCCTTTCGGGTCAACCTCGTGCGGTTCACGCGCGCACGAGTTCGACTGAGAACGCGATACAAATTCGCTGGGCCCTGCGCTGAGGTAGGCGGACCAACTGCGTGCACGCACATATCTGTGGCGGCTTGTAACAATGCCGTCAGCTACCCATCATAGCTGGTCGTGGCGTGCGCGCGTAGTGACGTGCCAATCCCATGTCTCGCCGGAGGCTCGTGCCCGCCCGCAGACTAGAGTCGACGCCATGAGTTCGCCGCAGCCCGCGCCGTCGGTCGACAACCCCGAGCGTCATGCCGCGTCCGGTATCTCCGCCGACCATCCTGGCGTTACCGAGCTTTTCGCCCTCCTCGCCTACGGCGAAGTAGCGGCGTTCTACAGGCTCACCGACGAAGCCAGAATGGCGCCTAATCTGCAGGGCCGGATCAACATGGCCAGCATGGCCGCCGCCGAGATGGCGCATTACGAATTGCTGCGAGATTCTTTGGAGCGCAGGGGAATTGACGTGGTTGCCGCGATATCGCGGTACGCGTCGGCGTTGGAGAATTACCACCGTCTGACCACGCCGAGCACGTGGTTGGAGGCGTTGGTCAAGACCTACGTCGGCGACGCACTGGCCGCGGACTTCTACCTGGAGATCGCCGACGCGTTGCCGCCCGAGATCGCAGGTGTGGTGCGGGCCGCGCTCGCCGACACCGGGCACTCCCAGTTCGTCGTCGCCGAAGTGCGGGCCGCGGTGACCACCAGTGACAAACAGCGCAGCAGGCTGGCGCTGTGGTCGCGGCGGCTACTGGGCGAAGCCATCACGCAGGCGCAGTACGTCCTTGCCGAGCACGACGAGCTGGTGAGCTTGGTGGTGTCGGGAACCGACGGCCTCGGCCAGCTGACGGGGTTCTTCGAACGCCTGCAGACCACCCACCACGATCGGATGCGTCAGCTCGGTCTCGCTTGAGGTTCGGGTACGTGCTACCCGCTGCAGGACGAGATCATCAGGTTGTTGGCCTGCGCGACGATCGGGTTGCCCATGGCATCGGTGATCGTGCAGTTGAGCTGACCTGACAGGCTGGTGGCGGTCACCGACATCGTCGTCACACCCGGATTGAGCACCACGGTCCGACTCCAAGGCAGCGCCACGTTGACGTCGGTACGTGGCAAGCCCTGCTCGTCGGTGTAGATGATGCTGACCAGGTCGAACAGCTGACGGCTCCCGGTGACGGTGTAGGTGATGGTGCCCGGTGCGGGCACCGCAGGCGGAGCGGCCTCCTCGGCAGGTGCGGGCGCGGGGAACGGCTCGGCGGGGGGAGACGTCACCGTGGTGACAGTCTCCGGCGGCAGGCTCGCCGATGGTGTCGGCGCCACGGGCGCAGGTGCAGGCGCGGTGGCGGATGGCTCCGTCGCGATGACCGTGCGCGGCGCGGTGGGGGTGTCCGACGTCTCTGCGGCCGGCGTGTCGTCGCCGGACCCGGCCATCGTGATGATCAGGACTGTCACCAGCAGAACGGCAGCCGCCGCGGCCACCGCCCAGCGCCACCGGTGGTCCGGCTCCTCATAGTCGTCCCACTCGTCGTAGTCGGCCGGGTCGCTGTCGTGCTGGGCGCTGTCGTGCTGGTGGTAGCCGCCGTAGCTGGCATCGAGGTCGCCGTCGAGGTTGGACTTGTAGTCAGGTGTGTACTCCGCGGGATAACTACCGCGCGGCGGTGTGGGGCGCGGCATCCGGAAGTTCTCGGTGGCTCGGGAGTCGGCCGGAGAGGTCACCTCGGCGGGATAGTTCTCGGCGCCGGGGTGCTCATCGGTGCTCCGGCGGTAGCCGCTCAAACGTGAACTACTCATGACACCTCATCAGGATCGTCGCGCGACCTTTCGGCCGTTATTGGTGATGCTAACGGTGCTTATGTGACAGATGAGGTTTTATAGGCGGGCGTGTTGGTCACGGCCCGCTAACGATGTCGAGACAAGACGAAAATCGTCACACCGCGATCGCCGCAGCGGCAACACCGGTCTGTCACGTCTGGGATCAGGGCTGCAGTGCGGGTCGCATCCGGATTCGCTGACCGCGAACGGGCGGGTGTGCTCGTGCCCGCCGGAGTCCACTAGCCTTCTTGCCGGAATGGTTTGACGACGGAAGGGTCAGCGTGGAGGTCAAGATCGGTATCTCGGACAGCCCGCGCGAGTTGGTGTTCAGCAGCGCTCAGACGCCCGACGAGATCGAGAAAGCGGTCTCCGAGGCACTTGCCAAGGACACCGACGTTTTGAGCCTGAGCGATGAGAAGGGCCGCAAGTTTCTGGTCCAGACAGCCAAGATCGCCTACGTCGAGATCGGGGTCGCCGATTCGCGCAGGGTCGGGTTCGGCATCGGACACAGCGCACCGGCGGCGTCCAGCTAGCTGTCCGGGCGAAAGGCCCCCAAAAGAGTTGGACCAGGACGCGGGGCCGCACTAGGACCGTGTGAGTGGCACGTGTGCCAGTCCGCCCCAGGCGAACTGCACCGTGCCCTCGACGGCGTCCTCTTTCGTGATGGGCCGGTCGCTGTCCAGCCAGTACCGGGCACAGTCGACGCTGATCGCCACGAGCCCGACCGCGATCATCCGGGCCCGGTGCGGATCCAGTCCCGAATCCCGGCTGATCAGGTCGAACACGGCGTCGGTGCAGGCCTCGGTGGCCACTTTGACCTGGATGGCCACCTGCGGTTCGGTGACGAAGTCGTTTTCGAAGATCAACCGGTAGCCCTGGCCGTCGTGCTCGATGAAATCGAAGAACGCCAGCACCGCGGCCCGCAGCCGCTGCCGGTTGTCGGTGGTGGTGCGCAGGGCCTGCCGCACGCCTGACACCAGGTTGTCGACGTGGCGCTGGAGCACTGCCAGGTACAACTCCAATTTGCTGGAGAAGTGTTGATACAGAACAGGCTTGCTGACCCCGGCGCGATCCGCGATTTCGTCCATGCCTGCGGCGTGGTACCCGCGGTCGACGAAAACCTCGCTCGCAGAAGCCAATAACTGTCCGCGCCGTTCGTCGCGAGGTAGCCGGTTTCCGCGTCTGTTCCCACCCGTCGACCCGGTTTTGCCAGCCGCCTTGCCGCCCTTCCGCTCGGCGGCGTCAGCGAGATCGCTCATGTAATCCTCAATCTGGATCGTCCGCGCACCTGTGTGGTCCCCCACCACGGAACCCGGATGTGACGCTGTCCGCGTGCGCGGCCCATCGCACGACACTACTACCCACCCGCAGTTGCGCAGCGCAGCGTGCCGGGCATCACGTGCAGGTCACAACGGGCGCGCCGCGGGGGACAGGACGGCGGACTGTGCCATTCTTGGTCAGTGACCTACGACCGGGAGCGTCGCGGGGGCAGTCATGTGCCGGTGCTGCGCAGCGAATGGCGAGAGCCGCTGCGCGCCCAGCGTGATCCGCTCGCCAGCGATTCGGGTCGGACGCGGTCCAACCGCGACAACCGGCGGCAGTGGCGCAAGCAGACCTGGCTGGGCCGTTTCGTCTCCACCTACGGATGGCGGGCCTACGCGTTACCGGTCCTGATCGCTCTGACCTGCGTGGTGATCTTCCAGAACGTCACCGGTACCAGCGCGCCCACCGGCGACGCCGAGGGAAATCCCGTGCAGGGTCCGCCCACCATCGACGCCGCAGGCACGGCCATTATCGGAGCGCCGCCGCGCGGGCTCACCGAGTTCGACGCCAACATCCCGACTGGAACGCTGCCGGAGGGCGGACCCTTCGCCGAGGCGGGCGCCATGACCTGGCACCTAGTGCCAGGTGCGGCCCCGCAGGTCGGACAGGGCACCACCAAGGTGTTCACCTACACCGTCGAGGTGGAGGACGGGATCGACACCACGTCGTTCGGAGGTGACGAGGGGTTCGCCCGCATGGTGACCGAGACGTTGAGCAACCCGAAGAGTTGGACGCACAATGTGCAGTTCGCCTTCACGCGCCTCGACGCAGCCAGCGGCGGCGTCGAGCCGGATTTCCGCGTGTCGCTGACGTCGCCGATGACGATCCGCGAGGGATGCGGATACGAGATCCAGCTGGAAGCGTCGTGCTACAACCCCGCGTACGGCATTGAGCAGCAGCCCAGGGTGCTCATCAACGAGGCCCGCTGGGTGCGCGGCGCGGTCCCGTTCCAGGGCGACATCGGTTCCTACCGGCAGTACCTGATCAACCATGAGGTCGGGCACGCGATCGGCTATCAGCGCCACGAGCCGTGCCCGGAAAACGGCGCGCTGGCTCCGATCATGATGCAGCAGACGTTCACCACGTCCAACGCCGACGCGGCGCGTTTCGACCCTGAGACGGTGCAGCCAGACGATAAACAGTGCCGGTTCAACCCCT
This sequence comes from Mycobacterium sp., assembly GCA_051306175.1. Lineage (GTDB taxonomy): Bacteria > Actinomycetota > Actinomycetes > Mycobacteriales > Mycobacteriaceae > Mycobacterium. The sequence continues at coordinate 90,805 of JBPPMS010000079.1, read as the reverse complement.
GGCCGTTCCCGATCGCCTGAACCGTTGGGAAGCAGCGGAGCACAATTGCTGTTGAAAGAACCACCTGCTCTGATGGCAGGACGTTTTGCCATCCCAACGTGAGGAGAGATCGCCCGTGTCGCCATCGCTGCCGCCGCTGGTCGAACCAGCTGCCGAACTGACACGCGAGGAAGTGGCCCGCTACAGCCGTCACCTGATCATCCCCGACCTCGGCGTCGACGGTCAGAAACGACTCAAGAACGCCCGCGTCCTCGTCGTCGGCGCCGGAGGGCTCGGTTCACCCACGCTGCTCTACCTGGCCGCCGCAGGAGTCGGGACCATCGGGATCGTCGAATTCGACGTAGTCGACGAGTCCAACCTCCAGCGCCAGATCATCCACGGTCAATCCGATATCGGCAGGCCCAAGGCCCAGAGCGCCCGCGACTCGATCCAGGAGATCAACCCGCTGGTCGAGGTGCGGCTGCACGAGGTGCGCCTCGAGCCCGACAACGCGATCCACCTGTTCAGGCAGTACGACCTGATCCTCGACGGCACCGACAACTTCGCCACCCGCTACCTCGTCAACGACGCGGCGGTGCTGGCAGGCAAGCCGTACGTCTGGGGATCGATCTACCGGTTCGAGGGGCAGGTGTCGGTGTTCTGGGAGGACGCCCCAGACGCGCCCGATGGACAGAAGCAGGGCCTCAACTACCGCGACCTCTACCCCGAACCGCCGCCACCGGGCCTGGTGCCGTCGTGCGCCGAGGGCGGCGTGCTGGGCATCCTGTGTGCGTCCATCGCATCGGTGATGGGCACCGAGGCCATCAAGCTGCTCACCGGTATCGGCGAGCCGTTGCTGGGTCGACTGATGGTGTACGACGCCCTCGACATGACCTACCGGACCATCAAGATCCGCAAGGATCCCGAGACGCCGAAGATCACCGAGCTGATCGACTACGAGTCGTTCTGCGGTGTGGTGTCCGAGGACGCCGCCGCGGCAGCGACGGGTGCCACCGTGACACCGCGCGAGCTGCGCGAACTGCTGGACTCGGGCAAGAAGGTCGCCCTGATCGACGTGCGCGAGCCCGTCGAGTGGGACATCAACCACATCGAGGGCGCGGAGCTGATCCCGAAGTCCAGTCTGGAGTCCGGCGAAGGTCTCGCGAAGCTGCCGCACGACCGAATCCCCGTGCTGTACTGCAAGACTGGTGTCCGCTCGGCGGAAGCGCTCGCGGCGGTGCAGAGCGCGGGGTTTGCCGATGCGTTGCACCTCCAGGGCGGAATCGTCGCGTGGGCGCGGCAGCTGGAGCCCGACATGGTGATGTACTGACACCGTCGAACTCGCCTGCTCGACACAGCCACCACCGCAGCTGGTCAGAGGCTGTGCGGCGGTAGCCTGTCCGATGTGAGCATCGAGCGACCCCCAGATCATGTGCTCGCCACTTTCGGGCTGGCCGGGTCGCACCCAGCGCAACTCGGCGAGAGCTGGGACGGCGGCTGGCGCTGCGGTGAGGTCGTGTTGTCGATGGTCGCCGACCATGCGCGCGCCGCTTGGTCGGCAAAAGCCCGGGAGACGTTGTTCGTCGACGGTGTGCGGCTGGCCCGTCCCGTTCGGTCGACCGACGGTCGGTACGTCGTATCGGGTTGGCGGGCCGACACCTACGTCGCCGGATCGCCGGAACCCCGTCACGACGAGGTCGTGTCCGCGGGGATGCGGCTACACGAAGCCACGTCCAAGCTCGAACGTCCGCGCTTTCTGACCCAACCGCCGGTGGCGCCGTGGGCCGACGTCGACGTGTTCATCGCCGCCGACAGGGCGGCCTGGGAGGAGCGACCGCTGCACTCGTTGCCGTCGGGTGCGCGGGTGTCCCCGGGATCTGCCGACGGCCAGCGCTCGATCGATCTCATCAACCAGTTGGCGCTGCTGCGCAAACCGTCCAAGAGTCCCAACCAGTTGGTGCACGGAGACCTGTTCGGCACAGTGCTTTTCGCGGGTACGGCCGCGCCCGGGATCACGGACATCACACCGTACTGGCGGCCCGCGTCGTGGGCCGCGGGGGTGGTGGTGGTGGACGCCCTATCCTGGGGCGACGCGGATGACGGTCTGATCGAGCGGTGGAGCTCACTTCCCGAGTGGTCGCAGATGTTGTTGCGGGCGTTGATCTTCCGCTTGGCCGTGCATGCGTTACATCCGCGGTCCACGGCGGCGGCGTTCCCCGGGTTGGCGCGGACGGCGGCGATGGTACGTCTGGTGCTGTAGTCAGTCGGATCGTTTGTCGCGAAACCGTGACTCGAGGAACTCTTCCAACTCCGTCCACTGCGCCGACGCCTCGGCGCACAACCCCCGCACTGTGGTAGCGGGCCCTGGTGCCAGCACCCAGCTCACCAGATCACCTAACGGGTGCCCGCGCTGCAGGTACGTCTCGACCACCGGATTTCCGGCATACAGACCGACTTCCGTCGGCGCGCTGGATCCTGTTCTGCTGGTGCGATTTCTGATGTCACCGGTCTGCGCCGCAGATTTTACAGGCCCCGACCTGGCGCCGAAACGGGCGGAGAGACAACGGTGTTGACGACTGCATCTGTGGCTGGCGCGCAAACGGCGATGGCGGCAGCAGCCAACTCCAGAGCCGAGTTATAGCGCTCACCCGGTTCCTTGGCCATCCCAGTCGCGACCACTACGTCGAACTGTGTGGGCAGACCGGGACGCGTGTGCGAGGGTCGCGGGGGTGGTTGGAACAGATGTGCTCCAGCACGAATCTCGAAAGTGGTTCCTGGATAAGGCTTATCGCCTCAGTCGAACTCGTGGCGAACCTCGCCGAGCGCGACGCGGCCGTCACGCGCCAACACGCCCTCGGCGCGCAGACGTTCGAGCTGGTTGGTGGCCAGGTGCGGCGCCGGCCGCCCCGACGCGGTGATCACGCGGTGCCAGGGCAGATCCGACGAATCGGTGCGCATGATCCAGCCGACCATCCGCGGGCTGCAAAGACCTGCGGCTGAGGCGATATCACCGTAGGTGGCGACCCGACCCGACGGAATCGCCGCCACCAGCGCGCGGACCGTCTCCACCTGCTCGTCGGTGATGGACGCCACGTCAGCCCGGAAGTCGATCTCGGATCAGCGCCGCGGTCTCGGCGGGCAGCGCCTGGCCCACCATGTGGTCGCAGTCGAGTTCAGTCTCGAGGAGATGGTCCCCGAGCTGGTTTCGCAGCGCGGTACGCAGCTCGGTGCTGACGTACGGCGGCGACGTGCGCGAGGCCACCGCCAAAGTGGTGGGAGTACCTGTGGGCGGCAGCACGATCGGGCGGGCGAGCTCGCTCCAGTACGACAGCATCGCCGGAATGCTGATCCGCCAGTTCACCCTGCCGTTCGGCAGTGCCACCAGATGCTCGTCCAGTTCGGCGTCGAGCTGATCGGGGGCGACGTCCGCCCAGGAGCCCGACGCCTTCTCCTGGCGCGCTTCGGCGCGGTCGGTGTAGTCGGGGCAGGCCATCATCTTCTCGGCGATCTCGCTCATCCACTGGCCGTCCAGCGCGACCGCCGGATCGAGCAGCACCAGCGCCGCCACCGCATCGGGATGTGCGGCCGCCAGCTGTAGGGCGATGGCGCCGCCGAACGAATGCCCTACCACGACAACGGGTTCGGTGGTCTCTGCCAGGACTTCGGCGAGTGCGGCGACGTTGGCGTCGATGCTCCACGGGGCGCGCCAGGTGCTGCGTCCGTGGCCGATCAGATCGGGCGCCGCGATCGCGACATCGCTGAGATGGCGCGTGGCCACAGTCTCCCAGCGCTGACCATGTCCGGTCAGGCCGTGGATCGCCAACACCCGAGGCGGACCAGGCGGTCCGTAGCGGTGCACGTGCAGAGCTGTCGTCACGACGCAATGGTGCCAGGCGGCGCCGACACGACTTGTCGGACCCCCGTGATGTCCTTTCGTCATGTCCGCACCGCACCTGTCCGTTCCCCCGTCCGACCTCGCCGATCCCGAATTGCGGGGAAGCTATCGGGTATTGGGCGGGCCGGGCACGGGCAAGAGCGGGCTGCTGGTCGATATTGCCGCGGCCCATCTCCACTCAGGTGCCGAACCTGACTCCGTGCTGCTGCTCACGGGGTCGGCACGGCTGTCGCGGCGGTCGCGCACCGAGCTGACCACCCGGCTGCTGAAGTCGCGCACCGCACAGCCGGGTGGCGCCGTGCTGCGCGAACCGTTGGTCCGCACGGTGCACTCCTATGCGTTCGCGGTGCTGTCTCGGGCGGCGCAGCGCAACGACGATGCGCCGCCTCGGCTGGTCACCGGCTCCGAGCAGGACGGCATCATCCGCGAGCTCCTCGCGGGCGACCTCGCCGACGGTGCCCATTGCTGGCCGGCGGCCTTGCGCCCCGCTCTGGCCACCGCCGGTTTCGCCACCCAGCTGCGCGATCTGTTGTCCCGGTGCGCCGAGCGGGGGGTGGATCCGGTTGAACTGCAACGCATCGGCAGGCGGTCCGGGTGTCCTGAGTGGGTCGCGGCAGGCAAATTCGCCCAACAGTACGAGCAGGTGATGCTGCTGCGCGCCGCGGTGGGTATGGCCGCACCGCAGGCCACCGTTCCGGCGCTGGGCGCAGCCGAACTGGTCGGTGTCGCGTTGGAGGCGTTCGCCGTCGACCCGCAGCTGCTGGCCGCCGAGCGCGCCAGGATCGGCGTGTTGCTGGTCGACGACGCCCAGCACCTCGATCCGCAGGCCAGCACACTGGTGCGGGTACTCGCTGCCAGTGTGCATCTGGTGGTCATCGCGGGTGATCCGAATCAGTCGGTGTTCTCCTTCCGCGGTGCCGATCCGGCCCTGCTGGCCACGCAGGACGCCCAGGCCGTCACGCTCACCGCGTCCCACCGCTGCGCGCCTGCGGTCGCCCGCGCCGTCAGCGGGGTGGCCCGAAAACTGCCCGGCGCCAACGTGGTCCGTCAGATCGATGGCGCCGCGGGCCCGGCGGGCGCGCTCACCGCCCGGCTCGCCGCCACCGCAGCTGCCGAGGCCACCCTGATCACCGACGCGCTGCGCCGCGCACATCTCGTCGACGGCGTGCCGTGGTCGCAGATGGCTGTGCTCGTGCGGTCGGTGCCCCGCTCCGCGGGGGTCCTGCACCGCGCGCTCGCCGGTGCCTGCGTGCCGGTCGACATCGCGTCGACCACGGTGCCACCAGTTCAACAACCTGCGGTCCGGGCGCTGCTCACCGTGCTCACCGCGGCGGCGCTGCAGCTCGACGGCGAGGCTGCCACCGAGCTGTTGACGGGTCCCATCGGTCGTGTCGACCCGGTGACCCTGCGTCAGTTGCGCCGAGCCTTGCGGCGGCAGCACGGCTCACAGGCGGGATTCGGTGCGCTGTGCGTTGCGGCACTCACCGCGGGCCCCTCGAACGCGCTGCCCGAGTCGCTGGCCCGTCCGCTGCGCCGCGTCCACAGCGTGCTGACCGCCGCGTCGGTCAGCATCGAGCGTGGTGAGGACCCGAGGGCGACACTGTGGCAGGTGTGGCACCGCTCAGGGCTGCAGCAGCGTTGGTTGACAGCGGCCCAACGAGGCGGGCCCGTTGGCCGGCAGGCCGACCGTGACCTCGACGCCGTCACCGACCTGTTCGACCTGGCCGACGCATTCGTGTCCCGGACGTCGGGCGCGTCGGTTCGCGGTTTGGTCGACCACATCGAGGCGCTGCAGTTGCCCTCACCGGACCGCGAACCGCTGGTGGCGCGCGACGCCGTCACCGTCACAAGCGTCCACGCCGCGCTCGGGCGCGAGTGGGAGTTCGTCGTCATCGCAGGATTGCAGGAAGGTTTGTGGCCCAACACGATCCCACGCGGCGGTGTGCTGGCGACGCAGCATCTGGTGGACATCATCGATGGTGTCGGCGCCGGCACGTCCACCACGGCTCCGCTGCTCGCCGAGGAGCGCAGGCTGCTCGTGGCGGCACTGGGCCGCGCCCGCAGCAGGGTGCTCGTCACGGCCGTCGACAGTGCCGACGGCGACCAGGCCATGCTGCCGTCGCCGTTTTTCGCCGAGGTCGCCCAATGGCAGCACGGCGAGCAGTCCGATGACCTCACGGCCGGACCGGATTCGGATCCGGTTCGCGCCCCGCGGCTGCTGGCGCCGGCCGCGCTCGTGGGCCGGCTACGGGCGGTGGTCTGCGCGCCCGACGGGATGGTCGACACCGACGTCCGGCAGCGCGCCGCCCGAGAATTGGCCCGGCTGGCTGCCGCAGGCATCCCGGGCGCCGGCCCGTCGGACTGGCAGGGGCTGTCGCCGGTGAGCTGCACCGAGCCGCTGTGGACCGGCGATGATCACGTCATCACCGTGTCACCGTCGGTGCTGCAGACGCTGGCCGACTGCCCGTTGCGCTGGCTGCTGGAGCGCCACGGCGGAAGCGTTGCGCGTGACGTGCGGTCGTTGGCCGGTTCGGTGGTGCACGCACTGGTCGCCGACCCGCAAGCGTCCGCGGAGGCGCTCGTGAACGAACTCGACGCGCTATGGGCGGACATGCCGTACGAATCGACGTGGTTCGCGCACAATGAACTCGACAGGCACCGCGAGATGTTGCGGACGTTTGTGCAGTGGCGCCAGCACAGTCGCGGTGAGCTCACCGAAGTGGGCACCGAGGTCGACGTCGACGGCGTCATCAGTGCCGCGGACGGCTCGACGCCCGGTGTCCGGGTCCGGGGTCGCGTCGACCGGTTGGAGCGCGACGCCGAGGGCAGGTTGGTGGTGGTCGACGTCAAGACCGCGCGGAGCCCTGCCACCAAGGACGACGCGCAGCGCCACGCCCAGCTGGCCATGTACCAGGTGGCGATCTCGGCAGGGGTGCTGCCCGACGGCGACCAGTCCGGTGGCGGACGGTTGGTCTACGTGGCCAAGCCGTCGGCAGGCGGATCGGCCACCGAGCGCTCCCAGGACCCGTTGACTCCTGCGGCCGCAGCCGAATGGCGAACGGCCGCAACACAAGCCGCGGGTGCCACCGCGGGTCCGCAGTTCGTCGCCCGGGTCAACGGCAACTGCGGGCACTGCCCGGTCCGGCCGATGTGCCCCGCGCACAACGGCGAGCGGTCATGAGTCCGCGCCGCGTCGCCGCGGATGACCAGCCGAAGTACAGCCCCGTCGAACTCGCCGACGCGCTGGGCCTTTTCGCGCCGACCGACGAGCAGGCGGCGGTCATCGCCGCGCCGCCGGGTCCGTTGGTGGTGATCGCCGGTGCGGGGGCAGGCAAGACCGAGACCATGGCGGCGCGGGTGGTGTGGCTGGTCGCCAACGGCTATGCCGAGCCCAACCAGGTGCTTGGGCTCACGTTCACGCGTAAGGCCGCGGGCCAGCTACTGCGCCGGGTGCGGTCGCGGCTGGCGCGGCTGGCAGGACTCGCCGCGATGCCTCCAGCCGCATCGGTGGCAGGCCCGGCTACGGTCAGCACGTATCACGCGTTCGCGGGGACTCTGCTGCGCGATCACGGGCTGTTGCTGCCGATGGAACCCGACACCCGCCTGATCGGTGAAACAGAGTTGTGGCAGTTGGCTTTTCGCGTCGTCTGTGATTATCCCGGTCCGCTGGACACCGAGAAGGATCCGGCGGCGATCACCGCGATGGTGCTTCGGTTGTCGGGTCAGCTGGCAGAACACCTGGTGAATACCGACCAGCTGGTCGACACCCATGCCGAGCTGGAACGGCTGATCCTGACGTTGCCGCCCGGACCCCGCCAGCGCGGCCCCGGCCCCAACCAGGCGCTGCTGCGACTGCTGTCGGTGCAGACCGAACGTGCCGCTCTGGTGCCCATCGTCGACGCGCTGCACCAGCGCATGCGGGTTGAGAAGGTAATGGACTTCGGCCAGCAGATGGGCGCCGCTGCTCGGCTGGCCAGTGCGTTCCCCCGGGTGGGAGAACAGCTACGCCACCGGTACCGGGTGGTGCTGCTCGACGAGTATCAGGACACCGGCCACGCCCAGCGGGTCGCGCTGTCGGCGCTGTTCGGCGGTGGAGTCGACGGCGGGTTGGCGCTCACCGCGGTGGGCGACCCGATTCAGTCGATCTACGGCTGGCGCGGGGCATCGGCGACCAACCTGCCGCGCTTCACCACCGACTTCCCACGCCCCGACGCGACACCCGCGCCCACGCTCGAACTGCGTACCAGCTGGCGCAATCCGCCCGAGACGCTGCGCATCGCCAACGCCGTCTCCGAGGAGGCTCGGCGACGGACGGTGTCGGTGCGCGAGTTGCTTCCCCGGCCCTCGGCGCCCGAGGGTCGTGTCGAGTGCGCGCTATTGGACACGGTCGCCGACGAAAGGCTATGGGTGGCTGAACATCTGGCAGCCCGGTTCCATGGCGCCGCCGACGCTGGTCAGGCACCGCCCACCGCCGCGGTGCTGATGCGGCGCAACGCCGACGCCGGCCCCATGGCCGCGCAGCTCGAGGCGCTCGGCGTGCCCGTCGAAGTCGTGGGTCTGGCGGGGCTGTTGTCGATCAGCGAGGTCGCCGACGTGGTGGCGATGGTGCGTCTGGTCGCCGACCCCACGGCAGGCCCGGCGGCGATGCGGGTGCTGACCGGCCCGCGGTGGCGCCTCGGGGCGCGCGATCTGGAGGCGCTCTGGCGGCGTGCACTGGAACTGGACCGCGATCCTGCTGGCCCGGGTGCACCGAACTCGGCTCGCCAGCTGGCGGCAACGGCCGCCGACCGCGACGCCCCCTGTCTGGCCGACGCGATCTGCGACCCCGGCCCCGCCCGCGCGTATTCGGACGAGGGCTTCCGACGCCTGGTTGCGCTGAGCCGGGAACTGACAGCGTTGCGATCTCATTTGTGGCATCCGCTGACCGATCTCGTCGCCGAGGTCCGCCGAACCGCCGGGGTCGACGTCGAGGCCCGCGCCGCACAGGACCCCAACGGCGAGTGGTCGGGTGGCGAGCATCTCGATGCCTTCGCCGATGTCGTTTCAGGCTATGCCGACCATCGCGAGGCCACCGTCGCCGGGCTGCTGGCCTATCTCGACGACGCCGCCGTGGTCGAGAACGGACTGTCGCCCGCGGAGGTCTCGGTCGCGCCCGGGCGTGTCCAGATCATGACCGTGCACGCCGCCAAGGGGCTGGAGTGGCAGGTCGTCGCGGTGCCGCACCTGGTGGGGCGGGTGTTTCCGTCGACGGCGTCGCACCGTACGTGGCTGAGCGACCCGTCCGAGCTGCCGCCGTTGCTGCGCGGCGATCGAGCCGACGTGGGCGTTCCGGGTGTTCCCGTGCTCGACACCGCCGCGGTCAGCGACCGTAAAGCACTGGCCGACACAATCTTTGCGCACAAGGCGCACCTCGATCAACGTCGGATGGACGAGGAGCGGCGCCTGTTGTACGTCGCCATCACCCGCGCCGAGGACACCCTGCTGGTGTCGGGCCATCACTGGGGTGCTGCCGAAGCCAAACCGCGGGGGCCCTCGGAATTCCTCACGGAGCTCAAAGGCATCATCGACGACGCTGCCGCAACGGGCACACCGTGCGGCGTGATCGACCGGTGGACGCCTGCGCCACCCGATGGAACACCGAACCCGTTGCGTGACAACGTCGTCGAGGCGGTGTGGCCCGTGGAGCCGCTGGGGTCACGCGACGCTGACGTGCGGCGCGGGGCGGCGCTGGTCGCCGAGGCGATGGCCTGCGCGGAAAACACTCCCGAGCATTCGGACGCCGATCCCGAAGGCTGGGCGGCCGATGTCGATGCGCTGCTGGCCGAACGCGAGCGGTCCCGGGCGCCTGAACCGGTGGCGCTGCCCAAGCAGTTGTCGGTCAGCAGTCTGGTCGAGCTCAGCCGGGATCCCGATTCGGCGCGTCAGCGACTGGCGCGCAGGCTGCCCGCGAGGCCAGATCCGAACACGCTGCTGGGCACCGCTTTTCACGATTGGGTGCAGCGCTTCTACGGCGCCGATCGGTTGTTCGATCTCGACGACCTACCTGGCACGGGCGGCGACGTGCAACCGGCGGGGCTCGAGCGGCTGCAGGACGCTTTCAACGCGTCGCAGTGGGCCACCCGTATTCCGGTGGACGTCGAGGTTCCGTTCGAGATGGCGGTGGGCGACACGGTGCTGCGCGGGCGAATTGACGCCGTGTTCGCCGACCAGGACGGTGGGGTCACCGTCGTCGACTGGAAGACGGGCGAGCCGCCCGCCGACGAGCAGGCACGTCGCCATGCCGAAGTGCAGTTGGCGGTGTACCGGCTGGCGTGGGCGGCATTGAGCGGACTCACGGAAAGCGCTGTGCGGGTGGCGTTTCACTATGTGCGGTCCAACCGCACGGTGATTCCCGCCGACGTTCCCACCGCCGACGATGTGGTGCGCCTGCTCGAGGTCCAGCAGAGGTGACCGTTCAGGCGTCGCGGCGCACCTTGAGTGCCAAGGTGATCATCGGGACCTGCAACGGCAGCCGGGCGATCGTGACCGCCTTGAGGTACCACGGCTTGTCCCAAAACAGTCGCACCATGTTCACGTTGCCGGGAAGCACCGCCAGGAACAGTGCCACCGCGGCGGTCGCGCCCAGTTTGCGCGTGCTGGGCACGGCCAACAGCGCCGCGGTGCCCAGCTCGCCGGCACCCGAGGCGTAGGTGTAGAAGCGCGCCGTGCCCGGCAGCTCGACGGGAATGATGCTGTCGAACGGCTTGGGCGCGACGAAATGCAGGATGCCCATGCCGCCCAACAGGGCAGCCATCTGATAGGCGCGTTTCTGACTCGCGCGCTGCGCGACGGGGGAAGTGAGGGTCATGGTTACATTGTGCGGGTGAGCCCCAGGGCAGTCGCGAAGCGACCCTCGACACTGCCGCAGGAACTCGGTCGAATGATCCCGCGTGGCTAAAGGCAGGTTGCGGCGCCGCTTGGCTGCGATCGACGAGAATCTGACCGCCAAACCGGACAGTGCGCTGGTGGACATCCTGCGCATTCCGGAGAAGTTCGTCAGTCCGGTCACCAGGATCACCCGACGGGTGCTTTACGCGCTGGCGGCGCTGTTCGCCGCAGTGCTTATCGTCTACTTCGACAGAGACGGTTACCGCGATATCGACAGCGCCCCGGTCCCGGGTGGACTGTCGTTCCTGGACTGCCTCTACTACGCGACGGTGTCGCTTTCGACCACGGGCTACGGCGACATCACGCCCGTCACCGAGACGGCGCGGTTGGTCAACGTCCTGGTCATTACGCCGTTGCGGGTCGCATTCCTGATCGTACTCATCGGTACCACCGTCGAGACCCTCACCGCTGCGTCGCGACAGGCTCTCAAGATCCAGCGTTGGAGGAACAGCGTGCGTAACCACACCGTCGTCATCGGCTACGGCACCAAGGGTAGAACAGCGGTCGCCGCGATGATCGGCGACAACGTCAAGCCCAGCGACATCGTGGTCGTCGACACCGACCGCGCGTCGCTGGACCGCGCCGAAGCCGCCGGGCTGGTGACGGTGCACGGTGACGCCAACAAGTCGGATGTGTTGCGGCTGGCGGGCGCGCAGCACGCCTCGTCGATCATCGTCGCCACCAACAGCGACCCGACCGCGGTGCTGGTCACCCTGACCGCCAGGGAACTGGCGCCGAAGGCGAAGATCATCGCCTCGATCCGTGAGGCGGAGAATCAGCATCTGCTGCGGCAGTCGGGCGCCGACTCGGTGGTGGTGTCGTCGGAGACGGCGGGAAGGCTGCTCGGAATCGCGACCACCACACCGAGCGTCGTGGAGATGATCGAGGACCTGCTGACCCCCGACGCGGGATTCGCCATCGCCGAACGCGAGGTCGAACACAAGGAAGTGGGCGGCTCGCCGCGACACCTCGTCGACATTGTGCTGGGAGTGGTGCGCGACGGGAGCTTGCGGCGCGTCGACGACCCAGAAGTCGACGCGTTGGAGGCCACCGACCGGCTGCTCTACATCCGCAGCGCTGACGCAGATCGCTAGGGGCGAATCCGATGGGCTTTCAGCTGCGCAACGTGCCGCTGCTGTCGCGGGTGGGTGCCGACCGTTCGGACCATCTGCGCACCGATATCGATGCCGCGCAGGCAGGCTGGGCTGACGCGGTGGTGCTACGCGTCGACCGCCGCAACCAGGTGCTCATCGCGCAGGGCCGCGTGGTGCTCGGGCCTGCGGCCAAGGTCGCCGACACACCGCCCGAAGACGCCGTCTTTCTTGGCGCATTGCCTGGCGGACAACATGTTTGGGCCATCCGGGCCGAACTGCAGCCGCCAGCGGACGGGGCCGCCGAAAATGTCCAGGTGCTCGATCTGCGGCGCACCGGCGACGTCTTCGACGACGTGAGCGCGCAACTGGTCGCTTCGGCGACAGCGCTTCTCAACTGGCACGACAGGGCGCGCTTCAGTCCGGTGGACGGCACACCCACCACGATGATCCGGGCCGGCTGGGCCCGGATCAACCCAGTCACCGGCCACGAGGAGTTCCCGCGCATCGATCCCGCGGTGATCTGCCTGGTGCACGACGGCGCCGACCGTGCGGTACTGGCACGCCAAGTCGTCTGGCCGGAGCGCATGTTCTCCATCCTCGCCGGTTTCGTCGAGGCGGGTGAGTCGTTCGAGGCCTGTGTGGTGCGCGAGATCGCCGAGGAGGTGGGGCTCGCCGTGCGCGACGTGCAGTATCTGGGTAGCCAGCCGTGGCCGTTCCCGCGGTCGCTGATGGTCGGCTTCCACGCGGTGGGCGACCCCGATCAGGAGTTCTCGTACAACGACGGTGAGATCGCCGAGGCGGCGTGGTTCACCAGGGCCGAGATTCGCCAAGCGCTTTCCGTCGGCGACTGGACTGCCCAGTCCGAAGCGAGCCTGCTGCTACCGGGGTCGATTTCGATCGCCCGCGAGATCATCGAATCGTGGGCGTTCGCGGCGGAGGATTGAGAGTCTCCGCCCCGCTGACTACGACGCGAGCTCAGCCAACTTGGCCGTGACCTGCGGCAGTCCCGGGTTGGTCAGGGTGGAGCCGTCAGAGAACTTCAAGGTGGGCACGGTCCGGTTGCCCCCGTTGGCGTTCGCCACGAAATCGGCTGCGGCGCTGTCCTCTTCGATGTCGATCTCCTCATAGGAGATGTGAGCCGACTTCAACAGCTTCTTCAGCCGCGCGCAATAGCCACACCAGGTGGTGCTGTACATGACGACGGGCGCATCGCTACTCATAAGTCTGTCAACGTAGCCGACCTCGGTATCGATACCCAATCGAGGACAAGTGTGGCGCAGCAGGAAGGTGTCGGCCGTCCCTGCGATGATGGACGCCATGGTCGGCGACGGGGGACTGCACACCACCGCGGACACCGTCACCGCAGGTCTCGACGACGAGCAGCGCGAAGCGGTGCTGGCAGCACGCGGCCCGGTGTGCGTGCTCGCCGGTGCGGGCACCGGCAAAACGAGGACCATCACCCGCCGGATCGCGCAACTGGTGGCCGGCGGGCATGTGGCGCCCGGCCAGGTGCTGGCGGTGACGTTCACCCAACGCGCGGCCGGCGAGATGCGCGCCAGGCTTCGTGCCCTGGACGACGGCGCAGGCACTGGTTCGGTCCAGGCGGTGACATTCCATGCCGCCGCCCGCCGCCAACTGCGCTACTTCTGGCCGCGTCTGGTCGGGTCCACCAGATGGGAGCTGCTCGACAGCAAGTTCTCCGTCGTGGCCACCGCAGCCAACCGGAACAAGATTCAGGTCAGCACCGACGACGTCCGCGACCTCGCCGGTGAGATCGAGTGGGCGAAGTCGTCGCTCATCACGCCCGAGGCCTATCCCGCCAAGGTCGCCGCTATCAGCCGCGACATCCCGTTCGACGCAGCGCGCGTGGCGGCGGTGTACGCGACCTACGAGAAGCTCAAGGCCGACCGCGACGGTGTCATGCTGCTCGACTTCGACGATCTGCTGCTGCATACCGCGGCAGCCATCGAGAACGACGCCGCCGTCGCTCAGGAGTTCCGCGACAGGTACCGGTGTTTCGTGGTGGACGAGTATCAGGACGTCACACCGCTGCAGCAGCGGGTACTGGGCGCGTGGCTGGGCCCCCGGGACGACCTCACGGTCGTCGGCGACGCCAACCAGACCATCTACTCGTTCACCGGCGCCACCCCGTCCTATCTGCTCGACTTCTCCCGCCGGTTCCCGGAAGCCGTAGTCGTCCGGCTGGAACGCGACTACCGGTCCACGCCACAGGTCGTGTCGCTGGCCAACCGCGTGATCGCCGCCGCTCGCGGCCGGGTGGCGGGAAGCAAGCTGCACCTGGTCGGTCAGCGGCCGCCCGGGCCCCCACCCTCCTTCTCCGAGCACACCGATGAGGTCGCCGAAGCGGCCGCCGTCGCCACGAAGATCGCGCAGCTCATCGAATCGGGCACCGCGCCGTCCGAAATCGCTGTGCTGTACCGCATCAACGCCCAGTCGGAGGTGTACGAGGAGGCACTGACCGAAGCGGGCGTCGCGTTCCAGGTGCGCGGCGGCGAGGGATTCTTCACACGGCAGGAGATTCGGCAGGCGATGTTGGCCCTGCAGCGGGCTGCCAGCGCTGACACTGCGGGTGCCGACCGCCCGCTGCCCGAGGTGGTCCGCGCCGTCCTCGAGCCGTTGGGGCTCACCGCAGAAGCCCCGGCCGGTACCCGCGCGCGGGAGCGGTGGGAGGCGCTGTCGTCGTTGGCCACCCTGGTCGACGACGAAGTGGCCGAGCGTCCGCACCTCGACCTCCCCGGCCTACTGGCTGAGCTGCGGGTGCGGGCCGACGCGCGTCATCCACCGGTGGTCCAGGGCGTCACACTGGCGTCGCTGCACGCCGCGAAGGGGCTGGAGTGGGACGCAGTGTTCCTGGTCGGGCTGGCCGACGGCACACTGCCCATCTCGCATGCGCTGGCCCACGGGCCCGACAGCGAGGCGGTGGAGGAGGAGCGTCGCCTGTTCTACGTCGGCATCACAAGGGCACGTGTACATTTGGCACTCAGCTGGGCGTTGGCGCGCAACCCGGGAGGGCGGCAGGGGCGCCGCCCGTCGCGGTTTCTCAGCGGTATCGCGCCGCAGACCCCGCAAGATTGCGGGCCCACCCGCCCCCGCAAGCAGCGCGGCCAGGCGGCGCGTTGCCGAGTCTGCGACGCGATGCTCAACACCCCAACGGCGGTGATGCTGCGTCGGTGCGAGACCTGCGCCTCCGATGTCGACGACGAACTGCTCGGCCAACTCAAGGACTGGCGCAGCAGCACCAGCAAAGAACTCAACGTGCCCGCGTTCGTCGTGTTCAGCGACAACACCTTGATCGCGATCGCCGAGGCCATGCCCACCGACGCCGCCGCCCTGGTAGCCATTCCCGGGATTGGCGCGCGCAAGCTCGAGCAGTTCGGGGCCGACGTACTGGCGCTGGTGCGCGCTCGGCGCTAAAAGCGCAGGTCAAAAAATGATTGCCTTGGGTGGGGAGCAGGGTTTAGCCTCAATGCTGCACTTAACTACTGCACCCGGTGCCACGTGAAAGAAGGGAGACCCGCGATGAATGATTTGTCTAACTGCGGCGTAAACGCCGCCAGCATGTGGGTCAACCTCCCCGTGGCTGGCCGGCCGGTCCATCCCGCCGCTAGCTGGGTGGCAGCCGCTATTACGCCGAAGCGTGAGCGACCCACCGCCACCGCTACTGCCACGTCCGTGGATCGGGGTTACCTCTAGACCCACCTCGATATCGCCGAAAAGGCCACGGACCCGCAGTTACCGGATCCGTGGCCTTCGTTGTGGGATAACACCCAACACCTGGTCCGGATCACAGAGATCAAGACAGCCAAAGATGGACCAGGAAGCAGGTGAACGGACATGTCGGTCGAGACATTCCGCGAGAAGAAGCTGCCGGCGCTGCCTTGCCATGTCGGCGACCCCGACCTGTGGTTTGCCGACAACCCCGTCGACCTCGAGCAGGCCAAGCTGTTGTGTGGTGATTGCCCGATCCGGCGCCAGTGCCTGACGGCTGCGCTCGAACGTGAAGAGCCGTGGGGTGTTTGGGGCGGCGAGATCTTCGAGCGTGGAACGATCATCGCGCGCAAGAGGCCGAGGGGCCGCCCGCGTAAGGACGCCGTCGCGGCGTAGCGACGGTGCGGTTCCGTATCTCAGTGCCCAACCGCACAGGTTCGCTAATCCGGATCTGAGAACCCCGGTACCAGGTCCACGGCGATCTGGCGCACCGGAACGTGCGCGTCGAGTTGGCATGAGATGGCGACGATCGATGCGATCACGCGCATCGGAATCGCCAGCTTCGGTGGGATGTTCATCTGACGGGCGGCCTTGATCTGGCCAGCGGCGCGGTCGAAATCGATCGCTGTCATCCTCTGCAGCCACTTGCGGCTGTAGTGGAAGACATCGACTTCGAGCGGTTGGACGTACTGCTGCAGCATGTCGTCGATCTCGCGGGGCGACACCTGCTCGCCCTTCTGGATGAAGCCGATGGCTTCCATGGTGGTCAACAACTTGTCGTAGTTCTTGTCGACGGCGTAGCGCAGCAGGCGACCCAGCTCCACCGGCATGCCGCCGGGCAGCGGCGCGACCGCACCGAAGTCGATGACGCCCATCTTGTCGCCGGGCATCAGCATGAAGTTGCCGGGGTGGGCGTCTCCGTGCATCATCTCCAGCCGACGTGGAGCGTCGTCGGTGAGCTCGAACAGGCGGTAGCCCATCAGGTCGCGCTGTTCCTGCGTCCCGCTGCGGATGATCTGCGCCAGCGGGATGCCGTCGATCCATTCCGCGACAAGCACTTTGGGTGCACTGGCGACGACCGCGGGCACCACGAAGTGCGGATGGCCGTGGTAGGCCTTGGCGAAGGCGCGCTGGTTCTCCGCTTCGAGTCGGTAGTCGAGTTCCATCTCGGTGCGCTCGATCAGCTCCTCCACCACGCCCTCGACATCGGCGCCTGGGGAGAGCTGCTTGAAGACGCTGACCATGCGCTGCATCGTCTTCAGGTCGGCCCGCAGTGCCTCGTCGGCGCCGGGGTACTGGATCTTGACGGCCACCTCGCGTCCGTCTTTCCAGATGCCCTTGTGGACCTGTCCGATGCTCGCTGACGCGATTGCGGTGTCGTCGAATTCGGAGAACCTATCCCGCCACTTGGTGCCCAGCTGGCCGTCCAGCACGCGATGCACCTTGGCGGCGGGCAGCGGGGGAGCGTCCTTCTGCAGCTTCGTCAGCGCTTCCCGGTAGGGCTCGCCGAACTGCTCGGGGACGGCCGCTTCCATCACCGAAAGCGCTTGGCCGACCTTCATCGCACCGCCCTTGAGTTCACCCAGGACGGTGAAGAGCTGGTGGGCGGCCTTCTCCATCAATTCGGCGTTGACCTCGTCTTTCGACTTGCCGGTCAGTCGTTTGCCGAAGCCAAGCGCTGCCCGGCCGGCAAAACCGACAGGCAGGGATGCCAGCTTTGCGTTTCGGGCGGCTCGCCCACGCTTGATGTCGCTCACCAGACCATCATCCATGAACACGGCGACGGCACTGGTACCGATCTGCCAACGGGCGTGGTCAACACGTGCATGAGGGATGCTTCGTCCAGCGCCGGGACACGACGGTGCTGGTGTGAGCGTCGACTTCGAGGGTGGCATCCAGCGTTGGAGGCGGGGACAGGGCGGCTGAGTCCGACCGGTCGGTGCGCAGCACGCGAAGTACCCTGTCGACCTGGCTGAGCGCCACCGCGGCAGTGGCCAACATGGTCGCCCGATCGCCGGTGCCCACCGCGTCGCGCAATTGTGCAGCCACGGCGGGCCAGGCGGCGTCGCGGTCACGTCGGTGCAGGTCAGCGCACATCAAACAACTGGTCAGGCCCGGCAGCACCAGTGGTCCCACCAACCCGGCGCCGTCGCGAACCCGCACCGAGAGGTGAGGAATTCTGCCGAGGTGCAGTTCACGCACCAGGTGTGGGTCGGCGACCAAGTAGTCCGCGAGGATCACCAGGTCTGCAGTGCCGCTGTTGCCGGTGGCGTTGCCGCTGCTGGTGCGACGCACTCGTGCGCCTGAGCAAGCCAGCCCGTCAGCCACCAGGTCGGATAGCGGTCCGCGGCCGTGGATGCGGATCGCCGCCGCACGGCGCGGCGTGGGGCGCACCGAGACGGTGACCACCTCGGCCGCCACCAGCCCGTTGACCAGGTCGAGCAGGTGTGTCGGGTCGCACAGTCCTGCCCGCTTGGCGCTGTGGGTGAGTTCGGCGACAGCGGTGGGCGTCGTCATCGACCGCAGGAGGTCGGCCAGCGCGGGCGTCGACAGTCCATCAGGTGGGCGCACCAGCACCGCTCGACGGGGATCCCAGCCGATCTGGACGGCTCCGTCGGGGCGAAGCAAAACCGTCAGGGCGGGATCGAGGCTGTATCGGGTGGTGCCTCCGGCGCTTCGAGTGGGTGGAGGCGTCATGCAGCGACTGTGTCACGGCAGGCCGCGACAGCGACTCACTTATCCACAGGACCGTCGGCATCGTCGTCCTCGTTCAGGTGCTTCTCGAACTGCGCGATGGCCGCGTCGATGTCGGTGTCGACACTGCTGACGCCGCCGCCGATCACGCGGTCGATGAACGCGGCGGGTTCGTCGAGATCGGTGGAGTCGGGAAGGAGGTCGGGGTGCTGCCAGACGGCGTCGCGTGCGTCCACGCCGACGGCTTCGGTGACACGTTCCCACAGCGCGGCGGCCTCCCGCAGCTTGCGGGGCCGCAGTTCCAGACCGACCAGTGTGGCGAAGGTCTGCTCGGCGGGGCCGCCCGTGGCGCGGCGTCGGCGCAGCATCTCGGACAGGGCGGCGGTGCCGGGGATCCGGTCGCCCAGCGCGTCACTCACCACGGTCTGGACCCATCCCTCGACGAGTGCCAGCAGCGTCTCGAGACGCTCAAGGGCCTGGGTCTGTTCGGGAGTAGCCTTGGGTTCGAAAACCCCCTGGTTGAGCAACTGCTCGAACTGGGCGGGGTCGGACAGCGCTGCCGGGTTGAAACCCGCCGCGAGATCCTCGATGCCGCTCAGGTCGATCTTCATCCCCGTGGCGTACGCCTCGACGGCGTTGAGCAACTGACTCGACAGCCAGGGGACACCGCTGAACAGCCGGTGGTGCGCCGCTTCACGGGCGGCGAGGAAGGTGATGACTTCGCTGCGAGGCTGTTCCAGCCCCTCGGAGAGCGCTTCGATCGCGGCGGGCATCAGTGCGGCAACACCCTTGGGCGTCAACGGCAGCCCGATGTCCGAGGAGGTCAGTACCTCCCGCGACAATTTGCCCAGCGCCTGTCCCAGCTGCGACCCGAACGCCATGCCGCCCATCTGCGACATCATCGACAGCAACGGGCCCGCCATGGACTTAGCTTCCGCGGGCAGCGCCGACGCCCACACCGACGAGATCTGCGCGGCCATCGGATCGCACACCCGCTTCCAGGTCGCGAGGGTGTTCTCGATCCAGTCGTTGGGTGTCCAGGCCGCCACTTTCGTGCTGCCTGCAGGCAATGACGTCGACCCGTCGAGCCACGTCTCGGCAAGGTGGACCGCGTCGGTGACCGCGGTGCTGGTGGCCGGGGGGATGGGCGCGACGAAGCCGATCGAACTGGACGCCAGCTGACGCGCCAGGTCGTAGTTCACCGGACCCGCCTGGGCGCCGCCTGCCCCGACATTGCTTGCACCGCTGAACATCTGACCCAGCCGCGTGAAGATCTGCCCGAGGTCGTTCATGTCGAAGTTACCGGCGCCGGACCCGAACGGATCGCTGGAACTGCCCCCCGATCGGGGTTCGCCGGAGTCGGGATCTTTGTCGCGCCGCTTGTCGCGGTCGGGGTCATCTCCCGCGGAGAAGCCGAAGGGCAGGTCAGCCATGTGCACAACGGTACTCACCGTTGGGCGGGCAGGTGGGTCGGCGGGTCACGCTCACAGAGAACGCAGCGCAAGGAAGCGCAGTTACTGTAGGCGGCGTGAACAGGCGGATAGCGACTCTGCTGGTGGCGTCGGTGCCACTTCTGGTGTTCGGTGCTCTGCTGGCGACGGTGAGGGTCCCGTACGTGTCACTGGGCCCAGGGCCGACGGTCAACACCCTCGGTGAGTTCGACGGCGACGTGGTGGTGGACATCGAGGGCACCGAGACATACCCGACTGCCGGCAATCTAAACATGACGACGGTGTCCCAGCAGGACGCGCTGACCCTGGGGCAGGCGATCGCGTTCTGGATCGGTGGCCGCGACCAACTCGTTCCCCGCGCGCTGATCTATCCGCCGGACCGGAGCCGGGAAGAGATCGACCAGGACAACACCGACCAGTTCCGTCGCAGTGAGGACGACGCCGAGTCCGCGGCACTCGGGTATCTGGACTACTCGTCCGCGGTCACCGTCGGCAGCGTCGGGGATCCCGGTCCGTCGTTGGGCAAACTGCAGGACGGCGACGCGATCGACGCCGTCGACGGCAAGCCGGTGGCCAACCTGGATGAATTCACCGGACTCATGGAGCAAACCCGGCCCGGCCAGCAGGTGGTCATCGACTACCGGCGCAAGAATGCACCGGCAGGCGCGGCGACCATCACGCTGGGCAACCGCGAGGACGGCAAACCGCACGGCTTGCTGGGTATCTCCGTATTCGATTCGCCGTGGGCGCCGTTCGACATCGACTTCCACCTGGCGAACATCGGCGGCCCGTCGGCCGGACTGATGTTCAGCCTCGCCGTGATCGACAAACTGACCGAAGGCGAGTTGAACGGTGCTCAGTTCATCGCGGGCACCGGCACCATCACCGCGGACGGCGAGGTGGGCCCGATCGGAGGGATCACCCATAAGATCCTGGCCGCGCGCGAAGCCGGCGCCACAGTGTTCCTGGTGCCGTCGGACAACTGTGACGAGGCGCGCTCAGCGAATGAAGACATCGAGTTGGTCCGCGTGGACACCCTCACCGGAGCCGTGGACGCGTTGAACACCCTTTCTGCCGGTGGCGAACCGCCCGGGTGCTAGGCCATGGGGATGGAGCGCTGGGCAGGACAGTAAGTACAGTTGTGCCCATCGCCGCTGACGTTGAGGCGCGCGTCACCTACGCTGCGGTGACGTTGTTTCCAGCATGACCAGGAGTTGATCCCGTGGCAATGCGGCCCGCCGCCAGGATGCCGAACCTGACCCGACGAAGCCGGATTCTGATCGCGATCGCGTTGGTGGCCGTGGCACTGCTGATCATCGGCCCGCGACTCGTCGACACCTATGTGAACTGGTTGTGGTTCGGCGAGTTGGGCTACCGGTCGGTATTCACCACCGTCCTACTCACCCGCCTTGTGGTTTTCGTGGTGGTGTCCGTGCTGGTCGGCGCCGTGGTGTTCGCGGCTCTGGCGCTGCCGTACCGAACCCGGCCCGTCTTCGTCCCCACCAGCGGTCCCAACGATCCGGTGGCGCGATACCGCACCGCCGTGATGACGCGCCTGCGTCTGATCGGCATCGGGGTGCCGCTGTTCCTGGGTGTGTTGTCCGGCATTGTCGCGCAGAGCTACTG
Source organism: Mycobacterium sp. (assembly GCA_051306175.1). Taxonomy (GTDB): domain Bacteria; phylum Actinomycetota; class Actinomycetes; order Mycobacteriales; family Mycobacteriaceae; genus Mycobacterium. The sequence goes on along the minus strand of JBPPMS010000079.1, from coordinate 69,410 downwards.
GGTACGGATCCAGATGTTCCTGCACGGCGGGTCGTTCGGTGTCACCGACCCTCAATTCGGGCTCGATCTCGGGTTCTACGCCTTCGACCTGCCGTTCTATCGCATGGTGGTCAGCTTCCTGCTGGTCTCCGCGTTCCTCGCGCTGCTGGCCAACATCGTGGCCCACTACATTTTCGGTGGCATCCGTCTGGCGGGCCGCGAAGGTGCTCTGAGCCGGCCCGCCCGGATCCAGCTGGTCACTCTGGTCGGCATTCTGGTGCTTCTCAAGGCGGTCGCTTACTGGTTCGACCGCTACGAGTTGCTCAGCCATACCCGTGACGGCAAGCCGTTCACCGGCGCTGGCTACACCGATATCAACGCCGTGCTTCCCGCGAAGATGATCCTGCTGGCCATCGCCCTGATCTGCGCGGCCGCGGTGTTTTCCGCGTTGGTGCTGCGCGATCTGCGCATCCCGGCGATCGGGCTGGTGCTGTTGCTGCTGTCGTCGCTGGTCGTCGGTGCGGGCTGGCCGCTGATCGTCGAACAGTTCAGCGTCAAGCCCAACGCGGCGCAGAAGGAAAGCGAATACATCAGTCGCAGCATCACCGCCACAAGGGAGGCCTACGGGCTGGTGACGGATCAGGACGTCTTCTATCGCCCGTACGGCGGCAACACGCCCACGACCGCGCAGCAGGTGGCCTCGGATTCCTCGACGATCTCCAACATCCGGCTGCTGGATCCGACCATCATCAGCCCGGCGTTCACCCAGTTCGAACAGGGCAAGAACTTCTACGGGTTCCCCGACCAGCTGGCGATCGACCGGTACCAGGGGCCAGAGGGCCTGCAGGACTACGTGGTGGCCGCACGTGAGCTCGATCCCGACCTGCTCACCGACAACCAGCGCGACTGGATCAACCGGCACACCGTGTTCACCCACGGCAACGGGTTCATCGCGTCCCCAGCGAACACCGTGCGCGGGGTGGCCAACGATCCCAACCAGAACGGTGGTTACCCGGAGTTCCTCACCACTGTCGTCGGCGCCAACGGCTCGGTGGTGGGCGATCAGCCCGCGCCGCTGTCCCAGCCACGCATCTATTTCGGTCCGATGATCGCCAGCGCCGCGGAGGACTATGCGATCGTCGGTAGCAACGGCGGCGATCGCGAATACGACTACGAGACCAACGTCGAGACGAAGAACTACACCTACACCGGTACCGGGGGCGTGCCGGTCGGAAACTGGGTGGCACGAAGCTTGTTCGCGATCAAGTTCGCCGAGCGCAACTTCCTGTTCTCGAATGTGATCGGCGCTAGCAGCAAGATCCTGTTCAACCGCGACCCGGCCGAGCGCGTCGAGGCCGTCGCGCCCTGGCTGACCACCGACTCCTCGGTGTACCCCGCGATCGTCAACGAGCGGATGGTCTGGATCGTCGACGGCTACACGACACTAGACAACTACCCGTACTCGGAGTTGACGTCGCTGACCTCGGCCACCGACGACTCCAGCGAGACGGGTCTGACCAGGCGGCCGCCCGACAAGCGGGTCTCCTACATCCGCAACTCGGTGAAGGCCACCGTCGACGCCTACGACGGCACCGTCACGCTCTACGCGCAGGACGAGAGCGATCCGGTGCTGCAGACCTGGATGAAGGTGTTCCCCGGCACGGTGAAGCCCAAGAGTGAGATCTCACCGGAACTGGCCGCGCATCTGCGCTACCCGGAGGATCTGTTCAAGGTGCAGCGGCAGCTGCTGGCCCGCTATCACGTCGACGATCCGGTGACGTTCTTCTCGACGTCGGATTTCTGGGACGTGCCGTTGGATCCCAAGCCCGAAGCAAGTGGGATGCAGCCGCCGTACTACATCGTGGCGAAAAACCTTGCCGGCGATGATGATTCAGCATCATTCCAGTTGACCAGTGCGATGAACCGGTTCCGCCGTGATTATCTGGCGGCCTACGTCAGCGCGAGCTCGGATCCCGACACGTACGGCAGGCTTACCGTGCTGACCATTCCCGGTCAGGTCAACGGTCCCAAACTGGCGTTCAACGCGATGTCCACCGACACCGAAGTGTCGGGCGACCTGGGTGTCATCGGGCGAGACGGGCAGAACCGGATCAGGTGGGGCAACCTGCTGACGCTGCCCGTGGCACAGGGCGGGCTGCTCTACGTGGCACCCATCTATGCCTCGCCGGGTAACACCGACGCCGCGTCCACGTATCCCCGCCTGATCCGGGTCGCGCTGCTTTACAACGACAAGGTCGGTTACGCGCCGACGGTCGCCGAGGCGCTCGACCAGGTCTTCGGTGCCGGCGCGGGTGAAACCGCGACCGGCCCGGCGCCCACCGACGGTGAAGCGCCCGCGCAGCAGACTCCGCAGGACGGCAACACGCCGCAGCAGCCGCAGAACAATCCCGAGGTGCCGACGCCACCGGTGGCGGTGCCAGCTCCCGGCGGCGGCCAGTTGTCGGCGGCCCGGGCAGCGGCGCTGCGCGAGATCCAGGCGGCGATCGCCGCGGTCCAGGATGCCCAGCAGAGCGGGAACTTCCAGGAGTACGGAACCGCCCTGCAACGGCTGGACGACGCGATGAACGAGTTCAACGCCGCGCGCTGACCTGATCGTCGCGACCCCCGCGCTCGCGACCCCCGCGCTCGCGACCCCCAACCGCCGCGAGCGCACACATTTGTACGCGACACGCCGGTGGATTCCGTACAAATGTGTGCACTCGCGGAGGTACCGCCCGTGGCGCCTGCCCCTCGGCTCCGACCCCTCGACATCGACCCCTTGACATCGACCCCTTGACATCGGCCCGCCCAAGCAGTGCGGCCAGTCTGCAGGCCGCACTCGGCGACGCGCGTCACCCCGTGGAACGTCGCGGTTCCCGTCAGGCCGTGCGCCGTGGTGTTCGCGACGTCGGCGCTCGATGTGCTGGCCACGGTGCGCTTCGCCGCCGAGCGTGGGCTGACGGTCGCAGTGCCCGCGACCGGGCCCGGCGCGCTGCCGCTCGGACAGCACACCATCGTCGCGCATACGGCAGGCGTGCCGGTCGAACCGTTGAATCGCACGGCCTACGTCGGTGCCGGCACCACCTGGCAGCGGGTGATGGACGCCGCAACACCGTATGTTCTGTCGGCGCTGGTGACGCTGATCGGCGGCACGCTGGTGCTGTGCGGTGTCGTGCTGGCGGTCGGCGTGGTCGGGTTCCTGGCAGCGGCCGGCTGAACCGCTGGTAGAAGGCTGATTTGGTTCCACACCGCAGTTTCGGTAACCTTTCGTTTACCCGACGCGGGGTGGAGCAGCTCGGTAGCTCGCTGGGCTCATAACCCAGAGGTCGCAGGTTCGAATCCTGTCCCCGCTACTAGGTAGCGAACTATCCAGGTGAGAGGGCATCGTCCCTCTCACCTGGTTTGGTCTCAAGTCGCTGGTCGTATCTGTTCGACCTGCCGCCTAAAGGTTCATTGGCACACCATGTCGCGTTGTTCCGGCAGGTGGTCTTTCGTCGCGCTCCGGCCGCAGATCTCAACGATGGCTTGAATCACGGACACGGGCGTCATAATGGCGCGGTAGGACCGCTGATCTTGCCGAATGACGTCGGAGCCCAAACGGGGCATTCGTGTCGGCGCGCCGCAGGCAACCGTTGAGCATTCTCCGGTAGCGTCAAGGCGACTTCGAACGACGTGAGGGGACGTTGCGATGACCGAGATCGCAAACCTGGTGGAACGCAGCGCGGACCTCAAGCGGGAGCTGCTCGATTTCTCCTTACACCCGCGGTTTGATCGCGAGCGCCGCCAGGTGTTGGAGGAGTTTTTCCCAAGCGGAATCGTGGGCGACGAATCGGACCTGATTACCGCACTCGACCACTTCCTGCTGCAGCATGAGTTGCGCAGCGGGAAGACCATCGTGGAACGGTTCGCCCTACATCGTCGAGACCTGACCGAGCAGGACCGCGAACTGTTGCTTGGCTGGCGCGACGTTGTGGAAGGCATCTTCGAAGTGCAACGACGCGACGGTGACGCGCTCGTCGTGGTGAACCTTATCGACGAGTTGGTATACCGCGTGCACTCGAACATGGGGCCGACCGTGTTCCGGCCACTGCAGCCCGGTGGCTTCATGATCGGTCGACTCGTGCCCGTCGGGCCGGAATGGTTGACCAGTGGCAACTTCGTATGCCACCGGAAGCGCGACCGGGCGGCGATCCATCGGGTCGCCTGCGAAATCGCAATGCGCTACCCGCAGCGGGTATTCCGCAATCCGGATAAGCTCGCCCGCGCGCAACAGCTGCAGAAAGCCCATCACGACCAGTTCGTGACGTTCTTCGGCGCCGACTTCGTCGTCATTCCTGGAGCGCAGCTGACCGAACGAATGCGAAGCTTCTACATGTTCTGCCGCGAGCAGACCGTGGCCGAACCCACCCAGGCCGGTAGCCAGCCGACGGATCTGCCGTTCTGGGCCCCGGTTTATCCTGCCGATGTCGTCGCCTCGGAGGAGGTCGCGGTCACCCACGACGAGATCGAGGGCTTGGGCATCTACGCGGAGTTCGGGATGGTGAACGAGGCGTTCGCCGACCCAAGCTTGCTTCGTCACCCCGATTATCGCCGACGAGTGCGTGATTACCTCGACGATCCCACCGTGTCGCCGCTGCTTTTCGCGCGGATGGCCGCGCGCGATCTCGCGTGTACCAACCAGGTGTTTCGTAAACTATTGGTACGCAATAATTTTGACTGGGCAATCGATGGCGAGAAACTGATGCGGAGGCGCAAGCCAGACTACTTCGACCACGCCCCTTTGCCGAGGGTGGTGCCGGTCAGCGAGAAGCTGGCACAGTACGCGTCGAGCGCATAGGCACGCTCACGCCGTCCCAGTTCGGCTGCGTTGGCCGAGCGGATCTATCGCACCGTCAGAGGCGGCGGCGACATGCTTGGGGTGGGGGCTGCTGGGCGGACGCTCGAGAATGGATCGATTCGGCCATCAGGGGTACCCGATGCCGGAATCAGATACCAACGGCCATACTGGGATTCTGCTGTGCTGATGTGGCGCCGATCATGATGAACCTCTGGGGCACACGCCGTACCCGGTGACGGGGAGCCTTCCGTTTGTGCTCGAAACGAGCGTGCCACCTGTGCTCGCAATGAACGACTGCCCGCCCACAGTTGTTCGGGCAACATGCCGCCCGGCACGCACGAATCTGTCGGCCCTATTCTTTAGTCTGCCCTGATGGACTACGCGACGATCGACACGCTTCTACCCACCCGGCGACGACGAAGTCCACTACGAAGTCACACCGGCATTCGAGAAGGCCTATGCGTGGCTCACGGGTGACACCGAAACCGATGACCAGTGGGAGCACTACAGCGACTCCGACGGCAAGTCGGGCGGCCAGAAGGAGAAGCTCGCCTACACCATCCTGGCCGCGTCGCTCGCCTACCAATTCGGGCTTGAGTGGGGTGCGGAGAAGTCGCGGGACTTCCGGTTCGCGGTCATCGACGAGGCTTTCGGGCGTGGCTCGGACGTCTCGACGCGCTACGCGTTGGAACTCTTCGCCAGGCTCGGGTTGCAGCTCCTCATCGTCACGCCTCTGCAGAAAGTTCACGTCATCGAGCCCTACGTGAAGGCAATCGGATTCGTCGACAATCCGACCGCAACATTCTCCCGCCGTCAGACGATGACGATCGAGGAGTACCGGACACGGCGCGACGGGCGACGGCCATGAGTGCGGCCTGGACCACGCCTGACGACATTGCCGCCAGGGTCAGGCGCAGGTGGGACGACGGGTCGCTGTTGCGCGCGTACGCCGTTGGTGCCCACTTTGCTCCGATCGAGGTGGTACTTCGCGGTCCCAAGCCGTCGCAGGTCGGCGACGATGTTACCGCCGCCCGCGAGTGGGTCGCCGCTCTTGACGCCAGCCGTCGGGACGACAGTCGATACACCTTGCAGTGGGAATCGATCGGGGGCAGGCAAATCGGCCGTAACCGGTTGCCTGTCCGGGCGGTAGTGTCGACGTTCGACCAGGCCTGGACGGTGCTGCGAGTGGCGGGCGCGGTGCGGCGTTTCGATGAGCTGCTGGCTCTGGCGCATGAACATCCACAGGTGCGGCAGTGGGTTGTCGGGCAACCCCTTCGTGCGCTCGAGCTGGCCGCCGAGATGCCACAGTTGATCGCTGCCTTCGTGTGGCTCGACAGCCGCCGCCAGTCGCAGCGATACCTTCGCGAGATCAGCGCGCCCGGCGTCGACACCAAGTTCGCCGAGAGGTACCGACCGGTGCTGGCTTCGATGCTCGGGGTGCCGTCGACTGCCGCGGGATTCCTTGCGGGCCTTGGACTGAGGTCCAAGCCCAGTTTGGTGCGGCTGCGGCCCGCCCCGTCGCTGGGCCTACCTGATCCGCTCACCGAGCTGGCTGCCCGCTCCGAGGAGGTGGCGCAGCTCAGGGTCGAACCGCGGACGGCGGTGATCGTGGAGAACGAGATCAGCTATCTGAGCATCGACATCCCGGAAGATGGCGTCGTGATCTGGGGAAAGGGCTTCGACGTCGACAATGTGGGCCGACTGCGCTGGCTGGCCGACGCCGACATCGAGTACTGGGGAGACATTGACACCCACGGATTCGCCATCCTGGACCCTCAGCAGGTTGACGCCGGACGAGCGCGACCTCTACGTCGAGTTGGTCGAGGACGGGTTGGGTGAACGAGTCCGTCTCGAACAGGAGAGAATCGATTGGCATTGGGTCGAGCAACGGCTGTCAGTGGCCATCCCTCGGACTGTGGATGCCTGCGCGAACCCCAGTGAAATGGTGCGTCACGCTGGGAGCTAGAAACGCAGGGCGGGCCACGGTGATGCTCACCGTTTGCGAACCCGACCGGTGGTGCCGCCCAACCTCATCGAGCTGATCGAAGCGCGGATGGGGGCGCTGCGTATCGCGATCTCGGGGCGGGTTTGACTCTACGGCGAGGTGCCCGCGCTGCTGCCGCTACGCCTGCTCGTCGTCGACGGGCGCTTCGACCAGCAACGCCATGCCGTGGTGTGCTGGCATGTCCACGGAGAAGCTGTGCAGGTCGTCCACGGTGGCAAGGGGTTTGCCGGTGAACATGTCCGACACCGAGCTTCCCGGCGGTAGTTCGTCGGAACGGACCGTGCCCGCGACGTGTTCGTTGGCGAAGTTCAGTACTGTCAATTGGTACTGCCCATGGGTGTCCAGTTCGTGGACGAGAACCAGCATGCCCCGGTGCGACACCTCGGGGATGTCGATTTGGCGGCTGGTGGCGATGCCGTAGTGGGAACGCACCCGCAGAATCGCCTGCAACTGGCGCAGGAAGCTCGCGTCGTCGGCCAGCTGATCCGGGATCGAACCGTACAGGCTTCTGCCCCTGGGCATTCCGGCTAACGACTGAGTGGCCGTTGGGTTGACGCCCATCAGGTCGTGTGCTGCGCGATGAATCCAGCGGGTGTCGCCGCCGCGCAGCAGTTCGGAGACGTCCGACGGCGGCAGGGTGAGCATGCCGCACAAATCCCACCCGGACAGCGCGAACACGCCTGGCTGGAGCGCGTTGAACATCGCCAGCAGCAGATGGGCCCGTCGGATGCGGTCGATATCGCCGATCTGATCGAGGTCGGTGACACCCAACGTGGCGGCGATGACGGTCGCGGTGGTGCAGGCGATGCCGTTGGTGGTGAAAACCAGGTTGTACGGACCGTTCTCGCCCGTCAGCCTTTTCGACAGGTCGGTGCGGACGATCTCGCCGAGTTGCTCGCCGGTGATCTCGTCACCCTTGTAGGTGTAGATGTCGTCGCGGTGACCGTTCGACCAGTGCACCAGTTCATAGGTCAGCTCGTCGTGGTTCTGCAGGGCATGCACCAACGAGGTGGGGTCGACGCCCAGCTCCAGGGTGGTGCGCAGCGTCAGCCGCAGGAACTCGGTGTCCGCGGTGGCCAAGGCGTGCTGGTAGGCGGGTCGGTTGATGAAGTCGTAGGACAGGTCAGCCCCGGCCTCGCCGATCTCGCGGATGTCGTCGATGGTGAGGTTGAGCTCCTGGAAGGTGAACCCGCCCACCTTGCGCACCATGCTGGCGATCAGGTGATTGGCCGCCTCCGAGAGGGGGTGCCCCTCCGACCACGCAGTGCTGTCTTCGGCTGCGGTCTTCTCCGCGCCGAGGAACCCGTTGGCGTCGAGTCGCAACCCGCCGGTACCCAGGTCGGTCAGCGAGTGTAGCGCGTCGCCGATCACCAGGCGCATGCCGGCGAACGACGGGTCCAGCCAATTGATCGACGGCTGCCCGTCCTTGAAGTAGTGCAGGTAGACCCAGCGCCGTTCGACGCCGTCAATGCCGACCACGGGCCTGGTGACACTCCAGTTGGTCTCCTTGACGCCCTCGGCGTAGAAGATGACCCGCTGCAGCCGGCCGATGATGTAACCGGCCTTGTCGAGCCAGTCCTCGGTGGCCTGATCGATGTTCGCCGAGTCGGCGCCCGCCGCAACCGTGGGCAGGTGCTCCCAGTCGCGTGGGTCGATCTCGACCATGTGGTAGATGCCCGGGTAATCGGCGTACTTGAGCTCGGCGAGTCGGAAATCGGCGCCTTTACCGGTGTGACCAGGCACGATGTCGTCGATGATGGTGCCGCCGTACCAGTTGGCGGTGCCGCACATCGAGCGGAACTCGTCCTCGGTGCCGAACGCGGGGTCGATTTCGGTGCTGATGCGGTCGAAGTGACCGTCGACGCTGGGCGTCAGCTGCCAGCCGGAGATTCCGCCAGCCCGCTTCACCGGCCCGGTGTGCACGCCGTCGATCCCGATCTCGGCGAACGCCTTCCACATCTCCTCATCGGACATTGCCTGGAGGAACGATTCGTTGCGCCGGGTGATGAGCGACAGGGGATAGGCCGTGAACCACACCGAAGCGGTCTCGACGGCGCCGCGTGGACTCGGCGTCGCGTACGGGTTCTGCCACATCGATCCCTGGCCGGAGAACTGCTGACTGATCTCGTTCGCGTCGGCCAGCATCGATTGAGCCAGCAGCCAGGACACGTAGGCGGGGTTGTCGCCGGACGCTGGGCCGTCCTGTGCGACGGAGCGGCGCGTAAACGGCGCCCGCACCCGCGGGCGGAACCGCAACGACCGTGGTCGAGCCGGGTGCAGATGTTCGTCGAACGTGATCTCAGTCGGCTCGTTGGCTTGGTCGTCGGCCTCCGACGATGCCATTTCTGAGTCTGCAGACTCTGCCGCCTGAGTCATGTAACCCCTTCACGAAGTGCCTGGTGCTGGTTGGGCAGGTTGTCGGGCAGTATTGCCTCGCGGCGGCCTCGTTCAAACGGAAACGTCGGTGTGCGTCTGCTCCTAGGCCACGCGAGTCCACCCTACGACCGAAGTCGGCGACGGGTGGCGTGCGCTGCACGGACACCCCGCCGTGAGCCGCGACGATGCGCGAGGCCAGGGCAGCGCCCCTTGCTACCAATTGGTGTAGCCGACCGGGCCGCCGGCGCGCGATTCCGACGAGGCTGGAGGCGATCGTCTGCTCAGTCCACGGTGGTTAGCCGCTAAGCTGACGATATGGTGACGACGCCGCTAACCACGCCGCCCACGCTGCCCGAAAGCCGTCCGCTGGAGGTCAGGTCCTCCGACGGCACCCGCCTGCACGCGGAGGTCTTCGGCCCGCAGGACGGCTATCCGATCGTGCTGTCGCACGGCATCACCTGCGCGTTGCGGGTATGGCACGAGCAGATCAACGACCTCTCGGCCGACTACCGGGTGATCGCTTTCGACCATCGGGGACACGGCCGCAGCGCGGTGCCGCGGCGCGGCAACTATTCGCTGGGCCATCTGGCGGCCGATCTGGACGCCGTCCTGACAGCCGCGCTCGCCGACGGCGAACGCGCCGTGATCGCGGGCCACTCGATGGGCGGCATCACGATCGCGGCGTGGGCCGACCACTACCGCGACCACGTGACGAAGCGGGCTGACGCCGTCGCCATGATCAACACCACCGTCGGCGACATCCTGACGCAGGTGAAGTTCCTGCCGGTGCCGGAGCGGCACGCGGCGCGTCGGGTCAGGGTGGCCGGGCGGGTATTGAAGACGTTCGGCGGAGTCCCCGCGCTGCGCGTCGCGGAAAAGCCCAGCAGGCGCTTCGTCCAGCAGCTGGCCGTCGGCCGCGACGCTGATCCCGCCGTCGCTGACCTGGTGTACGAGCTGTTCGCGTCCACCCCGCGGGTCGGGCGCGGTGGCTGCGCCCGCATGATCGTCGACGCGATGGGTCCCGGGCAGGACATCGACGTCACGGGGTTGACGGTTCCCACCCTGGTGATCGGCAGCACCCGCGACCGCCTGTTGCCGATCACGCAGTCGCGGCGGATCGCCGAGGCGGTCCCCAACCTCGTCGAGCTGGTGGAACTCGCCGGCGGGCACTGCGCCATCCTGGAACGCCCCCGCGAGGTCAACGCCCGACTGCGGGCGCTCGTCGAATCAGCTGTCGCCGGCCAGTCGAGCTGACACCTCGGCTGCTGCGCGCTGCCCTGAGCGCACCGCTCCGTCGAGGAAGCCGGTCCACACGTCCGCGGTTTCGGTGCCCGCCCAGAAGATCGGGCCGACGGGTGCGCGAAGTGCGGCGCCGTAGCGCGTCCACGACCCGGGAGGGACGGCAGCCGTCGGCCCGCCCGGCGCGAAAGGCTCTGCGCCCCAACGCTGATCGACGTAGTCGAGCGGACGCAGCGCCGCCTCGCCGAACAACGTCGCGAAACCGGCCAGTACCCGGCTGCGCCGCGCTTCGGCGCCGAGCGCGTCGAACTCACGGGCGTCGACGAAGCCGAGCAGGACCCCCGGCCCGTCGTCGCGAGGGCTGACGTCGAAGGTGATGAACACCGGTCCGTCGTCCGACAGCGCCTCACCGCTGCGTCCCGCCGCACGCCAGAACGGGGTGTCGTAGGCGGCGTAGGCCTTCGACAGGGTGCCCTGAGGCCAGTGCCTGACGAGAGCGGAGTGCACTGACCCGAGACTGGGGGAGAATTCGATGCCCGCCCGGTGGGCGGGCGGGATGGCGACGACGGCCGCGCGAGCGGACACCGCCACATCGTCGGAGTGCACCGTGACCGCGGCGGCGTCGTGGTCAATGGCCGTCACCGGCGAGTTCAGTCGTATCCGGTCGCCGAGCTCATGGGCGATCCGGAGCGCCACCTGCTGGGTTCCCGCCGGGAATCGGTCCTGCTGCGCCCCACCGGTGACATCCAGCATCCGGTCCAACCCACCGGCCGCCTTGATGTACCGCGCGGCGTGCAGCATCGACACCTCGTCGGGTTCGGCTCCCCAGGTGACCCGTGCCATGATCGTCATCAGATCGAGGGTGGTGGTGGACGCGTGCACGGACTCGAGCCACTGTCTTAGGGTGAGTTCGTCGAGGCGCGCAGCGACCGCACCGTTCCATGGCTCCGAGATCGACACGTGGCGCAACAGCCTGCCCAGGCGCCACCGTATGACCGCGACGTTGACGCGGCCGCCGAGTGACACGGCGGGCACCGTCCCCCGGTAGGTCCGCACAGCTCCGCGCCAGTTGATGGCGTTGACCCCCGCGCAGTAGGTGGGGGTGGTATCGCAGCCCAACTCTGCGGCCAACGCGATCACGGCGTCCTGGGTGGGGCCGACGAAGGACGCGCCGAGGTCGACCGTCAGGCCCGCGACGTGCGCGGTGAAGGACCGTCCGCCGACGCGGTCACGGCCCTCGAGCACCAGCACGTCATGACCGGCTGCGCTCAGGTCACGTGCCGCTGTCAGGCCCGCGAAGCCTGCACCGACGACCACCACATCGACCATGGCACCACCATAGATAAGGTCAGCTGCGCTGTAGGTGATGCGGCGCTGGTCGGGTATGGCCGAGTGGGTACCCGAAGCCGTGTGCGCTGCGGGAGTGAGCGCGCACTGGAGAGGCCCACCGGCGACATGAATTCAGCGCAAGGAGCGCTCAGTGCACGAAGTGCGCCGAGTTGATCGCGAGATCCAGCAACGGCTGCGGCAGCGCGCCGAGGCCCACCGTGATCGCGGCCGTCAGCGTGATGGCGGCCGTGGTGAGGCTGCTCGGCACGATCACCACAGGCGCATCCGCAGGGGGATCGGTGAAGAACATCAGCACGATGCAGCGGACGTAGAAATAGGCCGCGATGGCACTGGCCAGCACGCCTACCACCACCAGCGGCATCGCGCCGCCCTCTCCTGCAGCCTTGAACACGGCGAACTTCGAGACGAAGCCACTGGTCAACGGAATACCGGCAAACGCCAACAGGAATAGCGAGAACACCGCACTCACCACCGGTGAACGCCGACCGAGGCCGGCCCAGTGCGCCATGTCGGTGTCTTCGTGGCCGTCTGCGGTGCGTACCAGGCTCACGACCGCGAACGCGCCCAAAGTGCTGAAACCGTAGGCGAACAGGTAGAACAGCGTCGACGACAGGCCAGATTCGTTGGCTGCGATCACACCGGTGAGGATGAACCCGGAGTGCGCGACCGCGGAGTACGCCAGCATTCGTTTCACATCGGTCTGCTTGATGGCGGTGATCGTGCCGACCAGCATGGTCAGGATGGCGATCGTCCACATCACCGGACGCCAGTCGACCTCGAGTCCGGGCAACGCGACATAGAAGACGCGCAGTATCGCTCCGAAAGCCGCGATCTTGGTGGCCGCGGCCATGAACGCGGTGATCGGGGTGGGCGCGCCCTGGTAGACGTCAGGTATCCACGAATGGAATGGCACCGCACCCACTTTGAACAACAGTCCGACCGAAACCAGCGCCATGCCGATGAGCGCGAGCACCACATTGCGCGAGTCGGCCGCCACGGCGTCTTTGATCCCGGTCAGGCGCAACGTGCCCGCATAGCCGTACAGCAGTGCGGCACCGTAGAGGAAGAACGCCGACGAGAACGCGCCGAGCAGAAAGTATTTCAGTGCGGCTTCCTGCGACATCAGGCGACGGCGACGCGCCAACCCACACAGCAGGTACAGCGGCAGCGACAGCACTTCCAGCGCGATGAACATCGTCAGCAGGTCGTCCGCTGCGGGGAAGATCAGCATGCCGCCGACGGCGAACGTCGTCAGCGGAAACACCTCCGTCTGCACGACGCCTGCCTTGACAGCGGTCTGCTCGGCGACACTGCCTGGGATGGCAGCGGCCTGTGGTGTGAACGCATCCAAACCGGCAGTGGCATCGAGTGATTCGGACTCGAAGGGCACCCGTTTCTCGGCGATCAGCAAGACACCCAGAATGGCGACCAGCAGAATGGTGCCCTGCAGGAACAACGTCGGCGCGTCCACCGCGATCGAACCGACCAGCGCGATCTGGCCCTGCGATCCACCCAGTTCGCGGCCCAACATGGCAACCGCTACGAACGCCGCACCGAGTCCGCCGAGCGCGAGCACCAGCTGGGCTCGGTACCGCTGTGTGCGCGGCAGGAACGCCTCAACCAGTACGCCCGCTATGGCGACGCCGAACACGATGAGCATGGGAAGGACGAGGCTGTACTCGATGCTCGGCGCGGGGATGTTCATCATCTGCCCCCTTCTGCTTGCGCGGGAACGGGGTCGGTCTGGCCGATGGTGGTCAGCGTGTGTTCAACCGCCGGATTGATCATGTCGAGAGCGGGTTTGGGGTACACGCCGAACACCAGCAGCAGCGCGATCAACGGCGCCACCACTACGAGCTCGCGGGGCCGCAGGTCGCCCACCTGGGCGCTTTCTTCTGTGACGGGTCCGGTCATCATGCGCTGGTACATCCACAGGATGTAGATCGCCGACAGTACCAACGCCGACGACGCCAGCACCGCGAACACCGGGTAGCGCGTGAAGGTTCCGATCAGGACCAGGAATTCGCTGATGAACGGCGCGAGCCCCGGCAGCGATAACGTCGCCAGCCCGGAGATCAGGAAGGTGCCCGCCAGCACGGGCGCGACCTTCTGCACGCCGCCGTAGTCCCCGATCAGCCGAGTCCCGCGGCGCGACACCAGGAATCCGGCGATCAGGAACAGCGCGGCGGTGGAGATGCCGTGATTGAACATGTACAGGGTCGACCCGGATTGGCCCTGGCTGGTCATGACGAAGATGCCGAGGATGATGAAGCCGAAGTGGGAGATCGACGTGTAGGCGATCAGCCGCATCACGTCGGTCTGCCCGATCGCCACGATGGCGCCGTAGACGATGCCGATCACCGCCAGCGCGACGACGAACGGCCGGAACAGTGTCGACGCGTCAGGGAACAACTGCAGGCAGTACCGCAGCATGCCGAAGGTGCCGACCTTGTCGACCACCGCCATCATCAGCACCGCAGTGGCAGGAGTGGCCTCGACCGCGGAGTCGGGTAACCACCGGTGCAGCGGCCACAGCGGTGCCTTGACCGCGAACGCGAACAGGAACCCGAGAAAGATCGCGTTCAGCACAGCGGGATTGACGCCGAGTTCGCCGTTCTGGACGGCGGTGACGATCGCCCGGAAATCAAATGTGCCGGACTGGAAGACGTCGCTGCCGGCGGTCACGCCGTAGAGACCGATCACCGCGGCCAGCATGACCAGGCCGCCGAACAGGTTGTACAGCAGGAACTTTACTGCCGCAGCTGATCTGCCTGCCCCGCCGAAGCCGCCGATGAGGAAGTACATCGGGATCAGCATCGCCTCGAAGAACACGTAGAACAGCAGAATGTCCAGCGCAGCAAGCGAAATCAGGACCATGGCCTCGACGACGAGCGTCAGCGCCAGGTAGGTGTGGGTGGAGCGGGTGGAGGTTGAGTGCTCGCCGTCATTCCAGCCGGCGATCAGCAGCAGCGGCAGCAGCACCGCGGTCAGCACGATCAGGGCGAGCGCGATGCCGTCGACGCCGAGGATGTAACCGGTGCCGAACGACGGAATCCATTCGTGGTCTTCGACGAACTGGTACTGCTCGCCGCCAGGGTCGAACGACACCGCCAGCACAACGGTGATCGCGAGCACGACGAGGGAGATGAACAACGCGACGTACTTGGCGAGTTGGCGCTGCGCGGCAGGCAGCGCCATGATCGCTCCGGCGCCCACCATCGGCACCGCCCACAGCACTGTCAGTAGCGGCAACCCGGTCACCAGACCCTCACCATCAGAATCAGACCGATCACCAGCGCGGCGCCGGTGAGCATGGACAAGGCATAGCTGCGCGCGAAGCCGGTCTGGAACTGGCGCAATCGATCTGAAGTTCCGCCGACCAGGTGGGCCAGTCCAGAGGCAACGCCATCGACACCTTTTTCGTCCATCACCACCAAGGCCGCGGTGAGTTGCTGCCCCGGCCGCATGAGCACGTCTTCGTTGATGGCGTCACCGTAGAGGTCGTTGCGCGCCGCGGTGGTGAGCGACGACACGTCGTCGGGTGCGACCTCGGGGATCGCCTTGGTGGCGTACCTGCGGTAGGCAATGAGGACGCCGACGGCGACGACGGTCAGGGTGCTGGTGGTGATCGCCCAGACGGGGATCACGTGGTGGGTTTCGTGGCTGCCGACGACGGGTTCGAGCCAGCGCGGCAGGGTTCCTCCGACCGCGAATGCCGCACCGGCGCCGACGGATCCGAGGGCCAGGGCGATCATCGGTGCGGTCATGATGGCCGGTGATTCATGCGGGCCGGTGGCCCTGACTTCCTCAGTCCAACGCGCACTGCCGAAGAAGGTCATCAGCATCACGCGGGTCATGTAGAACGCGGTGATCCCGGCACCCAGCAGCGTGGCGCCGCCCAGGACGGGTCCGCGGATTCCTTCGGCGGCGAAAGCGGTTTCGATGATGGCGTCTTTGGAGAAGAACCCTGCCAACGGGGGGACGCCGATGATCGCGAGATAGCCGAGGCCGAACGTGGCGAACGTGACGGGCATCAGGGTGCGTAGCCCGCCGTAGCGGCGCATGTCGGTTTCGTCGTTCATGCCGTGCATCACCGACCCGGCGCCCAGGAACAGCCCGGCCTTGAAGAAACCGTGGGTCAGCAGGTGCATGATCGCGATCGCGTAGCCGGCAGGACCCAGTCCGGCGGCCAGCACCATGTAGCCGATCTGCGACATCGTGGACGCGGCGAGGGCTTTTTTGATGTCGTCTTTGGCGCAGCCGATGGCCGCACCGAACAACAACGTGACCGCACCCACGATCACCACGGCGGTCTGCGCCACCGGGGCCAGGTTGAACACCGGACCGGACCGCACGATCAGATAGACCCCGGCGGTCACCATGGTCGCGGCGTGGATCAGGGCGGAGACGGGGGTGGGGCCTTCCATCGCGTCACCGAGCCAGGACTGCAGCGGCACCTGCGCGGATTTCCCGCAGGCAGCCAGCAGCAGGAACAGGCCGATAGCGGTGAGCGCACCGTCGGACAGCGTGGGTGCCGCCTGAAACACCCCGGTATAGGACACGGTGCCTGCGGTGGCGAACATCACCATCAACGCGACCGCCAGACCGATGTCTCCGACCCGGTTGACGATGAACGCTTTCTTCGCCGCGACGGCGGCCGACGGTTTGTGGTTCCAGAATCCGATCAGCAGGTAGGACGCCAGGCCGACGCCTTCCCACCCGACGTACAACCCGAGGTAGTTGTCGGCCAATACCAGCAGCAACATGGCGGCGACGAACAGGTTCAGATACGCGAAGAACCGGCGTCTTTCCGGGTCGTGGGCCAGGTAGCCGATGGAGTACAGGTGGATCAGCGACCCGACCCCGGTGATCAACAACACGAAACAGACCGAGAGTGGGTCGAGTTGCAGGCCGAAGTCGAC
The DNA here is from genome assembly GCA_051306175.1 of Mycobacterium sp. Lineage (GTDB taxonomy): Bacteria > Actinomycetota > Actinomycetes > Mycobacteriales > Mycobacteriaceae > Mycobacterium. The sequence continues at coordinate 52,702 of JBPPMS010000079.1, read as the reverse complement.
CTGTAGGGAGCCTACTGGCACCCAGGAGAACAGGGTTTCGTGGATCACCCGCTCCTCGGGCCCGCGGCCGAGCAGCTCGACGAACAGCACCACCCCGGTGGCGAAGGATGCGAGCACAGCAGTGCAGCCCAGCAGGTGGCCCCAGGTGTTGGTGGCCTTGCCGCCCAGCAACAACACCGCCGCGCCAGCCAGGGGCAGGGCGATCAACAACCAGATCATCACGCCAACCTCACTGTTTCAGCAGACTGGCCGCATCCACCGACGCCGATCGGCGGGCTCGGTAGATCGTCATGATGATCGCCAGCCCGACCACCACCTCACAGGCGGCCACGACCATCGTGAAGAACGCCACCACCTGCCCATCGAGATGACCCTGCATCCGGGAGAACGCGACGAACGCCAGATTGCCGGCGTTCAACATCAACTCCACACACATGAACATCACGATCGCGTTGCGCCGCAACAACACCCCGACCGCACCGATGGTGAACAACAACGCCGACAAGTACAGATAGTTATCCGGATTCATCGCGACCCGCTTCCGTTTCGTCCCTTGCGGACGGGGACGGCGCTGCCGAGCTTGCGTCTGGTCAGGATCGCCGATACCGACGTTTCGGCAGCCGATCCGTCCGGCAGCATGGCGGGGACGTCCACGGCGTTGTGGCGGGCGTAGACGCCGGGTGCGGGCATCGGTGTGGCGTGACCACCGGGAGCGAACCGTTCGATAGACAGTTGGCGCTGCGTCTTTCGCCGGTCGAAGCGTTCGCGGTGTGCCAGCACCATCGCGCCGAGCACGGCGGTGATCAACAGCGCGCTGGTGAGTTCGAACGCCCACAGGTAGCGGGTGAAGATCAGCGCGGCCAGGCCTTCGACGTTGCCACCGCTGTTGGCCTCGTCGAGTCCGGTGAATCCGGCGACCGACACGTTACCGATCCCGCCGATGAGCAGCATGCCGAAGGCCACGCCGACGACGATGCCCGCAATGCGTTGTCCGCGAATGGTTTCCACCAGTGACTCTGAGGAGTCGACGCCGATCAGCATCAGGACGAACAGGAACAGCATCATCACCGCGCCGGTGTAGACCACCACCTGCACGATCCCCAGGAACAGGGCGTCCTGGGCGATGTAGAGGATGGCGAGGTTGATCATCGTGCAGGCTAAGAAGATGGCTGCGTACACGGCCTTGGGTGCGGCGACCACGCCGATCGCGCTGATGAGGGCCAGGCCACCGAACACCCAGAAGACGACGGCTTCGGCGGTCGAGGTCACTGGACCACCTTGAGGGGCCGGTACAGCAGGCCCTCCGGTCCGATGTTGCCCCGGTAGTAGTCCTCGTCGGTGCTGCCCTCGGCCATGGCGTGGGGCGGGGCCAGCATGTCCTGCAGCAGCGGCGCGAGCAGTTTGTCCTTGCCGTAGATCAGATCGGCGCGGTTGTCGTCGGCCATCTCGTAGTCGTTGGTCATCGTCAGCGCCCGCGTCGGGCAGGCCTCGATGCACAGCCCGCATCCGATGCAGCGCAGATAGTTGATCTGATAGACCCGCCCGTAGCGTTCGCCGGGTGAGAATCGTTCGGCCTCGGTGTTATCGGCACCCTCGACGAAGATCGCGTCGGCCGGGCAGGCCCACGCACACAGCTCGCAGCCGATGCACTTCTCCAACCCGTCGTCATACCGATTCAGTTGGTGGCGGCCGTGGTAGCGCGCAGCGGTCGCCTTGTCGGTATCGGGATACTGCTCGGTGATCGGCTTCTTGAACATCGCCATGAACGTGACGCCGAACCCGGCGATCGGATCGAGGAATTTAGGCATCTGCTGACTCCTTGGTGGCGACGGTCCGTCGTGCGGGTGCAGACACCGGTACCGGCGGTATCGGGAAGGCGCCGGTATCTGCTGCCGGCGGCGTCGTTTCTTGAATTGGTTTGCCCCGCAGCTTCTTCCACAGGTAGACGGCCAGCACGATTCCGGCGAAGGCACTGAAACCGATCACGGTGACGACCCACTCGAGGTACCCGTTGGTGCTCAGTGTGCGCACCACGGCGACGGTCATGATCCAGGCCAGTGACACCGGGATGAGGATCTTCCAGCCCAGTGCCATGAACTGGTCGTAACGCAGCCGGGGCAGGCTGGCCCGCAGCCACATGTAGCCGAACATGAACACCCACACCTTGGCGGTGAACCACAACAACGGCCACCACCCCGAATTCGCGCCTTCCCACAGACTGATCGGGAACGGCGCCTGCCAACCACCGAGGAACAACGTGGTGGCCAGCGCCGAGACCGTGGTCATATTCACGTACTCCGCGAGCATGAACATCGCGAACTTCAACGAGCTGTACTCGGTGTGGAAACCCCCCACCAACTCGCCCTCTGCCTCCGGCAGATCGAACGGCGCCCGGTTGGTCTCACCCACCATCGACGTCACATAGATCAGAAAGGACGGCAGCAGCAGGAACACATACCACAGGTTCTGTTGCTGCGACACGATCTCCGAGGTGGACATGGTGCCCGCATACAGGAACACCGCCGCGAACGACAACGCCATCCCGATCTCGTAGGACACCACCTGCGCACTGGAACGCAACCCTCCCAGCAGCGGATACGTCGACCCCGACGCCCACCCCGCCAACACGATGCCGTACACACCGATCGAGGTCACCGCCAGCACATAGAGCACCGCCACCGGCATATCGGTCAACTGCAACGGCGTCGCATGCCCGAACACCGACACCATCGGCCCCATCGGGATCACCGCGAACGCCAAAATGGCCGGAATCACCGCGATCACCGGCGCCATCAAATAGATGGGCTTATCCACCCCCGCCGGGATCAAACCCTCCTTCAATGCCAGTTTCACCCCGTCGACCAGGCTCTGCAACAACCCGAACGGCCCCACCCGGTTAGGCCCGTAGCGCAACTGCATGCGCCCCAGCACCTTGCGCTCAACCAGAATCGCCACCAGCACCGTCAACAGCAGGAACACGAACACCGTCAACGACTTCGCGATGATCAACCACCACGGATCGCGGCCGAACGAACTCACATCGGGATAATTCACCGAGGGCCCCCGCTCGCGATCGCTACCACCGCACCCGGCCCCACACCCAACGTCGCAGCCACCGTCGACCCCGGCGAATTCAACGGCACCCACACCACCCGATCCACCATCTCGGTGATCACCAACGGCAACGTGATCGACCCGCGCGCCGAACCCACCGACACCAGATCCCCCTCAGCGACCCCGATCTCGGCCGCCGTCGCCGACGACAACCGCGCCACCGCAGCTCGCGCAGTGCCCGCCAGATGCACTTCGTTGTCCTGCAGGCGGCCCGCATCGAGCAGCATCCGCCAGCCGGCCAGCACCGCCTCGCCCGCGGCGGGCAGCGCGGGCGGTCCCGCAGCGACGTCGGGCGCGGGCGTTCGTCTGCCCTCCCACCAGCCGATCTGTGCCAGTTCGTCGCGTGCCGCCGCGGCGTCGGGCAGTCCGAGGTCGATGCCGACCTCGTCGGCGAGGGCCGCGAGGACCCGCATATCGGAGGTTGCAGTGGGAGGCAACGCGGGAGCGAAGGGCCGTCGCCGCCCCTCCCAGTTGACGAAGGTGCCTGCCTTCTCGGTGACCGGCGCGACGGGGAAGACGACGTCGGCACGGTCGGTGACTGCACTGTGGCGCTGTTCGAGGCTGACGACGAACGGTGCCGCCTCGATCGCGCGAAGGCCCGCGTCGGGGTCGGGCAGGTCGTCGACGTCGACGCCGCCGATCAGCAGACGCCCGACCTCACCGGCGGCCGCCGCGGCGAGGATGGCAGCGGTGTCGCGGCCCACGTTGGCGGGCAGGGATTCGACGTTCCAGCGCGCGGCGATGTCGGCGCGCGCGTTCGCGTCGTCGACGGGCCTGCCGCCGGGAAGGAGGTTGGGCAGACAGCCGGCCTCCACCGCTCCACGCTCTCCGGCCCGCCGGGGAATCCAGGCCAGCTGCGCGCCGCTGGCCGCTGCCAGGCGCAGCGCGGCCGACAACGCACCCGCCGATGCGGCCAGCCGTTCGCCCACCAGGATCAACGCATGCGGTTGGTGCAGAAGGGTTTCCGAGTGCAGACCGTTCATCGCGTCTGCTTCGCCACCTGGTGCCGTGGGCACCAGATGTCCACCGAGCTTGGTCAATCCACGCGAGGCCAACGGTGCGACGCTGATCACCTGCAGCGCATTCTTGCGCGCCGCTTTGCGCAGCCGGAGGAAAACGATCGGCGACTCTTCCTCTGGCTCGAAGCCGGCCAGCAGCACCGCGGGCGCCTTCTCGATATCGCTGTAGGTGACCTCCATGGGTCGACCTGCGACAGCGGCGCCGAGGAATTGCGCCTCCTCAGCCGAGTGTGCCCGGCTACGAAGATCGATATCGTTGGTGTTCAGCACGATTCGCGCGAACTTGGCGTACGCGTACGCGTCTTCCTGCGTCACGCGCCCGCCGACCAGGATGCCGGTACCGCCTCGTCCGGCCGACAGCCCACGGACCGCCAGGGCGACGGCCTCGGACCACGACGCGGGACGCTGCGTTCCGTCGCGCTCACGGACCAGCGGCCCGGTGATGCGCTCGCGCGGGCCCGCGTAGGCGAACGCCCATCGACCCTTGTCGCAGTTCCACTCCTCGTTGACCTCCGGATCATCACCGGCCAAGCGGCGCAACACCTTTCCACGCCGATGATCGGTGCGCTGGGCGCAGCCCGAGGCGCAGTGCTCGCAGACGCTGGGGGAGGACACTAGATCGAACGGTCGGGCCCGGAAGCGGTACGCGGTGCCGGTCAGCGCGCCGACGGGGCAGATCTGGACGGTGTTGCCCGAGAAGTACGAATCGAACGGGGTGTCGGCGGCGATCCCGACCTGTTGCAGCGCACCACGTTCCAACAACTCGATGAACGGGTCGCCAGCCACCTGATTGGAGAAGCGGGTGCACCGCGCACACAGCACACAGCGCTCGCGGTCCAGCAGCACCTGCGACGACAGGTTGATCGGTTTGGGGAAGGTGCGCTTGACGTCGGTGAAGCGCGATTCGGCGTTGCCGTTGGACATCGCCTGGTTCTGCAGCGGGCATTCGCCGCCCTTGTCGCACACCGGGCAGTCCAAGGGATGGTTGATCAGCAGCAGCTCCATCACGCCGCGCTGGGCCTTGTCGGCCACCTCGGATGTGAGCTGCGTGTGCACCACCATGTCGGGGGTTGCCGTGATCGTGCACGACGCCATCGGCTTGCGCTGCCCTTCGACATCGACGAGGCACTGCCTGCACGCGCCCACGGGATCGAGCAGCGGGTGATCGCAGAACCGCGGAATCTGGATGCCCAGCAGCTCGGCCGCACGGATCACCAAAGTGCCCTTGGGGACCCTGATCTGGTGACCGTCGATGGTCAACGAGACCATGTCCACGGCGGGGGGAGCAGCCTGCTGCTGAGTCGTGTCTTCCGCGGCCGTCATGCGCCTACCACCTCCTCGGCTGCAAGCATCGACGCGTGCGGGTCGAAGGGACACCCACCGTCGAGGTGTGCCAGGTACTCGTCCCGGAAGTACTTGATCGACGACAGGACCGGGCTGGCGGCGCCGTCACCCAACGCGCAGAAGGACTTTCCGAAGATCGCGTCCGAGATGTCGAGCAACTTGTCGATGTCCTCTTCCGTTCCGCGCCCGGTTTCCAGCCGCTCGTAGATCTGCGCCAACCAGTACGTACCCTCCCGGCACGGTGTGCACTTGCCGCAGGATTCGTGGGCGTAGAACTGCGTCCACCGTCGGACAGCGCGCACCACGCAGGTGGTCTCGTCGAAGATTTGCAGGGCCTTGGTGCCCAGCATCGAACCGACACCCGCCATGTTTTCGTAGTCCAGTGGCACGTCGAGGTGGTGGGCTGTCAGCAGCGGCGTCGACGAACCACCTGGCGTCCAGAACTTCAACTCGTGTCCGGCACGCACCCCGCCGGCGTAACCCAGCAGTTCCCGCAGTGTGATACCCAGTGGCGCCTCGTACTGCCCGGGCGTGGTGACGTGACCGGATAGCGAGTACAGCGTGAAGCCCGGCGACTTCTCCGAACCCATCGACTTGAACCAGTCGGCGCCGCCCAGCACCACGGGTGGCACGCTGGCGATGGATTCGACGTTGTTCACGACGGTGGGGCATGCGTACAGGCCGGCGACGGCGGGGAACGGCGGCCGTAACCGGGGCTGGCCCCGCCTGCCTTCGAGCGAGTCGAGCAGCGCCGTCTCCTCACCGCAGATGTAGGCACCCGCGCCCGCGTGCACCACCAAATCCAGATCGAAACCGGAACCTGCGATGTCGGTGCCCAGGTAGCCGGCCTGGTAGGCTTCGCGCACCGCCGCCTGCAGGCGGCGCAGCACCGGCACCACCTCGCCGCGCACGTAGATGAACGCGTGGTGCGCGCGAATTGCGTACGCGGCGATGATCACCCCCTCGACGAGCACATGGGGAGTGGCCATCATCAGTGGAATGTCCTTGCACGTACCGGGTTCGGACTCGTCGGCGTTGATCACGAGGTAATGCGGCTTGGCGGCGGCCCCCGCATCACCCTGCGGGATGAACGACCACTTCTGGCCGGTGGGAAAACCGGCGCCGCCACGGCCGCGCAGCCCGGAGTCCTTGACGAGGGTGATCACGTCGTCGGGCGCCATCGCCAACGACATGGCCAGCGCCCGGTAGCCGTCGTGGCGCAGATAGGTTTCCAGCGACCACGATTCGGGTTCATCCCAGTACCGGCTGAGCACCGGTGTCAGCGGCGTGCCGGTCATGTCGAGGCTCCGTTGCGAGCTGTCGGAGGTAGGTCGGGATCAGGTGCCGACATGCCGCGTTCGTGTGCCACGCGAAGCCCGGCCAGCGTGGCACCGCCCGCCGTGCCTGCCTGCCCCGCATCGGTGTCGGCCATGCCGGCGAGAATCCGGGCCGTCTGCCGGAACGTGCAGAGCGACGCGCCGCCCCGAGTGGGGATCACCGGCGCGCCGGACTGCAGATCGTCCACGAGAGTGCGTGCCGACTTTCGCGTCTGGTTGTCGAAGAACTCCCAGTTGACCATCACCACAGGGGCGTAGTCGCAGGCGGCGTTGCATTCGATGTGCTCGAGTGTGACCAAGCCGTCGGCGGTGGTCTGACCCGCGTGGACGCCGAGGTGGTCCGCCAAGGTCTCGAGGATCGCGTCGCCACCCAGTACGGCGCACAGGGTGTTGGTGCAGACGCCGACCAGATATTCGCCGGTGGGGGTGCGGCGATACATCGAGTAGAAGGTCGCCACGGCGGTCACCTCCGCGGGTGTCAACGTCAGTTGATCGGCACAGAAGGCGATTCCGGCTGGGGTGAGATAGCCATCCTCCGACTGCGTCAGATGCAGCAACGGCAGCAGTGCCGACCGCGGGTGCGGGTAGCGCGCGATGATGATGGCAGCGTCGGCCGCCAGCCGTGCGGTGACCTCAGGCGCATACGCACCTGCGCCGCCGGATATCGGCGGCCCCGGCTCGTCCGGCCGCGGACCGAGCCGCAGTTCGACCGCGGTCATCGATCGACACCTCCCATCACTGGATCAATCGAGGCCACCGCTGAGATGGCGTCGGCGACCATGCCGCCCTCGCACATCGCCGCCACCGCCTGCAGGTTGGTGAACGACGGGTCGCGGTAATGGACGCGGTATGGCCTGGTGCCGCCGTCGCTGACCATGTGGACGCCGAGCTCGCCACGCGGCGACTCCACCGCCACGTATACCTGCCCGGCCGGCACCCGGATGCCCTCGGTGACGATCTTGAAGTGGTGGATCAGCGCCTCCATCGACGTGCCCATGATCTTGGCGATGTGTTCCGTGGAGTTGCCCAGCCCGTCGGGTCCGAGTTTGAGGTCGGCGGGCCAGGCGAGCTTCTTGTCGGTGATCATCACCGGCCCCGGGCGAAGGCGATCCATACACTGCTCGACAATCTTGATCGACTCGCGCATCTCCTTGACCCGAATCATGTACCGGCCGTAGGAATCACACCCGTCGTGGGTGATGATGTCGAACTCGTAGTTCTCGTAGCCGCAGTAGGGTTGAGCGCGGCGCAGGTCGTGGGGCAGTCCTGTGCTGCGCAGGATCGGACCGGTGATGCCCAGTGCCATACACCCGGTGAGGTCGAGGTAACCGATGCCCTGGGTGCGGGCCTTCCAGATGTAGTTCTCGTTGAGGAGATCCTCCATGTCCTGCAAGCGGTCCGGAGCGACGCGTAGCAACTCCTCGATCTGCCCGATGGCCTCGTCGGGCAGGTCGGCCGCGAGCCCGCCCGGGCGAATGTAGGCGTGGTTCATCCGCAGTCCGGTGATGGTCTCGAAGACGCTGAGGATCTCCTCGCGTTCCCGGAAGCCGAAGAACATCGCCGACATGGCACCCAGTTCCATACCGCCGGTTGCCAGTGCTACCAGGTGGCTGGAGATGCGGTTGAGTTCCATCAGCATCACGCGGATGACGTTGGCGCGCTCGGGAATATCGTCGGTGACGTCGAGAAGTTTCTCCACACCGAGGCAATAGGCCGTCTCGTTGAAGAAAGGGGACAGGTAGTCCATCCGGGTGACGAAGGTGACGCCCTGGGTCCACGTCCGGTACTCGAGGTTCTTCTCGATTCCGGTGTGCAGGTAGCCGATTCCGCACCGCGCCTCGGTGATGGTCTCACCGTCGATCTCGAGGATCAGCCGCAGCACGCCGTGGGTAGACGGGTGCTGCGGGCCCATATTGACGACGATTCGCTCACCGGCAGCGGACTCGGCGGCCGCCGCGACCACGTCATCCCAGTCCTGCCCGCCCACCATCACGAACGTGGGATCCTGTGCTTCGCTCATCAGTGGTATGCCCTCCGCTCGTCGGGCGGCGGAATCTCGGCGCCGTGGTACTGCACCGGAATGCCGCCCAACGGGTAGTCCTTGCGTTGTGGATGCCCCACCCAGTCGTCGGGCATCTCGATCCTGGTGAGCGAGGGGTGCCCGTCGAAGATGATGCCGAAGAAGTCGTAGGTTTCGCGCTCGTGCCAGTCGGTGGTGGGGTACACCGAGAACAACGAGGGCACATGGGGATCGGCGTCCGGCGCCGCGACCTCGACGCGGATCCGCCGGTTGTGGGTGATCGACATCAGCGGGTATACGGCATGCAGCTCGCGCCCGACCTCGTCGGGATAGTGCACACCCGAAACGCCAAGGCAGAGTTCAAACCTCAGCCCCTGCTCGTTGCGCAGTGTCTGAGCCACCGCAACCAGGTGTTCGCGTCGTACCTCGAGGGTGAGTTCGCCGCGGAATGCCACCACCCGCTCGACTGCCGCGGTGAACACGTCCTCGCCGAGCGCCGCGATCACGGTGTCGACGACGTCGTCGAAGTAGCCGCCGTAGGGTCGGGGGGAACTGCCGGGCAGGCTGATCTCGCGGATCAGCCTGCCGTAGCCCGAGGTGTCGCCGCTGCCCTTGGCGCCGAACATGCCCCGGCGCACCCCGATTAGCTCAGGCGCCGTCTGAGAACCGTTACCGCCGTTGCCAAAGCTGTCGTCGCTCATCCTCGCAGCAGTCCCGTCAGTTCGATCGTCGGCCGAGAGGCCAGCGCCGCCTGTTCGGCTGCGGCGATCGCCTCGGCGCGATTGACTCCCAGGGGCATCTCCTGGATCTTGGCGTGCAGCTTGAGGATTGCATTCAGCAGCATCTCGGGCCGCGGCGGGCAGCCCGGCAGGTAGATGTCGACCGGCACGATGTGATCGACGCCCTGGACGACGGCGTAGTTGTTGAACATCCCGCCTGAGGAGGCACAGACCCCCATGGCGAGAACCCATTTGGGCTCGGCCATCTGGTCGTAGACCTGACGCAGGACCGGTGCCATTTTCTGGCTGACCCGCCCGGCGACGATCATCAGATCGGCCTGTCGCGGTGTTGCGGAGAACCGCTCCATGCCGAACCGGGCGATATCGAAACGCGGGCCCGCGGTGGCCATCATTTCGATCGCGCAGCAGGCCAATCCGAACGTCGCGGGCCACAGTGAGCCTTTGCGCACATACCCGGCAACCACCTCGAGGGTGGAAAGCAGTATCCCGCCGGGCAGTTTCTCTTCGAGTCCCATTGCTATTCCTCCGTCAATCCCAACTGAGCCCGCCGCGGCGCCATACGTAGGCGTACGCGACGAACACCGCAAGCATGAACAAGACCATCTCGACCACCGCGAACAGTCCGAGCGAATCGAACGCAACAGCCCACGGGTAGAGGAAGACGATCTCGATGTCGAACACGATGAACAACATCGCCGTCAGGTAGTACTTGACCGGAAAGCGCTGACCGGCAGCCTGGAACTCGGCGGGGATGGGCTCGATGCCGCATTCGTAGGCCTCGAGCTTGGCGCGGTTGTAGCGCCGCGGTCCGATCACCGTTGCGATGCCCACAGAGCCGATCGCAAACGCGGCGGCGATCGCTCCGAGGACCAAGATGGGCGTGTAGACGTTCATGGGCTGTAGTGGCTCCCTCACTGGGGCTAGCTATGTGAGTTGAGACACAGCCTAGTCATGTAACCGTTCGGTTGGCCCACTTTTGGTAGGTTCGGATGTGACAGCTGGGTTACCCGAGCCGTATCGGCGACGATTGCGAAGAGCCAACGCCCCCAGCGGATTTCGTGATGACTACTGCGCGGGTGCGCGCAGCAGCGACATCACCGCCTCACCCAGTCGGATCGGGTCGATGGGGTGGGAGACAGCCGCTTCGGCACGCGACCACGAAGCCAGCCAGCGGTCGTCGGGGCGGCCGGTGAGCACGAGGATGGGAGGGCAGTCGGAGATTTCGTCCTTGAGTTGCTTGGCGATCCCCATGCCACCCGCGGGCGTGGCCTCACCATCGAGGATGACCAGGTCGAATCCGCCTGCATCGAGTTGCTGGATCACCATCGGCCCGGTTGCCACATCGAGGTAGCTCAGTTCGGGCAGGTCGGGGTGGAGTCGGGTGCCGAGGGCCCAGCGCACCTGATCACGGGTGAGCGCGTTGTCGCTGTACACCAGGATGCGTACGGAGCCTGCAGTGTCGGGCACGTCGCCGATGCTACGACGGCGTTCGCCATGGCGGGCTGGATTCATGCCATGCCGTGCTATCGGGCTCAGGTGGCGCGAAGGAAGACAGCGTCGCCGACAAGCTTCGTCGCCTGGCCGACCATGCCGAGCATATTGCCGTCCACCCCGAACTCGCCGCGCTGGATGGTGGCGCGCACCGACACCCGCACCGCGCCGTCGTCGAGCACCGTCATCGTGGCAGGCAACGTCACAGGCCGTGTGGTGCCCGCGATGGTGATTTGGGCGCGGAGTTCGGCTGTGTCGCCGGAGCCGGGAGTAGCCGCGGTGACGACGACGCTGATGTCCGGGTAACGCTCGACGTCAAAGTAGTCGGCGGAGCGCAGATGCTCGTCGCGTTTGCCGATTCCAGACGACAACGATGCTGTGGTGAGGTCGAGCCTGCCGAGCAGCTCGCCCGCCGGGGTGAGTTGACCGTTGCCGGACACCTCCGGGAATCGGACCGTGACGGGTAGCAGGCCCCAGAACGAGCGGCTCTTTACCGCGATCTCGGAGCGCTCGGGCACTACGTTCCACAGGCCGGTGAAGGCTTCGTCGGCCAGCAGTTCTGTCAGTCCGGGCATCGTCGGTCCCCTGTTCAACGGTTGCGTGCTCAGCTTATAGATGGCGCCATCTCGGCGGGGTCGAAGTGCTCGTGATCCTGGTGATCAGGCCGTCGTTGCCGACCTTGATCACGATGTATACCCGCATCGCCATCGATTCACCATGGTGGCCGTTCGCCGACAGGATGTGCTGCTGGACGAACACTGCGGCAAAGAACTGCCGGTCCAGGTGAAATCCACGAGACTCGCGCAGGTGAACGAAGGATTCCGTCGGCGGCTCCTCAGCCGAGTGATCGGCAAAAACTAGAAGTGATAGCAGGTTTGTTTTTCCGCTGCGGCAAGGATTTCGTCACACTTCCCCCGCTTCCCCGGGGTGCTGACGGCGCCCAGAAGATTTCCCGCAGGTGGGGCGCCTTTCGCCGACGGAGAGGCTCATGTTCCTGCCGTCCGCGGCGACAGATTCGGTGTGTCGGTGCCGCTACAGCAGCGACGCGCCGGGCTTGGCTGGGCTTTCGAGCGACACCGAATCGTGGTGTACTGACCCCGACAACTTTATTTCGCGATCTACCCTTCAACCCCGCCGGTGTTCGGCCGACGGAGTTTCCGTTGTCTGGAACGGGCAGGCGATTGTCAGGCATGGGCCGTGCGCGAGGGCACGGCGGCATGACTACCTGCCGTGACGGGGCGCGGGGTGGCGTAACGAATGGAATGGGTGCACTTGATGTCATGGCTTGATCAGATCCGCCGGGTCTCTCTCCGTCGGTTGGCGGTACTGGCCGTCACCGCCCTGGCTTTGCCCGGGTTGGTGGGAGTGTTCGGGGGAACCGCAACCGCGGGCGCCTTCTCCCGGCCCGGCCTACCGGTCGAATACCTTATGGTTCCGTCGCCGTCCATGGGACGCGATATCAAGATTCAGTTCCAGAGCGGTGGCGCGGGTTCTCCCGCCGTCTACCTGCTCGACGGTCTGCGTGCGCAGGAGGACTTCAACGGCTGGGACATCAACACCCAGGCGTTCGAGTGGTACTACCAGTCCGGCTTGTCGATCGTCATGCCTGTCGGCGGACAGTCGAGCTTCTATGCCGACTGGTACCAACCGGCGCGCAACAAGGGCCCGACCGTCACCTACAAGTGGGAGACGTTCCTGACCTCCGAGCTACCCAACTGGTTGGCCGCCAACCGTGAGGTGAAGCCAACGGGTAGTGCTGCGGTGGGTCTGTCGATGGCCGGTTCGGCGTCGATCACGCTGTCCGTCTATCACCCTCAGCAGTTCATCTACGCCGGGTCGATGTCGGGCTTCCTGAACCCGTCCGAGGGCTGGTGGCCCTTCCTGATCGGCGTCTCGATGGGTGACGCGGGCGGCTTCAAGGCCGAGGACATGTGGGGACCGTCGTCCGATCCGGCGTGGAAGCGCAACGATCCTATGGTGCAGATCCCGAACATCGTCGCCAACGGCACCCGCCTATGGGTCTACTGCGGCAGCGGCCAGCCCAACGAGCTCGGCGGCGGCGATCTGCCCGCCACCTTCCTTGAGGGCTTGACCATTCGCACCAACATCACCTTCCGCGACAATTACCTCGCGGCCGGAGGCACCAACGGCGTGTTCAACTTCCCCGACAGCGGCACGCACAACTGGGCGTACTGGGGCCGTGAACTGCAGGCCATGAAGCCCGACCTGCAGGCCTACCTGGGCGCAGCGCCCCAGGCCTGACAACCGCTCAACGATTGGCGCCCGTCGACAAACTCGGCGGGCGTCAGTCGTCGGTAGTGCCGCGTGGGAGGCGTTACTTGAGTTCGGTGGACGTCATCCCGAGCAACCGTCGGGCGACGACGAGCTGCTGGATCTGCTGGGTGCCCTCGAAGATGTCGAGAATCTTCGAGTCCCTGGCCCACTTCTCCAGCAGGGTCTGCTCGGAATAGCCCGTGGTACCGGCCAGTTCGACGGATTTGAGGGTGATGTCGCTGGCGACGCGGGCGGCTTTCGCCTTACCCATCGACGCTTCCTTGGAGTTCGGGATCTTGTTGTCGGCCTGCCACGCCGAACGGACGGTCAGCAGGTAGCCGGCTTCCCATTCGGCCTCCATGCGCAGGAATTCCGCTGCCGGGGCACTTTGAGCGTGCGACGGCTTGTCGTAGGAGATCTCCACTCCCGCCTCGGTGAGGATCCTGCGTAGTTCCTCGAGCGCGGCGCGGGCGATGCCGACGGCCATCGCGGCGACGATGGGCCTGGTGTTGTCGAAGGTCTCCATGACACCCGCAAAACCCTTGTCCACCTGGATGTCCGGGCTGCCGAGCAGGTTGTCCTTCGGAATGCGGACGTTGTCGAAGCGGATGACGGCGGTGTCGGACGCTTTGATGCCGAGCTTCTCCTCGAGCCGCTCGACGGTGACGCCGGGATGTTCGCGCGGCACGATGAACGACTTGATGGCGGCGCGGCCCAGCGACTTGTCCAGCGTCGCCCACACGACGATGTGGGTAGCCCGCGAACCGGCCGTCACGAAGATTTTCTCGCCGTTGATGACGTACTCGTTGCCGTCGACGGTTGCCGTGGTGCTCACGGCTGCCGAATCGGAGCCGAAGCCCGGCTCGGTGATCGCCATCGCCGCCCAGACGTCCTTACCAAGCCACTGGAGCTGCTGCGGATTGGCCACCGACGAGATCGCCGCGTTGCCCAGGCCCTGCCTGGGCACAGACAGCAGCAGCGCCACGTCGCCCCACGCGATCTCGAGCGCGTTGAGCAGCACGGACATGTTGCCACCGTTGACGGTGGTCTTCTTGTCGCCCGCGGCGCCCACACCGTCGCGGAACGCCTCAGCGCCCGCGAACGAAATGGTGTTGGCCTCCGACATGCCCTCGAACAGGTCGGCCAGGGTGTCGAGTTCCACCGGATAGCTGTGCTCGGCGAGGTCGTACTTGCGCGAAATGGGGCGCAGCATCTCCGCGGCACCCTGGTGACCCTTCTCGATCACCGCTTGCAGCTTCTTGGGCAGCTCCAGATTGATTGCCATCTCAGGTCTCCTCAGGGCTCGAACAACGACACCGCTAGATGACGACGACGCCCTCGGCGACGCCAATTGCCCGTAAGTCGCGGTACCAGCGTTCGACGGGGTGTTCCTTGGTGTAGCCGTGGCCGCCTAGCAGTTGCACGCCGTCCAGACCGATCTGCATGCCCTTGTCGGTGCCGAGACGTTTGGCCAATGCGGCCTCGCGGGCAAACGGGAGTCCCTGTTCGGCGCGCGCCGCGCCGCGCCAGGTGATCAAGCGCAGGCCGTCCAGTTCGATCGCGATGTTCGCACACATGAAGGCGACGGCCTGCCGTCGCGCGATCGGCTCGCCGAATGCGTGGCGCTCCTTTACATAGGGCACGACGTAGTCGAGGACGGCGTGCGCCGTGCCCACCGCAAGGGAGGCCCAGCCCAGGCGCGACAGCGCGATCGCCTCCGAATAGTCGGCGGCGAAGTCGGAGTCGTCGTCGCCGAGGCGTGCCGAGAGCGGCACGCGGACCTTGTCCAGTTCGATGCGGCCCAGCGCCGCGGCGCGAATGCCCATGCTGGGGTCGGCCGTGACGGTGACTCCCACAGTGTCGGACTCGACGATGAACAGCGACGGCTTGCCGTTCAATTGTGCTGCGACGATGAACAACTCGGCGTGAGCGGCGGCGGGAACCAGTGACTTGACGCCGTCGAGCCGGTAGCCACTCGGGGTGCGGACCGCGGTGGTCTGCAAAGCGGTGGGGTCGAAAAGCGGCTGCGGTTCGGCGATCGCGACGCATGCCTGAGGTACGTTCTCGCCCGCGAAGTCCGGTAGGTAGGTGGCCTGCTGGTCGGCGCTGCCCCAGTGCGTGAGTGCCGATGCGACCCCGCCAGGAGCCAGGATGGGTAGCGCCAGACCCATATCGCCGTACGCGAGTGCCTCGGCCACCAGGGAATTGGTGACGGTGGAGCGCGCTGCGGCGATCCCGTCGAAATCCTCGGGGATGTTGATGGCGGTGATGCCGAGTTCGGCTGCCGTGACGATCAAGTCGGGCGGGTAGGTTGCCGCCTTGTCGGCGTCGCGCGCGGCGGGACGCATCGTCTCCTCGGCGAATTCGTTCACCGTCTCGACAATGAGCTTCTGATCGTCGTCCGGAGTGAGGTCGAAATAGTCCGCGCCACTAGCCTTCAGCCGGGTGGGACCCGAGCGGCCCTGGATCTTGTTGAACTGACGGGTGGACGCGCCCGCCGCGGAGAACGCTGTCTTGATGCCGTAGCGCAGACTGCGGTTCAACGGGTCGCGCAGGTGGTAGCGGTCCAGGAAGTCCAGGCCGACGATCGGGGTGATCAGCGCGAGACCGATGTCGGTCGGGGTGCGCTTGTAACGCTTGAGCCCGACCGCACTCTCGTGCGCCGCAGCGTCAGCACGTTTGGCCTTCGCGGGAAGGATGTTGGTCACGTCAGCAGCCTCGCGGGTAGGGGGCGGTGCTCTCCATACCGGCTATCTTACTCCAGAGTAAGGTAGCCCTGTCTGTTATGTGAATCACACCGGCAATAGTGCGGAAAGTACCTGGGATTGGAGCAGGCCGTTGCTCGCCACAGCACTGCCGCCGTGCGGACCTGCCGAGCCCTCGATGCTGGTGAAGGCGCCCCCTGCTTCACGGACGAGGACGTCCAGCGGGGCCAGGTCCCACAGCGCGACCTCGGGTTCAGCGGCGATGTCCACCGCGCCTTCGGCCACCAGGCAGTACGAGAAGAAGTCGCCGTAGCCGCGTACCCGCCACACCGCGTCGGTGAGGTCGATGAACTGTCCGCGCAGGCCGCGGTCGGCCCAGCCGGAGAGGCTGGAGAACGACAGGCTTGCCGACGCGAGATCGGCCACTCCCGACACCGCGATGCGTCGCGGCCAGCCGCTTGCGGTGGCGGTGAACGCACCCGCGCCGCTGCCTGCCCACCAGCGGCGTTGCAGCGCAGGCGCGCTCACCACGCCGACCACGGGGATACCGTCTTGCAGCAGCGCGATCAGGCTGGCCCACACCGGAACGCCGCGAACGAAGTTCTTGGTTCCGTCGATCGGGTCGATCACCCACTGTCTGCCTGCGAAGGTGGCTGCACCGCCGAACTCCTCGCCGAGCACCTCGTCGCCTGGGCGCTGCTGCTGCAGCATGTCACGCAACGTCGTCTCGACCCCACGGTCGGCATCGGTCACCGGGGTGAGATCCGGCTTGGTGTCGATCCGCAGATCCAGAGCGCCGAAGCGGGACATGGTCAGTGCGTCGGCTTCGTCGGCCAACTGCAGCGCCAACGTGATGTCGTCTGCGATCACGGGTGCAGTCCTACCATGGGCTGGTGACCCCAACCGTGGACCTGTGATGGAATTCGTCCTCCTGATTGCGCTCCTCGGAGCTCTGGTTCTAGTGCTGAGGCCGTGGCTCACCCGCCGCGGCCCGCGCGTCGACGACGGGGCCGACGGCACCCTCCTCGTCACCGGAGTCAGCCCGCGCCCCGATGCCACCGGCGCACAATTCGTCACAATCGCCGGCGTCATCAACGGACCAACGGTGTCCGAGCACGTCGTCTACCAACGGATGGCGGTGGACATCAACAGCTGGCCGTCCATGGGCGACCTGATCCCGGTGCGGTACTCGCCCAAGAATCCCGACAACTGGACGTTCGCGTCGCCGGACGCGCCGCCTCCGGAAAAGCCGCTCGTCTAGACCTGATCGGCCGCCGCACCCTCGGCGTTTGGGCACCGGACTCCGCTTACCCGTGCCCGATCCGGAGCAGGTCAGCCACGCTGGTCAACTTCACCCGCGGCCGCCCGTGCGGCTCGCCCGACTTCCGTTCGTGCGCGTCGATCAACTGCCAGTGGTCGTCGGTGACCAGCAGCGGCTGCCGCTCCAACAGCCAGGCGGCCAGCGTCTCGGAATAGTCGTCGCCGACATCGGTCAGCTGCGCGCCGGATAGGTCGGCCAGCAGCGTGTCGACCGTCGCCTGCGAGTCCTTCTTATTGCTCCCGATCACGCCAGAGGGTCCGCGCTTGATCCACCCGACGACGTATTCGTTGGTCCGGCCCTCGACCCGGCCGTCGGAGTGCGGGATCGTCCCCGACCGGTCGTCGAACGGCATCCCAGGTGTGGGCACGCCGCGGTAGCCCACCGCGCGCACCACCAGCTGGGCGGGTAGCTCCTCGCGTCCGCCGGTGTCCTTCGCGACGATTCGACCAGCGTCGTCGCTGACGAGTTCGTTGCGCCCGAGCACAATCGATTCGACCTTGCCGTCGCCCTTGATCTCGATCGGCGAGGTGCCGAACCGGAACACGATCCGACGGTTGCCCGGTGTGGCGTGCCGGTCGAGATAGCGGCGTAGCACCTTGATGTTCTGCCGGACGGTCTTGCCCGCGGCGTCGACGTCCGCGTCGGTGATGTCGGCGAAATCGGCGGGATCGAGGACGATGTCGACGTCGGCGAGGCCGTCGAGGTCGGCGAGCTCGCGCAGTTCCAGCGTGGTGAACGTGGCTTGCAACGGGCCGCGCCTGCCGATCACCACCACTTCGTCGACGCCGCGGGCACGCAAGGTCTCCAGCGCATGGTCGGCGATATCGGTGCTGGCCAACGAGCTGGGGTCGGTGACGAGGATACGGGCGACGTCGAGTGCGACGTTGCCGTTCCCGACGACCACGGCGCGACCGGTCGAGATGTGCGGATGGGCCCCGAAGTGCGGATGGGCCCCGAAGTGCGGATGGGCGTTGTACCACCCGACGAAGTCCACGGCCGCCACGCTGCCCGGGAGATCTTCGCCGGGGATGTTCAGCGGGCGGTCCGACTGCGCGCCGACGGCGTAGATCACCGCGTCGTAGCGGTCGGCGAGCTCTTCGGCATCGACCTGCCGACCGACGGCGATGTTGCCGAAGAACCGGAACCGTGGGTCTGAGGAAGTCTTCTCGAACTGGGCGCTGATCGTCTTGATCTTCGGATGGTCCGGTGCCACGCCGGAGCGCGCTAGTCCCCATGGCGTGGGCAGCATCTCCAGCATGTCGACGCGGACGTCGAGTGCCTCGGGGTTGGCAGCTGCTTTGAGCAGCGATGCGGCGGCGAAAAAGCCCGACGGGCCCGAACCGACGATCGCTACGAAATAAGGGCGCATGGCTAGCCTTCTGTAGCTGCTCGGCCCGGCTGCTGGGCTGACGTGTCGGACCGAGGCTTGGTACCGATTTGATGCTAAACGTCGGGGCCGCTGGCTGCCGCGGGTCAGGTGAACTGTGACGCCGGTAGCCTCAACAATTGTGGATCTTGACCGTCAGTCCGATATCGCTGCCCTCGACACCACGCTCACCACGGTGGAGCGGGTGCTCGACGTCGACGGTCTGCGCGCCAGTATCGACAAGCTCGAACACGAGGCGTCCGACCCCAATTTGTGGGATGACCAGGCGCACGCCCAAAAGGTGACCAGCGAGCTGTCGCACGCGCAGGGGGAACTGCGGCGCGTCGAGGAGCTGCGTCAGCGCGTCGAGGACCTGCCTGTGATGTACGAACTCGCCGCCGAAGAGGGTGGCAGCGCTGAACTCGCCGAGGCCGACGAGGAGCTCCGCTCGCTGCGCGCCGACATCGAGGCGATGGAAGTGCGCACGCTGCTGTCGGGCGAGTACGACGCCCGCGAAGCCCTGGTCAACATCCGCTCAGGCGCAGGCGGAGTAGATGCCGCCGACTGGGCCGAGATGTTGATGCGCATGTACATCCGCTGGGCTGAACAGCACAAATACGGCGTCGAGGTGTTTGACACGTCCTACGCCGAAGAGGCGGGCATCAAGAGCGCCACGTTCGCGGTGCACGCTCCGTACGCCTACGGCAATCTGTCGGTCGAGCAGGGCACGCACCGGTTGGTGCGAATCAGCCCGTTCGACAACCAAAACCGACGCCAGACCTCGTTCGCCGAGGTCGAGGTGCTCCCGGTGGTGGAGACCACCGACCACATCGAGATCCCCGAGGGCGACGTTCGCGTCGACGTCTACCGATCCAGTGGGCCCGGCGGGCAGTCGGTCAACACCACCGACTCCGCGGTTCGGCTCACCCACATTCCCACCGGTATCGTGGTCACCTGCCAGAACGAGAAGTCGCAGTTGCAGAACAAAGTTTCGGCAATGCGTGTGCTTCAGGCAAAGTTGTTGGAACGCAAGCGTTTAGACGAACGCGCAGAGATGGACGCCCTCAAGAGCGACAGCGGCAGCTCGTGGGGCAACCAGATGCGCAGCTACGTTCTCCACCCCTACCAAATGGTCAAGGATCTGCGCACCGAATTCGAGGTGGGCAATCCCACGGCAGTCCTGGATGGGGACATCGACGGGTTCCTCGAAGCGGGGATCCGCTGGCGTAACAGGCGAGATGACGACTAGTACCTTCGTAGCCCTGCCGGGCAGCGGTGCCTGGCACGCCTTCGTGCGCAGCGACCCCGGCAGCTGGATTCTCGATCGCGGTCTGCGGATCGTGATGCTGGTCATCGTCGGGGTCCTCGCGGCCCGTTTCATCAACTGGGCAGCGCAGAAGATCACGCGCAGGATCGACGCCGAGTACCAGGAGAGCGATCAGCTGGTACGCAGCGAAAGCGCCAAGCACCGCCAAGCCGTCGCGTCAGTCATCTCCTGGGTGTCGATCGCGGTCCTGTTCGTGGTCGTCCTCGTCGAGATCACCGACATCATCGCCATCCCGATCGGCTCGCTCGTCGCGCCCGCGGCCGTGTTGGGGGCCGCGCTCGGTTTCGGCGCCCAGCGCATCGTGCAGGACCTGCTGGCGGGCTTCTTCATCATCACTGAGAAGCAGTACGGCTTCGGTGACTTGGTGTCGCTGACCGTCGCGGGCATCACGTTGCCTGCCGAGGGCACCGTCGAAGACGTCACGCTGCGGGTCACCAGGCTGCGTTCCAGTGATGGTGAAGTGTTCACCATCCCGAATGGCCAGATCGTCAAGACGGTTAACCAGTCGAAGGACTGGGCACGGGCGGTGGTCGACATTCCGGTGCCGACGAGCGCCGACCTGAACCAGGTGAACGAACTGCTGCATCAGGTGTGCGACAGCGCCACGGCGGACGCGAAGATGGGCGCGCTGCTGCTCGATGCGCCGCAGCTGATGGGTGTCGAGAGCATCGAGCTGGACACCGTGAATCTGCGGATGGTGGCGCGCACGCTGCCCGGTAAGCAGTTCGAGGTAGGCCGACGGCTCCGATTGCTCGTCGTCGCCGCGCTGGGCCGGGCGGGCATCGACACCGCACCGGATCAGTCCCCGATGGTCGAGGCCATCGCGCACCCAGCCACCGCCCGCAGCGCCGAGAACGACAAGCAGGGACCGAGCAAATGAAACTGTCCCTCGTCGCGGTGTTCCGCCCACGCAACCGGGAGAACGACCCGCGCGGGTGGCCCGCCTACCTGTTCGGCGGACGTCTGCGGACGTCGACGCTGGCGCTGATCGTCGCGTTCGCCGTCACCTGGTGGGTGTACGACGTCAACCTGCCTGAGTCGGCGCCGGCGCCGGCGATGGTGCCTGGACAGGTGGTGCAGCCGGGCCTGGTGCCCAACGACTACACCTGGGTGCCGCGCACCAACGTGGTGGAGCCGCCACGCACCGCCACCACGACGACCAGCACGACGACCAGCACGACGACCAGCACGACGACTGCGACGACCACCGATCCATCTGCGACGACCACCGATCCATCTGCGACCACCGCCCCGACGGACACCACGTCCGCTGGAGCCGTGGCTACCACGTTCGTCGATCCCGACGGGGTGGGGCCGTTGCCACCCACACCGGTGCCTGTGACGACGGATGGCCCCGGGGCATCAGACACCGGTCCATCGCCGACGACGGCCACCGCGCCCACGCCCACCACCACGCGTTAGCCTCCGCGGGTCCCAACGGGCGCCCCGCTACACTGGCGTGCCGTGATGATCACCCTCGACAAAGTGAGCAAGCAGTACAAGACGTCGGCGCGACCTGCGCTCGACAACGTCAGCCTCAAGATCGACAAGGGTGAGTTTGTTTTCCTTATCGGACCGTCGGGCTCGGGCAAGTCGACGTTCATGCGGCTGCTGCTGGCCGAGGAACATCCGTCGTCCGGCGACGTGAAGGTGTCCAAGTTCCACGTGAACAAACTGTCGGGGCGCCATATCCCCAAGCTGCGCCAGCAGCTCGGCTGCGTCTTTCAGGATTTCCGGTTGCTGACGCAGAAGACGGTGTTCGAGAACGTCGCATTCGCGCTCGAAGTGATCGGCAAGAAGCCGGACGCGATCAACCGGGTAGTGCCCGACGTGCTGGATATGGTCGGGCTGTCCGGCAAAGCCAATCGACTGCCCGACGAGCTGTCCGGTGGCGAGCAGCAGCGGGTGGCGATCGCGCGAGCGTTCGTCAACCGGCCGTTGGTGCTCATCGCCGACGAGCCCACCGGCAACCTCGATCCCGAGACCAGTAAGGACATCATGGATCTGCTCGAGCGGATCAACCGCACCGGCACGACGGTCGTGATGGCCACCCATGACCACCACATCGTCGACTCGATGCGCCAGCGCGTCATCGAACTCTCGCTGGGCCGGCTGGTCCGCGACGAGGAGAGCGGCGTCTACGGAATGGACCGCTAAGTGCGTTTCGGATTCCTCTTCAACGAGGTTTTGACCGGGTTTCGTCGCAACGTCACGATGACGATCGCGATGATCCTGACGGTCGCGATCTCGGTCGGTCTGTTCGGCGGCGGGATGTTGGTGATCCGGCTCGCCGACAACTCGCGCGACATCTACCTCGATCGCGTCGAGACGCAGGTGTTCCTGACCGAGGACATCTCGGCCAACGACCCCACCTGTGAGAGTGCGCAGTGCCGCGCCGTCCAGGACGAGATCAGTGCCCAGCCGAACATCGAATCGGTGGATTTCATCAACCGCGACGAGGCGTTCGCCGATGTGCAGCGGCGGTTGCCGGAATTCGAGATCAAGAACAGGGATCTCGTGCCCGCGTCATTCGTCGTCAAGCTCGCCGACCCCGAGAACCACGAGGAGTTCGACAACGCGCTGATCGGTTTCCCCGGTGTGCGCGGCGTGCCGCTAAATCAGAAGGACCTGATCGACCGGTTGTTCTCGCTGCTCGACAGTCTGCGCGACGCGGCGTTCGCCGTGGCCGTTGTGCAGGCGATCGGCGCGATCCTGTTGATCGCCAACATGGTTCAGGTCGCGGCCTATACCCGCCGGACCGAAGTGGGCATCATGCGGCTGGTGGGTGCCACCCGCTGGTACACCCAACTTCCATTCCTCGTGGAGGCGATGCTGGCCGCCTTCATCGGCGTGGTGCTTGCCGTCGTGGGCTTGATCGCCGTGCGTGCGTTCTTTCTAGACAGCGCGCTTGAGCAGTTCTACCAAACCGACCCGCCGCTGATAGCCAAGATCGACTACCTCGACATCCTCTACATCTCGCCGTGGCTCTTCTTCGTCGGCGTGGCGATGGCAGGCGTCACGGCGTACGTCACTCTGCGCCTGTACGTGCGAAGGTAAACCATGGCAGGAAAGACCAACACGGCAGGAAAGACCAACACGGCAGGAAAGACCAAGAAGCCCGACACCAGCCGCAAGCAGATCGTGGCGACCAATCGCAAAGCGCGCCATAACTACACGATCCTCGACACCTACGAGACCGGCGTCGCGCTGGTGGGCACCGAGGTGAAGAGTTTGCGCGAGGGCCAGGCGTCGTTGGCAGACGCCTTCGCTACCGTTGACGACGGTGAGGTGTGGCTGCGTAACCTGCACATCCCGGAATATCTCAGCGGCTCCTGGACCAACCACGCCGTGCGCCGCAACCGCAAGCTGCTGCTGCACCGCCGCGAGATCGACAACCTGATCGGTAAAATCCAGGACGGTAACCTCACTTTGGTGCCGCTGTCGCTGTACTTCTGGGACGGCAAGGTCAAGGTGGAGCTCGCGCTGGCCCGCGGTAAGCAGGCGCACGACAAGCGCCAGGACCTGGCCAGAAGGGATGCCGATCGGGAGATCATTCGTGAGCTGGGGCGGCGCCGCAAAGGCATGACCTGATCGGCTTGGTGCTCGCGCTGGCGGCCGCATTGAGTTACGGCATCAGCGATTTCGTCGGGGGTTTCGCGTCGCGACGGGTGGCTGCGCTCCGGGTGGTGATCGTCTCCTACCCGGTGGCCGTGGTGTTCCTCGCGGTGCTCGCGGTTTTCGTCGGCGGCGACGTGACCGGCGCTGCACTGCTGTGGGGCGCGCTGGCCGGCTCGGCTGGAGCATTCGGCGTTTGGTGGTTCTACGCCGCGCTGGGATCCGGTCCGATTTCGGTGGTATCGCCGCTGACTGCTGTTCTGGTGGCGGGCATTCCGCTGTGTGTCGGGCTGATGCTCGGGGAGCGCCCAGGGTGGGTCGCCGCGGTCGGTGCCGTGGTGGCATTGGTGGCGGTGGCCCTGGTCTCCAGGGAAGCCGACCACGAGGACGGCACCAAAGCGCACCGTTTCACCAAGAAAGTCGCGTGGCTGACGGCCGGTTCCGGCACGGCATTTGCATTGAATTTCGTTCTGATTCATCAAGTTCCGGTCGAAGCCGGGTTGTGGCCGCTGGTGGCGGGCCGGCTGGTGGCCACCGTGATCGTGTTCGTTGCGGCGGCGGCCTCGGGAAATCTGCGGCCGCCGAGCGGATTTCCGTTGCAGATGGCTCTGGTGGCGGCGGCCCTCGACACCGCTGCCAATGTGACCACACTCTGGGCGCTGCAGGCCTCGATGTTGTCGCTGGCGAGTGTCCTGATTGCGCTGTACCCCGCGGCCACGGTGGTGCTGGCGATGGTGGTGCTGCGCGAACGGGTGACGCGTTGGCAGGTGCTGGGAATGGTGTCGGCAATGGCGGCGGTGGCGCTGTTGGCTTCGGCGTGATCGCGGCGACGCCGATCCGCTCCCAACGAAAGCGTGCCGACGGTACCCTCGCCTGGTGAGCAGCCCATCGCCTCGGCCCGTGACCGTCCTCGACAAATCGGCCACGCTGCGTGGCCTCTACGCCTCGTGGGAGCGCGTCGAGCAGCTCACCGCAGGCTTATCGGAAGCGCAGTGGCGCACGCCCACCACGCTGCCCGGGTGGACTGTCCACGATGTCGTCTCCCACGTCATCGGCGTCGAATCGCTACTGATGGGCGTCGCGACCCCCGAACCCGACATCGACGTCGCCGAAATCGAACACGTGCACAACGCGATCGGCGTCATGAACGAGTGCTGGGTTCGCTACCTGCGCCCCGACCCGGGCCCCGCGCTGCTGGATCGGCTCCGGTTGGTGACCGACGGCCGTCGCAAGGTGCTGGCCGATCTGCCCGACGCCGAGTGGGACGCGGTGACCGGAACGCCCGCCGGGCCCGACAGTTACGGCCGTTTCATGAGGATCCGCACCTTCGACACCTGGATGCACGAGCAGGACATCCGCGATGCGCTGGAGCGTCCGCCGTCCGACGACGATCTCACTGGACCCGCGCCGCAGTTGGCGTTGGACGAGATGGCAGCAAGCATGGGCTTCGTCGTCGGCAAGCTGGCGGGTGCACCGGAGGGGTCGCGGGTGCAGATCGAGCTCAGCGGGCCACTGGCCAGGACGATCCGGGTGGCTGTCGCCGGGCGTGCCGCCGTCGTCAACGACTTCGACGGCGACGACTTCGACGGCGCCGAACCGACGTCCGTGATTCGCGTCGACGGCCTGCTGTTCACCCGTCTTGCGGGCGGACGGACCACAGTGGCCGAACACCCCGGCGCCGTGGATTACGACGGCGACGCCGAGGTGGGTCAGCGGGTCGTGGCCCGGCTGAGCTACGTGATCTGAGGGGCAGCAACCCCTTCCCTGCGCCGAGGCTTGCGTACGAAGATGCACGGGACGGGGTGTCACCTCACCCGGGAAGGTTTATTCGCTCGACGCCGTTGATCTGCACGGTATGATCAGAGTTCCTGTCGAACCTCGACAGGGGTGCGAGGGGCTGAACGGTTTCGACTTCGCGCATCGAATCAAGGGAAGCGTGCCGGTGCAGGCAAGAGACCACCGTATAAGCGTCATTGCAACCAATTAAGCGCCGATTCCAATCAGCGCGACTTCGCACTCGCTGCCTAAGCGACTGTGAGTCTGTCAGACCGGGAGCGCCCTCGGCCCGGACCCTGGCATCAGCTAGAGGGACAAACCCATACGTCCGGTCGCGGGAGGTACGGGGACATCAAACAGTGACTGGGATCGTCATCTCGGCTTGTTCGTGTGACTGAGAGATCCGAGTAGAGACATAGCGAACTGCGCACGGAGAAGCCTTGAGGGAATGCCGTAGGACCCGGGTTCGATTCCCGGCAGCTCCACTTTTGTGCCCATTCTGCTCACCGCGCAGGCACCCGCAGACGGCCACAACGCAAACAGGCGCGGTGCCCCCGATTTCCTTTCGGAAGGGGGCCCGCGCCTGCTGTGAAGACTCGCCATCCGTCGTCCAGCCGGGTGGTGAGCGCGCTCGCGTCGGCAGCCCGAACAGTGCGCAGGCCGCGCCACCGCAGATCTTGGCGGCCGGCGCCACCGCCCCTCGGGCAAGTGCGGTAAGACTGGCCGCGGTGGCGGCGATCACGAGCGTCACCGGCATCGCGAGCACAACCATTAGGGCCGCCAGCGCAAGGCCAGGCTGGTCGGGACGCTCGGGGATCGGCACAGCGGATAGCCACTCGGTGGGTGATAGTCGCGTGGGTGCCAGTCCAGGCAACGCGACCTGTAAGGAGCGGTTGACCAAAGATTCGAGCGGGACGGGTTCGGGTGGCGGCGGGTTCAGCGCAGCCATCATCGCCGCGATGACCGTCTGGGCGTAAAGGTCGGCGCCCGGCCCTGGTGCGGGATGGATGCGGTCGGAGTAGAGGACGTCCTCGTGCCCGCTGACGGCACCCTGCCAGTCGATCAGGTGGACATTCGCGGGATGGGCGAGGGCCACATCGGTCAGGGTCCGATTGACCTCGTCGGTCCATGATCGGTCGTGCAGGTAGAGATTGACCAGGAAGACCTTTCGGTCCGGGCCGATCGTTTGGAGGATGCCTTCCAAGAGGTCGCGCGGGAATGGGCCGTTGGTGCCGAGACCCAGCAGGACGATGGGCCGCAGTTGGCCGCTGGCTGCCAGCGATCCGACGATGTCGGGCGCCGCCTGCATGGCGCGGTTGGTCGCTGCGTCGATCTGGATACCGGGCAAATGGTTCTGCAACCCAAACAACGAAGCCAGCATGACCGAGTCACCCACCGCGCTGATCTGGTCGCCGGGCGGCGGCAATAAGGGGTCAGGCGGCGTCGGGTGCGACCCGTCCGGTACGGGCGTTGTGTCGGCGACGGGCGGCGCTGCGGCTGGTGTCGGAACCGGCGTCTGATCAGCAGCTGCCTGTTGTGCGGCGAGGGCGTCGGCCAACTGCTTGTCCAGCCCTGCCAACGGCGGCGGGGGCGCCCACACCAGGGCGGCGAGGACCAATACGGAGCTGGCGACGCCCGCAGCCGCGACCAGCACTCGGCCCACGCCGGGTAGCCTGCACCAGCAGGCCGCCAGCGTCCCCCGGTAGCCGTGGCGGAGGACGGGCATCTCAATCCACCGATAGGAGCCTGCGGCGAGCAGCACCGCGACGGCTACCTCCACGCAGGCGACCAGCAGCGTCCGCTGCCCCAGGATGCGATCCCCGAGTACGAAGACCGGCCAATGCCACAGGTACAGGCCATAAGACCGGGCGCCAAGCCAGCACATCCACGGTTGTGACAGCAGCCGACCGATGGGGTTGCGGCCGTGTCCCGCGCCGATGATGAGTAGCGCGCTGGCAACCGAGACGGCGAGGATGCCACCCTGGTAGGCGGCCGAACCGTACTCGTCGAGCCGCCAGTAGCCGATGGCTATGGCGGTCAGGCCGATGCCACCTACCGCGGTGGTGACCGGAGTCCGGCGCGTCGACCGGTGCACGCGCGAGGCATCGGCCGCTGGCCACCCAACGGCCAGGACCGCGCCGATCAGGAGCCCGGCGCTGTGTGTCGCGGTGTTGTAGTAGATCGCCGAGGGATCGGCTCCGGGTTGGTAGGACATGGCCATGGCTGTCGCGGAGGCAAGCGCGCCCAGTCCCGCGACGATGGCGACGGCGTGGGTGGCGGCTTTTCTCTTGCGCCAGTAGAGGACCGCGATGACGAGCGCAGGCCAGACCAGATAGAACTGCTCCTCCACGGCCAGCGACCACAGGTGCTGCAGCAACGAGGGTGGGCCGAACTTGGCGAAGTACGACTGGTTTTCGCTGATCTGTACCCAGTTGCTGGTGTAGGTCAGGGCACCCAGTACCTCGGTGCGCAGCGCGCGCAACAACGAGCGGTCGACGAGCGCGGTGAGGACCACGGTAACGAACAGCATCGGCCCCAGCGGCGACATGATTCGGCGAGCCCGTCGAATCCAGAAGTGCCGCAGACTGATTCGGCCTGTGTCGACGCGTTCGGCGAGCAACAGCCGGGTGATCAGATAGCCGCTGATCACGAAGAACACGTCGACGCCGAGATAGCCGCCGGGCAGCCATGCCGGATCGACGTGATAGAGCACGACCGCGCTCACCGCGAGCGCCCGCATGCCGTCGATCCCCGGAAGCTTGCCCGGGCGTCGACGTGTAGGCGCGTCGATGGGCGCTATCGCACCCGCCTTCGTCGCACTCGTGATCGTCCCACCCCTTGTCGGCTCCCCACCGCCCGGTTGCCAAACCGAAGCCGCCACCCAGTGGGCCACGTTAGCCGATTAGACGCGTGCTGGCGAGGCGTTGCACGAGGTGTCGTGAGAACTTTCAGGGCCGCTTCCTTCGGTTACCTAGCAACCGATCAGTGACATCGGCCGGATAGCTGACCGTACTCTTGCACGGTGACCGCCATCGACCCGGACAAGCTCGACATCTGCCTGCAGGTGCTGGCTGACATCGAGTCGTTGCCACCCGAGCACCCGGATGCGGTCGCAGTGCGTCGGGCCACAGCCGCAGTGTTCAAGTCGGTCAAGAAGGCCCGCCGCGACGCCAAGCGCGATGCGGTGGCGGCCGCCGACAACGCCGTCATCGCCGCCACGGCTACCGGTGCGGCCGGGCGCATTGATGACGAGACCGCAGGCCTGCCATTGGTGTCCGCCGCGGTCGGAGCCTCCGCAGGGACATTGCTGCGGTCGCAGGCTTGCTACATCTGCAAGAACCACTACACGCTGGTTGACGCCTTCTACCACCAACTCTGCCCAGACTGTGCCGCACGCAGCCACGCCAAGCGCGCCGCCCGCACCGACCTCACCGGGAGAAAAGCCCTGCTCACCGGCGGCCGCGCCAAGATCGGCATGTACATCGCGCTGCGGCTCCTGCGCGACGGCGCCCACACGACCATCACCACCCGCTTTCCGAACGACGCCGTGCGCCGCTTCGCCGCGATGCCCGACAGTGCCGACTGGCTGCACCGGCTACGCGTCGTCGGCATCGACTTGCGCGACCCAGCGCAGGTGGTCGCCCTGGCCGACAACGTGGCCGCCCAAGGCCCGCTGGACATCCTGATCAACAATGCCGCCCAGACGGTGCGCCGAGCTCCCGGCTCCTATGCGGCACTCGTCGAGGCGGAGCGCACCCCGCCGCAGGAGCTGGTGGACGTCGTCACGTTCGACCGAGTCAGCGACGCCCATCCCGCGGCACTCGCAGGCAGCCTCGCAAGCCACCTCGATCCGCACGCTCCGTCGTTTCCGGTGACTGAACTGGCCCTCGCCGCCCGAAGCGCCTCGCCGGCATGCATCGCCGCGGGCACTGCCATCGACGCGGGTGGCTTGCTGCCTGACACCGCGTCGGTCAACAGCTGGACCCAGTGCGTGCACGAGGTCGGCGCGATGGAACTGCTCGAGGTTCAACTGTGCAACCAGACCGCGCCGTTCATCCTGGTGAGCCGTCTTCGCGCGGCGATGGCCGCGTCATCAGCCCGTCGCACCTACGTCGTTAATGTGTCCGCCATGGAGGGGCAGTTCAGCCGTGCCTACAAAGGCCCGGGACATCCGCATACCAACATGGCCAAAGCGGCCCTGAACATGCTCACCCGTACCAGCGCCGGTGAAATGCTGGAGCAGGACGGCATTCTCATGACGGCGGTCGATACGGGCTGGATCACCGACGAGCGGCCACATCCGACCAAGCTGCGCCTGGCCGACGAGGGTTTCCATGCCCCGCTCGATCTCGTTGACGGTGCCGCCCGCGTGTACGACCCGATCGTCCGCGGGGAGGCCGGGGAGGATCTGCACGGCTGCTTCCTGAAGGATTACGCGCCCACCAATTGGTGACGGCGAGGGCGGCTACCTCACCGACGGGTGCTTCTTCGCCTCCCGTTCGGCGGCATGGTCCTCGATCGCCTTGCCGATCGCCTGTGCGGCACGGTCCACGAACTCCGCCCCGCTTGCCGTCACCCAGTCGCACGATTCGACCGGACCCTCCAGTTGACCCGTGAAGTGCGGGATCACGTACTGGGCGAACAGTTCGTAGCTGTGCAGCTTCGCCGCCGGTGACGCCCAGTCGTGGTCGAAGAGCAGGAAGGCGCCGAACCCGCCTGCGCTGGCCTCCA
Source organism: Mycobacterium sp. (assembly GCA_051306175.1). Taxonomy (GTDB): domain Bacteria; phylum Actinomycetota; class Actinomycetes; order Mycobacteriales; family Mycobacteriaceae; genus Mycobacterium. Next base: position 22,522 of record JBPPMS010000079.1, on the reverse strand, counting down.
CCAGTTCTTCGATCTTGGCGATCGCGTCGGCGGGCGTGCCGATCACCGCGAAGCCGGATGCGTGGTTGTTGGCGATGATCTCCGCCGCGGTCTCACCCTGGACCGGACCCGCAGGAAGGATGTGGGAGAAGTAACGCGAAAACGCGGCGATGCCGTAGTCGACGTCGCGTTCGGCCTGCTCGCGGGTCTCGGCGAGGTGCATCGGGCCGACGAGTCGCCACTTGGAGCGATCGGCGACATAACCGTATTCGAGCGCGACCTCCTCCCACGTCGCCCAGTGCTGGGCGAGCAGATCCATGCCCTGCCGGGCGGTGGCGGCTATCGACAACATGCCGATGCCGTGCCTGCCCGCACCGCGTGGCCCGGTGGGCGAGAAGGACGCGGCGACCGCGACGTCGAAGCACGGGTCGCTGTAGGGCTTCAACTGAAGACGGGCGTCCTGCAGGGTGAATCCATCGGTCTGCATGGTCACCGTCTCACCGCGCAGCAGACGCATGATCGCGTCGAGGCACTGCTCCATGCGCGACCGTTGCTCATCGGCGGGGATTCCGAGCATGTGGGCGTCTGACGTGAGTTGGCCGGGGCCGCAGCCGAGCATCGTCCGGCCGCGCGTGATGTGGTCGAGCAGGACCATGCGGTCAGCCAGGATCAATGGGTGGTGGTACGGCAGCGAGCTCACGCCCGTTCCGAGCTTGATGTGTTTGGTGCGTTCTGCGGCGACGGCGATGACCACCTCGGGCGACGCGATGATCTCGAAGCCGGCCGAGTGGTGCTCGCCGATCCAGGCTTCGTCGAACCCGAGCTGATCCATCGCGGCGATCAGGTGCAGATCACGCTCGATGGCGAGTGTCGGGTTCTGTCCGACCGGATGAAACGGTGCCATGAAGTTGCCGAAGCGCATGTGCTGATTGTCGCCCTGGGATCGCGTCGGTTGGTCTCGTTTCCCCGGACTCGGGCGACCGGGACTGTCGTTCGGTGCAGCGGGCGTAGGCTGACCTCGAAAGCATCAGGGGGCGATCTCATCGACGGCAGGCGGATCGCTTGACCTATTGCATAGGCGTACTGCTCGACAAGGGCCTCATTTTCGCCGCGGATTCCCGCACGAACGCGGGCGTCGACAACTTCGCCAAATTCTGCAAGATGTCGGTCTTCGAGCAACCCGGCGACCGCGTGATCGTCCTGCTGAGTTCGGGAAATCTGGCCGGAACCCAAGCCATCGTGAGTTTGTTGAGGCAGCGGTGCGCCGACGGCGCTGATGTCACCAATGTGCTCGGCGCCAAGACGATGTTCGACGTCGTGAGACTCGTTTCGGACGCGATGCGCGAGACCGACCAACGCGACGCGGGATATCTGGAAGGCAACAGGGGCGGATTCAATGCGTCGTTCATCGTGGGCGGGCAGCTCCACGGTGAGCCGATGAGATTGTTTCGTATCTATGCCGAGGGCAATTTCATCGAAGCGGGAACAGACACGCTTTTCCTGCAGACCGGCGAGACCAAGTACGGAAAGCCGATCCTCGACCGCGTGATCGTGCGTGATACGTCCCTGGCCGATGCCACGAAGTGTGTGCTGGTGTCGTTCGATTCGACGATGCGGAGCAATTTGTCGGTGGGTATGCCGATCGACCTGATCTGCTATGAGGTCGACAGCCTCGCGGTGAGATTGCGCCGCAGATTCGATGAGGACGACCCCTATTTCACTGCGCTGAGCCTCTCCTGGGGTGAAGGCACGCGACACGCGTTCAGCCAGCTCCTCGAGCTGCGCTGGTGAGCGGCCGTGACCGTCGACGTCCCGCTCGTCACCTGTGAACACGGCGGCAATCAGATTCCGGCGCCGTACCGGCAGCTGTTCCAGGGGCAGCAGGAGCTGCTGGATACCCACCACGGCTGGGATGTCGGTGCGCTGGTCATGGCATCCGAACTCGCTGCAGCGCGGCATGCGCCGCTGGTCGCCTCGACCGTCAGTCGTCTTGTGATCGACCTGAATCGCTCGATCGGACACCCCCGGCTCTTTTCGTCGATCACTCGCGCGGCGCCCACGGCGACCAGAGCGGCCATCGTCGAACAGTGTTACCGTCCCCATCGGGAGCAGGTCGAGCGGCTCGTCGGGCAAGCCGCATCGCGCGGCCAACGCACGATTCACATTGCGTCGCACAGCTTTACGCCGGTGCTGGACGGCAAGGTGCGAAGCGCCGACGTCGGTTTGCTCTACGATCCCGGCAGACGTGTCGAGACCGAGATGTGCACGCGCTGGAAGGCATCGCTTGCGGCGTCGAACCCGGAACTTCGGGTGCGCCGCAACTATCCCTACATCGGCAAAGCGGATGGGCTGACGTCGCACCTGCGCAGTCGTTTCCCGGAGACCGAGTACGTCGGCATCGAAGTGGAGCTCAACCAGCAGATCGTCGTTGACGCGGGCCGACGCTGGACGGCGTTGCGGCGCGCGTTGATCGACTCCTTGAACGCCGCACTGGCCTCACACAACGGAGACTCACCATGAAAATTCGCGTCGGCTTCGAGATGGTCTTCGACTGCCCCCAGCCAACCCCGATGATCCTCAATCTCAACGTTCACTTCACCCGGACGTCCGATCTGATCGGCCGAGACGTGCTGCTATTCGACCCGACAGTCCCCACGTCGGCTTACCGCGACGACTTCGGCAACTGGTGCACCCGCATCGTCGCGCCCAAAGGGCGCATGAGCGTCACGGCCGACGTGGTCGTCAACGACACCGGCGTGCCGGACACCCTCGTTCCCGAGGCGCGCCAGATTCCGGTGCCCGAACTGCCGGCGGAGACATTGATCTTCCTGCTGGGTAGCCGGTACTGCGACACCGATCGCCTGTCGCAGACGGCGTGGGACCTGTTCGGTCAGACACCTACCGGTTGGGATCGGGTGCAGGCGATCTGCGACTACGTCCATCGCCACATCACCTTCGACTACCAGCAGGCGGACAACACGCGGACAGCGCTGGAGGCGTTGCACCAAGAGATCGGCGTGTGCCGTGATTTCACGCATCTCGCCATTGCCTTCTGCCGCTGCATGAACATCCCGGCGCGCTACTGCACCGGCTATCTCGGCGACATCGGCATGCCTCCGCCGTACGGTCCGATGGATTTCGCTGCCTGGTTCGAGGTGTACCTCGACGGGCGGTGGCACACCTTCGACGCGCGGAACAACACGCCGCGCATCGGCAGGGTGCTGATCGCCCGCGGTCGCGACGCGGCCGACGTCGCACTCAGCAACTCGTTCGGCCCCAACACGTTGACCAGCTTCCGGGTGTGGACCGACGAGGTGGCCTGATTCGCCCGGACCGACCGACCGTTTGCGCTGCTCACAACGCCCCACTATGCGGCGCCCCGCGGTTGCCGATAGATTGTGTCGTCCGCGGTGAAGCAGTCGCCGCGGCCCGACGATGGAGTGCCTAGTGCGTCACGATTCCCCGGCCATTCTCGACGGGGGATGTGATGCAGAATCGCGATCACCGAGATAGCTGAATACGCCCATCTGGATGACGCGGATGTGGAGTCGCTCGCGTCGCGGCTGGACGAGATCCGGGTCGACGTCGAATCGTCCCTGGGCGCGAAGGACCGCGCATACATCAAGCGCGCGATCACCTTCCAACGGTGCCTCGAAGCCGCCGCGCGTCTGACGATCTTCGGCAGCGGAGGCAAGATCGGATGGGCGGTCGGCACGACGGCGCTGATGGTGTCTAAATGCATCGAGAACATGGAACTCAGCCACAACATCTGCCACGGGCAGTGGGACTGGATGAACGATCCCGAGATCCACTCGAACACCTGGGAGTGGGACATGGTGAGCCCGTCGTCGCAGTGGCGGTTCTCCCACAACTACCTCCACCACGTCTACACCAACGTGATCGGGAAGGACGAGGACCTCGGCTACGGCGTCGTCAGGGTTAGTCGTGACCAGGAATGGAAGCCGAGCTTTCTGGTCGCTCCGCTGAGGGCGCTGCTGATGGCCATCACCTTCGAGTGGGGCATCGCCCTGCACGATCTCTTCGCCGTGCAGAGCACCGAGCCCGACGACGAGGTGAAGGCGCAGAACAAACGGGCGATGATCCACAAGATGGGTCGGCAGGCGGGAAAGGACTACCTATTCTTTCCGCTGCTCAGTGGGCGTCGTTTCGTCCGCACTTTCCTGGCGAACCTCGTCGCTAACGGATTCCGCAACAGCTGGGCCTACATCGTGATCGTCGTCGGGCACTTCGTCGACGGCGCCGAGAAGTTCACTGCCGCGTCGATCGAGAACGAGACCAAAGGGCAGTGGTACCTACGGCAGATACTGGGAACCGCGAACTTCGACGCGGGCCCCGTCATGGCGTTCATGAGTGGAAACCTCTGTTACCAGATCGAGCACCACCTGTTCCCCGACCTACCGAGCAACAGGTACGCCGACATGTCGGTGCGCATCAAGGCACTGTTGGCCGAGTACGACCTGCCCTACACGACCGGTCCTCTGACCCGCCAGTTCTGGAACACGGTGTGGACGATCTGGAAACTGGCCCTGCCGGACGATTTGCTGACCGCAACCTCGGATGATGCACCTGAGACGGCGTCCGAGGCGAAGTTCCGCGCCGAGCCGTCCGAACCAGAACTGTTCGCCCCCCACCAGATCGGCACCACACATCGTGGACTGAATACCGCGCTCGCCGAGCAGGCCAGGCGACATGCGTTGCAGGTCGCGATCCCGGAGCGGGCCGAGCGGCGGGTGCGGCGCAGCGCACTGCGCACCGCACAGCGGGCGGCGATCGCGGCGCTTCGCATCGCGTAGTCGCCTGCGCTGGTCGCCGCATGACCGGGCGGATCCAATTCTTTGATTCCCCGTAAGCGGCGCGTCGATCGGCGTAATTTTCGGCGCAGTGATTTTGGGCGAAAGTGGAGACCTCGCCCGCGGCGCTGCGAGCAAGCGACGTTCCGGCTTGTTCGGCCCGGCTGAACGAAGGGACCGGTCATGGGCTATCCGAATTACATCGGTCGGGTCGGAGCATTGGCGATCGCCCTCGGGCTGGGCATGGCGGTGGCGACCACACCGGGCGTCGCCGTGGCCGAGCCAGCCGAGGAATCGTCGACGTCGACGACAGACGCTGACACCGCAGCCGACCCAGCGCCGGAACCGGAACCGGAACCCGCCGAAGAGCCGGCGCTGGAAGACGACGACGATCCGCCCCCCGACGATGGCCAGGACGGCGACGTGGAGGAGCCGACCGACCCAGTGGGCGACGGGGACACCACCCCGGCGCCGGGTGAGCACCACCCGCCTCCCGCAGAGACGACGCAGGAGAATGTCGGTTCGAACCACGTCGCGGCCGAAGACGATCCGGAAGACAACCAGGTGGAAGACCGCTTCGAGAACACCGAACCGGCCACCCGGGTGCGGCGCGGCGGCGTCGACCCGACGCTGACCGCAGCCGGTGACACAGAGCAACAGCTACCGACGTTCAGCTCTTTCTCGTTGACCGACGTCCCCGCGCCGCTGACCTATCCGGAACCGTCCGCTGAGATGTTCAGCGCCGGCGCTGCGGCGCGCACCACGGTTGCCCCCGCGGTGCCACAACGCTCGAACATCGCGGTCAACTTGGTCTCCGACATCGTGGCATCGATCCTGCAGCCCCTGCTGGCCCCCGGCGACGGGTCACCGATCCAGCTGCCGATCCTGACGGCCGTTCTCGCGTTAGTGCGCAATGAGTTCGAGCGAATTCTGGCTCCTCGCAAAGCAATTGCTCCTCAGCAGACCGTCACCGTGCTGAAGGAGCCGTCGGCGCAGCTCGTCGAGCCTGCCAACCAGCGCATACTTGTGGTCGCGGTGGACGGCACGAATTTGAGTAGGGTCATCGAGGATTGCGACTGCGAGAACTTCGACGCACTCATGGCCACCAGCACCACCGGCCCGTCGAGCATTGTCGGGCACACGACGATCTCCAACCCGTCCTGGACCGCCATCATGACCGGGTTCTGGGGCGAGCGGACAGGCGTGATCAACAACGTCTACAACCCACGGGTATACGACCGATATCCGACGCTGTTCAGCCAGATCGAGGCCAGCAACCCCGCGTTGGACACCTACGTCGTCGCGGACTGGAACGTGATCAACGCGATCGGAGGCTCGGGCGCGGATGGCGCCGACGAGAACTACTACGTCGCGCAGATCGAGAACGACACCAACTGGCTGGCCACCGACGACGCCGTCGCGCAGGCTGCCCGTGATGTCATTCCCAAGACCGGCGAGGCGCCCAACCTCGTCTACGCCTACTTCGTCGGTGTCGACGAGAACGGGCATATGTACGGCGGTGATTCACCCGAGTACCTCGCTGCGGTCGAGAACATGGACGACAACCTCGGTCTCCTCGTGCACGCGGTAGCAGACCGCGAGGCCGCAACGGGCGAAGACTGGACGATCATCGTCGTCACCGACCATGGCCATCAACCGCAGCAGGGCCTCGGCCACGGGTTCCAGTCACCGGACGAGACAGAGACGTTCGTCATCATCGACGGCCCTGGTTTCGCCGACGGCGGGGTAAACCCCGACTACCAGATCGTGGACACCACGCCTACGATCCTCAGCGTTCTCGGGGTAGGTGTTAGTCGCTCCAACGGGGTTCCGTTGAGCGTCCACGACGGCAGCACTGTCGTCCCGCCCGCAGACGATCTGGAGCAGGCTCTGCTGGACCAGATTGCCACCAACAAGGCCCCGAACGTGGTCACTCAGGTGCGTCTCGGCATCCGTACGATCTTCGCGACGATCCCGTACCTGGTGGAAGACACCCGTGCAGGCGCGATCGGTGGGTTGCCGCCGTTCCTGGCGCTACCGGCGACCATCCTCTTCGATGGGCTGTACGTCGTGACCAACGTGCCCGCGCAGATCGTCGCGTTCGCCACCGGAGTCTGGGGCGTGCGTCTGTTCCCGCTCGTGCCTGCGCCGATCCCCGTCTACCCGCCGCCCCCGACGGCAGACGTCGCCGGCCTGGCCCAAGCGTTGTCCGCCTAACGCAGACGGCGATGAGGGCGTCGTAGTTGCGACGAGTACATCCGGGCCGAGCGGCCATCAATCCCAACCACCAGCGCGTGGAGATCAGAGTGGGTGGACCCCCGGTTAGTTCCGGTTTGCTGAGAATTGGATAAGCGACGCGCCGGCGCACGTATGTTGATGGACCTGATCAGCTGCACGAACAAGGAGCCCGGCATGACTGAGTCCGCTGCCCCCGGCATCGGTGGGATCCACCACTTCTTCGTCACTGTCTCCGATATCGAGGCCAGCCTGGCGTGGTACCAACGGCTGCTCGGCGCCAACCGCGTCCCGATGAAGTTTCCGCACTACGGGTGCGAGGACACGGGTTACGGCGGGCCACGCTCGACGACCTACGGGCCTGGACGGCATGGCTGGACGAGCTCGGCCCGGGTGACTTTTGCGTAATGCGGAAAACGCACCGAGTGGACCGACGACCTCGGGCGGGTGGGATGCGGCCGCTGGAATCTACGATGGAGGTTCTATGACCTGCTGCCACTACGGACCCGTCGGCGACGGAATGGATTCTGCCTTCACGGTCGACGCGTCGCGTGTCACGTTCGGCCGGGGCTGCATCAGCGAACTCGGCGACCGCGCCCGAGCTCTCGGTATGACGCGGGTGGCGCTGTTCTCCGACGCCGACGTGTCTCGCCTGGCGGTCTTCGACACCGCTCGGCGTTCGCTGGCGGAGGCCGGTATCGACGTCGTCACCTACACCGAGGTTCGTGTTGAACCCACCGACGAATCCTTCAACAAAGCAGTAGATTTCGCGTCCGAGGTCGGACCTGACGGCTATGTCTCCGTCGGCGGCGGCTCCGTGATCGACACGGCGAAAGCGGCCAATCTGTATGCCAGTTGGCCCGCGGATTTCCTGACCTACGTCAATCCGCCGGTCGGTGCGGGCACGCCGGTTCCGGGTCCGCTCAAACCCCACATCGCGTGTCCCACCACATCGGGCACCGGCAGTGAGGTGACGGGGATCGCCGTCTTCGATCTGTTGTCGATGTCGGCCAAGACCGGGATCGCCTCGCCTGCACTGCGCCCCACTGAGGCGCTCGTAGACCCGGACTGCACGGACACGCTTCCCGCTGCAGTCGTCGCCTGCAGCGGGCTCGACGTCCTGTCGCACGCGTTGGAGTCCTTCACCGCGCGGCCGTTCGTGCGCAGGCCCGCGCCCGATCGTCCGACTGGGCGACCGATGAGCCAGGGCGCCAATCCGTGGAGCGATCTCGGCAGTAGGGAAGCCCTGCGACTGTTGGGTCGGTACCTGGGGCGCGCGGTGAGCGACTCGGGCGATCACGAGGCGCGTGAGCAGACCATGTGGGCGGCCACACTCGCGGGCATTGCGTTCGGCAATGCGGGAGTGCACCTGCCGCACGCCATGGCCTACGCGGTGGCGGGTCAGGTGCACGACTTCCACCCCGACGATTACCCGGGCAGTGAACCGCTGGTTCCTCACGGTATGGCGGTAATCCTCAACGCGCCGTCCGTATTCCGACACACGGCGTCCACCGACCCGGCGCGTCATGTCGAAGCCGCAGGGCACCTCGGTGCCGCGGTTGACGACGTCGGGCCCGCAGAGGCGGGAGAGGTGCTCGCCGAACACCTCATCGCAGTCATGCGGTCGGTGGGTATGCCCAACGGGTTGTCGGCCGTCGGCTACGCCGAAACGGACTGCGCCCGGCTTGCCGAAGGTGCGTGGCCGCAGCAGCGGTTGCTGCAGAACGCGCCCGTCGAAAGCGATAAAGCGTTGCTGGCCATAATGTTCGGCGGTGCGATCAATTATTGGTGAGCGAGAGGACTCAAGCGCTGTGCCCACCGGACACCAGCTCGACGATTATTGCTACTTCCTGCCCATCGGCACCAGGTGGATGGACAACGACGTCTACGGACACGTCAACAACGTCACCTATTACAGCTATTTCGACACGGTCGCCAACCACTTCCTGATCCGCGAAGGCGGCTTGGACATTCACACCTCGCCGACCATCGCCCTGGTGGTCGAGTCGATGTGCTCGTATCGCGCACCCGTCGCCTACCCGGAACAACTGTCCGCCGGTCTGCGGGTCGACAAACTCTCGACGCGGTCGGTGATCTACGGCACGGCGATCTTCACCGCCGACGACCCTGCCGCCGTCGCACACGGACATTTCGTCCACGTCTTCGTCGACCGCGAAAGCCGCAGGGCGGTGCCGATTCCGGAGCCGATCCGTGCCGCCCTGTCCACTCTGTACGTGGGTGGAAAATGACGCCATTCGAAACTCGCATCGTGTTTGCCGGGGGGCAGTTACATTCAGAGCTGAATCAGCCCTACGGCGCCAGCTGAACAGACCGTCAAGAAAGTGTGGAGGCGCCCGGTTCCAGTGGGCTAGAGCAGCTATTGAGCAGGTACGATCCGCACATGCCGTTGGGGGAGGGCGAAACGTTCGCTGGCTATAGGGTCGTACGCAAACTTGGTGCGGGTGGGATGGGTGAGGTCTACCTGGCCGAGCATCCCCGGTTGCCGCGCCGTGACGCGCTGAAACTGCTGGCGAGCGACGTATCGGTGGACGCCAGCTTCCGTGAGCGGTTCCTGCGGGAAGCCGATCTGGCATCGACGCTCTGGCATCCCCACATCGTCGGCGTCCACGATCGCGGCGAACACGAAGGCCAGCTGTGGATTTCGATGGACTTCGTCGACGGCGAGGATGCGGACAGCTTGATGGCCCGCCGCTATCCGACCGGCATGCCGGTGGAACTGGTCGTCGCGATCGTGACGGCCATGGCCGCGGCGCTGGATCACGCCCACAACCAGGGTCTGCTGCACCGTGACGTCAAACCCGCCAACATCATGCTCGCGAATGTGGACGACGCGGCGCATCGACGAATTCTGTTGACCGACTTCGGCATTGCGCGGACGCTTGACGACAACAGCGGGTTGACCGGGACCAATATGACCATCGGGACGGTGGCCTACGCCTCGCCCGAGCAGTTGATGGGCGAGGTCATCGACGGTCGCGCCGACCAGTACTCACTGGCCGCGACCGCCTACCACCTGCTCACCGGCGACCCGCCGTATGGACGGTCCAATCCGGCCGCCGTGATCGGGCGTCACCTCAACACCGCGCCTCCCACGCTCGCCGACGCGCGAGCTGAACTGGTTCCGCTTGGTAGTGCTCTGGCCGCCGCGCTGGCGAAGAGCCCGCAGCAGCGCTACGCGACCTGCTGCGAGTTCGCGCGTGCGCTCGCCCCGCCCACCGCACCGACCATGTCCGCGCCGGTGGTTCCGACGGCCCCGACCCAGGTCAGCGCACAACCTCAGCCGCCGGTTCCGCTGGCGCCGGGTTGGTATCAGGCCGGACGAAGTGATGCGCCGGTGTTTTGGAGCATCGGTATCGGCGCGGTGGTCGTCGCGATCATCGGGGCAGTGGTGTTCCTGTGGACCCAGAGCAGCGATCCGCGACCGTCCGTCGCATCGTCGAACACGAAGGCCGACTCGGAGCCGGTTGCCGCCGAGGACGAGCCTGCCGTCGTTGTTCCAGGAGGGGAATCGGTGCCGGAACCCGTCTCGCCTCCTGTTCCGCAGCCGGTGACGGCGACAGGCGTCATCACCGGGACGTGCGACGAGGGCGGGTCGTGTGGAGTCAAGCAGCGCACCGCGCCCTACACCGATGCTCCTCGGCTGCATCCCAACGATCTCTACGACGGGGCGACGGTGACATTGGTGTGTCAGACGACCGGCGACGTCCGGGTGAATAGCGGTCACGGCTCGAGTAACGTTTGGTATCGCCTCGACAACGGTGCCTACGTCAACCTGGTGTACTTCACCGTCCCAGCGCCGTCGCTCCCGTCATGCTGACCTCGCTATGAAGACGCCCGTGACGGCGGTCGTCGTGGTGGTGGTGGTTGCTGCGTCGCTGATCGGTTGTGGCCGAACGGAATCGGTCGCGCAACCGCAACAGCCCACGGCGACCGAGACGACGTCCGTGGTGGCCGAACAGCCTGCTGCGGTGGCCGACGGCGGGTGGGAGGTGGTCGGCATGTCGGTGCAGGGACGCCCGATTCGCATCCAGACGTTCGGGCACGGGCCCCGGCAGGTGTTGTTCATCGGCGGGATTCACGGCGACGAGTCAGAAGGCGCGTTCACCACCACACAACTGCCCGCCGCGTTCGCAGACGCCGGTCTCGCTGACGCCGTCACGCTGACGATCATGGAGGACGCCAATCCCGACGGTCGAGCGGCTGACACGCGGACCAACGCCAACGGGGTGGACGTCAACCGCAACTTCCCGGCGTCCAACTTCGACCCCGCGAACGGCGGAACACCGCTGAGCCAACCCGAAGCCCAGGTGGTGCACGACACGATCGGACGCCTCCAGCCCGAGCTGGTGATCGTGGCCCATTCCTGGGTGGGTGACCAGTTCATCAACTTCGACGGTCCCGCCGAGGCGCCTGCGGCCCGGTTCTCCAAGCTCAGCGGGTTGCCAGTCCAGGCCTCGAGCGGGTTCGCCCCCACACCGGGCTCGCTGGGTTCCTGCTTCGGCCGCGACCGTGGCATCGCGATCCTGACGATCGAAGTGCTCAGGGGCTCCGACCCGCAGGCGGTCTGGGAGAAGCTTCGTCCCGCGTTGATCGACGTCATCGGCAGCTGAGTTAGCTATACACCTGCACCCGCGGCGTCCGCGCCCTCGCAGCGTCCGCGCCCCCGCAGCGTCCGCGTACCACGAGAGCACACATTCGTACAGAAACCCCCGGCGCGCCGCGGACAAAAGTGTGCTTTCGCGAAGGAACAACGAGCGGGTGGGGCCTAGCTAGTGGGCTTGCGCGGTGTCCGCGGCGGCGTCGTCGTCGTCCTTCTTCTCACCGAACGGCAGCACGTGCACGATCGCCAGCACCAGCGCTCCGACCACCAGCCCGATCAGCGCCGAGAATCCGGTGTTGACCAGCCACGCCAGTACCGCGCCGATTCCTTCGACAGCATGGTGCACGGCTTCCTCGATGTGGTGGACGAAGCCGTACGGTGTGTGCCAACCCAGGGTGTCGGTGCCGACAAGCAGGATATGGCCGCCGACCCACAGCATGGCCACGGTGCCGATGGCCGACAGCGCGGCCAGCAGTTTCGGCATGGCCGTCACCAGGCCGCGGCCCACCTTCTGGGAGAAGGCCGACGAACGTTGCGCGAGGCTGAGCCCGATGTCGTCCATCTTCACGATCAGCGCCACCACGCCGTACACCGCGAAGGTGATGACGAGCGCGACCACGACCAGGATGAGCAGCCGTGGCCAAAATGACTGGTCCGCAACTTCGTTGAGCGCGATTACCATGATCTCGGCGGACAGGATGAAGTCGGTGCGGATGGCGCCCGAGGTCATCTGTTTCTCCGCGTCCTCGCCGGTCGCCGAGGTGGGCGCGGCGTGACTCTCGTGCCCGCGGATGCGGCCCCACACCTTCTCGGCGCCCTCGTAACACAGGTAGGTGGCCCCGAGCATCAGGATCGGTGTCAGCAGCTCCGGCAGGAACTGGCTGAGCAACAGTGCGCCAGGGAGGATGAACAGCAGCTTGTTGCGCAGCGATCCGATCCCGATCCGCTTGATCATCGGCAGCTCGCGGTCAGCGGTGATGCCGTGCACGTACTGCGGCGTCACGGCCGTGTCGTCGATCACCACACCTGCGGCCTTGGCCGTCGCGCGCCCCGCGGCAGCGCCGATGTCGTCGACCGAGGCTGCCGCAAGCCTCGCCAGGGCCGCAACATCGTCGAGAAGCCCGAACAGACCTGCGCTCATCGCGTTCCCTTCATGCCATCGAAGCGTAATCGCTTCAGATGCTCAGCCTTCGGTAACGCTGTAGCCGCCGGATTCCGGAACTGCCCACCTGCTGGTCTACCGGCATCATCGCGGCGGCTGCTTGGGCCCGCGCGGCGTCGACGTCGAACTGAGTCCCGATGGCTACCAGCGTATTCGCCCGCGTCTTGGGCAGTGCGGCCGCGACATGGATGGACGTACCGACGACGTTGACCACGTAGGTGCGTACGCCTGCCCGGTAGCGAATCGCGATGGTGCCCTTGACCCGGTAGACACCTGCGGGTGGGCGCTCGAGGAAATCCAGCACAGCGCCCGGGTCGACGCAGCCGTCGCTGGTCACGGTGACCGAACTCGCGTGCGGGTGGTCGTGGTCGTTCTCATGATTGGCCAGCAACAATTCCCGAAATGACAGTTGGCCTGTGTCTTCGGCCACCTCTGCCACGTCGTACAGCAGAGCGGGGTCGATACGTGCCCCGGTCGAGGTCACGATGAACGTGTCGGGATTGCGCTCGCGGACCCGCCGCTCGATCCGGTCGACGGTGGCGGCACGATCGGGTTCCGGCAGCTGGTCGACCTTGTTGATCACCACCAGCGACGCGGCGCCGTAGCGAGCGGGTGGGGTGCCGTCGCGGTCGACGGTGTCGAAGTAGCGGGGTGCGTCGATCACGTCGATGACGCCGCCCGCGCGAATGCGCTCCACTGCGCTGAACCGGATCAACCGGGCGACCGCCACTGGATCGGCCAGGCCGCTGGCTTCGACGATGATTGCGTCCAGTCCGAGTCGTGGGTCGGCGAGCGTGGCGAGTGCGTCGTCGAGGCCACCGTCGTCGGGCAGGCAGCAGATGCAACCACCGGCGATCGATGCGGGCTCGTCGACCTGGCCGGCTACCAGCGCGGCGTCGACGTTGAGCTCGCCGAAGTCGTTGATCACCACGCCGATTCGCGCTCCCGGCGCGCGCAGGACATGGTTCAGGAGGCTGGTCTTGCCCGCGCCGAGGTATCCCGTCAGCGCGATTACGGGGATCACCGCAGCCAGCTACGCTCGGTCCGCCCGCAGCCGCACACCGGCGATGCGCAGCCGGAGCGTGGCAGAGGTGTGTTCGTGCAGCGACGCCAGCGGACGGGATCGCTGGCGAAGGTCTGCCGTGCCGCCGGATGTGGTCGCGACGGCGTGCTGACGAGCTGATTCTGGCCAGATTCCATGCGGTCAAACTACTGGACCGGGCACGCCACACTTCACCTCCGAGCGAGTTGCTCCAGCAGCGGCCGCGTCCGGTAGGCCACTACCTCGTGCATCGCCACCGACATCGTCGTGCGCTGCACGCCCGGCACGGCCAGCACCAGTCCAGCCAGGCGGTACAGATCGTCTGCATCGGTAGCGACCACCGCGATCAACAGGTCGGCGGCGCCCGAGAGTCCGGTGACCTGGGTGACCTGCGCGATGGTCTCCAGAGCGGCGAGGACGTCTTCGAGTTGGTGCTGGTCGACCACCGCCGTGATGAACGCCTTCAGTGGATAGCCGAGGTCGCGCGGCGACACACAGCGGTCGATCGGGGCCAGGACTTTGTCCTGATCCCACCGCACCAGCCGGGCCTGCACCGTGTTGCGTGCGAGATTCAGCATGCTCGCCAGCTGCACACCGGTGGCCCGTGGTGCGTCACACAGCGCCAGGAGCAGGCGGGCATCGGTGCGGTCCAGTCTCGTCATGTCGCTCAGTATTGCAGGTGACCGTCGCCATATTATGGGCAGTATGCTCAATTGGCTGGCGGCTGCTTGCGCACTTTGCATATCGCTGGTTCTCTTGACGTAGCAGTCAGCCCACTGCAAGCACGCGTGAGGGGTGCCCATGACAGATCTTGACATCCGCCAGCCGGGCCAGCGCTACGAGCTGCGCGATCGGTACCGGACGGGGACCGGTCCGGTGGTGCTCACCGGCGTTCAGGCCATCGCCCGGGCGCTGGTCGAACAACACGAACACGACGCGCGCGCGGGCCTGCGGGTCGCGACGTTCGTGTCCGGCTACCAGGGCAGCCCGCTGGCTGGCGTGGACAAGATGCTGGCGGGGATGCCCGACGTGCTCGACGCGCACGACATCACCTTCGTACCCGGCCTCAACGAAGAGCTGGCGGCGACGTCGGTGTGGGGCAGCCAGGCCGATCTGGCAGCGTTCTCCGAGAGCGCGCCGCGCTACGACGGCGTGGTGGGCGTCTGGTACGGCAAGGGGCCCGGCCTGGACCGGGCCACCGACGCTCTTCGGCACGCCAACATCTACGGCGTGCATCCTCGCGGCGGGATGCTGCTGCTGGTCGGTGACGATCCGGCCTCCAAATCGTCGACGGTTCCTGCGGTCAGTGAGCGCTCGCTCGCTGCCCTGGGTATCCCGGTTCTGTTCCCGCGCAACGCCCGTGAGATGGTTACGATGGCGATGCACGGCGTGGCGATGTCGCGGGCGTCGGGATGCGTGGTGGCGCTCAAGATCATCGCCGACGTGGCCGACGGCGCGTGGACCGTCGACGCCGGCGACGTTGATGTGAACATCGTGGTTCCCGAAGTGCGCTGGGAAGGAAGGCCGTTCGTCTATCGGCAACGGCCGATGGCCGCACCCGCAACCAGTCTGGACGCCGAGGCTGACCTGAACGGGCCCCGGTTCGAGGTGGTGCGCGCGTACGGCGCCGCCAACGGGCTCGATGTCGTCGAGATCGACCCGCCACACGCGACCATCGGAATCGCCGCCAGCGGAACGACATTCGATTCGGTTCGCCAGGCCCTGCTCGATCTCGGCGTGGACGACTTCGCGCTCTATCAGGCGGGCGTTCGCCTGCTGCGCATCGGGATGCCGACACCCCTCGGCCCCGCCGCCGTGACGAAGTTCGCCGAGGGCGTCGAGGAGATCCTCGTCGTCGAGGACAAGACCGCGTTCGTCGAGACGCAGATCCGTGAAATCCTCTACGGCCGAACTGGTGCGCCCCGCATCATCGGTAAGAAGGATGCCGCGGGCCGGGTCCTCATCCCGTCCGGCGGCGAACTGACGGCAGGGCGGCTGCTCGCGCCTCTGCGTCGGGCGCTCGGCGGCAGGTTGGAACTCATGAAGCCGCCCCCACCCGCATTGTCGTTGCAGGTGTTGCCCGCCAAGCGGGCCGCCTACTTCTGCAGTGGCTGCCCGCACAACCGCTCGACTGCTGTCCCCGAAGGATCGCTGGCGGGCGGCGGGATCGGCTGCCACACGTTGGTGACGATGTCCGGCCGCGCCGACAGTGCGGTCACCGGACTGACACAGATGGGTGGAGAGGGCGGCCAGTGGATCGGCCAGGCACCGTTCGTTGACGTGCCGCATCTGTTCCAGAACATCGGTGACGGAACCTTCTTCCACTCCGGCCAACTCGCGGTGCAGGCATGCGTCGCCGCAGGCGTGAACATCACCTACAAGCTGCTCTACAACGAGGTCGTGGCGATGACGGGTGCCCAGGAGGCCGAAGGCGCGCTGACCGTCGCCAAGCTCACGCACAAGCTGACCACCGAGGGTGTCAAGAAAATCATCATCTGCGCCGACGAACCCAAGCGGCACAAGCGACGTGAACTCGCCAGGGGCACCGTTCTGTGGCACCGCGACCGCCTCGACGAGGCGCAGAGGCTGCTGCGCGACGTCGAGGGTGTGACGGTGCTGATCTATGACCAGCACTGCGCGGCCGATGCGCGCAGGCAGCGCAAACGCGGCACCCTGCCCACTCGCACCACGCGGGTAGTGATCAACGAGGCGGTCTGCGAAGGCTGCGGCGACTGCGGCGTCAAGTCCAACTGCCTGTCGGTACAGCCGGTGGACACCGAACTCGGCCGCAAGACGCGGATCGACCAGACGTCGTGCAACACCGACTACAGCTGCCTCGACGGTGACTGCCCGTCGTTCGTCACCGTCGAGGTGCGGCCGGGTGCCGAGGCGCCCAAACCCCGTGCGGACGAGCTACCCGTGCTGCCCGAGCTCGTCGTCGAGCCGATCAAGGCCACGCACAATGTGTTCTTCGCCGGTATTGGCGGCACCGGCATCGTCACGGTGAACCAGGTGCTCGCCACCGCCGCGCTGCGGGCAGGTTACGACGTCGAAAGCCTCGACCAGATCGGCCTGAGCCAGAAGGCGGGCCCCGTGGTCTCCCATCTGCGTTTCGCCGCAGACACTGTGGACCCCGCCAACCGGCTCACCCCGGGCAGCGCCGACTGCATCGTCGCTTTCGACCTGCTCACCGCGGCCGACACCAAGAACGTCGGCTACGGCGACCCGGCCAAGACCGTTGCGGTGGTGTCGACCAGCAAGACGCCCACCGGCGACATGGTGTACGACAAGTCGATCACCTATCCCGAGACGGCGTACCTGCTCAGCCGCATGGGACAGGTGTCGCGCGAGGTGCATTCTTTCGACGCGCTGGCAGCGTCCCAGGCCTTGTTCGGCACCACCGCCGCCGCCAACTTCCTCCTCATCGGCGCCGCGTATCAGACTGGGGCGCTGCGCATTCCGGCGTCGTATATCGAAGAGGCCATCGAGATCAACGCGGTCGCGGTGGGCGCCAACGTTGCTGCTTTCCGGTGGGGGCGGATGTTCATCGCCGACCCGGCGCGCTTCGACGACGCGGTGTCACCCGCACCCACCCGGCAGGCGCCGCCAGTCCCGGAACGCGTCCTGGCCGGTACCACCTTCACCGGAGGTGTCGCCGACCTCGTCTCGCGGCGCGCCTCGGACCTCATCGGATTCCAGAGCGAGTTGGTTGCCCGGCGGTATGTGATGGTGCTGCAGTCGATGTGGACCGCGGAGCGGGCAGTGGGCGATCGCACCGAGTTCAGCGAAGCCGTCGCCAAGGGGCTGTACAAGTTCAGTGCGTACAAGGACGAGTACGAGGTGGCGCGGCTGCTCACCGATCCGCAGTTCCTCGACCACCTGCGCTCCGAGATGCCCTCGGGCGAAAACCTCACCTACAAGCTGCATCCGCCAGCCCTGCGCGCCATGGGACGTCGCAAGAAGATCGGTCTAGGCCCGCGCAGCCATGTCGCGCTGCGCGTGCTCGCCAAGGGAAAGCGGCTGCGCGGCACTAAATTCGATCCATTCGGCTACACCCGCGTCCGCAAGGTCGAGCGTGAGTTGCTCGCCGAGTATGTCGACATCGTGACCCGGTTGGCCGACGAACTCGACACCGCCAACTACGACCGCGCCGTCGAGGTGGCGTTGCTGCCGGACATGGTCCGCGGCTACGAGGACATCAAGCTTGCGAGCGTGCAGGCCTACCACGCGCGGCTGAGCGCCCTGCTGGAGAGCTGATCCCGGAAACGGCCGGCGCGCTTCCACTGGTGTTCCTGGTGTACCGTTCCGGCCTCGGGAAGCTCGACCCCGAGGATCGTCCCGGCGTCCTGGATTGGGCGCTGGCGGTCCTCACCCTGGGCGTCTGTCTGTACCCGATCCTGCCGATGCGGATTGGGTCGGGCGGCGGTGGATACAACGAATTCCTGGACCGGCAGGGACTACTCGAGCCGATCGACGTCGTCATGGGCGCGTTGTTGCTCATCCTGATCCTCGATGGGTGCCGTCGCGCTACCGGCTGGGCGCTGCCCATCGTGTGCGGGGTGTTCTTGGCCTACGGCTACTACGGCGGGCTGCTCCCGCAGGGCTGGTCGATCGCCCACGCTGGCCTGGATTTCGACCAGATCATCGACGCCCTCTACAACTCGGGCAGCGGCTTCTTCGGTACACCGCTCGATGTCGCAGCCACCTACATCGTCCTGTTCACGATTTACGGCGCCGTGCTCGAACTCTCCGGCGGAGCCCGCTTCTTCGTCGATCTTTCGGTGGCGGCCTTCCGCCGCTCGCGCAGCGCGGCGGGACGCACCGCGGTGGCGTCGGGCTTTCTGCTCGGCACTGTCTCCGGCTCCGGTACCGCGACCGCCGTCAGCGTCGGCGCGGTGACGTGGCCGATCATGCGGCAGGCGGGCTACCCGCCGGAACGGGCGGGCGGTGTGCTGGCGGCCGCGGGTGTGGGCGCTCTGCTGTCGCCGCCCACGCTGGGCGCGGCGGCGTTCATCGTCGCCGAGTACCTCGAAGTGTCGTACCTCACGGTGCTCGGCTGGGCGATGATCCCGACCGTCCTGTACTACCTTGGCATACTGCTGGCTGTGGAGATCGATGCCCGCCGCTACAGTCTGCGGACGGCAGGCCTGGACGCCCAGTCGCCGTGAAAGCTGTTGGCGCGCTTCGGATATCACTTTTCTTCGTTGATCGCGATCGTCGTGCTGTTGGCCGACGGGATGTCGGCGACGCGCGCGGTCGTGTACGCCACTGGGTTGGCGTTCGTATTGTCCTTCCTCGATCACCGCGGCAGGCTCACGCCGCGACGGCTGTTCGACGCACTCAGTGCCGGGGTCCGTGGTGTGCTGCCGGTGGTGGCGGTGTGCGCGGCGGCCGGGGTGATCACGGCCATGACCACCAAGACCGGTCTAGGCGCCCAGTTCTCGTCGGTGTTGGTCGGGGGAGTCGACGCCATTACCGACAACCGCACGGCCATGCTCGCCTTGACCGCCGTCTTCGCCGCGGTGGCGCTGGCGCTGCTGGGCCTCGCGATACCTGTGACTGCGTCGTCAAGGACGGTTCCATCGACGCGCTGTTCTGGTCAGGAGGCCTGCCGACGCCGGGCATCACCGACCTGATCACGGCGTCGCGCAACGACGTGGTATTCATCGACATCTCGCCGCAGTTGGCGACGATGCAGCAGGTCAGCCCGGCCTATGAGCCGGGCGTCATCCCCGCGGCCAGTTACGGGCTGCCCGCCGACGTGCCGACCATCGTCGTGCCCAACCTGTTGCTGGTGCGCGACGATGTGGACGCCAACCTAGCCTGTGTTCTCACCAAGGCGTTGTTCGACCGGAAGCCCCAGCTCGAGCAGGCGGTCGGTGCGGCGAAGGGCATCAGTCTGGACACCGCGCGGAATACCGACCCGGTACCGCTGAACCGCGGTGCCGAACAGGCACTCAACGATCTCAACGCGCCGAAGTAGTTGCCGCGTGACGGCGATTCTGGCGGGAACCCATCGACGAACGGTTCGTGACGGCGATCGTGAAAGGAGTTCTCCCCGAATGACAATCAGAAGGGGTCCGCGCGCTGGATGCTGTCCGAATCCGCAGGCGCCCACCAGGTAGTGCTAGGCGCAACCTTGGTGGCGCTGTCCAGTCCAGGATGTCAGGTCCCTGCCGACGCCTGGACACGGTCCCAGCCGAGCGCTCGAACACATCTGCTGCGCTACAGCCCGAACCGACCCAGCACGCGCCGCACCACCCCTTGCGATTCGTCCGAAGGCTTGAGACGGTCGACGTAGGGCCACGGTTGGTTGCGTTCGGGTACCGAGGACGCCCGGGCCTGCTTGAGCTGCATCCGAAGGTGATTGCGCAGTTCGTGCAGATCCGTTTGCGCCCAACGGTTGTCGGCTTCGACCGGGTCGGCCGTCAGATCGTAGAGTTCCCATTGGTCGTCGAGAAGATCGGTGCGATACGTCTCGCCGCCCAACCTTGTGGTGGCCAACTGTCGCACGCCCGGCTCAGTCCACGTGCCGGGATCATCGAAGGTGCGGACCAGCTTCCACAGATGCCCGGCGCCGCCGTCCGTTTCGGTGACCCGGACCACCAGACCCTCGAAGTTCGACGCCACATATTCGGGCACCTTGATCCGCAGCGGCGCAGGCGGATTCACCGCTCGGCCGAGCTGACGTGCGGCCGCTGACGCGCCGCTGTCGCCTTCGAGCACGGCGTCGCGCGTCATCAGGTAAACGGGCCGGTCTTCGTCCGCCGCAGCGCCGTCGACGACGGGCATCAGGTCGCGTCCCGGCAGGGGGTGCACCTCGGAGAAGGAGTCCGCCAGCTCGGCTGCCGTCGCCTCCACATCCACGCCGGCCGCCCCGAGCAGCGTGGGCACCAGGTCGACGTGTGATGTCGGTGCGTCGACGACGCGTGCCGTTGTCGCAGCGGCACCGATGCGGGCGATCACGAACGGCACCCGGGTGGCCTCGTCGTACAGGTTGAACCACTTCTGGTGCAGGCCGCCGTGGGCGCCGAGCAGGTCGCCGTGGTCGGAAGTGCGCACCAGCACGGCGTTTTCGGATCCGCCGTCGGTCACAGTGCGCCGCACGCGGTCCAGTGGCGCGTCCACTTCGGCGTGCAGGCGGTAGTACAGGTCGCGGTACTGCTGAGCCTTGCGCTTGTAGGTGCGCCCGATCGCGGCTGCAGGCCCGTATCCGGAGTAGTAGGACTCGCGGAAGGCGATCTGCGCGGCGGGTTTGGTGCGCAGGTCCTCGTCTGCGGTGGGCGGCGCAGGCACCGGTGGGGGATCGAGCAGCGGCGACGGTTGCAGCGGGCTGCGCCGCGCCCACGCGGGGAACAGCACGATGTCATGCGGGTTGACGAAGCTGGCCACCAGGAGGAACGGGCGCAGCGCGTCGACGTCACCGGCGCGACGCCGCGCGTACCGGTCTTCGAGCCATGCCACGATCCGATCGGCGAACAACGTGTCGCGGCGATAGCCGCAGTTGGACATCGCCGCGCCGTGCGGCTCCGGTCCCACCCACCCGGAGAAGCCGTACGGCTTGAGCGGGTCGGCGTCGAGATAGGCCTGCACGGCCGCGGGGTCGATTACTCCGTCGTCGTCGTTGGTGGCCAGCGGTTCGCCGGTGTCCGGGTCCTCGAGGTCAGCGTGCGAGATGTGCCACTTGCCGTCGTAGTGGGTGTCGTAACCCGCCGTCCGAAACCAATTGCCCAACGTGGGAACCTCGCCGGCGCGGAGCCACCGCAGGCGCGAATCGTCGTACCGCTTGCCGATGCCGTCGGTCTGGGTGACGCCGTGCAGATCCGGATACTGACCAGTGAAGATCGTTGGGCGGCTTGGCACGCAAGCCAGCGAACCCGTGTAGTGCCGCGCGAAGCTCACGCCGTGTTCGTCGAACCAGCGGCGCCCGGTGAGGGTATGACGCCGCCAGGCCAGCACGTCGGTCGCCTCATACGGCGGCACCGCCCGCTCCTCGTCGGTCATGATGATGACGACGTCGGGACGCGAAGGTTCAGGCATCCGGGTTCTCCAATCGGCGCGCCAACCCGGCGAGCATAGATTCGGATCGTTTGGCCATGACCCGGCATAGGACACGTTCAGCCACCGCCGAGAGCGGCCCGGAACCGATGTGGACAGTGCTGGTGATCGTCACGTCGGTTCCGGTGCCCACCGTTCGCAGCGTCCAGCGGTTGGCAAGTTTCCCCAGCCTCTTTGGCAGACCTTCGACGTCGTAGGCGAGCACCGTCGTCGGAGCGAACTCGGTGATGCGTTCCACCAGCGTGGTGCGCCCCATTTGGACGCGACGGGTGTCACCCACCGGACCGCCGTCGGGTCCATGACTCAGCATGGATGAATGCTCGGCGCGGTCGGCCCACGCGCTTAGCGCGCCGAAATCGGCCAGCACCTGCCACACCGAATGCTGTCCGGCCATGAGAACGCGGCCGCGGCTGATGCTTGCCACATCGGTTATCGTCGCATGATTTGTTCTATGCGGCGGGAAGTGTCGTCCAGTGCCACGAATGTGAGGCAGAATCGCCTTGGTGACCACACCGCCGCACAATCCTGGCGATCCTGGGTGGCAAGGCCGGCCGCCACGGTACGACCCTCCGACGTACCGCATGCCGCGCCCTGGCGACCCCGGTGCTACGGAG
>JBPPMS010000078.1:0-12720 GCA_051306175.1 Mycobacterium sp. | reverse complement strand
CCGCTATCCGGGGTCGCCGACTGCGCTGGCGGGTGAGCCCGCATGTGAACCCGGACGTCCGTCTCGGCGCCGACGTCGGCAGGGTGCTCGACGAACCCCAACCGCTGATAGAGCCGGTGGGCACCGGTGTTGACTTTCAATACACTGAGCCGCACGCCTCGACCGGCGTTGAACGCTTCATCGAGCACGTCGCGCAGTATGCGGGTGCCTATTCCCTGTCGCTGAAAGCCCGCTGCCACCTCGATTAGGCCCACGTACACGTCGCCGTCCTGGTCGGCCAGATTGAGCCGGCCCGCATCGATGCCGTCAACGACGATGACCTGAGTGGTTGCGAGATCGACTGTGCGGCTGAGGTATGCGCGCTGGTCGTCATCGTCCCAACCCCACACCTGATCCACGTAGGGACCCAGCGTGGCCTTATGCAGCTCGAAGATGAACTCGAAGTCCCCGCCCGTAGCGGCACGCAACGTAATCGCGGTCATCGCAGGCGCCGCACATCGCGCGAAACCTCTGCCGCATCACCGTCGAACGCCGCCACGAAATCATCTCCGGCCGTGTCGTTCTCAGCGGTATCCTCCACGAGCGAGGCGCCCCGGTACGACAATCCTGCGCCGTCATCGAGGGTGTAGGCGGCCGGCAGTGTCCGTTCGTAGCGGACTTCGTGCACCACGCCATCGCCAATGGTGTCGGTCCGCTCGGCCCCATCCCACTGCCATCCCGTCGCCTCGTAGAAACGACGGGCCCGAACGTTGCCCGATAGCACCCACAGACAGGCCGTGTCGAGTCCCTGGCTGCGCAGCTGCTCGCATCCGGCCAACATCAGGAGTCGTCCAATTCCGTTGCGCCATTTGTTTGGATCGACGTAGATCGCCCAGATCTCTCCGGCGCCCTGGCGGTCGGGATCACGGCTTACACCGGTCGTCACGTGACCGCAGATCGTGTCACCGTCCACGGCTACTTGGGTGAACGGCCCCTCGGGATTCATCTGATCGAACCCGTAACGCTGCGCCCTGTCTTCGGGGCGAAGCGCATCGAGGTAGCTCTGAGCGACCAGTCCCTCATAGCCGGCCTGCCACGAGCGAACATGCGCCTGGGCCACACCCATCGCATCGCGACCTGTCGCCACCCTCACAACAACCACGTAACCCCCCGGATCGTGTATCACCACCACACGGCAGCAGCGCACCGTGTCGTGGCCATCGTCGCAGTCGGATCCGTTCAGATAAAACCATTTTCCACACATAGCAGCTGCGGCGATGACACGTCCGTCTGCGGTCAGCCGCCCACGCCGCCAGCCGGCAGTGTTGGCTCACCGACTTGCTGGACGTCTCGCTCACAACAGGTAGTCGGTCCCGCCGACGTAGGTGGTCTCGGATACGTCGGGCATCAGTGCTGCTTGCGTGATGGCTTTGGCGAATTGGTCGATGGTCGGCAGTGGGGCGTGATCGCGCCGCGCGGCGACGGCGGCCGGGTCTTTACGGCGCAGCAGCCTAACGATGATGGTTCCGTCGATCATGTCCCCGGATACCACCTTGAGCGCGATTCTGTGTTCTGCCAGGGCCGGTTTGGTCGCCAACAGTGCGTCCTCGCCGGCGCGTTTGCTCGCCGCGATCGGTTCGTACCCGTCAGGCACGGGTTTGGCCGGGAAGAAGTGCGCTTGATGGCTGGTGACAAACACGATCCGCGAGCCCGCCGGCATCAACCGCATAGCGCTCATCGCCACGTGCAGCTGCGCGTCGCGATTCAGCCGCATCGCATAACTAGGATCGGCTCCGCGCTCCAGACCTCCGGACGCGTTGAGCACCAGTACATCCAGCGCGCCGAACTCGCGCTCGATACCTTCCAGCATGGCCCGAACCTGGGTGTTGTCACAGACGTCGGCCCCGGCAGCCGACGCGTGCCCGCCGCACGCCTGGATTTCCTCGACGACAGCCTCGGCCCGCCTGGTCTTTTCCCGGTAGTTGACCACCACATGCAGACCCTGCGCGCCGAGCTGGCGGGCCACCTCGGCCCCGATCCCCCGCGACGCACCGGTGACCAGCGCAACCCGCCGCCCTGGGCTCCGCACGGAGTCGACATCTCCCATGGCTCGATTGACCACTTCTCCCCTTCCGAGTTTCGACCCCTTAGGTTTTCCTTAACTTACTCTTATTTCTCTTATTTTGGTGTTAGCGTCGAGGCATCGCTCGCTCGACACGAAAAGGGGAGGCGTGCATGATATGACCAATCACTGCGTGGTCCTGGGCGCCGGGATCGCCGGGCTGCTCGCTGCCGCTGCCCTTGCCGATGCCGGTCACCAGGTCACTCTTGTGGAGCGAGACCGGTTGCCCGACTGCCCTTCTGGGCGCCGCGGCATTCCCCAAGGCCCGCATCTGCACAGCGTGCTGTCCAAGGGCTGGCAGACGATTGAGGACCTCGTGCCCGGCCTCATCGAGGATGTCATCGCCGCAGGCGCCCTCGCGCTCGACGACGCACGGTTGGGTGCGCGGATGCACATCCAGAACGGGCCGTACGCGTTCAACCGCACCGACGCGCTCGCTGATCCGGGCGCACTGACCAACTACCTGGTGACACGGCCCCTGCTGGAATACACCCTGCGCCGCCGGGTCACCCCACTCCCCGAGGTCAGCATCGTCGACGGCCACGATTTCGTCGACCTGGTGGCCGGCCAACCCGGTCGCATCGCCGGGGTCACCGTCACCGACCGCGGCAGCGGCGCCACCCGCTCCCTCGACGCGGACCTGGTCGTCGATGCCACCGGGCGCGCCTCCCGCACACCGCTGCTACTGGAGCAACTCGGCTACCCGCGGCCACCACATCGTTCCTTCACCGTGCGCGGCGTGTATTACTCCCAACAACTCACCATCGCCGACCAGGACCAGTTCCCGGAGCGGCTCATTCTGGTCATCCCACCCGACGGCGCCGGCCGCGGAGGCCTCATCGCCGGCGAACACGACACCTGGACCCTGACCATCGCCACCCACGGCGATCAGGAACACACCCCACCAACAACGTTGTCCGACATGCTCACTCTGGCTGAGTCATTTCTGCCCGCCCACATCCCGCCCGCGCTGCGCCGAGCGCACGCCCTGACCGATGTGACGGTGTATCGCTACCCCGGCGGCTCCTGGCACCGCTACGACCGCACCGACACGCTCCCCGACGGCCTCCTCGTCATCGGAGACGCCCTGTGCTGCCTGGACCCCATCCACGGCCAAGGCATCACCATGGCCGCACTGCACGCCCACGCACTGCGAGCCCACATCCGCGACCAGAGTCTCGACTGCACTGAGCCGCAATACTTCTACCGCACACTGGCCGACATCGTCGCGCCCGTCTGGGCCGCCAACACACCGTCGAACCCACACCGGCACCACAGCGTTGCTGACCGAGCCCGCCGCCACGCCATGAAATGGAGCCAGCGCAAAATCCTTGAAGCCGCCGCCGATGACATCCTCGTCACCGAACGCCTCGTCCGCGTCGTCAACATGATCGACCCACCCCAACAACTACTCACACCGCGCGTTCTGGCCCACGTCGCAGCACACCACGCCCGCCGCGCAATATCTCCGAGTCATCGGGTTTCTCGGCGACAACCACCCACATCATCACCAACCGACATAGCCCGCTGAAGAGGCGGCTTCCCCGTCAAGTGGTCTTAGTCTTCAGCTGTGGGGGCTGGGTTAGCCGCCAGCCACAGCTCCACCGCAGCGGCGCCGATTTCCTTGCGGGCCTTGCGGTTGAGCCCGAGTTGACGGGCCCGTTGCTGTACCTGATCGATGAGATCCGGTTCGGCGCTCCACGGGAGAGGTTTACGGCTATGCCGCCCTGGTTGCGCAGGCACCGTACGCAAGTCTGCTTCCGGGAACATTCTGAGCACACCACAGATTCGGCACGCTCGACCTCCCAGGCTAATCGGGTTCCAAGGCCAGCAAGCACATGCGCAGTGCGCTCAACGCGCACTCACAGGCAACAAACAGCCTTCTGCTCAGCTCCCGCTCAACCTCACCGAGCGGCTCGGCCGCGTCAGCCACGTGATCTCGCCGGTCAGAGTTCTAACAAGTACGTATGCGTTGGGTACACCATTTACCGGCGGCTGAACGCCACTCGACGAGCAGATCCAGAGTCCCTATTTCAGCGTCGCCCATCGTTGCCAACCGCCGACTTGAGGCCATGGCCTGCTGCCGTTCTGGCTGCCGCACAGACAGGTCCACGTAACACGGAAGCCCAGAGGAGCCCGCGATCGTCTCGGCTGAGAACGACGGCACGGATGTAGCCGTCGCAAGAACACATCCGCCCCGTTTGATACTCACCTGATGGGCGGCTTCGTCGCCCACATTGGCGACGTAGGCCCGGGCGAGGTTCTCGTCCCACCAACCGCTCTGCCACGACGCTTGGCGATGCGCGACGACGCCCGACTCGACCATGGGCTGGCGTTGTTTTGCCCACCACCGTGAGATGAGCCGGACGAAGAGAGCGAGATACAGCGCGATCACCACGAACAGCACAGCCAGCAGGGCCGTAGGCAACGGCCACCATGGCGCGAACAACAAGAGTGGACCCACACCAAGGAGCAACAACAACGATGAGGCCACCTTGGAAGTACCCACCACCGGATACTAAGCCGCTGATCATAGGCAGCAACAGAGCTGAAATGAGATTTCTCACCCAGCCGGTCGGGCTGCACATAGCCCTCTCAGGTCGCAGCGATCCGTTGTGCCAGCAGATTGGTCCATTCGGCTAGGTAGTCGCCGTCGTCGATCGCCCTATCGCTGCGCCGGTACAGGTTTAACGCGGTGCGTGCGCCAAGCAGGCTGTTGACCGCGAGCGCTGATAGAACGTCGCGTTCCTTCGTCGGAAGATTGGGGTTCCATGTCTCCATCCACTCGGCGAGTTCAGCGGTGAGTCCGTCGACGAGCGCGGCGTAGGCGGTGTCGAGTCGATCAGACAACCCGGCTGGGGTCCGGGCGGCGATCTGGAGCAGTTCAGTCTCCTGGTCGATGACGTTGAGCAAGTAACGCCCGAGCACGGTGAGTTCGCTGTGCAGGTCCCCGAGGCCGGCGAACAGTGCCCGGATATCGCCCATCGCGGCGCGGCGGTCGAGTTGGCGGTCGATGCCCGCGGCCAACAACGCGTCTTTGGATTTGAAGTGCCGGTAGAGCGCTCCCGAGCCTGCAGCCAAGCCTGCGGCGGATTCGATCTGCGACACACTGGTCGCTTCAAACCCTTTGTCGCTGAACAAGCGCATCGCCTCGGTGAGAAGCCGGTCGCGAGTCGGTGCCGTCATTGACTCCCCAAAGTGATCACTTACTGTTCGTAGGGAGTTACTTTAGCACCGGGGCGCACCACATGGGAGGACCCAGGGATGCCAGATCGCGATGAGCACGTCACCCAAGGCCGGGTGCGACGCAGCATGCCGTTGGCCGGCTTCACCGCCCGCGCCGCCGGTGGCCGGCTCGTGGCCGGGCTGCGCGAACGCGCCGGCGAGCAGGGAGCGGTGGCGGCGTTCCATGAACGCACCGCCGACCGATATGTCGAGCTGCTCGGCCACTCCAAGGGCGCGCTGATGAAGATGGGCCAGCTGCTGTCGCTGATCGATCCCTCCGATATCGGCGATGGCGGCTTCTCCCCCTATCAGAAAGCCATGTCGCGCCTGCAATCTGATGCCCCGCCGATGCCCACGGCACTGGTCCACGACATTCTTGACACTGAACTCGACGACGGCATGTCCACGTTCGCCGACTTCAGCGACGAACCACTGGCCGCGGCGTCGATCGGGCAGGTGCATCACGCGACACTGCACGATGGGACCGAGGTCGCTGTGAAAGTGCAGTATCCCGTTGTCGCGCAGGCCATCCGCTCCGATCTCGCTAACACTGAACTCATCGCCACCTTCCTGCGGTTCGCAACATCGGCCTCCGGGATCATGTTCGATCCGCGACAGTTGGCACAGGAGTATGCGGCCAGAATCATCGAGGAAACCGACTACCGGCGCGAAGCCGCCATGATCGACCTCTTCTACCGATTCTACGGCGATCACCCGTTTTTCCGTGTCCCCCGAACGATCGCAGGCGCGTGCACTGACGCGGTGTTGACCATGACGTTCATGGACGGAATCGGCTGGACTGCAGCACAGTCGGCATCTCAGGACGTGAAGAACACCTGGGCTGAAACCATCACCCGATTCCATTACTCCAACCTGCGCCACGCCAACCTGCTGCACGCCGACCGACATCCGGGCAACTACCGCTTCGGGCGCGACGGCAGCGTCGGCTTCGTCGACTTCGGCTGCATCAAGATCCTGCCCGAACTCCAGCGACGGCTGTGGGTGTCCATCGTGCGCAACACCATCGACCAACGGTTCACCGATCTCCGTGCGGACGTCATCCGAGCGGGCTTCTTGACCGAGGACTCTGCGATGACCGGTGAAGACCTGGCCGCGTTCTGGACCCAGGTCTTCTACGAGGTCATCGCCGCACCGCAGCCGGTCACCTACACCGCCGCCAGTACGACCCGTACCGCACGGTGGATGTTCAGCCCTGACTCAGCGAATCCACTGTCGCGCATGCATGTTCCTGATGCCTATGCGTTTGCACCGCGGGTCCAGCAGGCCCTCACCCTCGTATGCGCCACCCTGCACGCAACCTTGCCGGCCCGTGGCATCGCCGACGACATGGACGGCGTCGCCGCGCCCTGCACCCCGCTCGGTCACGCCCACCACGCCTGGGTGCGTCGCCGCGGACTTCCCGGCGCCCTCGACGACCACGACGCACGCGCGCACGACCACCGAACACACACCACCTCGATGGGCAGCGATCAGTGACGACACCACCAGGCCCGCCCGTCCCGCATGGCCGGGTCCGACGCGTGATGCCGCTGGCCGGGTTCACCGCCCGCGCCGCCGGCGGGCGACTACTTGCAGGCCTGGCCGAGCGAGCCGGCAACGACGGCGCCGTCGAGCGCTTCCATGAACGCACCGCCGAGCGCTACGCCGAACTGCTCGGCCACTCCAAAGGGGTGCTGATGAAGGCCGGGCAAATGATGTCGCTGGTCGATCACCGCGCCATCGGGACCGGTGGGTTCGCCCCCTACCAGCAGGCCATGACCCGGCTGCAGGCCGGCGCCCCACCCATGAGCCCCGACCTCGTCCACCAGATCCTCGCCACCGAGCTTGGGGCCGCCACCCAGCTCTTCACCGCGTTCGATGACACACCGATGGCCGCGGCCTCGATCGGCCAGGTTCACCGCGCCACCCTCGCCGACGGCCGCCACGTGGTCGTGAAGATCCAGTACCCGGGGGTGGCCCGCGCGATCCGCGACGATCTGGCCAACACCGAGATGCTCGCCACGTTCCTACGGTTCACCGCCGCAGCGTCCGGACTCAAGAATGACGTCCGCTCCGCCGCCCGCGAGGCCGCCGCCCGGATCGCCGAGGAAATCGACTACGCCCACGAAGCCGCGATGATCACCGCGTTCAGCGACCTCTACCGCGACCACCCCTCCATCCGGGTCCCTGCCGTCATCCCCGAACTATCCGGCCAACGCATCCTGACCATGACCTACCTCCACGGAATGAACTGGGCCGCAGCCCAACACGCCGACCAACACCTGCGCAACAGCTGGGCGGAGATCATTCTGCGGTTCGCCTACGGTAGCTTCCGGCACGCCAACCTCATGCACGCCGACCCCCACCCCGGCAATTATCGCTTCCATCCCGACGGCACAGTCGGCTTCGTCGACTTCGGCTGCATTAAAATTCTTCCAGAACAGCAACGGTGGCGACTGGTCGCCATGAACCGGGCACTGATGGAAGACCGCCACGACGACGTCCGCGCCATCATGGTCCAGGCCGGCTACCTCACCGACGACTCCGATCTCACCGCGCGCGACGTGTGCGACTGGCAGCGTGGACTCCTCTACGAGGCAACCTTATCCCCGCAACCGGCCACCTACACAGGAGAATCCGTCGACCGGATCATTCGCAGCCTTTTCGACTCCAGCGATCCGGACCATCCCGCTGCCCGCATGACCGCCCCCGACGACTACGTGATGTCTGGGCGTCTCATTTTCGCCGTCACCAGCGTGTGTGCCGGCCTGGGTGCCACCCTGCCCATCCGCGCCATCACCAACGACTTCGACAGCGTCGCCGAACCGGTCACTGAGATCGGTAAGCACCATCACGCCTGGGTCCGCGAACGCGGCCTGCCGACCGCTCTGGAGCATCATGACCATCCCTGACACCTCGACCGCGCCGCGCCTGCCATGGGATGCCGCCGACCCGTACCCGTACTACCGGGCCCGCCGCCGCGCCGGCTCCGTCGTCTGGGACGACACTGCCCACGCCTGGCTGGTTCTGGGGCATGCGGCAGCCCGGGACGTCCTCGCAGGGCCGGGTTGGTCCGCTGATCCGCGCGCCAATCCCGGAAGCGAACTGCTCAACGACTCGATCGTCGAAGCCAACATGCTCTTCACCGATGGGTCCACCCACGCCCGCCTCCGCGGCGCCGTACGAGATCTTTTCAGCCGCAACTTCATCGCAGGGCTGCAGGCCGGCATCAACGCCATCACCGCCGACATCATCGACTCCATCCCCGCAGGCGAACCCTTCGACGCCATGACCGACATCGCCCTTCCGCTACCGGTCGCCGTCATCGGCGCCTGGCTAGGCCTGGATCCGCCACAGTGCAGTGCACTGCGCGAGTTCTCGCCTGCCATCATCCGGCTTCTCGGCGGTTTCGCCGACCAGCACACACTGCAGGACGGGCTATCCGCATCCGCCGCACTCATCGCCGATTTCCTGCCCGCGGCCGCCGACCGGCGCGCACACCCCCGCGACGACCTGCTCAGCTACCTCGCCGCCGACCACACCCTCAGCCTCGACGAAGTCACCATCACCGCCATCCTCATCGCCGTCGCCGGCCACGAAACCACCGCCAACCTGCTCGGCGCCGCCCTCATCCGACTACTCACACCCGACGCGGAAAACCACCTGACCGCAATGACCTTCGCCGTCGAGGACCCCCGCTACTACACCGAACTGCTGCGCCTGGACGCACCCGTACAGGCCACCGCCCGCACCGCCACCTCAGACCACCACATCGACGGTGTCACGATCGCCAAAGATGACCCCGTCGTGGTCTGTCTGGCCGCGGCCAACCGAGACCCACAGGTTTACCCCGATCCCGACCAGTTCAAGCCCGACCGCGCCGGACCATCACCACTTACTTTCGGTCACGGCGCACTACTGCCTCGGTGTCGCACTGGCCCGCCACGAAATCACTACCGCACTGCGGATCATATTGCGCCGCAAGCCGCTACTCGTTGACTCACCCGCCTGGCGCGACACGCCCGCCGTCCGCGGACCACGATCCGTTCCAGTCCGGTTCACCGCCTGAGAAGCACGCCACTCAAAGGTACAGCGGACGCAGCCGTGCGACGAGCTCGTCCAGTCCCACAGGGTAGTTGCGGACTCTGCCGGGATCGGGACCTGAACCTATGGCCTGCGCCTCGAAGAGGGCCACCGCGGCTTCCGTCATACGGATCGCGTTCATGAACGCGTCGAGAGTCATTTCGAGCAAACCCGAGTCGTCTAGTTCTCGTCCCGACGGATCAAACACATAGTCGCTCAACCACTTGAAGCCGTGGACGAAGCCCGAGCCAAGCGAATAGAAGCTCTTGGGGCTGCGGGGATGGATGACCCTGTCCAGCTCCGGGTCCGGGACGCGTGGCACATGCCTGTCCATCCAGTCCGCTGCTTGGCCAACGAGTTCCATTGGGCCGCCGCGCGGTGCTTCCCGAGCATCAGCAGGCAGCGCATCGATCCGAGCGAGACGCTTCGCGAAGCGCTGCCGATGCTTGTCAAAACGCAGCCGCTGGCGCGCGGCCATGGGATCCGAACGTGCCGACAGCGAGCCCTCCTCCAGTTCGTCGAACTTGTCCTGCCAGCCACGCTCGGCTTTGACGAAGCCGTAGCACCGCCGTAGCCGTACCTCCGTGTCTATTTCACTGATCAGCCAGATTGTCTTGGCCGATGACTCCATCGCAATTCGGCACAGCGCTGACACCGCCGACGTGCGAGCCTGACCTTGTCTCAACGCCAACGCGATCACCTCCGCCGCTGCTACCAGGTGCTCGCTGGCATTCATCGTGGGATAGAGCGCTGTCGAACTCACAAGATTGGGCTCATCGTCGAGTGTGACCGCGGCGTTATCGCGCGCGAAGAGGCTCTCCGGATGAATCGCGTTGGGGCGCAGCCCCCATTGCATGAACGCGTGCGCCCGCTCAGCACGTTCCGCCACCAAGGCGATGTACATCGCGCGCTTCAATCTCCGCGCGTCCCTCGGATAGGCAGATTGTAAAGCGTCCCAATCCACGTCGGAGTAGTCAGGACGTTGAGCCCGATGGCCCGGCAGCGGCGGTGGCGGCATCTTGAAGCCGAAAGCTTCTGGCCCCGGGTCCGACGACGTCTGCTGGCGTCGTTGCTTCTCGCGCTGTTGAGCTCGCTGCTTAGCTGCTGCTCGATCTCGTCCCTTGCCCACTGGCGTTCATCTCCCGACCACACTCGGCGGAACTGTAGCGGGCCGCACCGACGCGATGGCACTCCCGACTCACCGCAGCGCGACTGTGCGATCAAGAGCGCCGCAGCCCCTCCGGCTATCGTTCACCGTCGCTACGACGCAGAAATCCTCCACACTCCAATTACTCATCGCACGCGGCAAATCCCACTTTCCTGTCCATATGGACATCGAGTGGACATCTCACTTGAGAAGTGGACATCAAGCTTGAGAAGCCGCAAGGGTACCGCGCCTTACCGCGCCATATTCGTGAACCGCGACAGGTGCAGCTGGTGCGCCACAGTGATATTCGCGGTCGGTCCGTTACGGTGCTTACCGAGGATGATGTCGGCCTCGCCGCCGCGGGGGTCTTCCCGGTCGAAGGCATCGGGGCGGTGTAAAAGCATGACCATATCCGCATCCTGCTCGAGGCTGTTATGGGCTGAAATGCCCTGTGCCACAAAGTTATGCGTGCCGGGCACGGTTCCGTCGAACACATCGTGCATGCCGACGCTGGTGATCTCGACGATCTCATCCCAAAACACATCGCTGGTAGCCAGGTCATCGAGCACTTCGTCCTTGAGAAGCGACGCCACCCGGCGCAACCGCTCCCGGCTCGGCGAATGCTTCCACATCGTCGACCCGCAGAACTGCGATCCCATTGCCGCAGCGAACTGACGGTGCGTCATGCCCTCACGCGTGAGTGCCGACTTGACCTGCAGCCACACCTCTTTGGGCACCGTGTCTAGGTTGGTGTTGCAGCTGATGGCCGTCAGGTGGCTCAGCACATCGCGCGCCAGCACGCCGCGGGCGCCGTGCACGCCGACATCGGACAGGAACCGCTTCTGGTTCTCCGCACCGTAGATCAGCACGTGCCAGCAGTCCCGGTACCCGGGCTTCTTGGCACGCTTGATGCGGGCGTAGACACCCACGCGCAGCAGCAGCTGCACCACATCGTCGGCCAACTGCCGGCTGGTCGTGGCGTAGTAGATCCGGCCCTGCTTGACCTTGGCGTCCCAGCGCACCGAACCGTCTGTCGCCCAGAGGTGCTTGAGGAACAGCGCCACCTGGTCGTTGGGCAGCGCGAAAACCGGCTTGGGCACAAACTTCTCGTAGCTGCGCAGTCCAAACAGTCCCAGCGTGTCCAGCCAGGCTGCGATCGGATTACGCACGCCGTGCGTCAACCGGTACGGCGCCGGCATCCGCAGGGTCGTCACGCGGGCCGCCGGGTACTCATCGCGCACCGCGGTGATTCCGAAGTGCTGGGCGGCCGCGGTCACGGCTACCAAGTTCTCCTCGTCGATCGAGGCGTAGCGGATGGGCTGGCGCTTTACGCACGACCCGTCGCCGATCATGTGCGCGAGCATCACGATCTCGGACTCGTCCATCCGCTCGGTGTGCA
Organism: Mycobacterium sp.; assembly: GCA_051306175.1. Classification (GTDB taxonomy): domain Bacteria; phylum Actinomycetota; class Actinomycetes; order Mycobacteriales; family Mycobacteriaceae; genus Mycobacterium. The sequence continues at coordinate 765 of JBPPMS010000078.1, read as the reverse complement.
CCGGCTCAGGCACCGACCGCGGCGTCGCCAACTTCTCACCAACAGCAAGCTCGCCCAAAGGAACCCAGCCGCCCAGCGTCATGAAGGGGTGGTTGGCGGTGGCCTCCACCTCGCGGCCCGACGCCAGACGGACCTTGAAGACTTCCTTGTGCCCGCTGTAGAACACGTTGGTCATCGGCCGCGCCACCATGCGCTTGCGCTCGTCCAACGACCACACCAGCGGCCGCTCACCGGTTTCCATCAGCTCACCGAAGGTGACCTCGGCGCCCGTGTCGGCGCGCAGGATTCGGGTGTTGGCGGTCATGCAACCCGACTCGCGAAGGTCCGAGACCTGCGGCCGCTTGTCGGTGCGCTGCTCGGGGCCACGGTTCAACTGGCTGATCGCGACCACCGGTACATGCAATTCCTTGGCCATCAGCTTCAGGCTTCGGGAGAAGTCCGAGACTTCCTGCTGGCGCGAGTCGTACTTCTTGCCCGAGCTCATCAGCTGCAGGTAGTCGACGACAATGAGCCGCAGGTCGGCCTTCTTCTTGAGTCGCCTGGCCTTGGCCCGGATCTCCATCATGGTCAGGTTCGGCGAATCGTCGATATAGATCGGGGCCTCGCTGATCTCACTCATCCGACGGGCCAGCCGGGTCCAGTCGTCATCGTTCATCCGGCCGGACCGCATATCGCCGAGCTTGATGTTGGCCTCGGCCGACAGCAGGCGCATGACGATCTCGGACTTACTCATTTCCAGCGAGAAGATGACGCTGGCTTGCTGGT
>JBPPMS010000077.1:0-6973 GCA_051306175.1 Mycobacterium sp. | reverse complement strand
GGTCACCATCGCGACCTGTCCGTCAAACCTCAACTCCCCGTCATCCGGTGCCACCCCTCGTCCCCATCAGGTTGGTTATCGGACCCGGGTGCTTACACCTTCCACGAGGTTTGCAACGGCGCCTCAGGAGTTTCTGTCGTCGGGGTGCTCACCCGGCACCTCGATCGGAGGCGGCAGCGGAGGGGACCGTCTGAGCCACTCGCGCATTCGCAGCAGCCCGCTGACGACGAGCGCAAGTGCCACCACACCGAGTCCGATGACTATCCAGAGCGTCATTACTGACCAGGCCTCCCGTGTGCTTGTGCGGCTATCAGCCGCTCCCGCCACCATGCGATCCTGGCCCGGTCGGCCATCGTGTATCGGGAGATCAGTGCCCGCTCCGGTGCAGGAGGCATCGGTGCAACCGGGAGGTGGCCGTCGACGGGGCGCAACGAACGTGCGTCGGCCACCACGTCGCCCATCAGGCTCGCCGCGACGCCGAGCGCGCAGGCGAACGGCAGGTCGGGTAGCGCCCCGGCCAGGGCGACGGAGCCTGCCAGTCCGACGCTGGTCTGTGGTGCCGAGGACACCACGCACGGCAGCTCCGAAGCCTCCGCTACGCGCATGGCTCTGCGTACCCCGCCGAGCGCACCGGTACGCAGGACGGCGACGTCGGCGACCTGAGTCAACGGTTCGACGCCGGTGGCGTCGACTGCGATCGGCACGTCCACCGCTCGGCGCACGATGGTGACGTCGCCTCGGGTGCGGCAGGGCCGCGCGACGAACTCGATATCGGTGACGCGGCTCAGTGCCGCGATCGACGTCACCGCCGTCTCGGTGTCCCACCGCCGGTGCGCGTCGCACCGCAGGGCTCCGTCGGGTCCGAGCGCGTCGCGGACGGCCTCGACGCGGGCGATGTCCTCGGCCAGCGTGCCAGCACCGACTGTCAGATCGACCGCGCGGCCACCTGATTCCACGACGATTTCCCGCGCTTTCGCCGGCGTGACGGCGGGCACCGCGACCGAGACGGGAACCCTCCCGCGCACGGGGTCGGGCCATCCGACGGTGCCCGGTTCGATCGCCGCGGTGAACCATCGGGCCAGCGCCCTCGCGTCACAGTCGTCGGGCGGGCTGAACTCGCCCCAGCCCTGGGGCCCCTCGATCAGCATGCCCTCATAGGCCACCGAGTCCGAACCGTCGACCGTCGGTATCGCGAGGATCGGGGCGTCGTCGAAATCGATGAAAGTCCGCACCCCGAACATCTTCGCGCTCTGCAGCGCGATAGGGGAATGCCTACGAAGAGCACGCGCTCTCGGTGTCGTCGGTTCACCTGATGCCTGGCAGGCCGATCTCCGACGAGGGTGATCGCCTCAGGACTTGAAGAATGCCAACATATCGGCGTTGACCTTCTCGGCGTGGGTGGTCGGCAGGCCGTGCGGCAGATTCTCGTACGTGATCAGGGTCCCGTTCTGCAGCAACTCGGCCGACTTGGGGCCCGCTGCCACGTAGGGCACGATCTGGTCGTCCTTGCTGTGGACCACGAGCGTCGGCACGGTGATCTTCTTGAGGTCCTCGGTGAAATCGCTCTGCGAGAACGCCACGATGCCGTCGTAGTGCGCCTTGGCGCCGCCCATCATGCCCTGGCGCCACCAGTTCTCCACGACCGCTTCGGAGAACTCGACGCCGTCCCTGTTGAAGCCGTAGAACGGCCCGGAGGCGAGGTTGCGGTAGAACTCCGAGCGGCTGGCGAACAACTGCGCCTGCAGGTCGTCGAACACCGCTTTGGGCAGCCCCTCGGGATTGGCGTCGGTCTGCACCATCAGCGGTGGTACCGCGCAGAGCAGCGCGGCTTTGGCTGCCCGCTCCTCGCCGTGCCGGGCCAGGTAGTGCACCACCTCGCCGCCGCCGGTGGAATGCCCGACGTGGATCGCGCCGTGCAGATCCAGGTGCCGGACGACGGCGGCAAGGTCGTCGGCGTAGTGGTCCATGTCGTGGCCGTCGCCGGTCTGGGTGGAACGACCGTGCCCCCGGCGATCGGCGGCCACCACGCGGTAGCCCTGCTGTAGGAAGAACAGCATCTGTGTGTCCCAGTCGTCGGCCGACAGCGGCCAGCCGTGGCTGAACACGATCGGCTGCCCCGTACCCCAGTCCTTGTAGAAGATCTCGGTGCCGTCGGAGGTCGTGATGCTGGGCATGATGGGCGCCTTTCGGTCGATCCTCGGTTCTCTTAGCTAGGAACTCTTCTCGATCACACGCCATATGTCACTGCCGCTGACCGGAGCGCCTTCTGCCGGTTAGCTGTAGTCGGCGACTCCCGGTCAGAACTTCAGATAGCCGCCGTCGATGCGCAGGACGTCGCCCGTGTGGTAGCTGCTGGCTGGGCTCGCGAGGTAGACCGCGACGCCCGCCGCGTCCTCGGCCGCACCCCAACGGCGGACGGGAACGCGTGGCAGGACACGCGCGCTGAACCGCTCGTCGTGCAACGCCGCCGAGGTCATTTCGGTGTCGAACCAACCCGGCGCGATGGTGTTGGCGCGGATGCCGTGCCGGGCCAGCTCGACGGCGAGGCTGTCGATCATCGCGGTGACGCCCGCCTTCGACGCGGCATAGGCGGCCTGCCGCGGCATGCCCTGGAACGCGCCGAGACTGGACACGGCCACCAGGCTGCCGCCGTTTCCCGCCTCGATCATCTGGCGGGCGGCCTCACGCAGGGTGAGGAAGACGCCGTCGAGGTCGACGCGGGTGACGGTACGGAATTCCTGCAGCGAGGTCTGCAGCAGCGGCGTGAAGTCGCCGCGCACGCCCGCATTGGCGAAACACGAATCGAGGCGGCCCAGTTCGGTTCGCACACGCACCATCGCGTCGGTGACGGCATCCTCGTCGCCGACGTCGCACGGCAGGGCCAGCACCGGTTTGCCATATTCGCGGAGCTTTTCGGCAGCCTCGTCCAGCCGCTTCGCGTTGCGGCCGAGCAGTGCCACCGACGCACCCGCGCGGGCCAGGCCAGTCGCCATGCCGAGCCCGATCCCGGAGCCGCCGCCGGTGACGACCCCGACGGTTCCGGTGAGGTCGAACGGATTCTTGTGTCGGTCTTCGTCTGCCACGTCGCTATCCTTGCCCAAGTGTCCGAACCGTCGCGCGATGGGGTGCGTCAGCTGCGCGCTCAACTCGACGGGCTGACCCTGCGGGACGCCTCCCGTCTCGGCAGGCGCCTGGGGACTCTGGGCCGCGACCCCAACCCCGAGCAGGTGCGCAAGCTCGAAGAACAGCTACGTGCCGGCGAACTGCTGGTGGCGGCGCGCGTCGCAGCAGTACCCGACATCACCTACCCCGAACTGCCCGTCAGCGACAAGCGCGACGACATCGCCGACGCCGTCGCCAAGCACCAGGTGGTGATCGTCGCGGGCGCAACGGGGTCGGGGAAGACGACGCAGCTGCCCAAGATCTGCCTCGAACTCGGTCGCGGGATCCGCGGCACCATCGGCCACACGCAGCCACGCAGGCTCGCCGCGCGCACCGTCGCGCAGCGGATTGCCGACGAGCTGCACACCCCGTTGGGCGAGGCTGTCGGCTACACCGTGCGCTTCACCGATCAGGCCAGCGATCGCACGCTGATCAAGCTGATGACCGACGGCATCCTGCTCGCCGAGATCCAGCGGGACCGTCGTCTGCTCCGGTACGACACGCTCATCCTCGACGAGGCGCACGAGCGCAGCCTCAACATCGACTTCCTGCTCGGGTATCTGCGCGAGCTGCTGCCGCGTCGCCCCGACCTGAAGGTGATCGTGACGTCGGCAACGATCGAGCCCGAGCGGTTCGCCAGGCACTTCGCGAATCCCCACGGGGAGCCCGCGCCCATCGTCGAAGTCTCGGGGCGCACCTATCCCGTCGAAATCCGTTACCGCCCTTTGGAAGTTGTGGTCGATCGAGACGGCGACCCCATGTCTTCGGACCCGGACGACCCCGATCGTGACATCGTACGCACCGAGTTGCGCGATCCGACCGAGGCGATCGTCGACGCGGTCGGTGAACTGGAGGCCGAACCACCCGGCGACGTGCTGGTCTTCCTGTCCGGCGAGCGCGAGATCCGCGACACCGCAGAGGTATTACGCGGGGCGCTCGGTACCAACACCGAGATACTGCCGCTGTATGCGCGACTACCCACCGCCGACCAGCAGAAGGTGTTCCAACCCGCGAACACCGGGCGTCGTATCGTGTTGGCCACCAACGTCGCCGAGACCTCGCTGACCGTGCCGGGGATCCGTTACGTCGTCGACCCCGGTACCGCTCGCATCTCGCGCTACAGCAGACGCACCAAGGTGCAACGCCTTCCGATCGAGCCCATCTCTCAGGCTTCGGCGGCACAGCGTGCCGGGCGCTCAGGCCGCACCGCTCCCGGCGTGTGCATCCGGCTGTACTCCGAAGCGGACTTCGAATCACGGCCCCGCTACCCCGATCCCGAGATCCTGCGCACCAACCTCGCCGCCGTCATCCTGCAGATGGCCGCGCTCAGCCTCGGCGCGATCGAGGACTTCCCGTTCCTGGACCCACCCGACGCGCGCAGCATCCGGGACGGTATCGGGCTGCTGCGGGAGCTGGGAGCCTTCGACGAACACGGGGCGATCACGCCCCTCGGCCGACGGCTGGCACAGCTGCCACTCGACCCCCGGGTCGGCAGGATGATCCTGGCCGCCGACGACGAAGGCTGCGTACGCGAGATCCTGGTGCTGGCCGCTGCGCTGTCGATTCCCGACCCGCGCGAACGACCCGCGGACCGGGAGGAGGCAGCTAAGCAGAAGCACGCGCGCTTCGCCGACGAGCACTCCGATTTCGTGTCCTACCTCAACCTGTGGCGCTACCTGGGTGAGCAGCGAAAAGAGCGTACGGGCAATGCATTTCGTCGGATGTGCCGCGACGAGTTCCTGCACTACCTGCGGATTCGCGAATGGCAGGACCTCACCGGACAGCTGCGCAGCATCGCCAGGGACCTCGGTATCACAGAGTCTGACGATCCCGAACCTGCCGATCCCGCCAGCGTGCACGCCGCGCTGCTGGCCGGACTGCTCTCGCATATCGGTCTGCAGCGAGGGGATTCACGCGAGTATGCCGGTGCGCGCAATTCGCGGTTCGTGCTAGCGCCCGGGTCGGTCCTCACCAAGCGCCCGCCGACCTGGATCGTCGTCGCTGACCTGGTGGAGACGACACGGCTGTACGGGCGCATCGCGGGGCGCATCCAACCGGAGATGGTCGAGCGGGTGGCAGGCGATCTGGTGCAACGCACCTACAGCGAACCGCACTGGGGTGCCCGTCGCGGCGAGGTGATGGCGTTCGAACGCGTGACGCTCTACGGACTTCCGCTGGTGGTGCAGCGACGCGTCGGCTACGCCCGGATCGATCCGCAGGTCGCACGGGAGCTGTTCATCCGGCACGCACTGGTCGAAGGGGACTGGCAGACGCGCCACCACTTCCTCCGCGACAACGCGCTGCTGCGTGAGGAGCTGGCCGAGATCGAGGAACGGGCCCGTCGCCGCGACCTGCTGGTGGGCGACGACGAGATCTACGCCTGGTACGACGCCCGCGTCCCAGCCGACGCCGTCTCGGCGCGGCACTTCGACTCATGGTGGAAAAAGCAGCGGCACAAGACTCCTGACCTCTTGACGCTCACGCGTCACGACCTTTTGCGCTCCGACGAGTCTGACGATCAGCCCGACACCTGGCAGGTCGACGACCTGGTGCTACCGGTCACCTATCGCTACGAGCCGGGAGCCGACGACGACGGCGTCACCGTGCATGTGCCCGTCGACGTGCTGGCCCGGGTCGGCGGTGACGGGTTCGCGTGGCAGGTTCCCGCGCTGCGGGAGGAATTGGTCGCCGCGCTCATCCGATCGCTGCCCAAGGATCTGCGCCGCAGCTTCGTTCCGGCGCCCGACGCAGCGCGTGCGGTGCTGTCGACGCTCGACCCCACCGGGGAGCCGTCGTTGGAGGCTGTGCAACGGGCGCTGCAGCGGCTGAGCGGCATCCTGGTCCCGATAGGCGCTTTCGACCTCGATAAGCTGCCGTCGCACCTGCGCCTCACCTTCGCCGTCGAGTCCGCCGACGGCACCGAAGTCGCTCGCTCCAAAGACCTTGAGACACTGCAGGATCAGCTGGCCGTACCTGTGCGCCAAGCCGTCGCGCAAGCTGTCGCCGGCGAGCTGGAGCGCAGCGGACTGCGCAATTGGCCCGAGGATCTCGACACCTTGCCGCGAGTGGTCGAGCGCACCACCGGCAGCCATCCGGTGCGTGGTTTCCCGGCCCTGGTCGACGCGGGAAACTCGGTCCACATAAGGGTATTCGCCACGGCAGCCGAACAAGACGCAGCGATGGGCCGCGGCACCCGTCGCCTCGTGCGGCTGGCGGTGCAGGCACCGGTCAAGCAGGTGGAACGCGGTATGGACACCCGTACCCGGCTGCTGCTCGGCGCCAACCCCGACGGTTCGCTCGCCGCACTGATCGACGACTGCGCCGACGCAGCCGTTGACGTTCTGAGCCAGCAGCCGGTGTGGAGCCGCGCGGAGTTCGTCGCGCTGCGCGATCGTGTCGCTGCCGCTCTGGTGCCCACGACGCTCGACATCGTCGGGCGCGTGCAGAAGGTGCTGGCGGCGGCCCGCGATGTGGAGCTGGCTCTGCCGGGTCGGCCGTCGCCTGCGCAGGCGGACGCCGTCGCGGACATTCGCGCGCAGTACGGCTCGCTGCTGCCTGAGGGATTCGTCGCGGCGACGGGGGCGCAGCACCTGGGCGACCTGACCCGCTACCTGACCGCGATCGGTCGGCGTCTGGAGCGCTTACCGCGCGGTGTCGAGGCCGATCGTGCGCTGATGCGAAGGGTGCACGACGTGGGTGACGCCTACAACGAACTGGTCGAGGCCCTCCCGCGGGGACGTGCGGCAGCTGAGGACGTGCGCGAAATCGCGCGTCAGATCGAGGAGTTACGGGTGAGCTTCTGGGCTCAGCA
>JBPPMS010000076.1:0-2675 GCA_051306175.1 Mycobacterium sp. | reverse complement strand
TCGGCGACCATGTCCACCGCCATCTTCAGCGCCGCCTTGGCAGTGCGCTTGCCGGACCGGGTCTGGAGCATCCACAGGACGCCCTGCTGAACGGTGAACTCGATGTCCTGCATGTCGCGATAATGGCGTTCAAGCAGGTCGAAGACGCGGGCGAGCTGCTGGTAGGCGTCGGGCAGCGCCTCCTCCATCGACGGCGCATCGGCCCCTGCGGCCTCGCGCGCGGCCTTGGTCAGGTATTGCGGCGTGCGAATTCCGGCGACGACGTCCTCCCCTTGCGCGTTGACGAGGTATTCGCCGTAGAAGGCGCGTTCCCCGGTCGCCGGATCGCGGGTGAAAGCGACGCCGGTGGCGCTGGTTTCGCCCATGTTGCCGAACACCATCGCCTGCACGTTGACGGCGGTGCCCCAGTCGGCGGGAATGTCGTTGAGGCGGCGATAGACCTTGGCTCGGTCGGAATCCCAACTGTCGAACACCGCCGCGATGGCCCCCCAGAGCTGATGGAACACATCCTGCGGGAATGGCTCGCCAAGCTCCCGCTCGACGATCCGCTTGTATTCGCCGACCAGCGCCCGCCAATCGTCCGCGCCGAGTTCGGTGTCGTTCGTGTAGCCGCTGGTTTCCTTTGCAAACTCAAGAGCTTCTTCGAACAAGCCGTGATCGATCCCGAGCACCACGTCGGAATACATCTGGATGAAGCGGCGATAGGAATCCCATGCGAACCGCTCGTCGCCGGATGCCGCGGCCAGCCCTTCGACGGTCTCGTCGTTCAGGCCCAGGTTCAGCACCGTGTCCATCATCCCGGGCATCGACACCCGCGCGCCCGAACGCACCGAGACCAGCAGCGGATCGGCCGGATCGCCGAACCTTTTGCCGACAGTGCGTTCGATATGGGTCAGCGCGCTGGCCACTTCCGACCGCAGATCGTCGGAAAAATCCGCGCCTTCGCGCAGATACCGCACGCATTCTTCGGTCGTGATGGTGAATCCGGGCGGAACCGGGAGGCCGATGGAGGCCATCTCGGCCAGATTGGCCCCCTTGCCGCCGGTGATGGTCTTGTCGCGGGCGCGCGGGTCGATCGCGGCGCCGGCTCCACCGGATTCGGGCGTGCCGCCGAACGTATAGACGGTCTTGAGGGGCGCCGCCCCATCGGGCGCGGACGGTGCGGTTACGCGTTCCTGAACCGGATTCATCATGATGGGAGCCCCCTAACCTTCGATCTGCGAAAAATCCGCGACATTGTGCACCGCAGCACGAAACCGTGCAAGCAGATCGAGCCGCGCGCTGCGTTTGTCCTGATCGGGGTCGTTCACCGTGACCTCGTCAAAGAAGCGGTCGATCGGCGCGCGCAGGCTGGCGAGCGCGGCCATCGCGCCTTCGAAATCCTCCGCCGCCACGGCCGCTGCCGCACGCGGTTCGGCGGCGTCGAGCGCGTCGATCAGCGCCTGTTCGGCCGGTTCGCGGGCATAGCTGTGCTTGTCGGCATGGCGCTGCGCCATCTTGGCGTCGATCACCGGCTTCAGGTCCGGATCGTCCACCGCCGCGAGCGGGTCCTCCTCCCCGGTCTGCGCGATCTGCCCTTCGGTGCCGTGCCAGTTCTCCTTCTTGAGGATATTGGCGGCGCGCTTGTAGGCGGCGAGGAGGTTGGCGCCGTCGGGCGTGGCGATGAAGGATTGGAGGGCGTTCACACGGGCAAGAAGGCGGACGAGATCATCTTCGTTCCCGAGCGCGAACACGGCGTCGATCAGGTCGTGGCGCACGCCGGCCTCGCGCTGCTGGACCTTGAGGCGGTCGGCGAGGAAGGAGAGGAGGCTGCGTACTGCTTTGAAGGCCGCATCACGAAGATCATCGCTGCTTTCAGAGCGTTCGCTCGCGCGCCTCTCGACCTCGTCTAGGTTCGGGGCCTGCCCCTCCGTCAGCTCCATTCCAAAATAGACATCGACGAAAAGTTGCTGGCTGCGTCGAGTAGCTTCTTGCAAGTACCATCCGTGCGTCGCTGCCAAAAGCAACCGCGTAACACTCAATGTAAGTTGCGCGGCCAAGATCGTCTGCACGATAGCGATCGCCGCACGGCGCAGAGCGAACGGATCCTTAGATCCTGTTGGCCGCTCATCAGCACAGTAGAAACTTGCCAACGTATCCAGCTTATCTGCCAAGCTCACCGCCACGGTCACCGGCGCGGTCGGCACCTCATCACCCTGCCCGACTGGCTTGTAATGGTCGCGGATGGCGTCGGCCACCGCGTCCGGCAGGCCCTCCGCGCGAGCATAATAGCCGCCCATAAGCCCTTGAAGTTCGGGAAATTCACCGACCATCCCGGTGACCAGATCGGCCTTGCACAGGCGGCCGGCCTGTTCGGCGTAGTCGGCCAGCTGCTCCTTCGTCATCCCAGCGGACGCTGGGATCTCTTGCCGGTCGGGCTTTGGGTCGAGGGAGGTCCCAGCCTTCGCTGGGACGACGCTCGAGGGTTTGACGATGCCCTGTTCCACCAGCCAGCGCGCCAGCCTGGCCACGCGCTCGACCTTGTCCGCTAGCGTGCCCAGCTTCTCGTGGAAGGTGATCCGCGCCAGCCCCTCGGCGTGCTCCTCCAGCGTCTTCTTGCGGTCCTGTTCCCAGAAGAAGCGCGCATCGGCGAGGCGGGCGGCGAGCACCTTGCGGTTGCCATCGACAATCGCCGC
>JBPPMS010000075.1:0-45786 GCA_051306175.1 Mycobacterium sp. | reverse complement strand
TGCGCTCGTCGCGGCCATGGTGGGTGAGGAATGGTCTGGCAACTGCTCGGACTGCAACGTTGAACTCATCGCTGATCGTGTGATCGCTGCTCGCGCGGCGGTCGCCAATGCCGTCGCGCTCGGATACCGTGCGGCGGGATCCTTTGCCATCCCGGTCGCGATCACTGCGTCGAACGTGGCGGGCAGCGTCGGCCGAATCGCGGATGGGCGAGGCGGCGCGGTGATCATATGGCCGCCGACCTGGCTCTCCAGGCTGTCGCCAGGGAAAGGCCTTGCGCCGGTGAGGCATTCGTACAGCAGGCACGCAAGCGAGTAGACGTCCGAGTGGATGCTGGCGTCGGCGCCGCTCAAGCGTTCCGGAGCCATGTAGTGCCAGCTGCCGATCATGCTGCCCGTGCTGGTTATACCTGTCTCCCCGATGACCCGGGCGATCCCGAAGTCGATGAGGTAAGCGAAGTCCTTTTCGGCAAGGAGGACGTTCGAGGGTTTGACGTCGCGGTGTACCAGCCCGACAGCGTGGGCAGCCTGCAGTGCGTCGGCGATCTGCTCGACGATGTTGACGGTGCGTTCGGCGGTCATCGGCTGTTCGACGATGACCTCGTGGAGGTTGCGTCCCTCGATCAGTCGCATGTCGAGAAACAGGCGGCCGTCGACATCTCCGTAGGTATGGAGGGGAATGACGTGAGGGTTCTCCAGCCGAGCTGCTGCCAGGGCCTCGGGGCGGTAGCGGCGCTGAAACTCCGCGTCTTGAGAGAGAGTTGCCGAGAGCACCTTGATGGCCACGATTCGATCCGTGATGGTGTCGTGGGCGCGCCAGACCTCGCCCATCCCGCCGCTGCCGACGATCTCCAGCAATCGGTAATTGCCGAACGCGGACCCCTGCATCGTGGGCCTCCCCGAGCGCACGTCGTACCTAAGTGGCAGTGATCGTAGCGAGCCGGCCAGGGATGTGGCGGTTACACGCTGAACAGCCCCTTCGGCCCAGGGACATGGCCTCGTCACGGCAGGGTGTCACCGAGTCGTCTACGGACGGACTGTTTATGGTTAGGCCCGTGGAGGGGACACCGTTCGGGCGATACACCTTGGTCGAATTGTTGGGCCGGGGTGGCATGGGCGAAGTGTGGCTCTCGGGCGTGTCACCGCGACGTCAAACCATCCAACATCCTTCTCGCCGAGAACGATTTTGCTTACCTCATCGATTTCGGCATTGCTCGCGTCGCCGACGAGACCGGGCTGACAGGCACCGGCGCCACGATTGGCACCTTGGCATACATGGCCCCCGAGCGATTCGAGACGGCAACTGCCGATGCCCGCGCGGACACGTATGCGCTCGCGTGTGTGCTGCACGAGTGTCTGACTGGCCATCCGCCCTTCCCCGGTACCACTCTGCCGCAACTGATGCATGCACACCTGACCCAGCCACCTCCCCGGCCCAGCGTTCAACAGCCGCGTTTGGCAACGGGATTCGACGACGTCATCGCCCGCGGGATGGCGAAGGATCCTGGCCACCGCTATGAGACGGTCGCGCAGCTCGCCGCCGCCGCTCGCGAGGCGCTTGACAACGGGTTGTCAACGGAGGCCCATCGACCGTGGACGGGTCCTACCCGACAGACGGGCTACCACACCAGCCAACCCGCAACACTGCAGGCGAATATGGCGCGCGCGCAGCCGTATCCGTACGGCGGATCGGCTATGGCGCCACTTTCGATACCCCATTCTGATCGGCGTAACCACCGCTGGGCATTCATCGTCAGCGCCGCCGCAGTCGTGGTGATCGCCCTGATCGTCGTAGGGGCAGTGGGATTGACACGCGACACGACGACTTCGGTGGGAGGCAGCAGAAACACGACGAGGAGTGAAATCGCCACCGAAACAACGACCTTCACGCCCGTGGTGCAGTCCACAGTCGGGTTCACCCTTAGTGATCCGGCTGGCGACGCCGAGCCGCATGCCTACCAGGGTGAGGTCTATGGTCCCAGCGACATCGTCAGCGTGTCGGTCCATTCCGAGGACACGAATCTGGTGATCGCCATCGATTTCACCCCGTCGACGCCGATGGAATCCGTCCACGCCGGTATCGGCATGCGATTGAACCCCGACGCAGTGCCCACCTGCAACGACAGCGTGCTGGACTCGTTCGACTGGGCGATCGGATACGATCCCTCCCGCGGCGTCGAGGTCTACCAGCCCGGCGCCCAATGCGACGATCCTGCCGATCCCACATCCATCGCCGGCGCCGCCGAAATCACCGGCTCGACCCTGACGATCAAGATCGCCCAGGACAGCCTGGGTGTGCGTCCCGGTCAGTTGATCGTGGTGCGGGCCTACGCCAGCACTGCGATCGACGCCAACTCCAGCACGTTCATTCAGGATTACGCGCCGGACAGCGCCAACGGGACAGTCGGCACCGTTTGACCTGCAGAAGGCGTGTCCGATGCGTCACACTCGGCAAGCACCCCTACGACAAAACCCCCGCCGGTGCGGGGGTTCGTGCCGGTGCGCCGTCAGGGTTTCGAACCCCGGACCCGCTGATTAAGAGTCAGTAGTTACGGTAGGGTTGAGTTCGAACACCAGTGCGAAAGTCCACATCAATGCAGGCAGGGGTCTCGCTGAACACGGTACGGATACATAGGGGATACAAGAGCTCGAGTACACCCACTGTGTACACCACGTGAGTACAGTAGGCCGACGCCAGCCCTACCGTAGGAGTCCAACTATGAAGCTTGCAGATGGGCTGGAGCTTCCAGTCACTGAGACCTTCGCGATTCTGGCGAACCGCGGCGCCGGAAAGTCAGTCACAGCGCACCGATTCGTCGAACAGATGCACGCCGCTGAATTACCGGTCGTCGTCCTCGACGTCAAAGGTGACTGGTGGGGAATCCGCTCCAGCGCCGACGGCAAGAGCCCCGGACTGCCGTTCGTCATCTTCGGCGGCGACCACGGCGACGTCCCACTCGAACCAACCGCCGGCGCGCTCCTCGCCGACCTCGTCGTCGACGACCGCACCCCCGCGGTCCTCGACCTGTCCCATATGAGTAAGACCAAGGCGCGCACGTTCGCACCGTCTTCCCTGAACAGCTCTACACCCGCAACCGCGACTCGCTGCACGTGGTGGTCGAAGGAGCCGACGTGCTGATCCCGCAGCGCGCGTCGGCTGACACCGCACGCCTACTCGGTGCGATGGAGGACATCGCCAAACGGGGGCGCAGCCGCGGCCTCGGGTTGACAGTAGTCACCCAGCGTCCGCAGGAGGTGGCGAAATCCGTCCTGGAGCTGATGGAGACCGTGATCCTGCTGCCGCATGACGGGAACACGGTCGATCAAGGCCGCCCAGGATTGGATCGGGGTGAACGCGGCCGAAGACGACGGCCAGGCCCGCGAGGTCATCAGCTCGCTACCAGCGCTGCAGACCGGTGAAGCGTGGGTGTGGAGCCCGGCATTCCTGCGGCTACTCAAGCGCGTGCACATCGAGATGTTCGAGACGTTCGACTCGCACGCGACACCGAAGCCCGGTCAGGCGCGGGTGGTGCCAAAGCGTCGCGCCGATATCGACCTGGACAGGCTCGGCGCCGAGATCGCGGCGACTGTCGAACGGTCGAAGGAACAGGATCTGAAAGCGCTGCGCGCGAAGCTTCGAGCGCTGCAAGCCACCATCGTGGAATCGCGAAGATGAAGCACACCTCGGGCACCTTCTCCACCTACCTCGGGGAGTTGCGCCGCGCCGACCTGATCACCGAAGACAGCGTCGGCTTCACCCTCACCGACGCCGGATTCGACTACCTCGGCGGACGCCCTGCCCCGATGACCGGCGAGGAACTCCAGCAGCATTACCTGTCGATCCTGCGCGCCGGCGCCGCGCGCATCCTGCAGGCCGTCATCGACGCATACCCCAACGGCCTGACCAAGTCTGAGATCAGCGAACAGGTCGGCATCGTCGCCACCAGCGGCACCTTTTCCACCTACGTCGGAGAGCTGCGCCGCAACGGGTTGATCGATCAGCACGGCGCCGAGCTCGTCGCGACCGACATCCTCATGCAGGGGGCCGCTGCCTGATGGGTAAGCGTCGCACCGCCGGGGAAGGCGGGCTGTTTCAGCGCGCCGACGGCATGTGGGTCGGCTCCGTCGAGGTCACCACCTACGACGGGAAGCGGCGCCAGAAACGCGTGTACGGCAAGACCCGCAAGGTCGCCAAGGCCAAGCTCGACGACCTCCAGGAGAAAGTGAAAAAGGGTCTCGTCATCCATACCGGCACAACCACTTTGGCCGACTGGCTGACGTACTGGCTGGAGAAAGTGAAGAAGCCGAACCTGTCGCAGTCGACATACAAGTTCTACGAGGAAGCGATCCGACTCCACATCCCGGCGCAGGTCAAGAAAGTCCGACTCGACGCGGTGACCACCCAGCACATCCGCCACGTCGTCGGTGAGGCCAACACCAGCCGCAACGCGCAACGCGTGCACCTCGTACTGAACATGGCGCTGTCGAAGGCCGTCGACGACGGCGTGCTGGCCCGCAACGTCGCCGCGGCCGTCGACAAACCGGACCACGTCAAGGCCGAGCAGGACACCCTCGACGTCGCCCAGGCGAAAACACTGCTGGGCGCGGCCCGCGCCGCCGACGCCGACCCAAACTACTCCGGGCCGCTACTTGCGGCCCGGTGGTCAGCAGCGCTGTGGACCGGCGCGCAGCCCGCCGAGCTCCGCGGCCTTGAGTGGAACCGCATCGACTTCGACAACGCACTGTTCGACCTGTCCTGGCAGCTCAAACAACTCACCAAGACCCACGGCTGCGGCGAGAAGGTCGACGGGAAATGGCCGTGCGGAAAGCAGCGCGTCAGCTTCTGCCCCGGCGCGCACTGGGACATCGCCTCCGGCATCGAGTACCGCGAGTGCGCAGGCTCTCTGCTGTGGACACGGCCGAAGACCGCCGCCGGCAAGCGCGCGGTGCCGATCGCGCCGCCGCTCGTCGACATGCTCCGCGACCACCAGGCCGCGACCACCGACCAGCCAAACCCGCACGGCCTGGTGTGGTGCCACCGCGATGGCCGACCGATCGGCGAGAAGCAGGAATGGGACCTGTGGATCGGGCTCCTCGAGAAGGCCGGCCTACCGCGCGTCGACCAGTACTCGACCCGGCACACCACCGCCACGCTCCTCGACGAGCTCGGCGTCACCGAAGACGTCCGCATGCAGATCATGGGCCAATCCAGCAAGATCGCACACAAGGCGTACATGCACGTCGACCAGACCCGAACCCGGGCCGCGCTCGGCAAGCTCGCAGCCCTGCTCGAAGACTGATCCGAGCACGTTGCGGTTGCGTCATGCTGCCGCATCGACACCGCTTGCCAATTCGCACAATTAGGCAAACCAGTGGTAGAAAATCCGTATGGTGTTGTTGTCATTCATTGTCAGGCAGCCACCATGGGGGTGAGGCCCCGAGTCGTGTGTCCGCACGACCCGGGAACCGTCACCGATATCACCTCCTTCGATCTGATCGCCGGATCAGCTGGGGTTCGCTACGCAGACTGCTCGTCTGCGTCGCGGACCAACAGCTTGTACGCGCAGTCGCGGGGGACTCCGATGCACCACGTGAACGTACTGTGTTCTTCGAAGAAGGTCACACGCCCGTGCTGATCAACCCAGTCGCCCGTTTCAGGAACGCGCTGACCGGTTTTCCAAGTCCCACCAGGACCGAGGGGCTCACGGTTCTTGCCCAAGGTTCTCTCACCTCGTTTCGCCCATGAATCGTGTTGCGCGGCTTGATGATCGGCGCAAGAGCGCGCCAGCCACAGGGCAACCACGTCGGTGCCGAAAATGCGGTTCCGACTGGTTCCGTCTAGAAGGTCGACCGAACGACCCAGAGGCAGCGAAGCACGGTGCGGTCACCATGACGGAGGAAGGGCGAATCACCGGATATTCCGGCGTGCCAGTGTGTCTGGAGTGCGGGGAGCCGGGGTAGGGCTCAACCCTGTTCGATTTACTGCATATGGTCTCGGACACTGAACCTGCTCGGCTGTGCGGTGAAGGTCGACGGTGTGGTCATCATCGTCATCTCTCCTGCGGTTGCGATCGGATGGAAACGGGTGGTGTACAAGGGACACTACAACTGGTGTCCGACAGCGCGGGGCAACACAACACGTTGTGTCGCGATAAATTTTCGGTGAGAACAGAAAGAGGGGCCCTGCCGAAGCAGGACCCCTCGCCGATGTTCTGTGTCCGGCACCACCCAGGACCACAACAACCCGCGAGTCCCATGGTGCACGACAACACCGACAAGTGCGGGTAATTCGTTCGGAAAGTTATCCACAGATTGCGGCGTGTTATGGCACGCCTGGCCGTGGCTCTCACAAGATCTCGGTGACCGTCGCCGTCAGCTCTGTGTTCTGGTAGACGGAGACAAACCCTGTATTGTCGGCGTCGTCGGGGATCAGGTTCCCGTTACTGTCGATTGTCAGCGATCCGCTGTACCCGACTCCTCCTGGTGCAGGCACCGTGCAGACCAAAGTGGTTTTGTCTGGCAGTGTTCCGGTCCCGATGTAGCGGGGCACGAGCCGGAACTGGTACTGACACGACCCGGTGGTCGCGTCTCCGATGCACTGCTTATCAGTGATTTCGATGTCGACTTCGAAATCACTCGGCACCGGGTCGACGCTGGGAGGCACCGGGGTGGTCGGCGATGGGCCCGCCGGTGTTGGCGCCGCCGTTACCGTCTCCGTTTGCGTGATGGTGAGTGTCGAGAACTCGTTGTCGGGCTTCGGCTCGCCGGTTCCGCCTATGCCTATGCCTACGCCGAACCCCACGACGGCCAAGACCACGGCGGCCCCGATGGCGGATGTCCGTCGCACCATCGCGGGTTCGTCGTCGCCGGGCAGTTGCGTCACGTCGGGTGCATTTGGTTCCCCCACCATGGGCCGCAATCGTATTCGGTCAGATTCCAGAGCGCAGGCGATCGCGTTGCCGAGGCTCGCTGATCCTGCGCAGCCGGTGCACGGTGAGGGCGGCGTACTCGACTGCTGCCCGCTCGCCGAGGAGTCGGTTGACGCGCTGGTAGTAGCGGACGGGTGTCATCCCGAGCGCCCGGATGGCGTCTTCTTTGCCGCCAGCGGTGTGCCAGAACTGGCGTTCCAGGTCGAGGATTGCGCGGTCGGTGTCGGTCAAGGTATCCATAGCCAGTCTCCGTTCAAGTGGTGTTCGAGTTCGGCGACCTCTACGGGATCGAGGGTCGCCATTCGGGCTTCGAGCATTGGCCTGTCGACCCAACAGTGGTCGGCAAGCTCATCGGCGCAGCGGGTCGACGACGCCCTCAGCGCGTCCAGCAGATCAGCCAGCGTGACCATTCGGCGCGCCGCGACGCGTTTGACCAACGTCTCCTCGCGTGCTCGCAGCACAGGGTCTCGCGGGAAGATTCGTCGCTCGTCATGCACCAGCTCATGGGCGACCGTCGACCGGCGTTCGACCTGCAGCTGATGCCGATCGATCAGAATTGTGTTTCCCTGGATGCGGCCACGCCGCCCTGTCGGCATATCGACGAACTCGACCCTGAGATAGGTGCGCCGGCTCAAGTCCCCCCACGGGTCATATCTCCCCATGTCGATGGACCGTAGGGATCGGTCCGACAAAACCGCCTGTGAGCAGGAACTACACGACTGTCATTGGCCTACGAGGCGAGCGCGAACGACAACAACGGCGCCGCGAACTCGGCGTCGCGTCGCTGCTGAGCTGTCAGAACGGCGTTCCGAACTACCTCGAACGGAGGGTTCATCAGGTCGTCGATGAACTCTTCTTCCGACGTGTCACCTTGGATGACATACCGCCAGGTAGGGAATGGTTCGCCGAACTGGCCGCTCAGTGTCAAGAGCGCGCCACGCCATGTCAGGTCGGCTCGGACTGCCTCCAGCATCCCTGTGTCTCGGCGCGACTCATAGACGCGCTCGGCCTCTTCCTCGGTGAGCCTCACTAGTAAACTGAAGGTGAGATCTTCGTCTTCGTCGTACACCCAGCGAAGTACCGCGCCGTCACCGTCTCGGAACGGCGTCATGAACGACAGTGGCGACACCCAGACCTGTTGCGCGTAATCCTCAGGATGGGGTCCGGTAACCCATCCCCAGGGATCACGTTCAGCTGTGGCCACGACCTACATTCTCCTGCGTTTTCAGTCCCGCGCTAGTTCCTGCAGTGTGACACGGTCCGCACGTCCCCACCAGGCCACGTGCGGTTCGGGATCGTTATCCAGGATCGGCGCCCGGATGTCGGCGTGGTCTGGATTGCCAGGGAACGGCGATGCGTACGGCAGGTAGCCGGCCGAGACCAGGTCTCGGACCACGAAGAATCGGACCCGGTCCTTCGGCCTGGCGGGCCGGCGGAAACAAAGCGGCACCGCGGCGGCGGCGCTGTGACGTCCACTCTGGGCGGAAAGCGACAACTCGCTGTGCCATGCAGGTTGTTCTTTGAAAGTGCGTCCACCGATCTGGGTGAGCCACCGGAAGCTCACCGGCGCCAACTCGTCGTAGTGACGGTCGACCGCAGCCTGCCGCCACGTCGGCTCAGTCATCGGGGTTCTCGGCGTCGCGGTCCTGGTCGGCACGCCGCTTCCGACCTTCCGACTCGTCTTCGCCGCGACGCGGTTCGCAGCTCGTAATCCGACCGCGTCTCGCCGCCACGGTGGGTGTCAAGTTCGCGACCTTGCTCGTTGTCGGCTGCCGGAAATGCGATAGTGACACCGAGGGATCGGTGTTCGTCGTCGATCTGCTCGGTATCGCGCACTGGGTCGACCGTAGGACGGCACGTGCGCTGATGTCACTTCGTGCGGTAGGGGTCCAGTACGGGTTGCAGTGTGCGAACCGGCCGCCAAATTGACGGCCGGTGAGTACACCCGTGTGTACAGTCGAGAGGTGTAAAATCTCTCTGAGCTGTGCGCCGTCAGGGTTTCGAACCCCGGACCCGCTGATTAAGAGTCAGCTGCTCTACCAACTGAGCTAACGGCGCAAGAACTGCGTGTGAGACGATAACAAATCTGCGGCACAGTGCGAAATCGCCTATGTTCGCGGTTCTGCCGCCAAGGGGTCACGTCGTCGCCGCTCACCGTGTCGGGTTTGCCCTTAGACTATTGCCAACATTGGGTTGGTTTTCGTGTGTGAGTGCAGAGGTGGAGCAGTTATGTGGCAGGTCAGCGCGGCGACCCGTGAGCGTCGGCGTCGATCGTGGTTGGTGGCACTCGTGATGGTTTTGGCCGTCGCACTCGGGCTCACCGCGTGCACCAGCGCGCCTGGGCCCGTGCAGCCACAGGTGATTGCGGACAAGGGCACCCCGTTCGGTGACCTGCTCATCCCTAAACTCACCACGCCGGTGCATGATGGCGACGTGGGTGTCACCGTCGACCGGCCCTTGACCGTCACCGCCGAAGACGGCGTGCTCGGCTCGGTCAGCCTGATCAACGAGGACGAAGGTTTCGCCGTGCAGGGGCAGTTCAGCCCTGACGGCCTGTCCTGGGCGCCCACCGAGCCGCTCGTTTACAACACGCGCTACACGCTGATGGCCGAAGCGCAGGGGCTCGGCGGCATCACCGGCCAGCGCGCCACCTTCGAGACGCATTCGCCCGCGAACATGACGATGCCCTACGTGCTACCCAACGACGGCGAGGTGGTCGGCGTCGGTCAGCCCGTCGCCATCCGGTTCGACGAGGACATCCCCAATCGGCTGGCTGCCGAGCAGGCCATCAAGGTCACCACAAATCCGCCCGTCGCCGGTGCGTTCTACTGGTTGAACAACCGCGAGGTGCGTTGGCGGCCTGAGGGTTTCTGGAAGCCCGGTACCTCGGTGGACGTGGCCGTCAACACCTACGGCGTCGATCTCGGCGACGCCCTGATGGGCCAGGAGAACGTCGTCACCCACTTCACCATCGGTGACGAACTCATCGCCACCGCGGACGACGTCACCAAGATGTTGACGGTCCGCATCAACGGCGAAGTGGTGCAGGAGATGCCGCTGTCCATGGGCAAGGACAGCACTCCGACCAACAACGGCACCTACATCGTCGGCGACCGCCTGTCGCACATGGTGATGGACTCCTCCACCTACGGCGTCGCGGTCAACTCTCCGAACGGCTACCGCACCGAAGTGGACTGGGCCACCCAGATCTCCTACAGCGGGATCTACGTGCACGCCGCACCATGGTCGGTCGGCAGTCAGGGGCAGTACAACGTCAGCCATGGCTGCCTGAACGTCAGTACCGCCAACGGTCAGTGGTTCTACGAGAACACCAAGCGCGGCGACGTCGTCATCGTGCTGAACACCGTCGGCTCCCCCCTGCCCGGCACGGACGGCCTCGGCGACTGGAACATTCCCTGGAACGAGTGGCAGGCGGGTAACGCCACGTCCAGCGGCTAGCGCGAGCCAGCTGGTTGAGATATGCGAAACGGCCCCGGGGAAACCCGGGGCCATTCGTCATTCGGGTGGCTGACGGGACTCGAACCCGCGACAGCCAGGATCACAACCTGGTGCTCTACCAACTGAACTACAGCCACCATCGCTGCCCGATCAGCAGCGACGTCGATACTAACCGGTGTGACCCTCTGAGGCCGAATCGGTTTCTTCGTTCGTGCCCGAAGCCGGCCCCAGGTCGGCGGCCGCCGCGGCGATCTCGCTGGTCGAGGGGCCGGGCATGGGCACGAATGCCGTGCCGCGGTAGTACTTGAGCTCGCGGATCGACTCTTGGATGTCGGCCAGGGCGCGGTGCGCCAGCCCCTTCTCCGGCTGTCCGTAGTAGATCCGGGGATACCAGCGCCTGCACAGCTCTTTGATCGAGCTGACGTCGACCATCCGGTAATGGAGGTAGGCGTCGAGCTTCGGCATGTCGCGGGCGATGAAGCCGCGGTCGGTGGCGATCGAGTTACCGGCGAGCGCGGCCGTCTTCGCCTGAGGGACGTGCTTGCGGATGTAGTCCAGCACCATGGTCTCGGCGGTGGCCACATCGATGGCCGACGACCGTACCTCGTTGATGAGGCCCGATTTGGTGTGCATCTTGGTGACCACGTCGATCATGCCGTCCAGTGCGGCGTCGTCGGTATGGATCACGACGTCGACGCCGTCGCCGATGACGTTGAGGTCGCCGTCGGTCACCAGCGCTGCGATCTCGATCAGGCGATCGGACCCCAGGTCGAGGCCTGTCATCTCGCAGTCGATCCATACCAGTTCGTCACGCACAACGCTCAACAGTAAGCCCCGCGACATCAGGAAGTAGGGTCGACCCGTGACAGCGGAATCCGCAGCAACGCCAGCGCAGCAGATCGCGGCTGGGTACGCAGTCGAAGGTCAGGCTCTGGAGCTGGGCTCCGTGGTGGTGGACGGCACCGCCGATCCCGCCGCTGCGATCCGAATTCCATTGTCCACCATCAACCGCCACGGTCTCGTCGCCGGTGCCACCGGTACCGGCAAGACGAAGTCGCTGCAGGTGATCGCCGAGCAGCTGTCGGCGGCTGGGGTGCCGGTCCTGATGGCCGACGTGAAGGGCGATCTGTCCGGCCTGGCGCGACCGGGCAGCCCGAACGACAAGATCACCCAGCGCGCCACCGATGCTGGCGACGCATGGACGCCTACTGCCTATCCGGTGGAGTTCCTGTCGCTCGGCACCGACGGCGTCGGGGTGCCGGTGCGCGCGACGATCTCCAGCTTCGGTCCCATCCTGCTGTCGAAGGTGTTGGACCTCAACCCGACTCAGGAGTCGACGCTCGGTCTGGTCTTCCACTGGGCAGACCAGAAGGGTCTGTCGCTGCTGGACCTCAAGGATCTGCGCGCGGTGATCCAGTTCCTGACTAGCGACGAGGGCAAACCCGAACTGAAAGCGCTTGGCGCCGTGTCGAAGGCGACGGCGGGGGTGATCCTGCGCGCCCTGGTGAACCTGGAGGCCGAGGGGGCCGACACCTTCTTCAGCGAGCCGGAACTGGAGCCGGAAGACCTGATGCGCACCGACGCGGACGGTCGCGGCATCGTGACGCTGCTCGAACTGGGCAGCCAGGCGGCGCGGCCGGTGATGTTCTCCACCTTCCTGATGTGGGTGCTCGCCGACCTGTTTACTTCGCTTCCCGAAGTCGGCGATCTGGACAAGCCGAAGCTCGTCTTCGTCTTCGACGAGGCCCACCTGCTGTTCGCCGACGCGTCGAAGGCGTTCCTGGAACAGGTGGAGCAGACCGTCAAGCTGATCCGCTCCAAGGGCATCGGCGTGTTCTTCTGCACCCAGCTGCCCACCGACATTCCCAACAACGTCCTGAGTCAGCTCGGAGCCCGAATCCAGCACGCGCTGCGCGCTTTCACGCCCGACGACCAGACGGCGCTCAACAAGACCGTCCGCACCTACCCGAAAACCGATGTCTACGACCTGGAGTCGGCGTTGACGTCGTTGGGCATCGGTGAGGCGATCGTCACTGTTCTCTCCGAACGCGGTGCGCCGACTCCGGTCGCGTGGACGCGGATGCGGGCCCCGCGTTCGCTCATGGACACCATCGGCAACGACGCGATCGCCGCGGCGGCGAAGGCCAGTCCGCTGCAAGCGGAATACGGCCAGACCATCGACAGCGAGTCGGCGTATGAGCGCCTCAACGCCAGGCTCGCCCCGCCGCCGGAAACACGCGCTCCCGCGCCGCGGGTGCCGGTGCCACCGCCGGTCGACCTGCCACCGATGCCCCCACCCGCGCAGCGAGAAGAGCCGGGTTTCATGGACAAGATGATGGACAGCCCGGCGTTCAAGAGCGCCATGCGCTCGGCAGGCACCGTCATCGGGCGCGAGATCACCCGCAGCATCCTCGGGACCGGCCGCCGCCGGAGGCGCTGACGCCCAGCCGGAGGCGCTGACGTGCTAGCTTCCGCCCAGCTTCTTGTACACCGCTCCCACGATCGGCGCGACGATGGAGCGCGGCGCGTAGCCGCTGGCCGCCGACATCGCCTTGGACGTGACGCCGGGGACTACGCGCATCTTGTTGCGCTCCAAGCCATCCAGCGACACCTTCGCGGTGTATTCGGTGGAGATCCACAGGAAGTCGGGAATCAACCTCTCGACCAAGGACTGGTCGTCGGGGTCGGGTAGTTCGGTGCGTACCGGCCCTGGCGCCAGCACCGTGACGTGCACACCCGCCGATTTCAGTTCGCCGCGCAGAGATTCGCTGAATGTGTTGGCGAACGCCTTGGTCGCGGCGTAGGTGGCGTTGTTCGGAATCGGCGAGTTGCCCGCCGCTGAGCCGGAGATCAAGATGCCACCCGCGCCGCGCTCGACCATCCCCGGCAACACCGCCAGCACCAGGTCGTGCACGCCGAGTACGTTGAGCTGGACCTGTTTCTGTTCGCCCGCCGGATCCAGCGACACGACGGCGCCGAATGTCGCGGTACCCGCGTTGGCGCACAGGATGGAGATATGGCGGGTGGCCAGCTCGTCGCACAGGGCCCCGCGCGCGACGGGATCGGCCAGATCGGCGGCGCGCACCTCCACCGTCACGCCGTACTCGGCGCGCAGCCGCGCTGCCAACGCGCTCAGCACCTCGACGCGTCGGGCCGTGATGATCAGGTGGTGGCCACGGGCTGCGAGCTCGACGGCGAGTGATTCGCCGATGTTCTGCGAAGCCCCCGTGACGACGGCGCGGGAGTCGGGACTCGGAGCGGGTACCGGCATGGGGCAATCGTAGCCAGCGCACTCGAGGCGCTGCTCGACGCGGGCTCGTTTACAGTTCGGGGCATGGGCAACCCTGGTTCGGCCGCCTTAGCAGGGCAAACGCAACAATCGACGTCGAGCCGCGGCCGGATTGTCTACTGGGCGTTGTGGGATTGCGGTTCCACGGGGCTGAACGCGATCGTCGTCACCTTCGTGTTCTCGGTGTACCTCACCAGCGTCGTCGGCGAAGGGATGCCGGGCGGGGCGACGCCCGCCACCTGGCTGGGCGTGGCGATGTTCGTCGCCGGGGTCGCCGTCGCGTTGTTGGCCCCCGTCACCGGGGTGCTGGTGGAGGCGCCCAGTCGGCGCCGCCGGGCGTTGGTGATGCTTACCGTCGTCGCGGTCACGTTGACGGCGGCGATGTCGCTGATCCGTGACGATGTCTCCTATCTTTTCCCGGGCTTGGCACTCCTGGCGCTCACGGCGGCGTGCAGCGACCTGGCCAGCGTGCCCTACAACGCGATGCTCCGGCAGCTCTCCACCGCTGATACAGCGGGGCGAATTTCTGGTTTCGGCTGGGCCGCAGGATATCTGGGCAGTGTGCTGCTGCTGGTCCTGGTTTATGTCTGCTTCATCAGTGGTGACGGCGACACCACGGGACTGTTCGGTGTCCCCGCCGCTGACGGGCAGAACGTGCGGGCAGCCGTGCTCATGACGGCCGTGTGGATGGCGGTCTTCGCGACGCCATTGCTGCTCACCGCGCACCGCACATCGGCAGGAAATCACGATGTCGCACCCTCGTTGGGCATCGGTGGCGCGTACCGCAAACTAGCAACAGACGTCGCCGCCGAATGGCGACGCGACCGCAACCTGGTCTACTACCTGTTGGCCAGCGCCATATTCCGGGACGGGCTGTCGGGAGTGTTCGCGTTCGGAGCCGTGCTGGGCGCCAGCGTGTACGGCATCTCCCAGGCGAACGTGCTGTTGTTCGGGGTGGCCGCGTGTCTGGTCGCCGCAGTCGGGGCAGTCGCCGGCGGGCTGCTGGACGATCGAGTCGGCTCTAAGCCGGTGATCGTCGGCTCGCTGGCCTCGGTGATCGTCGTGGGACTGGTGCTGCTCACCCTTTCTGGTCCACTCGCGTTCTGGGTGTGCGGGTTGCTGTTGTGCCTGTTCGTGGGGCCATCGCAGTCCGCTGCTCGCACGTTGCTGCTGCGCATGTCCGATGAGGGCAAGGAAGGCGTGGCGTTCGGTTTGTACACGACCACCGGTCGGGCGGTGTCGTTCCTGGCCCCGTCGATGTTCGCACTGTTCGTCTACGTGTTCGGCGCCGACCGGGCAGGTATGGGCGGCTTGTGCGCCGTGCTGGCGGTCGGTCTGGTGGCGATGCTGTTCGTAAAAACGCCGCGACTAGCCGATGGCCCTGCTGCAGACCGTGACCCCTGAACCGGTGTTCGACGACACCACCACCCCGGCGACAGACACCGAGCAGCTGACTTCCCGACCCACGTTGACGACGACGACGCTCGCGACTTCGTTGGCGGGTTCCTCCAGCGTGACTTCCGTGCTCCACGGGAGCGAGACGTTGTAGTCGGTCTGCATGACGTTGTCGGTGCCGACGTAGGTGATGTTCAACGCCCGACCTTCGCCGGTGACCTCGTACTGCACGGCCTCGGTGACCCCGCTCGACGAGGTCTCGGTGGGCAGCAGCGGGGTGCTGGTGTCGGCGGGCGGGCTCGGGGTCGGGCTGGTGGTGGTGCTTCTGGTCGTCGGCGTCGGAGTCGGCGTGGTGGTCGGTTCGGTGAACGTGGGATCGTCGGCGGACACGCTGGGCGTCTGCCTGTTGGTGGTGGTGTCGGAGCCGCCGGAGATGACGAGGGCGCCCACCAGGCCGATCACCAGCGTGACGGCCGCGCCAGCGAGGACCCACAACCATTTGGGTGTCTTCGATCGGGGTGACTGCGGTGGCGGCGGCGGCTGGGGGTTCTGCGTGGCATAGGCCCAGTCACGGGGCAGCTGCTCGGTGGGGTTGGGCTGATGCGAGGAACTCGAATAGCCCGAATAGGCGGGGTAGCTGTTCGGGAATTGATCGGTCGGACCGTCGTACGGTGATGCCGGACGTTGATACGGCGACCCCGGTCCTGGTGAATCGGTCATATCCACCTCATGGCTGCAGGGTACCTGCCGAAACGGTCGCGTCGCGCCACCGTTCGTGTGTCGGTTTGCCGAATGCGTGGGCCGCGCCTAATTTCGCGTGGGACGGATGGAGGCTTGGTGCGCAGTACGGTGCGGGCGACGTATGGAGCGTCGCTGTCCCCTGACGCGACCGCGTTCGCCCACATCGTCGACGACGGCGGCTATCCACGTGCGGTACAACGTTTTCTGCGTGGCTGGCGGGCGAGCTCGTCGCGCGACGTCGAACTGCCCGTCGAGGGTCCTGTGGTCCGGGTCGTCCATTCCGCGGACGGACACTGGCTGGCCTGCCAGGTGGCGCCGCACGGCAGCACCCGGCATCAGATCTGGGCGGTGACCACCGACCCCGACGACAGGATGGCCCGCCGCATCGACCCGCTGAGCGGAGGGGAGATGGAGGGTACGGCGGAGCTGGTCGGCTGGGACGGCGCCCAGGTGGCCGCCATCCTGACCGGCGAGGACGGGGTGGGGCAGTCCACGTTGATCGACCCAGCGGACGCCTCGGTGATGGTGCTGGACAGGCGCTCGGCAGGTCGACTGGTTGATGCGTGGGATGGAGCGTCGCTGGTGCGGGTGGGTCCGCGCTGCTACTACGACCTGATCATGCTACGCGGGCTCACGGAGGTCGCCCTGCTGCCGTCGGATCCGGGGTCGATCACCGATCAGGGCGCCATCCTCGATGATCACGGTCCGCGTCGCGTGCGCCACGGTGCGCACGGCGAGCTGATGCTCTATCAGCCGGCCAAGGAGTACGACGTCAACAGCAGCGAAGGCTACGTGCGGGCACTGATTCGCTCCAGCAACGGCGGCAATCACACTCGGCTGATGGAGGTGACTTCGACCGCCGACGGCGTCACCTACCACGTGGTGGCCGAACGCGATGGCTGCGATCTGGACGAGTTCGTCGTGAGCGACGATTTGTCCACGGTGGCGATGTTATGGAACGTCGGAGGCGCCAGCGAACTGCAGATCCTCGAGTACATCGACAACACGCTCCTGCCTCCCATCCCGTTGCCTGGCTACTTAGCTGACCCCGAATCCCCTCGGTCCTCCCAACCGGTTGTCGCCAGCGAGCTGAGCATCAGCGCAGGTGGATCGATGGTGGCGATGACCGTCGAAGGGCCCGCACTGCCACGCACCGTGCAGTTGGTCGATCCGCGCACGCGCGAATGGGAAGAGGTGGCGCGCGAACCCAGCATCGGGCCCCCCGCGTACGTCCCCCCGACCCTCGAGCACATCACCGCCCGCGACGGTATGACGCTCAACGCGTGGCTGTATCGCCCTCCCGCTCCGGTGGAACCCTGCGGTGCGGTGATCTATCTGCACGGCGGCCCGGAAGGCCAGTCACGCCCCACCTACAGCGAGGTGTTCCCGGCGCTGCTCAACGCGGGGATCACGGTGTTGACGCCCAACGTGCGCGGCTCGGGAGGTCTGGGTCGGACCTACATGCACGCCGACGACAAAGAACTGCGCTTCGCCGCGATCGACGACGTGGCCGACTGTGTCGCCTTCCTAGTGGAGCGTGGCCTGGCCGCCTCTGACCGGATCGCCTGTGCAGGCTGGTCGTACGGGGGCTATCTGACCAACGCCGCCCTCACCTTTTATCCTGAGTTGTTTGTGGCCGGGGTCACGATCTGCGGGATGAGCGACCTTGGAACCTGGTACCGCAACACCGAGCGCTGGATCGCCGCTGCGGCCTATCCCAAGTACGGGCATCCGGTCAACGACCGGGACCTGCTCGACCAGCTCTCGCCGCTACTGCGCGTCGACGCGCTCACCGCTCCGTTGCTGGTGATCCACGGCGGCGCCGACACCAATGTGCCGGTCAGCGAGTCCGAGCAAATCGTCGAGGCATTGCGGCGCCTCCGACGCGACGTGCGCTATGTGCTGTTTCCCGACGACGGTCACGAGATCGTCAAACGGGAGAACCGAGCCGCGATGGTCGACGCCATTCGGGAATGGCTACTTATCGCGTTCGCGGCGAGGCTGGCGTGCTAATCCACGCCAAGAAACGGACCGTGGATACCGAACCGTGATGTTTGGGTTTTTTTCGACGGGGTAAACGAGATCTGCCAGAGCATCCCGGGAACGATGGAGGCACACAATGCGACTCGGCGGAATAGTCGGCGTAGTCGTGATCGTATGGCTGGTAGTCGGCGCCATTGCGGCCTACCAGCGTGGCTATTTTTCGACTGCAGATCAAAGCTGCGCGACGGCGGGAACAATCGCGCTGAACGTACTTGCGGGTCCCATCAATTATCTGCAGGCGGATCCAAAAGTGGATTGCGAAATACCGCAGCCGGTCTAGACCGCCCCCGGCTACACCATCAGTTCGCAATAACCCCATTGAAGGAGAAGAATCAATGATCGTGTTGGGTGCAATTCTGCTCATCCTCGGTTTCGTGCTGAAGATCAGCGTCCTGTGGACGATCGGTATCGTCCTGCTGGTCATCGGTGCCGTCCTGTGGCTGCTCGGCTCGCTTGGTCGCCCGGTCGCCGGACGCAGGTCGTGGTACTGACCAGCCCCGTAACCCATTTGATGCGCGCTTCTTCGGAAGCGCGCATCAACCCTTATGCGGACTGTGACGCCAATGCCGCCAACGTCATCGCGCGCATCGTTTGGCGCGCGACACTACTGGGCACTCTGGCGCTGTGTGGCGTTGAGTTCATCAAGCCGAACGCTGCATGCGCCATCAAGCGCGCTTCCTGTTCCCCGAGGCAGCGGTTACGCCGGCACAGCACGTCCACCCAGACCTCGACGTACTCGCGCTGGCCGCGGCGCACTTTTCTGCGGGCAGTGTCGGGCAGCTGGCTCAGGTCGCGATCCTGAATTCGGATCAGGTCGGGCTCGTTGAGGGCGAAGTCGAGATGGAAGTCAACCAGATCGGTCAGTGCCTCCGATGGGTCGGCAGAGTTCACCACGACCGCCTGGCCCCCGTCGAGCAGCCGGGCGCTGATTCCCACTAGCAGTTCGACCAACATCGCCTCCTTGTTGGAGAAGTGCCGGTAGATCGCGGGACCGCTGACCCCTGCCGCCGCGCCGATGTCTTCCAACCGCACCAACGCGTAGCCGCGTTCGGCGAAGAGCCGTTCGGCGGCAGCCAGAAGTTGCGAGCGTCGGTCGGATTTCATCCTGCTCCGACGGTTCTCGCTTGGCAGGTTCTGGACAGGTCGGTTGATGATGACTAGCATATCATCCGGTTAGTCATCATTAACTCAAAGAAGCGGGCGGTAAGCCGGATGAGTCATCGCGATGCGCATCTAGCCCTGGTCGGCCAGTTGCGCGCCAAGCTAGCCAAGGCGGCGCTCGGTGGTCCGCAGAAGGCCAGGGACCGTCATGTCGGACGGGGGAAACTCCTGCCGCGCGATCGGGTCGATGGTCTGCTCGATCCGGGCAGTCCGCTGTTGGAGATCGCCCCGCTGGCCGCCGACGGCATGTACGGCGACGCGTGCCCGGGGGCGGGCATCATCACCGGCATCGGGCGCGTCTCCGGGCGCGAATGCATGATCGTCGCCAACGACGCGACGGTCAAGGGTGGTACCTACTACCCGATGACAGTCAAGAAACACCTTCGCGCGCACGAGATCGCCGGTCAGAACCGGCTTCCGTGCGTGTATCTCGTCGACTCCGGTGGAGCGTTCCTGCCGCGCCAGGATGAGGTCTTCCCCGACCGCGACCACTTCGGCCGGATCTTCTATAACCAGGCGACGCTGAGTGCTGCGGGCATCCCGCAGATCGCGGCGGTCCTCGGGTCGTGCACCGCTGGCGGGGCATATGTGCCCGCCATGAGCGACGAAGCGGTGATCGTCCGCAATCAGGGCACCATCTTCCTGGGCGGTCCGCCGCTGGTGAAGGCGGCGACGGGAGAGATAGTCACCGCCGAGGACCTCGGTGGCGGTGACCTGCATTCCAAGACGTCCGGGGTCACCGACCACCTGGCTCATGACGACCGCGACGCGCTACGCATCGTGCGCCGCATCGTCGCCACGCTGGGCCCCCGCGATCCGCGGCCATGGGATGTCGAGCCGACAGTGGACGCGGTTGTCGATCAAACGGAGTTGTACGACGTCGTCCCGGTCGATTCCCGGGTGCCGTATGACGTGCACGAAGTCATCACCCGGATCGTCGACGGTGCCGCGTTCTCGGAATTCAAGGCCGAGTACGGCACCACGCTGGTCACCGGCTTCGCCCATATTCACGGCCATCCCGTCGGCATCGTCGCCAACAACGGGGTGCTGTTCGGTGAATCTGCGCTCAAGGGAGCACACTTTATCGAGCTGTGCGACAAGCGGTCGGTGCCGTTGCTGTTCGTGCAGAACATCGCCGGCTTCATGGTGGGCCGCGACTACGAGGCGGGCGGGATCGCCAAGCACGGCGCGAAGATGGTCACGGCGGTCGCATGTGCGCGGGTACCCAAGCTTACCGTGGTGATCGGCGGCTCCTATGGAGCAGGCAACTATTCGATGTGCGGCCGGGCGTACTCGCCGCGCTTCCTCTGGATGTGGCCCAATGCCCGCATCTCGGTGATGGGCGGTGAGCAGGCGGCCTCGGTGCTGGCCACCGTGCAGGGCGACATGACCACCGAGGAGGAACAGGCGTTCAAGGCCCCGATCCGGGCGCAGTACGAAGAGCAGGGCAATCCCTACTATTCCTCCGCGCGCCTGTGGGACGACGGCGTGATCGATCCGGCCGATACCAGAACAGTGCTTGGCCTCGCCCTCTCGGCGGTGGCTCAGGCTCCCCTCGAAGCCGTTTCCTATGGCGTCTTCCGGATGTGATGTCGTGACTTTTACTACCGTTCTGGTGGCCAACCGCGGCGAGATCGCGGTCCGCGTGATGAGATCCCTGCGTGCCTTGGGAATCCGCTCGGTGGCCGTCTACAGTGACGTCGACGCGGGCGCGCGCCACGTCGCCGAGGCCGACGTTGCGGTGCGTCTGGGGCCGGCACCCGCCCGGGAGAGCTACCTGGACATCGAGGCCGTCGTCGACGCGGCGGTGCGCACCGGGGCGCAGGCGGTGCATCCCGGGTACGGATTCCTTTCCGAGAATGCCACTTTCGCGGCCGCACTCGCGGCGGCGGGCATCACCTTCATCGGTCCGCCAGCGTCGGCGATCCAGACCATGGGCGACAAGATCACCGCCAAAGCGACGGTCACCGAGTTCGGTGTCCCGGTGGTGCCCGGGCTCGCGCGCCCCGGCCTGACCGACGCCGAATTGATCGAGGCTGCAGGTGATATCGGATATCCGGTGCTGGTGAAGCCGTCAGCGGGCGGCGGTGGAAAGGGAATGCGGATGGTCGCCGATCCCGCCGACCTCGCGCCCGCTCTGGCCAGTGCTCGTCGGGAGTCGGCCGCGGCCTTCGGCGACGACACCTTGTTCTTGGAGCGATTCGTTTTGCGGCCGCGCCACATCGAGGTTCAGGTGCTCGCCGACAACTACGGCAACGTGATCCATCTGGGCGAGCGGGAATGCAGCCTGCAGCGCCGCCACCAGAAGGTGATCGAGGAGGCGCCGTCGGCCCTGCTCGACCCCACCACCCGGGCGCGGATCGGCGGTGCCGCCTGTGCCACTGCCCGCAGTGTCGATTACACCGGCGCGGGGACGGTCGAGTTCATCGTCTCCGCGGACACCCCCGACGAGTTCTTCTTCATGGAGATGAACACCCGCCTGCAGGTCGAGCATCCGGTGACGGAGATGGTCACCGGCGTCGACCTCGTCGAGTGGCAGGTGCGGATCGCGGCGGGGGAGAAGCTCACCATCGCCCAGGACGACGTGGTGCTCACCGGCCACGCCATCGAGGCCCGGGTCTACGCCGAGGATGCAGGCAACGGCTTCCTGCCCACCGGCGGCGAGGTCGTGGCGCTGCACGAACCGTCCGGCGCGGGCGTGCGTGTCGATTCCGGCCTTGCGGTCGGCTCGGTGGTCGGTAGCCATTACGACCCAATGCTGGCCAAGGTGATCGCGCACGCCCAAGACCGTGCCGGCGCGCTGGTGTCCCTTGACCGCGCCTTGGGCCAGACGGCCGTGCTCGGCGTGGTTACTAACATCGACTTCCTCAGGTTCTTGCTCGCGGATCCGGATGTCGTTGCGGGACAACTCGACACGGGTCTACTCGATCGGCGCGCTGGCGATTTCGCCGCCGCTGAGCTGTCCGACGGACTGCTGATCGCCGCCGCGGCGTATCGGTGGGCGCGCGACTGGCCTACGGCTGGTGCCGATCTGTGGGCTGTGCCGACAGGCTGGCGGATCGGTGCCCACGCGCCGACTAGCATGCGTCTGGCGGGCGGTGGCCGCACCGACCACGTGTACTTGTTCGGCACCCCCGACCGCGGTTCGGCGCGAGTCGGAGGCACCGAAAACAGAACGCTCACAGCGACTCTCATGTCGAGTGCGCTGACCGTGACGATTGACGGTCTGCGTCAGCGATATACGGCGGTTGAGGTCGACGGCACCGTCTGGCTCTCCGGCGCACACGGCGTCGTCGCCGTCTCTCCGGTGGAGGAAGCCGCCGTACGCACCGAGGAAGCGCACACAGGCGATGCCGAGCTGACCAGCCCGATGCCGGGGGCCGTCGTCGCTGTCGCGGTGGCCGACGGCGATGCCGTCGCTGCAGGCGCCGTGATCGTCACGGTAGAAGCGATGAAAATGGAGCACGCCTTGAAATCGCCGGTCGACGGTACAGCTGAACTCTTGGTCGTTGTCGGCGACCAGGTCAAAGTGGGTCAGCCGCTGGCTCGAATCACTGCGCACACGAGGGAAACCGACCAATGACCGACTTCCTGTCGACGGGGACGCTGCCCGACGACTACCAGCAGTTGGCAAAGACGGTGCGCGATTTCGCACGCACCGTGCTGGCGCCGGCGGCGGCCAAGCACGATCACGACCACTCGTTCCCGTACGAGGTGGTGGCCGGGATGGCCGACATGGGGCTGTTCGGCCTGCCGTTCCCCGAAGAGCACGGCGGAATGGGCGGCGACTACTTCGCGCTGTGCCTCGTGCTCTCGGTGAACTGGGCCGCGGCTACGCGAACTTCCTGCGGATCCTCGACGAAGGCCGCGATCGCCAAGCTCGTGGCGGGCGAGGCGGCGATGGACAATGCCCGTGACGCCAGCCAGATTCACGGGGCTAGGGCTTCATGAACGAGTTCTCCGTGGCGCGGCACTACCGGGACAGCAAGATTCTCGACATCGGCGAGGGCACAACAGAAGTGCAGCTCATGCTCATCGCACGGCAGGTGGGTCTGTGACGGAGATCCGGAAGGTCGTCACCCAGCGTGGGCTCTGGTTCGAGGAGTGCGAGACCGGGGTGCTGTACCGGCATCAGCCGGGGCGGACCATGACCGAAGCCGACAACGTGCTGTTCACGACACTGACGATGAACACCCAGGCGCTCCATCTGGACGCCGCGTTCGCCGATGCCCAGCCACCGTTTCACCAACGGTTGGTGAACTCGATGTTCACCTTGGCCACCCTGGTCGGGTTGTCGGTAACGCAGTTGACGCAGGGCACCGTCGTGGGCAACCTCGGCTTCTCCGACATCGCTTTCCCCAAGCCGCTTTTCCACGGCGACACCCTCTACGCCGAGTCCGAGATCATCAACAAGCGTGAATCGAAAAGCCGTCCCGGTGAAGGCATCGTGACCTTCAAGCACACCGGACGCAACCAGCACGGCGATACCGTCGCGACGGCCATCCGCAAGACGATGATGCGCAAGAGCCCGGATACGCCCCAGGAGGGTCAGTGAGCATCGGGACAGCCGGACCGGCCTGGCTCTTCTGCCCAGCCGACCGCCCGGAGCGGTTCGAAAAGGCTTCGGCGATAGCCGATGTCGTGATCCTCGACCTGGAAGACGGTGCCGCCGACAAGGCAGCTGCCCGCCAGGGCTTGAAGGAGGTTCCGCTCGATCCGGCCCGCACCGTCGTACGGATCAACCCCAGCGGAACCTCCGAGCAGGAACTCGATCTCGAGGCGCTCTACCGCACCCGCTACACGACGGTGATGCTGCCTAAATGTGAAGCGGCGCACCAGGTGATCGAGCTGGCGCCGTTGCGGGTGGTGTTCATAGTCGAGACACCGCTCGGGGCACTGACGATCACCGAGGCGGCGCGCGCGAAGAACACCGTCGGGGTGTTCTGGGGTGCCGAGGATCTGTTCGCCTCGCTGGGCGGTACTGCCAACCGATTCGCCGACGGGACGTACCGGGAAGTGGCGCACCATGTGCGCTCCCAATCGCTGCTGGCCGCCAAGGCTTTCGGAAAGCTGGCACTGGACTCGGTCTACGTCGACTTCAAGAATCTCGACGGACTCCGCGCTGAAACCGACGACGCGGTGGCGGTCGGGTTCGATATCAAGGTCGCCATCCACCCCAGCCAGGTACCGGTGATCCGGGCCGGGTATACACCGGGGGCCGAGCAGGTGGCGTGGGCGCGGCAGGTGCTGCAGGCCGCAAACGGTCGGTGCGGCGCATTCGCGGTCGAGGGCCAGATGATCGACGCGCCGCTGCTGCGGCGCGCCGAACGGATCGTCGCACTCGCGCCGTAGGTCATGCCCTCGGTATGACTCCTACCAGGCCGCATCATCAGCGCAAGGCCGGGCAACAGGTTGTTCGCCTGGTGCCCAACGATGCTGGCGAATAGCCTGCTCGGAGAAAAATCGTGCCGACCCCGACGTGTTGGCCAAGGTGTCTTAGCGGCTCTTCGCCGCCGCCAACCGCGCCGCGAACTCCGGCGACTGGATCGACACCGCCTGCGGCCCCAGCTCGGTGCGCATCGCGCTGTGGTGCAGATCGGTGTCGATCGATCCCGGGGTCGCCGTGGCGCGCATGGTCGCCTTGGTCGCCAGCACCACTTCGCGCGGGGCCGCTGCCGGACCTGCGGCCAGCTCGAGCGCAGCCGCGACGGGGTTGTCGGCGACGCTGAACGCCAACCCATGTGCCACAGCCGACGGCGCGTCGAAGCGCATCCCGAAAAGCAACGCAGCGCGCGCGACCTGAGGTCCCACGCCGCGGTGCAGCATCCAGGTGGCGCCACCGCCGGGGTGGATACCCAGTTTCTGGAAGCGGGGATCGAACATCGCGTGCGGCCCGGCGATCCGCACGTCCGCGGCCAGCGCGAGGTTAAGTCCGGCTCCCACTGCGGCGCCGTTGACGGCGGCGATCGTCGGCAGGGTGCAGTTGCCGACGGCCAGGAATCCGTCGTAGATCCGCAGCAGACCCTCCTCGGCGGCCACGCCGAGTGCGCTGAGATCGGCCCCCGCGCAGAACGCCTTGCCCGCCCCGGTGAGCACGACCGCGTGTACGCCGGAGTCGGCCTCGGCGCGTTCCACCGCCGCCCGCAGACCTGCCGACATCTCGTCGGTGACGGCGTTGCGCCGGTCAGGATCGTTGACGGTGATGAGCGCGACGCGGTCCGCGACGCTGTAGAGCACGGTCTCGGTCATGAGGCCCCACGTTACTGGCCGCTACCAACCCATCGAGCCGGGTATGCCTTTGAACGGTCCCACCACCGAGCTGGTGACCCATCCGCCGTAGAAGCCACCGGGCTGCGGTTGGACGTTCTCACCGTTGACGGTGCACCGGTCGACCTCGGCCGCCATCACGGCGACAGCGCCCGCGATCGGCTCGAAGCCCGAGGTGGGTGTCCGGTAGGTCCACGCGGCCCTCGGTGCGCGCGTCGCGCCGACCACGAGGTCGAAGTAGCTCGCCTGGCCTTTCCATTCGCACCAGGACTTGCCCGCGGTAGGCCTGAGGACGCCATCGGCGAACGCCTCGGCCGGTAGATAGTACGTGGGGGGATGGCTGGTCTCGAGCACCCGCCAGCCGCGTGCCGACGACGCGACGAGCCAGCCCGCGAACTCGATCGTGATGGTGCCGCCGAACTCCTCGAGGCGGGGCGGGCGCGGGTAGTCCCACACCGATTCCTGCCCGGGGCCAGGAACCTCCGGGTCAGGCCGATGAAACACGTCGCCGCTCTTCTTCTTCCTGCGTGGCGGTCAGGGCCCAGCGGATGCCGCCGACCAACACCCGTCCGGCCAGCCGCACCGCGGTGGCCTCCAGCGGCGGAAAGTAGGGCAGCAGCAACGGCGGACGCGCCCACGCAGGCAACATCGACACTGCCGCGGCGGACAGCGCGCCGTACGGAGCTCGTGCGGGCAACGGCAACGGCGGCGTGAGCACCAGGAATCGGGCCGCGCCGCGCGCCGCCGGCGTGCCCTTCAACTCGGGTCGGTACTGCCTGATCCGCTCGCGCAGTTCCCGTTCGGTGCGCGGCGGGTCGGGCACTCCGAGTGCCGAAGCGACACGGGCGGTGTCTGCGACGTACCCGTCGCGGCCGGCCTGGTCCAATGGCTGTGCGCCGTAGCGCTGGTGGGCCAGCAGAAAACTGTCGATCTCGGCGATGTGCACCCATTCGAGCAGGTGTGGATCCGACGCTTCGTACGGTGTGCCGTCCGGCGCCACACCGTGCACGCGTCGATGGATACCACGCACCTTGTCGACCGCGCGTTGGGCGTCGACGGCAGGCCCGAAGGTGGTGACGGCCAGGAACGTGCTGGTGCGCTGCAGCCGGCCCCATGGATCGCCGCGGTAATCCGAATGGTCGGCCACACCCGCCATCGCCAGCGGATGCAGCGACTGCAGCAGCAGCGCGCGCAGGCCTCCGACGAACATCGACGCGTCGGCGTGTACCCGTCGGATCGGTCGGGCCTCGGGGAACCACCGCGGTCCCGGGGTGTCGTGGATCCGAGCCCGGTTTTGTGGGCCATCTGGGCCTGCGACCATACCGAACAGGGCGCGACCGAGCCCGCTTCTGACCACGCGCAGCTCGCGCCCCAACATCACCTCTCGATTATGCGCTGCCTCGTCGGGGCCGATCCGCGACGGCGATGCTGACGGCGGGCAGCGGCGACCTTCGTGCGCACGACGGAGACCAGATAGGTGAGTGCGATCCCGAAGCCCAGACCCGCGACGACCCCGATCACCGGATAGTCGTCGAACCGCGAATACTCGCTCGTCGGGAACAGGAAGTCATACACCTGGTAGTGGGTCAGGTAGGTGTACAGCGATGCCTCGGCCAGCAAGCCGGCGACGAGCGCGAGGTGACGGGGGCAGCGGATCGCCGGAATCCAGATCAGCGCCACCAACGCTGTTCCCACGAGGATTTCGCGTTGGGTGTCGCCGAAGTAGCCGACGAGGGACACCAGCAGCACAGCGGTGACCAGAATCCGCTGCCACAGCGTGGACGCCTTGGCAGCCGCCCATCCCACTGCGAAGAACCAGAACGTCAGGTAGGTGAACCAGGCCTGCTTCCCCAGGTCGAATCCGAACACGTCGTAGCGCAACATCAGCCCGATCGCGAGGAAGCTCGCGGCGAACAGGAACGGGAAGCGTCGCTCCAGACGGTCGCCCGTCGCTGAGCAGCACACCAGGGTCAAGACGACGAGAGTCCACACCAGGACTTCGACGAACCACAGAAATCCCCCGGTGACGCTGTCGAACGGTCCAAGGATCTTGTTGGCCAGCAACAGGTTCGACAAGTGATAGTCGTCGGTGAAGAGCAGCACGACGGCCACCCACGCCACAGCGGGACCCGCGATCGCGGCGATCGTTCTGCGGAGGTGGCGCGCCCGGTCGGCTCGAGGCAGTCCGGTCAGGCAGAACCGGCCGAAGTTGTAACCCGCGATGCCCAGCAGGATGTGCGCTCCACCCCACAATTCCCCTATGTGCGCGTGCGATGTCAGGATCAGCACGATGGCGACTGCACGCAGGGCGACCGAGGTGTCCACCGTCGCGCCGAACCATGGTCGTGACCGGCGCCTGCGCTCCAGTTCACCCACGGTCAGGTCCTGCCAACCCGCAGGCAGGGTGCCCAGCAGTCGTTCCAGCCGGATCGACATCGTCACGTAAGACAGCGAATTGCCGCCCAGACCCACGAATGTGGCGTCCGGCGTCATCGACTCCGGATCCACCCCGAGGACGCCGACGAACAACCCGCGGATGTCGGCTGACGGATCGTCGAAGTCGCTGCCCGTCAGGGTGCGCACCGCCGGGTAGTCCGGCTTCCCCGAAGGCAGCAGCGGCAACTCAGACACTTTCACCACCCGGACCACCGACAGCGGCAGCCCCGAGGACGCCGACGCGGCCGCGGCGATGTCGGCGCGGCTGTGACGATCCGTTGCCGCGATGGCCAATCGACCGCCGGATTCAACGCAGAAGGTTTTCATCCCTCGCGAACTCAAGGCACCTTCGAGCCGCTGCAGATCAATGCGAAGCCCGAATATCTTCGCGAAACGGCTTGCCCTGCCTACCAATTCGTACAGTCCATCGTCACACAGGCGAGCGATGTCGCCGGTGTGCAGTGCGTCCACGGTGCGGCCGAGAGCGAGGTCGGTGGCATCGTGGGCATATCCCAGCATGACGTTAGGCCCCCGGTAGACGAGTTCGCCGACGTGTGGCTCGCTCCAGTCCTCCACAGATTCGATTGCGAACGATCCACCAGGGATCGGCCTGCCGATCGCCGAGGGGTGCGAAAGGGCGAGTTCGGGCGGCAGATAGGCCATTCGGGAGGTCGACTCGGTGGCGCCGTACATCACGAACAGTTTCCATCCACGGCGTTGTCCCAGCGTCGCGAAGTGGCGCACCCGCTCCGGTGGGAGGTGACCTCCTGCCTGGGTGATGTAGCGAAGGGTCGGCAACTGCATGTGCTCGAAGCCGATGCGGTCGAGTAGTTCGAAGGTGTAGGGGACTCCCGCGAACGTCGTTGCACCGAACCGGCCGAACAACTCCCAGAACTCCTCGTCGACCACGGAGTGCGACGTGAGGATCAGCCCCGCCCCGCGCAGCAGATGGCTGTGGATCACCGAAAGGCCGTAACAGTAGGACATCGGCAATGTGGTTAGCGCTCGGTCATCTTCGCAGATGTCCAGGTACATGGCGATCGCCACGGCGTTGGCGATCAGGTTGTACCGCGACTGGCGGACCATCTTCGATGATCCGGTGCTTCCGGAGGTGCTCATCAGCAACGCCAGGTCGGGGTGCAGCGTGTGGGTACTGCCGGTCCGGCGCTCGTAGAGCCGACCTGTGTGATCGATCGTCACGTCGGGGTCGTAGGCGCTGATGATCGTAGAGTGATCGGCGCCTGCCGGAACAGGCATCACCACATGCCCGCCCTCGAGCGCGGCGAGGTAATGCACCAAGGTCTCGATATTGTTGCGGGTCTCCAGGAGGATGAGCCTGCGGGTCGGACCGAAATCGACACCGACGGAGTCGATTCGGTCGGCCAACTCACGGTAGCTCAATTGCTCGCCGACTCCTGCGACGGCGAGTCGCTCGCCGTGACCGCGCAGATGTTCGACCAGTCGCCCCACTGCTACCACCGCTCCGCGTCCAGTAGGACCGCGCTGCCCAGGATGCTGACACGGACCTTGGCGTCCATCGATGGTGCACCGGCGCTGGACTGCCGCACGACCAGCGGTGCGCTGTCGCCAGACAGCGCGATCGTCAGAATCACGTCGGGTCCCAGGAACTCGGTGGCGATCACCGTGCCGATCGCAATGGAGTCGCTGTCGGTAATCGGTCGCACCACAATCTGTTCAGGGCGAACCATGATGGTGGCACTTGGCTGATCCGCGGCAGAAACGGGGATAGGTCCCAATGCGGTGTCCGCGGTGCCCGACCGCACCGATGCAGCCAACAGCACGCAGTTGCCGAGGAACTCGGCGGTGAACCGGCTACTCGGTTGCCGGTATATCTCCTCGGGAGTTCCGACCTGGACGAAGCGACCGTCCCTCATGACCGCCATCTGGTCGGCGAGCGACAGCGCTTCCTCCTGATCGTGGGTGACCAACAGCGTCGTTATCCCCGCGTCGGAAAGCGCTGCGGCAACGGTCTTGCGGGTGGCTGCGCGCAATCCGGTGTCGAGCGCCGAGAACGGTTCGTCGAGCAGCATCAGCACAGGCTGCCGGGCCAGCGCCCGCGCCAACGCAACACGCTGCTGCTGCCCGCCGGAGAGCTCGTGCGGCCGCCGCGCGGCGAAAGCGGCATCCAGCGAGACCATGTCGAGGAGGTCGCGCACGCGGGCGGCCACTTCGGGCCTGCGGAGTCCGCCGCGCAACCCATAGCCGATGTTCTGCCCCACCGAGAGGTGGGGGAACAGCGCGCCGTCCTGGGCCACGTATCCCACCTGGCGACGATGTGCGGGCAGGCAGCTGCCGTGGCCGGCGACGTGGCGGCCTGCGATGAGAATCGAACCGTCGTCAGGGGTCTCGAACCCGGCGACGATCCTCAGCAGCGTCGTCTTCCCGCAGCCTGACGCGCCGAGCACGGCCGTCGTGGTCCCCGTGGCAAGCTGCAGATCGATGCCGTCGAGTACTCGGTGATCGCCGAAACGCTTAGTCAGAGATCGGGTTTCGAGCATGACCTTCGCCATCAGGCGGCCACCTTCGCCGACTGACGGAGCAGTATCAACGTCACAGGAACGGCGAGCAGCACCATCATCAGCGCGTAGGGAGCGGCACCCGCGTAGTCCAGCTCGCTGCTCAGCGACCAGAACCGCATCGAGAGCGTGTTGGTACCCGTCGGCGCCAGCAGCAGCGTCGCCGTCAATTCCGTTGCTACCGCTACGAATACCAACGAGGCCCCCGCAGCTGCCGCGGGTGCGGTCAGTCGCAGCGTCACCCGGGCGAAAGTCGCTGTCGGCGCAACCCCGAGTGAGCGCGAGGCTTCCTCCAGGCCGACCGGTACCTGCGCCAGACCGGCGCGGACACTGATCAGCGCTCTCGGCATGAACATCAGGACGTAGGCGACGACCACCAGCACCACCGTCTGATACAGCGGCCGCGCGGCACCGATGGCGACCGTCACCAAAGCCAGGGCGGTGACGATTCCCGGCAGCGCACTGGTCACGAAATTGGCGCCCTCCACCGAACGGGCCAACCAGCCCGCCGACCGCGCCGCGACCCAAGCAAGCGGGAAAGCGAGCGCAGTGGTGACGGCCGCAGCAGAAGCCGCGTAGCCGAGCGTCTGCGCCAAGGCGGCACCGAGCTCGTCGATCGCCCAGACCTGGGCGCCGCCGATCCACAACCAGCGCACGGTCGTCCAGGCAGGCACTCCCAGCGACAGCCCGGCGAGCAATACCAGAGCGGCAAGTGCGGGGAGCGCCGTGGCACCCAGTGGTAGCGCAATGGTGCTCCTGGGTGCGCCAGAGCCTATCCGCGCGTAGCGAGTTCGGCCTCTGGCAACGGCCTCACCCACCAGCAGGACAAGACAGCACAGCACCAGGACGCCCGCGAGCATGCTGCCCGCGGCGCCGTTGAACGTCGCCTGGAACTGTTGGAAGATCGCCGTCGTGAAGGTGTCGAACCTGATCATTGCGAAGGCACCGTATTCGGCCAGCAGATGGATGGCGATCAGCAGGCCGCCGCCGAGGATGGCGAGCCGAAGCTGAGGCAGGATGACGCGGAGGAACACCCCGACCGACGAGGAGCCGAGTGTTCGGCTGGACTCCTCGACGGCGGGATCGAGACGGCGCAACGTCGCCGCGGCGGGTAGATACACGAGCGGGAAATAGGACAGCGTGGTGACCAGGATCCCTGCGCCCAGACCGTGCAACGAGGGCACTAGGCTCACCCACGCGTAGCTGTTGACGAAAGCAGGCAC
This sequence comes from Mycobacterium sp., assembly GCA_051306175.1. GTDB lineage: Bacteria > Actinomycetota > Actinomycetes > Mycobacteriales > Mycobacteriaceae > Mycobacterium. Next base: position 14,309 of record JBPPMS010000075.1, on the reverse strand, counting down.
CGCCAGCGGCGCCACCAGTACCGGCCGCCAGACGGCCCGCCCAGGGAGGTCGGTGCGTTCCACCAGCCAGGCCGCGCCGACGCCGATGACGATGCACACCGGCACCGTGATCAAAACCAACGCCGCCGTATTGGCCAGGAGTTCTGCCACCCGGGGCCGGAAGATGAGCGCTGCAGCCTGCCTGGGGCCGGTGTCGACGACAGCCCACGCCACGTACCCGAGCGGGATGAACGTGGCCGCGACGACGAGGGCCACCACCGCGGACACCACGGGCCCCGGGCGGGCGCCGAGGGTGGCTACCGATCTGGCTGGTGGCGGCGTGACCGCTGGCGCGACCACCTAAAGCAACCCTGCCTTCGTCATCAGGTCGGTGACCAGCTCGGCGTTCAGATTGGACGGATTGACCGCTGGAGCCTGCAGCTCGTCGAGCGGTTTGAGCGCCGTGTTGGCCGGTACGTCGCTGGCCACCGGGTATTCGAACGACGTGCCGTTCTGTAAAACCTCCTGGCCTGCCTTAGCGGTGATGAACGTCAGGAACTGCTGCGCCTCGTCCTGGCGGTCACTCGACTGCAGTACGCCTCCGCCGGAGACGCTGAGGTATCCGCCCGGGTCCTGATTCCCGAAGTAGTGCAGAGCGGTGTTGCCGCTGATCTCCTTCGTCTTCGCCTGGTCGCGGAACCAGTAGTAGTGGTAGATGATCCCCCCGGGGACCTCGCCGGCGTTGACGGCCTTGAGGGTGGCGATGTTGTCCTGGTACAGCGTCGCGTTCTCTTTCATGCCTGCCAACCAGTCGGCCGTCTCCTGCTCGCCGGTGAGCTCCAAGATCGCGGCGACGATCGCCTGGAAGTCGGCCTTGGCCGGCGGGGCGCCCCAGCGACCCTTCCAATCCGGCGACGCGAGATCCATGATCGACGTCGGTAGTTCTTCCTCCGAGAGCAGCCGTGGGTTGTAGACGAACACCGTGGTGCGCGCCGCGACGCCGGTCCACATGTTGTTCTCAGGCCGATACTGTGCCGGTACCTGCTGCTGGACCTGCGGATCGATTTCGGCGAACAGACCCGCATCCTCGACCGCGGCCATCGCCGGGGAGTTCTCAGTCAGGAACACGTCAGCCGGAGATTCGCCGCCCTCGGCGATCAGCTGGTTGCCCATTTCTGTGTCGCCACCCTGGCGGTAGGTGACTGCGATACCCGTCTGGGCGGTGAAGGCGTCGATCCACTCCTTGGTCAAGGATTCGTGTTGAGCGTTGTAGATCAGCAGAACGTCGTCGTCGGACGAACCCGAACAGGACGTCAATCCGATCGCGACCGCGACAGCGGCAGCGATGGCTCCGAATCGGATTTTCCTACCAACACCCATTGCTCGACTTCTCCTGATGCGATCGGACTTAGCTGAGGTTTGCCTAAGGGAACATACCGGTTACCGCAGGGGTTCTGCGGTCGGTCCGCCAATGTCAGCGCGGAGATGGCTAAGAGAGTGTCGTGGCACCCCGCCTTTCGAACGCCGACTTTGGTGAGGCTTACTTTACGCATCGCTGACTAACTATTTCGAGTGGCCTGCTGGCTGCGCCTCATGGGTGTTGTTCGTGCTCAACCGGGGTACTAACGACGACGTGGTGGTCATCGATTCGCGACCGGGGAAACGGGCCGAGCACAACGGCTCTCCTCAACGTTTGATTCAGGTGCGATCCCGACCGTCCGATGACGCGTCTCACCAGCGGGTGTCGAAACCTGCGGGCCTTTCAGCTGTTTCTCAACGACCTGGGCGCACAGTCGTCCCCGTGGGGTTGGATCCCATAGGAAACGGAGTGAACAGACCAATGAACGAGCAGTCCCGTCCACCGCAACGGGGGCCTCAGACGCCGAGTGCCGTCACGGATTCACGCCATCGCGGACCGGTTCGCGACACGGCGAGTTTTCCGACTGGACCGCGCCGTTCGCCGGGGGAGTCCGACAACAAGTACCTGATTGACGGTCTGATCGGCCTGTACGACCTCACCACCGACGGAGCCGTGCGGGCCCACATTGCCCAGCTGCTCCAGGGCGTGGGCGTCGAACGCGACGTGATCCCCGTCGGTGCCACGTTCGACCCTGCCGTGCACGACCCGGTCTCGACTGAGCAGACCGGAATCCGACTTCGGGATCGACGCGTGGCCAAGACGATCCGGCCAGGTTGGCGGTGGGGGATGAGGATCATCCGCGCACCGCTGGTCACCGTCTGGGTGGCGGCAGCAGCGTGACGCGTTCGGCGGCCACACGTTCGGCAATCCGGGACGGCCCCGATTGGCGCAGGATGTTGGAGTAGCGAGCACTCGGTAGGTGAGCCCGCCCCCCGGCGACCTGACGGGTCGCATGACGCCGGATCGACGAGGAAATGCGGAACAGGGCCAATGCAATCGTTCAGCAACCGCGGCGGGATCGCTGCCGGCTCGGCGCGCAGCTACCATTCTCAATGTCCCCCTGGCGGCAGTTAAGGCTGGGCGTGTACCGTACGGCCACGTCGTTGAAAGAACGCTGAGAAACGGTGCGGCCCCGCGTCGCCGGGTCGGCCGCGGGTGAGCTTGCCCCGCGCGACGAGTTCGGCCGTGACGGCAACACCGCAGCTCTGGGACAGTAATAACGAGACCAACACCAGCACCTGCACCGCGCCCGCCTGTGCCGCAGACCCGGTGCTGAGCAGCACCCCGACAAAGGCGCCTGGCAGGGTGACAAGTCCGGCGGTGCGCGCCTGATCGACATTCGGCAGCAACGCGTCCGCGTTCGGACGTCGGATGACCTCGATTCGGGAGTCCCGCTCGCTCAGACCCAGACTCAGCGCCGCGTCCACCTCGCCTGAGCGCATCCCCAGGCTGTCCAGTCCGTGCCGGGCGGCGACAGCCACAGCAGTCATCGTGCCTCCGAGGACGATCCCCACCACCGGCACGAGCGCGAACCCGGTGACGGGTACCAGACCGGTCATCACGAGTAAGGGGATGACCACAGCAAGGCCTGCGGCCAGGGGCAGCGTCAGCCACACGCCCCCACTATCGGCCTCGCTACGCCGGGCGGCGGTGAACGCGGCCACCGTGAACATCACAGCCAACACCAGCACCGAGGACCAGATCCGCAACATCGCTGCACCCAAAACGGCTGACACCGCCGCGAGTTGAGCCGCTGCCCGGATGGTGGCTGCCGGTACCGACCACACCGGGCCCAGGCCTGCGGCCAGATAGACGCCCGCGGCGATCACCGACATCGCCGCGCATACCACGATCAGGGTCGGTCCGAGCACAGCCGTTGTCATCACATCAGTGTGGCGCGGGGCGGTCGCTTTGCTGACTGACGGTGTGGTGTTCGACCGCCTGCGGCCGGTCCCGGTTCCGAAGCGGCGAGCCGAAGGATCCGATTCGGCCAGCACGGAAGCGTCACCGTGAAGGTCAGCGCCCGCCTGGATCCCGCTGCGTGCGACGGGGCGTAGCTCACACTGGTGGCATGACACCGCCAGCTTCGACTATCGGAGGACGTGTCGGTGCGGCCGCGCGACCACAGAACTGGGGAATCTCGGCGCGCTCAGCTGTGGTGTCGGCGACGGTGGTACTCGTCGCGCTCATCATCGCCGGTGCGGTGCTGGTGGTCGTGCTCTATTACTCGCTCATCTCCAGTCTGGACGACGCCGCCTCGGCGCGGGTGGCCGACATCGTCGCGAACCTGGAGTTCGAACCCGCCGAGGAATTGGACGACACCATGTTGGCCACTGACCAGCGGGTGGTGGCTGTGCAGGTGCTCGACCCCGCCGGAGGGGTGACCCAGCGGTCGGCTGGCGCGCCGTCCACGCCGATCGTGTCGATCGACCACTTCGGGCCTGGCAGCCGCGTTTTGAGAGACGACGCCGCCCCTGGCGACGATGTGCGGATCGCAGGCCAGGTCATCTCCACACCCGACGGTCCGGTCGCCGTGCTGGTCGGAAGCGGCAGTGAGGCGGTGGAGGAAACGGTGTTCACCGTGATGGCGCTGTGGGGTGCCGCTGCACCGGTGGTTGTCGCCGTCTCCGGCGTCGCGAGCTACGTCCTGGTGCGGCGCTCCCTACAGTCGGTTGACGCGATCCGATCGCGTGTCGCCGATATCTCGACTTCGGATCTGTCCGAACGTGTTCCGGTGCCGCCGAGGCGAGACGAAATCTCCGCGTTGGCCGTCACCATGAACGAGATGCTGGCCCGCATTGAGGCGGGGCATACCGCTCAGCGCCACTTTGTCGGTGATGCCTCCCACGAGTTGCGCAGCCCGCTGGCCACCATCATCTCGGCGCTCGATGTCGTGCACGCACACCCGAATCTGCTGACGCAGCAATTGGCCAGCCAAACACTGATGCCCGAGGCTCGTCGCATGCAGTCGCTGGTCGAGGATCTGCTCCTGCTGGCCAGGGCGGACGAACGGGGGTTGCCATTGCGCAGGGAGGTCATCGATCTCGATGATGTCGCGCGCGACGAAGTGTCCCGGTTGAGCCTTGTGTCACCGATTTCTGTCCATTCACAGATCTCACCCATCAAGGTCACCGCAGACGCGGCGCGCCTGTCACGAGTGATCCGCAATCTGCTCGACAACGCGGTACGCCGGGGCGGACCTGAGCGTCCGGTCGTGCTGAAAGTCGGTGACATCGAACTCGACCCCGCGCGTCGCCGTGTGACCCGTTCAGGAACCGAAGTGAAATTGACACCACGCGAATACGGCGTGCTGGAGTTCCTAATGCGGCATTCCGGCACGGTCGTCACCAAGGGCGAGGTCGTACGATCCGTGTGGGACACCAACTATGACGGTGACGACAACATCGTCGAGGTGTACATCGGATATCTGCGACGAAAGGTCGACCTACCGTTCGCTGGCAATAGCATCGAGACTGTGCGCGGCTTCGGGTACCGGATCATTCGATAATCAGGGGACGCCGGACGACGAAACAAGCCCCCACGGGGTAGGGCGAAGCCCCGTTAGCAAGAGTTAGCGTTTCGCCACGTATCGAGCGGCAGCCGGGGCCTGCCCTGCCCTGCTGGTTGCTACGTCACGAGTCGGCTAGAGGCATTCCTCGTGCAGATCAGCGAAGAACACGTTGTTCGCGACGCACTCACCGTTGCCGCCGCGACCGTTGACCGTGTCGACCACCAGGGTGCGTACCTGCCAGTACGTGTCCGTGGATGCTCTGGCTGCGAGCAGCGACGCAAGATCGAAGTAGTTCACCAGCGGGACGTCGGTCACCACGACACCCTCGGGTAGCAGCTTGCCGCCCTCGGGGGTGGTGAAGCCGTCCTTGTTGATCTCTTCGTGGCAGAACGCGAACCCGGGCGGCGGACCGCCGTCGGGGCAGCCGTCGGTGCCGTCCTGGAGGGCGAAGAAACCGGTGCTGAGGTCAGCGGGCAGGGCCGCGGGATCGCAACCGGGGAACAGACCGCCCACGAGTGCCTCAGGGTTGTTCGCGGCGACGTTGAGCTCCACCCAATTCGAGTGGGCATAGAAGTCCTGTACGGCGTGCAACAGTCCGCCGAACGCGCTGCGTGCCCCGGGGCCGTCGATTAATTCGGTGCCGTCGGGCCCCGTTTCCACCGCGCCGTTCATTACGAGCGGGGTGAAGAAATTCCACGCGTCGGTTGCGCGGATGCAGATGTCGGCGGGTGTCGCTGCGCTGTCGAAATGGCGGAACGCGTCGGTGAGGAATACATCGCTGCCCACAGCGCCCGCGCCCACCGAGGCATTGCCCAGGATCTCCACCATTGCCGCGTTGTCCACGAGGTCCGGCGGGAGCGCCGCACGGGTGACGGTGTCGTGAAAGTTCGGGTAGAACGCGTTTGCCGTGGGTGAGGCGAAGCTTGCGCTCGCAACTATCGCCACGACGGCTAGTGCAGAACCGAGTGTGAGTCTGCGGAAGGGATTCATTCGCTGCTCCGTCAGGTGGGCGGGAAGGTGCGCCTAACGTTAGTGCAGACGAGGCTAGCGGTTACGCACAGATGTGCGTCGACTGTCGGCTCTGACGGAGGTGAATTGCGGACGCGAGAGTCTTCCTCCAGCATGCAGGGACTGCACAGGGCAAGGTGGTGGCAGAACGGTGCATGGTGGCGACATAGCGGGCGCGTACTCGTGCTGTTCGACCCGGTTACAGGTGCCCAGGCCTGTTGCCTGCTCTGGCGACGGCTTGCACCGTGTCGGTCAACTCTGGCACCAAGAACGCATCCCAAGCTCCGACATCATCAGGTGATCGATACTCGCCGCACAGATCAGCTGGTGCCCCTCGGCGAGCCGGCTGCCCAGGAGCAGTTCGCCGAGGAGCACGAGCAGCGCGGCGTTCTGGCGGACCGCTGCTTTCCTGCGCCTGGCGCGCGACTGCTTGGCTGTGCTTCGCCTGTGTCGGTCTGCCGTGGCCGGGAACATAGTCGGGCCGCCGGAGATCGGAGTAGGTGCCGACAGATGAGCGGTCGACTACGCAGGACACGACGACTGTCGCGCCTACGCTTTGCAAAATCACAGACTCCTGAAGGGAGCGGATCATGAGCCGTTGGAATGAGAAGGTATTCGTGCTGTTTGTCGCACCGGTAGCCGCCGCGGCGGCACTCGCAACTGCCGCGCCGAGTTCCGCACAGCCCGACTGCGGCAGTGGCATTTCCGTCATCAACGCGTCGTGCCCATTCGCACAAAATGTGTACGACGCTTACTGGTCCGTGCCGGAGTGGGATACGCAGGTGCAGGCGCACAGCCCGGTCACCGGCATGACCTATACCATGACGTGCGTGCGAGGTGGACCCACCATCTCCTGCAGCGGCGGCGACAACGCCGTGGTTACCTTTCCCGTCGACTGATCGCCCACCGGCTGCACTACTACGTGGCCTGAATGTCGCGCTGGCCTCGCGATCGTGTGGGGGGCGCAGTGGTCAGACCCTTGACGTGGAAATCCTTGCGTTGCTCTGCGGCGAACTGCGGTAGTGGATCGTCGTCCTGTTCTCCAAGATTCTCGGGACTTCCACCGGTGCTTCCTGAGCAAGCCGCTGGATGTGAGTGCCCCCGGCAGGGATCGAACCTGCGACCAACCGCTTAGAAGGCGGTTGCTCTATCCACTGAGCTACGGAGGCAACGGCGTGGATTCTAACGCAACAGGTGCGAACCGTTGGATGGTTTATCCGCTGGCCTGAGGGCTATGCCGGACCCCGCTGGAGCCTGCGTCCCACCGGCTCGCGATCAGTTGTCTAGCCACTCAGGCGAATTGAGCGTGCCAACACAGCTGTTTGGCAGCGCCAGTGTCGATCCGCAAAACGCCACCTGCGACCAGGGATGACGACTACCGTAGACACAGTGGCGAAAGACACCGGGCTGCCCAACGAGCTGAGTGCGTTCGATCAGCTGATGCATCGTGGCGAGGCCAATCCGCGGACCAGGTCGGGCATCATGGCAGTCGAGATCCTCGACACCACGCCGGAATGGAGCCGGTACCGCACCAAGTACGAGCATGCGTCGCGCACGATCCTGCGATTGCGCCAGAAAGTTGTGACGCCGACGTTGCCGACGGCACCGCCGCGCTGGGTCGTCGACCCCGACTTCAACCTGGACTACCACGTCCGACGGCTCCGCGTGACGGAGCCGGGCACCCTGCGCGAGGTCTTCGATCTTGCCGAGGTCGCGCTGCAATCGCCGCTCGACATCTCCCGGCCGCTGTGGTCGGCCACTCTGATCGAGGGGCTGCAGGACGGCCGCGCCGCCCAGATGCTGCACCTGAGCCACGCCGTCACCGACGGGGTGGGTGGTGTAGAGATGTTCGCCCAGATCTACGACGCCGAACGTGACCCCGAGGCCAAACCGGCACCACCCCTGCCTATCCCGCAGGACCTGACGCCCAATGACCTCATGCGCGAGGGCCTCAATCACCTGCCTGGCTCGCTCATCGGCGGGGCGGTGGGCGCGCTCACCGGGTCGGCGAAGCTCGTGGGGCGTGTGGTAACCGATCCGGTGGGCGCGCTCAACGGCGCCGTCGACTACGCGCGCTCCGGCGCGAGGGTGGTGCAGCAGACGGCCGCCCCCTCGCCCCTGCTTCGCCGCCGCAGTCTGTCCACCCGAAGCGAAGCTATCGACATGAAGCTGTCGGATCTGCACGCTGCAGCGAAGGCGGCAGGAGGGTCGATCAACGACGCCTACCTCGCCGGCCTGAGTGCGGCATTGCGGATGTATCACCACGCTCTGGGCGTCCCGATCAGCTACCTGCGGGTGGCGGTGCCGGTGAACCTGCGGGCCGATGCCGACCCCGCAGGCGGAAACCGGTTCGCCGGGATCAATCTCGCCGCACCGATCGGTGTTGCCGACCCGACGATGCGGATCAAGAAGATCCGTGAGCAGATGATCCAGCGGCGCGAGGAGCCGGCGATCGACGTGATCGGCTCGGTGGCTCCGGTGCTGTCCATCCTGCCATCGGCGCTACTGGAGGCGATGAGCGGCAATGTCATTGCCGCCGATGTCCAGGCCAGCAACATTCCTGTCTACCCGGGAGACACCTTTGTCTCCGGGGCGAAAGTGCTGCGGCAGTACGGAATAGGTCCTATGCCGGGGGTGGCCATGATGGTGGTGCTGGTGTCGAGGGGCGGCTGGGCCACGATTACGGTGCGCTACGACCGCTCCTCGATCACCAGGGAATCGCTGTTCGCGGAGTGCCTGGTGAAGGGCTTCGACGAAGTGCTTGCGCTGTCGGGCGACGCCGACGCCCGTGTCATACCAGTATCATTCAGTCTCGCTGAGGCGGCCTCATGACCCCGCCTCGGGGCATGCGTCTACCCGGTTCGGTCGCCGAGGTGATCGCGAGCCCGCCCGGGCCGAAGATCGGGGCGTTCTTCGACCTCGACGGCACACTGGTGGCCGGATTCACCGCGGTCATCCTCACCCGCCAGCAGTTCCGTGCCCGCCAACTCGGCGTCGGTGACCTCATCACGATGATCCAAGCCGGTCTCAATCATCGCCTCGGCCGCCTGGAATTTGAGTCGTTGATCAACACCGCGGGCGCCGCGCTGCGGGGACGTTCGCTGCTCGACATGGACGAGGTCGGAGAGCGACTCTTCAAGCAGCAGATCGAGGCTCGGATCTACCCGGAGATGCGCGAGCTCGTCCGTGCCCACCTGGCGCGCGGCCACACGGTATGCCTGAGCTCGTCGGCAATGACCATCCAGGTCGAGCCGGTGGCGAGGTTCCTCGGAATCCCCAGCACGCTGACCAACCGGTTCGAAACCGACGACGACGGAATCCTCACCGGCGGCATCGTGCGCCCGATCCTGTGGGGGCCGGGTAAGGCGAACGCTGCTCAGAAGTTCGCCGCCGAACGCGAAATCGACTTGCAGGAAAGTTATTTCTACGCCGACGGTGACGAGGACGTCGCGTTGATGTACCTGGTCGGCAATCCGCGACCGACCAACCCCGAAGGCAAGATGGCCGCGGTGGCGCGGCGACGCGGCTGGCCGATTCTGCAGTTCAGCAGCCGCGGGGGAAGCGGGCTCACCCGTCAACTGCGCACGCTGGCCGGCGTAGGTTCGATGCTTCCGGTGGCTGCCGGTGCGATTGGTTGGGGCCTGCTGACCCGCAACCGGCGACGCGGCGTCAACTTCTTCACCAACAACTGGTGCCAGACGTTGCTGGCTGCCGGGGGGGTCAGTCTCAATGTCGTCGGCGAAGAGAATCTCACCGCGAAGCGACCTGCCGTCTTTCTCTTCAACCACCGCAACGCGTTCGACCCGATCATCACCGGAGCGCTGGTCCGCGACAACTTCACCGGCGTTGCCAAGAAGGAGCTCGAGACCGACTTGTTGATGGGCCCGCTGGGCAAGGTGCTCGACGTCGCCTTCGTCCCCCGCGACGATCCCAAGGCGGCTGTCGAATCACTGCACAAGGTGGAGGAACTCGCTCGCAACGGGATCTCGATCGTGGTGGCTCCCGAGGGCACCCGCCTCGACACCCATGAGGTCGGTCCGTTCAAGAAAGGACCGTTCCGCATCGCGATGGCCGCGGGTGTCCCGATCGTGCCGGTGGTGATCCGCAACGCGGAAGTGATCGCCGCCCGCGAGTCGTCGACGATGAATCCCGGAATCGTGGATGTTGCTGTGTTCCCGCCCATCTCGACCGACGACTGGACCGTCGAGGATCTCACCGACCGGATCGCCTGGGTACGCCAACTGTATCTGGACACCCTGGCGCACTGGCCGTACGAGCTGCCGGAGGTCACGCCCTACCAGCCGATCCACGACGATACGTCCGACAACGCGCACGCCAAGAAAGCGCCTGCCAAGAAAGCGCCCGCCAAGAAAGCGCCTGCCAAGAAGGCACCCGCCAAGAAGGGCCGCGCATGAGCGGCGTACCCAGCGAACTCCCGGCTGTCACCATCAGCGGAGACACGCTGGTGCTGGCGTCGGTGTCGTCGCCCGCGGAACTCGAACTGCTCACCGCCTGGTTGACACAGCAGGGCAGTGCTGCACCCGACGCGAAAGTCGAAGTGCTGCAACTTCCCGTCGAGGGCCAGGAGGTCGAGCCCGCGCTGCTGGCGCAACTTGTGGAGCAGCTGGGTTCACCGGATGACCGACTGGTGGTGCCGGTGCGGGTGTTCTGGGTTCCCGGTGGCCTGCCTACGCGCGTCAAGGTCGTCGGCCTACTGTCCGGCCGCGACACGTATCGTCCGCCTGAGCTGATCCAGCGACGCATCCTGCGTAAGGATCCGACGCGGGCCCGCGTGGTCGCCGGGGAGCCGGCAAAGGTGTCTGAGCTCCGCCAACAGTGGCTGGAGCAGACCACCGGTGAAAACCTCAGGGAATTCGGACGGTTCGTGCTGCGACGTGCCGCCTTGGCAGTCGAGCGCATTGAATTGCGATTGCTGGGACCGGAATACAAGTCGCCGCGCCTGATCACCGACGAGTTGATGGCGTCGGCTCGATTTATGAAGGGTCTGGACACGATTCCCGGCGCCACACCGGAAACAGCGGAGGCGATGCTCAACGAGCTGGCCACCGGCTGGAGCCGGTTCTCGGTGGACCTGATGCCCAACCTCGGCCGGGCGATTTTCAGCCGAGGTTTCGATCCCAACATCGACTACGACGCTGTCGAGATCGAGTCGATGCGACATTCCCTCGAGACTCATCCGGCTGTGCTGTTGTTCTCCCACCGGTCCTATCTCGACGGTGCGATCGTCCCAGTGGCGATGCAGGAGAAAAGGCTTCCGCCCGTCCACACGTTCGCGGGCATCAACCTGTCATTCGGGTTCATGGGTCCGTTGATGCGCCGATCGGGCGTGATCTTCATCCGCCGCAAGCTCGACGATCCGCTGTACAAGTACGTGCTGCGCCAGTTCGTCGGCTACATCGTGGAGAAGCGCTTCAACTTGAGCTGGTCGATCGAGGGCACCCGGTCGCGGACCGGAAAAATGTTGCCGCCCAAGCTCGGTCTGCTTAGCTACGTCGCCGACGCCTACCTCGACGGCCGCAGCGAAGACATCCTCTTGCAGCCCGTGTCGATCAGCTTCGACCAGCTCCACGAGACGCGTGAGTACGCGGCCTATGCCCGGGGTGGCGAGAAGACACCCGAAGGCGCGAAATGGCTGTACAAGTTCATCAAGGCCCAGGGGGAGCGCAACTTCGGCAAGATCTACGTCCGGTTCCCCGAAGCGGTGTCGATGCGTCAGCATCTCGGGTTGGCGCACGGTGAGTTGTTCGAGAACTCCGACGCCAAACGGCTTTCCCTGCACAAGATGGCGTTCGAAGTCGCCTGGCGCATTCTGCAGGCCACCCCCGTCAACGCGAGCGCGCTGGTGGCGGCGCTGCTGCTGACCACAAGGGGCGTCGCGCTCACGCTCGATCAGGTGCACCACACGCTGCAGGATGCGCTCGATTACCTGGAGCGCAAGGACACCCCGATGACCGGCAGCGCACTACGGCTGCGCAGCCCCGAAGGAGTTCGGGCGGCGCTGGACGCACTCTCTGGCGGCAACCCGGTCACCCGCGTCGACGGCGGACGTGAACCCGTCTGGCGGATCGCACCCGACGACGAACACGAGGCGGCCTTCTACCGCAACTCACTGATCCACGCTTTCCTGGAGACCTCGATCGTCGAGCTGGCGCTGGTCTACTCGCGCCGCGCCGATGGTGACCGTGTCGAGGCTTTTTGGTCGCAGGCCATGCGGCTGCGTGATCTGCTCAAGTTCGAGTTCTACTTCGCGGATTCCGCGGCGTTCCGGGAGCATGTCGCCGCGGAGATGGCGTGGTTCTCGGATTGGGAGCAGCGCGTCGAATCAGGCCCCGAGGCCATCGACATGCTGCTGCACGACAAACGGCCGCTGATGGCCCACGCGATGCTGCGGCCGTTCTTCGAGGCCTACGAGATCGTCGCCGACGTGCTGCGGGACGCGTCTGCGGATATCGCGGAGAAGGACCTCACCAAACGGGCACTCGGAGTCGGCAGGCAGTACGCCGCGCAGGACCTGGTGCGCAGCAACGAGTCCGTGTCGGCGTTGCTGTTCGCCACCGCGCGCCAGGTGGTCGGTGATCAGCATCTGTTGGAGCCCGCTGACGACCTCGCCGAGCGCCGCCGCTCCTTTGTGCGAGCGCTGCGCGGGATCCTGCGTGACATGGACCGGGTGCATCTCGTCTCGCGCGAGCAGTTCTTCGAGCGGGAGGCACGGGCACGCCGCTCGCGGCTGTCGGAGTGACCAATACGCTGGAGAGCGTGACAGCCCCACCACTGAGCACCCGCCGCGCCGCAGTGGCGCCGGTACTGCTGGCCGTCGGTCTGCTCGCCGGTGTCACGGCGGCCGGACTGGCCGCTCTGTCGGTGGTCGACGCTCTCACCGCGACCGGCTTGCCGAATCCCGGCCCGGTCACCACCTATGGGTTGCCATTCGTTCGTGCCGCTGGGGAGATCGCCGCCGTCCTGGCCGTCGGCGCCTTCCTGTTCGCCGCATTCTTCGTCCCACCGCAGGCCAACGGGGTGCTCGACGCGGCTGGCTACCGTGCCCTTCGGCTGGGTACCGCGGCGTCCGGAGTCTGGGCGGTGTGCGCTGCGCTGCTGGTTCCGCTGACGGTGTCCGACGTTTCCGGGCAGCCCGTGCTCGAGCACCTGTCACTGCTTGATATCTGGTCGGCCGCGGGCCTGGTCGAGACGGCCAGCGTGTGGCGGTGGACGGCGTTCATCGCCGCGGCGGTGACGGTGTGCAGCGTCCCGGTGCTGCGCTGGTCGTGGACGCCGTTGCTGCTGGCGGGCGCGATCGCCAGCCTGCTGCCACTGGGCCTGACCGGTCATTCGTCGTCCGGCGGTGCCCACGATCTGGCGACCAATAGCCTGATGATCCACCTGGTGGCCGCGGGACTGTGGGCCGGTGGTCTGCTGGCATTGCTGGCCCACGTGCTGCGCGGACGCGTCGCCGACCACGCGGACCTGGCTGCCCGTCGCTTCTCGGCGGTGGCGCTGTGGTGCTTTGTCGCGATGGCGCTGTCCGGGGTGGTCAACGCCCTGGTACGCATCCGTGTGTCCGACCTCGTCACCAGCCAGTACGGCCTGGAGATCCTGGCAAAAGCCGTGGCAGTGTGCGCGCTCGGTGCGCTCGGCTGGTGGCAACGCCGCCGTGGGGTCGCCGCGCTGCAGGCTGATCCCACTGCCCGCGGACCACTGCTCAAGTTGGCGCTCGTCGAGGCCGCGATCTTCGGCGCCACTTTCGGGGTGGCGGTTGCGCTCGGCCGCACGGCGCCGCCACCGCCGCTGGTCGCCGACCCCACCATCCCCGAGGTTGAGATCGGCTACGACCTGTCGGGCGCACCGACGGTGGGTCGCATCCTGTTCGACTGGCGCTTCGACCTTCTCTTCGGCACCGCGGCGATTGCGCTCGCGGCCGCCTACGTGTTCTGGGTTATCCGGCTGAGACGACGAGGCGACGCCTGGCCGAAAGGCCGCATTCTGGCCTTCCTGTTGGGCTGCGCGACACTGCTTTTTGCGACGTCGTCAGGGCTGGGCAAATACATGCCAGCGATGTTCAGCATGCACATGGGCGCCCACATGCTGCTGTCGATGCTGGTGCCGATCCTGCTGGTCCTCGGGGCCCCAGTGACACTGGCCCTGCGGGCGCTGCCCGCGGCGGGGCGTGGCGATCCGCCGGGTCCGCGCGAGTGGCTCCTGGCTGCCCTGCACAGCGGGGTTTCGCAGGTGCTCACCAACCCGTTCGTTGCGACGGTCATCTTCGTCGCAGGTTTCTACGGCCTGTACTTCGGCGGAATCTTCGACACCGCGGTTGACAGTCATGCCGCTCACGTCGCGATGAACATGCACTTCCTGCTCAGCGGATACCTG
>JBPPMS010000074.1:0-7370 GCA_051306175.1 Mycobacterium sp. | reverse complement strand
GCCCTGGTGGGTCGGGCCTTGGAGCTGCTCGAGGGCGCGGATTGGGTCGCTGAGGATGTCCATTCATGTGTGCAGACGCTGGATGAGCTGGAGCGGGGGCGGCGGCGGTTGTTGGCGGTCAGCAACAGTATTGCGGTGGTGTTGGCTGATCGGGAGATCGGTGAGTTGGGGGATAAGCCGCATAAGTTGCTGGCCGATGTGACGCGGATCGGCCCGAAGGAGGCCAAGGAGCGGTTGGCGCAGGCGGGGTTGCTGCGGGAGCGGTTCGCGTTGAGTGGGCAGTCGTTGGGTGCGGATCTGCCCGCGACGGCGGCGGCCTGGCATGGCGGGTTGTTGGACGAGGCGCATGTGCGGGTGATCGCGAATTTTTTCGCCGCGCTGCCTGCGGATACGCCGCGCGATGTGGTGGTGGATGCGGAGCGATTTCTGGCTGGGCATGCGGTGGAGTTGCGCAGCGATCAGTTGGCGAAGTTGGCCGCGAAGTTGGCGTTGACGATCAACCCGGATGGCGAGTTCAGCGAGCAGGATCGGGTCCGGCAGTCGGGGTTCAGTTGGAGTCCGCAGCGCCAGGATGGGATGAGCAAGGGCACGTTGTGGGCCACCCCGGAGTTGCGGGCGGAGTTGGATGCGTTCTTCGCGAAATTCGCCGAGCCCGGGATGTGTCTGCCCGACGACCCTGATCCGTTCCACCTCGACGACGACACAGCCACCGGCCGCGACGCTGAAGATCCGGTCACCGAGGAGCCCGCCCCGAAGCCGGAGCCGGCGGGCGTCCCGGACACCGATATCGATACCGGGCATGCCGCTGAGGCGCCCGGCGTTGAGGAGGCGCGACCGGTCGTGAAAGTGACCGATGATCGGGCGCCCAAGCAGCGTCGCCATGATGCGTTGGCTGCCCTGCTCAGAGCAATGCTCGGCAACCCCGGGCTAGGCACACGGCACGGGTTGCCGGTCACCGTGGTGGCCACCATGACCCTCGACGAGCTGACCAAAGCCGCCGGGATGGCGGTCACCGCGACCGGCACCCTGATCCCGATCCGGGACCTGATCCGGCTGGCCGGTCTGACCCAGCCCTATCTGGCGGTGTTCGACACCCACAAGAACCGGGCCCTCTACCTGGCCAAAGCCAACCGCTGTGTGACCGGGGATCAGTGGTTGATGCTGTTCGCCCGCGACCGCGGTTGTACGAAACCGAACTGCGACCTACCGGCCGACCAGTGCGAGGCCCACCACACCAAACCGTGGGCACGGTATCGGCGTACCGATATCGATGAGATGACGTTGGCCTGCTATCAGGACCATCCCCAGGTAACACCCGACGGCTGGGACACCACCATCGGCCGTGATGGCCGGGTGCACTGGACCCCACCGCCGAACTACCCGCGGAACACCCCGACCACCAACGACTTCCACCACCCAGAGCGTTACCTGTCGGAGTTCCAGAAAGACGGCGACACCCCACCCGGCGATGACGACACACACACCGAATGAGCGCCTAGCTCAACGGTCGAACTCGGCGCACACCTCAGCGATTGGGGTGACCTCAGGCACCGTCGCGCCCAGCGCTGGAGCAGGTTGTCCGACACGCTTTGACGGGCCATCGCTAAGCTGGGCCGCTGTGATCACCCGCATGTCCGAGCTGTTCCTGCGCACGCTGCGCGACGATCCCGCCGACGCGGAGGTCCCCAGCCACAAGCTACTGATCCGCGCCGGATACGTCCGTCCCATCGCGCCCGGCCTGTACAGCTGGCTCCCGCTGGGGCTCAAGGTGCTGGCGAAGATCGAGAAGGTGATCCGCGAAGAGATGGCAACGATCGGGTCCCAGGAGGTCCGGTTCCCGGCACTGCTGCCCAGGGGGCCGTACGAGACGTCCAACCGTTGGACCGAATATGGTGACGGTGTCTTCCGGCTCAAGGACCGTCGCGGCAACGATTACATGCTTGGCCCCACCCACGAGGAATTCTTCACCTTGACGGTGAAGGGGGAGTACAGCTCCTACAAAGACTTCCCGCTGCGGCTGTACCAGATTCAGACCAAGTACCGCGACGAAGCCCGCCCCCGTGCGGGCATCCTGCGTGGGCGTGAGTTCATCATGAAGGACTCGTACTCCTTCGACGTCGACGACGACGGCCTCAAGAACGCGTACTACGCCCACCGCGAGGCCTACCAGCGGATCTTCGCCAAACTCGACGTCCAATACGTCATCGTGTCGGCGGTCTCGGGTGCCATGGGCGGCAGCGCATCGGAGGAGTTCCTGGCCGAGAGCGCCATCGGTGAGGACACCTACGTCCGCTGCCTCGAATCGGGATATGCCGCCAATGTGGAAGCGGTGATCACCACGCCGCCGCCGTCCATCGACTTCGCCGACCTCCCCGAGGCGGTGGTGCATGCCACCGGCGATACTCCCACGATCGCCACGCTGGTGGACTGGGCCAACCGGTCGGGGGTGTTCGATCGCGAGATCACCGCCGCAGACACTTTGAAGAACGTGCTGCTCAAGACTCGGCAGCATGGTGGTGAGTGGGAACTGCTGGCGGTCGGGGTGCCTGGCGACCGTGAAGTGGACGACAAACGCCTGGGGGCCGCGTTGGAGCCCGCTGAGTACACGATGCTCGCCGATGAGGACTTCCCGAAGTATCCCTTCCTGGTGAAGGGCTACATCGGCCCGAAAGCGTTGTTGGCCAACGGTGTCCGCTACCTCGTCGACCCCAGGATCGTCGACGGCACCCAGTGGATCACCGGCGCCGACTCCAAGGGCGACCACGTCGCCGGGCTCGTCGCCGGACGCGACTTCGTAGCTCACGGCACGATCGAGGCTGCCGTGGTCCGTGAAGGTGACAGGTCGCCGGACGGGGCAGGTCCGCTGGTCGCGGCGCGCGGAATCGAGATCGGCCACGTGTTCCAGTTGGGGCGCAAGTACGCCGACGCTTTCACTGCCGACGTACTGGGCGAGAACGGCAAGCCGGTGCGGCTGACGATGGGCTCCTACGGCGTCGGCGTGTCACGTCTGGTCGCCGTGATCGCCGAGCAGCACCACGATGACAAGGGTTTGCGTTGGCCCTCGTCGGCGGCGCCGTTCGACGTGCACGTGGTGATCGCCAACAAAGACGACGGCGCACGCACCGGTGCCGGGGAGCTGACGTCCGAGCTCGATCGACTCGGTCTCGACGTGCTGCTCGACGACCGCAAGTCGTCGCCCGGGGTGAAGTTCAAGGATTCCGAACTGCTCGGGGTGCCGTGGACCGTCGTCGTGGGACGCGGCTTCGCTGACGGCCTGGTCGAGCTGCGGAACCGGTTCACCGGCGAGGCGAGGGACGTGGCGGTCGAGGGGGCAGCCGTCGAGATCTCGTCGGCGCTCACCGCCAGCTAGCTAGAAGTCTTCGGAACCGCCAGGGAAGGCGACAGTCACGGGGAAGACGCCCAGCACCCGGTTCCAGCGCGCGGCACGTACCGCGGTCTCGGTCAGTGCTGTCACAGCGAAGGTTCGTTCTTCGGGGTCATCGGCCTGTTCCAGCATCGCCCGCCATGCGACGGCCGCGTCCTCCTCCATGCTGACCGCCAGCCTGGCGGCGTCGTCCGGATTCTCGACCGCGATCGGCAGTGCATAGCCGGCCGCGGGCATCGGCGGCGTCACGCCGCTAAACTGCATCATCGTGATCGCGGCTTCGCGGCGTTCCCGGTGTTCGGCCATCGACGTCGACACCAGCTCGTTGAGCTCCGGCAGGGAATGCGCTGACACGTGCCCGTAGCCGTAGATCACCCCGTACTCGACGCCAACGGCGTCGTAGAACGCCGCCGCGGCGAGACCCGCGGGACGCGTCGGGATGCCCCCAGCTGTGGTGGTAGGAGTGGATGGCGAAGGAGTGGGTTCGCCAGTGGTCGGTTCGGTCGACGTCACGGCGCCGGCACCGGTGTCACCAGTCCGACCGCGGCAGCCGCCGTGCAGGAGGCGGCGATGGATCCGAGCAGTCCTGCGCGGTACCCCGACGCGGTGGCGGCCAGTTCGGCAGCGTTGCGCGCCGAGTTCTGCAGTGCGGCGATGACTTCCTCGACGGTGGGCGCGGGTTCCGGCGCCGCAGAGGCCGACCTGGTGGAAGAAGCCGACCTGGTGGAAGAAGCCGTGGCGTTCTGCGTCGACTCTTCGGTAGTCGTGGTGGTGGTCTCGCCGGAGACACGGGCGATCTCGTCGGCCAAAGCGCGCGCGTGGGCGCGGCGCTCGGTCGCCACCTCCCGGAGGGCGGGGGCGACCTGAGGTGACCCCGCCTTCGCTGCGGCAGCCGCGAGTTCACTGTCAGTTTCGGCCAGGTCGAGCTGAGCCTCCAGGTCGTCGAGTTCGGGCGGTGGGGGAGGCTCGCTGCACGCGGTCGCGGTGGCGCCCAACAAGAGCAACGTGGCCGCCCCGATGAGCACGTGCCGCCTGCTGATGGTGGGCGCGGCGTTGGACACAGCAACATCCTGCCATTGGCTGCCGGATTCTCAGGCAACGACGTTCCGGTGGGCAGGAGCGAAGCGACCGGGGCCTGGCTGCGGTGGAAGTTCGGGATTCGTCCCTACCGAACTGGCGTATCGTGGGTGGCTGATCGCGCGCAGGAGCAGCCGCGAAGGTAGGGACAACTCAAGACGAGGAGTGCGTGATGGCATCTGATTCCTCCTCTCACGTAGCCCCTGCCCTGCCGTCTGAGCAACAAGTCGTGGCGCTGCTCACCGACGAATTCGGCCGTGCCGGTTACGAGATTGAGGATGTCTCGATCGACACCCGTACCCGGCCGGCCCGCTTGACCGTGGTCGCCGACGGCGATACGCCGTTGGATCTGGAGACCGTGACCGAGCTGTCGCGCGCCGCCTCGGAGTTGCTCGACACGGTTGGCACCGACGACGGCGCCTACGTCCTTGAGGTGACGTCGCGCGGGGTCGACCGCCCGTTGACAACCGCCAAACACTTCCGGCGCGCCAAGGGGCGGCTGGCCGATTTCACGCTCGCCGACGGTTCGACGCTCAGTGGGCGCATCGGTGAGCTGCTCGAAGGGACGTTGCAGGTGGTGGTCAGGGGCCGCAATCGCGCCGTCCCGCAGTTACAGGACATCGAGCTCGCAGAAGTAACCAAAGCAGTTGTGCAAGTTGAGTTTTCAGCGCCGAACAAGCGGGAGTTGGAACTTGCAGGCGTATCAGGGGAGGAGAGCGGCACCGCATGAACATCGAACCCGCGGCCATGCACGCGATGGCAGCCGAGAAGGGGATCACCGTCGACGAGGCGGTCGACATCATCAAATCGGCGCTGCTGACCGCATACCGGCACACCGAAGGACATGAGGCCGACGCCCGGATCGACATCGACAGGAAATCCGGCGCGGTGCGCGTGATGGCGCGCGAAACCGACGACGAGGGGAACCTCCTCACCGAATGGGATGCCACGCCCGAGGGTTTCGGCCGCATCGCCGCCACCACCGCGCGACAGGTGTTCCTGCAGGGGGTGCGGGACGCCGAGAACGAACACAACTACGGCGAGTTCTCCACGCGCGAAGGCGAAATTGTGGCAGGCGTGATCCAGCGTGACAACCGCGCGAACGCCCGCGGACTGGTCGTGGTGCGGATGGGCAGCGAGACCAAGGGGTCCGAAGGCGTGATTCCCGCGGCCGAGCAGGTGCCCGGAGAGAAGTACGAGCACGGCGACCGGTTGCGCTGCTACGTCGTCGGCGTGTCCCGCGGGGCGCGCGAACCGCTGATCACCTTGTCGCGCACGCACCCTAACCTGGTACGAAAACTGTTCTCGCTCGAGGTGCCCGAGATCGCCGACAAGTCGGTGGAGATCGTCGCCGTGGCCCGCGAGGCCGGGCACCGATCCAAGATCGCGGTCGTGTCGAAACTGCCCGGGCTCAACGCGAAAGGCGCCTGTATCGGACCGATGGGTCAGCGGGTGCGCAACGTGATGAGCGAACTGTCCGGCGAGAAGATTGACATCATTGACTACGACGAGGACCCATCTCGCTTCGTCGCGAACGCGCTGTCGCCGGCGAAGGTGGTCTCGGTGTCGGTGATCGACGAGGCCGCCAAGGCCGCGCGCGTCGTGGTGCCCGACTTCCAGCTGTCGCTGGCGATCGGGAAAGAAGGCCAGAACGCGCGCTTGGCCGCGCGGCTGACTGGGTGGCGGATCGATATTCGCAGTGATGCCGAGGCGGTTGCGCAGGGCTGACCGCTACGAGATCAGAAGTTGGTTTGACGCGGTTGCGATCATCGTCAAGGTCCTTGAAGGGCAACACTGTTGCAGCCGTCGCACTGACTGCGAGCTTGAGAATCCGGTTGTTGAGACCGTCGGTCGCGTAGCTGTCGCCGCGTCTGTCTATGGCGCGCGCGCCGGGAGCTATCCGGTCACTCAACGGCAGCACGGTGGGTGCGTTCGCACCTGCGGCGACTTTAGCGTACTCGTCGTCGCCGGGCAGGATGTTGAACGGCGTGACGTCGCGATGCACCAACCCGGCCATGTGGGCGGTGTGCAGTGCTTGCGACACTTGGTCCACGATCCCCATCGCCCTTGCAGGCGCCAACGGCCCGCTGGCGAGGACCGACGCGCCAGTGAGGCTTTGACGCGTGAAACTGCGGCCGCCCGCGCCGGTTCGGAACATGAAGTGCGGTGACGTAGACTGAGCCGTGATCCAGCGCGAGAACTCGGCACCTGTGCGTACCTGCATAGGCTGTCGGGAACGAGAGCTGGCCGCCGAACTGCTGCGCGTGGTAGCTGTCCGGTCAGGGAACAGCCAGCAGGCTGTGACCGTTGACAGGGCAGGTAATCTCCCGGGGCGGGGTGCCTGGTTGCATCCCCGGCCGGAGTGTCTACGTCAAGCGATTCGTCGGCGAGCATTCGGTCGAGCGCTGCGCATCACCGGCACCCCGGACACCTCCGCGGTCTCCGAGCATTTCGATGGCTCGGGGGCCACGGAAGATGGACTGGCGACAGAACAGGTAGCGAAGAACATGAGCACACCGTGAAGTCTCGATGACCATGCGTCAGAGCTAAAACCGAGGCGCGGCCTTCTGCTGTCGCCTCCTAGACAGGAGTAGTAGTGGCAGGCAAGGCCCGCGTGCACGAGTTGGCTAAAGAGCTCGGTGTCACCAGTAAAGATCTTCTCGCCAGGCTGAAAGAGCAGGGCGAATTCGTGAAATCCGCATCGTCTACCGTTGAAGCGCCCGTCGCGCGACGACTGCGCGAGTCATTCGGCGGCCCTGGCAAGACGGCCCCGTCCCCGACCAATGGATCCGGCCGGGCCCCGGCGCCCACGCGACCGGCTGCAGGCAATGCCGCCGCCACCGCTTCGGCTCCGTCGGCCCCCGCAGGCCCCAAGCCGGGCGGACCCAGGCCCGCAGCTCCGCGGCCT
>JBPPMS010000073.1:0-13190 GCA_051306175.1 Mycobacterium sp. | reverse complement strand
CGTACTCAGCGGCGTCGGTCATCTGATCAAACGTCCCAGTGTCCAGCCACGCCGTCCCTCGCGGAAGCACCTGCACCTGTAATCGACCCTGTTCGAGATACGTGCGGTTGACGTCAGTAATTTCGTACTCGCCTCGCGTGCTCGGGGCGAGGTCATGCGCTATCGCGACTACGTCGTTGTCATAGAAGTACAACCCCGGTATGGCGTAGTTGCTCTTCGGTTGCTTCGGCTTCTCCTCGAGCGACACCGCGATGCCGTGGTTGTCGAACTCAATTACCCCGTACGCGGCCGGCTCGGCCACCCAGTAAGCGAAAATCGCTCCGCCGTCGACGGCGTCAAAGACCTTGAGTTGAGTGCCAAGTCCTGGTCCGTACAACAGGTTGTCCCCTAAGACGAGGGCCACTCTGTCGGTCCCGATGAACCCGGCGCCGATCGTGAATGCCTGCGCGAGACCGTCCGGGGAGGGCTGTTGTGCAAACGTAATCGACACGCCGAATTGCGACCCATCACCCAGCAGGCGCTCGAAAGGTGCAGCGTCGTGCGGCGTCGTGATGACTAATATGTCTCTGATACCCGCCAACATCAGGGTCGATAACGGGTAGTACACCATCGGCTTGTCGTACACAGGGATCAATTGTTTCGACACCCCTAGCGTGATCGGATGAAGGCGGGTGCCAGAACCGCCCGCCAAAATGATCCCCTTCACGAGGCCATCGTGGCACAAACCTATAGGTTGGGCTGAACTCACGCTCGTCGTTATAGCCCGCCCAGCCGCCGGGCAGAACAACCAACACACCGACACTGAATGCGGTTCAGCTGGGCCGCAGCGTCAAGCGGGCCAGCGGAGATTTCCTTAGGCGAGGAGTTTGCTCTGCACGTCCTGTTTGTTTGTACCGGGAACATCTGTCGGTCACCCCTTGCGGAGCGGTTCACCGCAGCTTACGTAGCGCACGCTCAGGTAGCGGATCTCACGAGTTCCAGCGCTGGGACGCGCGCTCTGATCGGGCGTCCGATGCACGCCGAAGCGGCGATGGTGTTAGCAGGCTTGGGTGGTGATGCATCAGAGTTCGTCGCGCGTCAGATCAATGCGAAGATCGCCACGCGTGCTGACCTTGTGCTGACGATGACCCAGGCACACCGCGACCGGGTACTGGAACTCGCCCCGCGCCGCCTTAACATGACGTTCACACTGAGTGAGGCTTCGCGACTCGCGGCCGAGTTCGGTGCTCAGACCGTCGCCGACCTTGCAGCCCTTCGCCCGCGCCTTGACACGAGCGAGCGCCCCGATATCACCGACCCGATGGGCAAGAGCGCGGCTACCTTCGCGGCTGTTGGTTCCCAGATTGCCGAACTGCTGCCACCGATCATCGACCTGTTCCGAGGGGGTTGAGGTCGTGTGCCGGCGTTCGCGGTCGAACCGGGCATCAGCGCTGGCTGCCAGCGTCGGTATTGGGGCGTTGGCTGCTCACGGGGTAACAGGTACACCAGGGTTAAGTCTCAGCTGGCGATTGGCGAGTGCCGCTTGCGTCGGCGACGTGCCACTTGACGCTGAAGGTTCCCCGCCAGTCGGTCGATCAGCAAATATCAAGGCAAATCGCAGATGTCGACGACACGTCTGGATCCAGCACGCTTGATTACAATTGCATTAATTGTTGCCGCCGGCTAGTTCGATTCGTCGGAATGCTCAACAGATACGACATGGATGTATTTCTGCGGCAAAGAGATCGTCTCGCCATTTTTTCGACAATCGAAGACGACATTCTGCCGGCCGTTCGTGCTACAAAGAACCAGGCAGTCTGGTCAACGGGGCCCCGGAAGGAGTGCACAGGCCTAAGCTGTGATCTGTTTCATAGATAATGTGGCGGTTGGTTCGGCAACTCAGTAAGCGGGATGCATCGTATCTTGAGAGAATATTAACCAGATTGACAGTGTTGCGGCTGGCTCGTGACGCACACGAGGCCGCGTTCGAGAACGTCTGACGGTTTAGGGGTGTTCCGGTGGGGGTATTGAACACCGCGTATGACGCCGCAGCAAATGTCGTACCGCCACAACGCAAGCCGCAGCGGTGGCATCTTGAATACTCGAGGCGTCTGGTTGCGCTGGATACGGTCGCGGTGGTGGTGGCCGTCGGCACCGCGCAGTGGCTTCGCTTTGGTGCGTTGTCGGGCACGCCGCACGCGTACCGCGCTAGTCACTACACCTTAGTTTCCGTGTTCATCGTGATGTGCTTACTGTCGGCGCTGGCGATCTACCGCACTCGGTCACCACGCATCATCGGATCTGGCGCCGAAGAGTACCGGCGCATCTGGGTGGCGACATTGTTCACCTTTGGCGGAGTAGCCATCCTGTCGGTGATCTTCAAGTTCGATTTAGCTCGCGGTTACCTCATGATTGCGCTCCCTCTGGGAGTGTTCTTGTTAATCCTGGGACGCTGGACTGCACGCAGAATGGTTGCCGGGGCCAGGAAGACACACGGGCGGTGCATCACGCGCCTACTGGTGGTGGGGAGTGCGTCCGCTGTGCGCGACTTGACCAAGGCGCTGTCGCGGGAAGCGAAATCGGAATACCAAGTCGTCGGAGCCTGCGTACCCGGGTTTCATTCGCGCAAGGCGATCGACGTTCCCGGGGTGGGCACGATTCCGACGTTTGGTGATGAGACGCACGTCGTCGAAGCGATACAGGCGACGAGCAGCGATTCGGTTGCCGTGACGGCAACCGAACGTCTTGACGGCCGCGGCATGCGAGATCTGTCCTGGGAATTGGAGAAGCTCGACGTTCACCTGATGGTTGCTCCGAGCCTTTTCGACGTTGCCGGGCCGCGTCTGATGATGCGCCCCGTGGCGGGCCTTCCGCTGATCCACGTCGAGAAGCCGCAGTACAACGGGGCTAGCCGCTTTCAGAAGCGCCTGTTCGACATGCTCTTCGCAAGTGCGGTGCTGGTCTGTGGGTTCCCTCTTCTCTTGGCCGTGGCCATCGCGATCAAGGCCACCAGCAGGGGGCCGACCTTCTACAAGTCGGAGCGAATCGGCCTGGACGGGCAGCCATTCGACATGGTGAAGTTCCGCACCATGGTTGACGGCGCCGACACGATGGTCGATTCGCTGACCGCGCAAAACGAAAGTGACGGCGGTGTTCTCTTCAAGATTCGCAGCGACCCGCGGGTGACTCCAGTGGGCCGATTCTTGCGCAAGTACAGCATTGATGAACTTCCTCAGTTCATCAACGTACTCAAACATGACATGAGCGTTGTCGGCCCACGCCCTTCGCTGGCGCGCGAAGTGAAGACTTACGACGACCATGTGAAGCGACGGCTACTCGTCCGGCCGGGAATCACGGGCCTCTGGCAGGTCAGTGGGCGGTCGGATCTCTCCTGGGAGGAATCCGTTCGGCTCGACCTCTTCTACGTCGAAAACTGGTCAACGATTGGCGACTTGATCATTGCGTTGAAAACAGTCAAAGCTGTGCTGGGCGGTTCTGGCGCGTACTAGCTAGAGGTGATAGAGGGCTAAACCGCACTCATCAATCACCGGGCGGCCGATACAGATCTCGCCGACGGGCGTTTCGATGCTAGTCGCAGTCTCCTTGACTGACCGCTTTGACGAATCCCGCGTACTGGTAGAGGTACACTTATTCCCAGCGGAGCACCGAATAGTCATACCTGCGCGGCACCGCGGTGTAGAGAACAGCGCCAGGGCGTGACGAATAGCACTGGTCGAATATGAATCTTGTCCGAGGCAGATGATACTGCCACGTGAGCACGATGATGCTGTCCCATCCACGTTCGGTGGCCAAGTCGCGCGCCAGAAGAGCCTCGCCGCGAGTTGTCCCGGGATTGGGTACTCGGCAGATGACTTCGATGCCGTCCTGTGGCGAAGCGCAGAAATCTCGCATTGCGGGGCTGCCGGACCCATACGGATTGGACATCACCACGGTCTTGCTCAAACCCTGCCGGGCCAGGGTCAAGGCGTACTGCTCGCGGCCGTCGTGCTCACCACCTAGCACGACGATCGCATCAACGGGGCGCAGTGTGTCCTGGGGGGCTCGGGTGAGCAGGAAGTAACCACTGATGCCGACCGCCACGAGCACCACAGCAATGGCGCCAGCGGGCCAGCGCGTGGCCCGCCACACGTGTCGAAACATGGGCATGAAGTTCATCGTGAATTCCGGTGTCTGTGACGCCGTCCACCCACGGCCGCCATGGTATCGGCGAGCGGTGATATCCACCACGTCCGCCGCTACCCAGCGAAGTCGAAACGTACGACCAGGTGCGCCGCCGGTTACTGGTCCGCCCCGGCATCACGGGGCTGTGGCAGGTGAGCGGCCGCTCCGACCTGTCGTGGCAGGATTCGGTGGACCTCACCGGTGGGGCGCTATCCGCGCAACGCGCCGACATGGTCGCGGTACCACGCCACGGTGCGCTCAAGCCCTTCCTGCAAGCCGATTTTCGACGTCCAGCCAGCTTCGGTGAGTTTCGAGACGTCGAGGAGCTTCTGCGGCGTGCCGTCGGGTTTTGACGTATCCCAACGGGTTTCGCCGCTGTAGCCGACCACCGATGCGACCGTCTCGGCGATATGGCGAATGGTCACGTCGGTGCCGCTGCCCACGTTGACCTGGTCGGGCCCGTCGTAGTGCTCGAGCAAGTGCAGACATGCGTCGGCCATGTCGTCGGCGTGCAGGAACTCGCGCCGCGGTGACCCCGTGCCCCAGTTGGTCACAGACGGCGCGCCGGAGGTGGCCGCCTCGTCGTACCGGCGGATCAGGGCAGGCAGCACATGCGAACCCTGCGGGGAGAAGTTGTCGTTCGGCCCGTAGAGATTTGTCGGCATGGCCGAGATCCACGGCAGCCCATACTGTCGGCGCACAGCCTGAACGTGCAGGATTCCCGCGATCTTGGCGATGGCGTACGCGTCGTTCGTGGGCTCCAGATGACCCGTGAGCAGGGAGTCTTCCCGGATCGGTTGTTCGGCGAACTTCGGGTAGATGCACGAGGAACCCAGGAACAGCAGGCGTTCGACGCCAACCTCGCGCGCCGCGTCGAGCACGTTGACCTGGATACGGATGTTGTCGCTGAGAAAGTCGACCGGGTAGGTGCTGTTGGCCAGAATCCCACCCACCTTCGCCGCTGCCAGCACCACGTAGCGCGGCAAGGCGTCGGCGAAGAATCCGAAGACGGCGTCGCGATCCTTGAGATCGAGCTCAGCCGAGCTCATTCCGACGATGTTGTCGAATCCCGCCGCTTCAAGCCGGCGGACGATGGCCGAGCCGACCAGTCCCCGGTGCCCGGCCACGTAGAAGGTCGCGCCGCGGTCCAGCGCCTGTGGGGAGAACTGCGTCGCCGCGGTCATGGCGTGGCCGATGGTGCCGAGGGCGCCTGCCAGGACGCCAACTGGACCGTATCGATCCATGGCCTGCCTGCGTGTTCGAGCGCCGCGATGTCGGCGTCAACCATGAGCCGCGCCAATTCTCGGCCGTCCACCGTGGTCTTCCAGTCCAGGTTGTTCTGCGCTTTGGAGGCGTCGCCGATCAGTGCGTCGACCTCGGTGGGGCGCAGGTAACGCTCGTCGAACCTGACATGTCTCTCCCAATCGAGGCCCGCCCGCTCGAAGGCGATTCCGAGGAATTCCCGGACCGTGATGCCGACCCCGGTCGCAAGCACGTAATCGTCGGGTTCAGCGGCCTGGAGCATGCGCCACATGCCCTCCACATATTCAGGTGCGTAGCCCCAATCGCGCACGGCATCGAGATTGCCCATGTAGAGGTGGTCCTGGACACCGGCCTTGATAGCCGCGACGGCCCGGGTGATCTTGCGGGTCACGAATGTTTCACCCCGGCGGGGCGACTCATGGTTGAACAAGATGCCGTTGACCGCGAACATCCCGTACGCCTCGCGATAGTTCTTCGTGATCCAGTAGCTGTACAGCTTGGCCGCGGCATAGGGGGAGCGGGGGTAGAACGGGGTCTCCTCGTTCTGCGGGGGCGGCGTCGCACCATACAGCTCCGACGAGGACGCTTGATAGAAGCGCGTTTTGATGCCCGAGAGGCGGACGGCCTCCAGCATCCGGATGGTGCCGGTGCCCGTCGTGTCGGCGGTGTGTTCCGGCTCTTCGAACGACACCCGCACGTGCGACTGGGCGGCGAGGTTGTAGACCTCGTCGGGATCGAGGCTCGCCAGTAGTGTCACCAAGCGCGCACCGTCGCTGAGGTCTCCGTAATGCAGAAACAGCCGGGCATCGGGCAGATGCGGGTCCAGATACAGGTGGTCGATCCGCGACGTATTGAAAGTCGACGCGCGGCGGATGACTCCGTGGACTTCATATCCCTTGCCGAGTAGTAGCTCGGCCAGGTACGACCCGTCCTGCCCGGTGATACCGGTGATCATCGCTCGCTTCGCCATCAATGCCTTATCGTTTCGAGGGTTCGAGTGCAAGGTGCGCCCCGGTGGCCGAACAGTAGGTGAGCAAACAGCCTACCGACCAACCGTCGGGCGCGGCCGGCTTGGCCGCCAGCCGCAGCGCGCTGAGCGGGATGGCAGTATTGACCCGAAATCTCTTCGAGAATGGTCCTCGGCAATGATGTGGGTCGCCATCTGACCGGTCGAAGCCGACGATCGTTCGCTTGCCCGTCACCCGGGTGGCGCCTGAGCGGAGGGGCATCCCATCGTGGGTGGCAGTCACCGCAGGTTGGTGCGCACGTTCCTCGCGGCGCTGGCCGTGTTCATCCTGGTGTTCGCGGTGATCACGGTCGCCGTCCGCAGCCGGCCGCTGTCGAACGTCATCGGGCTTGTGGTCGCCGTCGGTTCGCCGTACACCACGCTCCTCGTGGTGATGGTCTTGGCAGTTATGATCATCTGCCGCCGACTGATCTTAGCTCTGATCGCGGTGGTGATTGTCTGTGCAAATGTGGTGATCCAGGTGCCCTGGTACTACTTCGGTCAGCCGCCAAACGTTGCCGAACACCTCGATCTACGGGTGCTATCGTCAAACCTGCGTAAAGGTCAGGTTGACGCAGTGCAGTTCGTCCGCCTTGCCACCACCGGCGCAGATGTCATCACCGTGTCCGAATTGACCTCAGCCGCGGTAGCCGAATTCGACTCGGCCGGTATCGGAAGTGCATTCCCGTTTGCGGCACTCATCCCAGGCGACGGCGCCTCAGGTATCGGCCTCTGGAGCCGCTATCCATTTGTTGTGGAAAGTCGCACCATGGGTGCGGTTGCCGTCCGGCTGCAGATCGACGGCCTTCGGCACGACCCTCTGGTGGCCAGCATGCATGTCACCAATCCGTTGGCGCGCAACGGACGGCCATCGTTCGACGACTGGCTCAACGGAATCACCGCCGCCAAGGCCGACCTGCACGGCTTCGCCGATGCCGCCGGGCCCGCGGCAGTGATTGTCGCCGGTGATTTCAATAGCACGCCGGACCTGCGCCAGTTTCGTGACCTGCTCACGAATGGATATCGCGATGCCGTCGAGCAGGTCGGCGCGGGCTTCGCACCGACGTTTCCCTCCTACCGGCCGTGGTGGCCACCGCTGATCACCATCGATCATCTCTTGACGAGGCAGGCCGCCGCTTCCTCCATCCGAACTGTGTACCTGCACGGCACCGATCATCGAGCGCTGTTGGCGACGGTCGAGGTCCCGGTAGACCCAACCGCCTCGTGACGCCCCAGGCAGTGGCGCCTAGCTAGGCTCCTTGTCCGTGGATCTTTCCGAACGTCGCGTTCCGCTCGACGAACAGGCGTTGCGCACCAACGTCACCGCGGAGGGGACGCCCTGGCGAACCCTGGATGTGATCGGCGAAACGGGATCCACCAACGTCGATCTGCTCTCTCGTGCCGCCGCAGGCGAAGACATCGACGGTGCGGTACTCGTCGCCGAGAACCAGCTCGCCGGTCGTGGCCGCAACGACCGGCAGTGGACGGGTGCTCCGCGCGCGCAGTTGATCGTCTCCGTCGGTCTCAGCGCTGTGCATGTCCCCAGCCACATGTGGGGGTGGCTGCCGCTCGCCGCGGGCGTCGCCGTCGTCGACACCGTGTTATCGGTCGCGGCCGTGCACAGCGGGCTGAAATGGCCCAACGACGTTCTGGCTGCACCGCCGGGCACCACACCGCGCAAGCTGGCAGGCATCCTTGCCGAGGTGGCTTCTCCGCAACCGGCGATCGTGGTGGGCATCGGACTGAACGTGACGCTCACTGCCGACGAGGTGGGGGAGAGCACCGCGACGTCGCTGCTCGAACTCGGTGCGGTGTCCACCGATCGCGACGCGCTGCTGCGTCATCTGCTCACCCAGCTGGGCGAACGCGCCGCCCAGTGGAGGGCAGGCTGCGCCGATCTCGAGTCCGACTACCGAGCGCGCAGCGTGACAATCGGTCAGCGGGTCCGCGCAGACTTGCCCGGCGACCGCGAAGTCATCGGCACCGCCACCGGTATCGACGAAGCGGGCCGGCTTTCCATCGACACCGGCAGCGGCATCACCACCGTCGCCGCGGGTGACATCGTCCACTTACGGGGTGCGTGAACCCTGCTCAGGTGTGACGCGGCGAGCAAACAAGAAGTCGGCCTGCACCGTCTGCCCGGAAGTGTCATAGGCAATGTGGTAGACGCCGCGCAGCTCCAAGTGCCGCTCCCGCAGCCACGCGATGACCTCGTCCGCGCGGGCCTGCCCCTGGTAGAGCTCCAGGAACGAGCATTCGACGTACACCCAGTCAAAGCGGTCCAACACGTCCTCACAGCCGGCGAGCACCTGACGCTCGAACCCCTGCACATCGATCTTGAGCAGGGCCGGTGTCCGGATGGACAATCCTGGTACCAGCTCGGCCAGGCGTGCCACCCGAATCGATCTGGTGCCGACTTCGGCCGTACCGGGAAACAAGGTGTCCTGCATGGACGTAATCGGCAGCAACGACGATGAGTCGTCGCGGCCCGACACGTGAATGACGGCATCGCCCGACTCCGGTCCGAGTGCCACTTCGAAGAAGGTGGCGCGAGGATCTAGGGCGAAGACCGCCCGACTCTGCGCCGCCGGTCCGGACAGCGGTTCAAAGCAGTACAACTGGGCCTCGGGGAAGCAGTACCGCGCGGCCAGGGCGAACTGACCGCGATTGGCGCCGACGTCGACGATCGTCTGCAGGCCCGCAGTGGTGCGGAGCACGCTCACATGCTCGACCCCCGCGGCGACCTTGTGATGCAGCAATGCCCGTAGCCAAGGAGGTTTCGAGACGATGCGTGCGAGCTTTCCCGCCTTCTTCGTCAGCGCCATCAGTGTGCTTCCCTGCGGTGTTGAGTTCTGTCGATGACGGTTTCGTACTCCTTGGTCAGCGCATCGACGATGGCCGGCCACCCGAATCTCGCCTGCACCAGCTCACGCCCGGCGGCGCCCATCTCCCGGCGGCGGTCGGGTTGCCGCAAAAGCGCGAGAACTGCGGTGGCCGTCTCGGCTGCGTCGCAGCGGGTCACCAGGCCTGCACCGGCGTCGGCGACCTCGCCGTGAATGTTCACCTGGTCTGAGATGACCACAGGCAGGGCGCAAGCCATGGCTTCGGCGACTGTCATGCCGAAATTCTCCGTGTACGACGGCAGTGCGAACACGTCGGCGTCGACGTAGGCCTGGACGACGTCGGGTCCCTGCAGAGTTCCGACGAAATGAACCGAATCGGTCAGCCCGCGCTCGGCGACCCAGCCCCGCACCGTGTCGCCATAATCGTCGTTCTCCGGGCCCGCGATGATGAGGTGGGCGTTCGGCTCGTCGCGACGGATCGCGTCGAAGGCGGGGATGAGGAGATCGAGTCCCTTCTTCACATGCAGGCGTCCCAGGAACAACACCACCGGCTTGTCGCCCAGACCCCACCGCGCGCGCAGCGCGCCCCGTGCGGGCAGTGCCCGATAACGTTGCCAGTCCAGCCCATTGGGCAGCACGAAAGACGGCGCACGTAACCCGAGGAACGACGCCCGATCCCGTTCATCCTCGGCGGTGTAATGGATCGCGCCTGCGGCGCGAAGGTTGGGCAGATCGAAGAGACGCTCGTACACGCGCTTCATCCGGACACTGCCCAGCGTGCTCTTGTCATAGAGGAACGGATCGTGCGAACCGTGCGTCCTGATCACGTACGGCACCCGCCGACGCCGCGCCAGGGTGGCGGCGAACGTCGGCGGAAATCGGTAGAGCCCGTGAATGTGGACCACGTCGAAATCGGAGATGGCCCGCACCAAGTATCGCGCCACCTGCGCCGAGATTCTCAGCCGCGCAGACTGCGTGGATCCGTAGAGAACGTTGACCGCGCCGCCCGCCAGGGTGTCCCATCCCGGTTCGTGGTAGGTGCCGGTTGGATGGTCGGCAACCGTCGTCACCACCACGACCTCGTGCCCTGCAACCGACTGTGCCGCCACGAGTTGTGGAAGTGCGCTCGCCGGGCCGCCATAGCGGGGGGACAATGTCTCCTGGACGTGGAGGATTCTCACGCAGGTTTTCCGCTCGCCATCGGCAAATCCTAGCCGCCCAGTGATCAGCCGCCGAATCGTCGCTGCGCAGACGTCCGACGCCGTTCTGGGTGCCTGTCTAACTCGCCGCGTCAGTGCTTGCGCACGTACGCTACCTGCGTAGCAACGTGACGATGTCACCCGACGAAAGTGAGCCACCGTGCGGCTGACGGTGTTCGGCCTGGGGTACCTGGGAGCTACCCATGCCGCGTGCATGGCCGAGCTGGGACACGACGTACTCGGTGTCGAAGTGAGCAGCGAACGACTGGCCATGCTCGCCGAGGGCGAGCTGCCGTTCTATGAGCCCGGCTTGACCGAGTTGTTCGCAAAGCACCTGGATTCGGGCAAGCTGCGCGTCACCGGGTCCTACCACGAGGCTGCGCAGTGGGGAGATGTCTTCTTCATCGGTGTCGGCACACCGCAGAAAGATGGCGAGTACGCCGCAGATCTGCGCTATGTGGACGCTGTCATCGACCAGATCGTGCCGTTGCTCACCCGGGACGCACTTGTCATCGGCAAATCGACAGTCCCGGTGGGCACCGCGCAACGATTGGCCACCCGTGCTGAGGCCCTCGCGCAGCGGGTGAGAGTCGAGATCGCGTGGAACCCCGAGTTCCTTCGGGAGGGCCGCGCGATCGCGGATACCCTGCATCCCGACCGACTGGTCCTCGGGTGTGCACCGGACGGTAAGGCAGAAGCCGTGGTTCGCGAGGTTTATGCAGATGTGTTGGCCGAAGGCACACCGTTTGTCATAACCGACACCGCAACCTCCGAACTGGTCAAGGTGTCGGCGAACGCGTTCCTGGCGACCAAGGTCTCGTTCATCAACGCTATCGCCGAGGTCTGTTCCGCTGCCGGCGCTGACGTGAAGGCCGTCGCGGACGCGATCGGCTACGACGCCAGGATCGGGCGGCGATACCTCAATCCGGGACTCGGATTCGGTGGAGGTTGCCTCCCCAAGGACATCAGGGCCTTCATGGCACGTGCCGGAGAACTCGGCGCCTCCGAAGCGTTGACCTTCTTGCGTGAGGTCGACAACGTCAACATGCGCCGCCGGACGCGAATGGTGCAAGTGTGTCGGGAGGCATGTGGCGGTTCGCTTCTGGGGAAGCGCGTCGCAGTCCTGGGCGCTGCCTTTAAACCGGAATGCGATGATGTTCGGGACTCACCGGCATTGAATGTCGCCGGCCAGATGCAATTGCAAGGTGCGATGGTGACCGTCTACGACCCCAAGGCGATGGACAACGCCCGAAGCTTGTTTCCCACACTGCACTACGCCGCGTCGGCGACCCACGCATGCGAAGGCGCCGACGCGGTTCTAGTTCTCACCGAGTGGAACGAATTTCAAACGCTCGACCCCCACGTAATCGGTGACCTGGTCAGGGACCGAGTCATGATCGACGGGCGTATGTGCCTGGACGGGGCTAAGTGGGCGCAGGCTGGCTGGCAGTATTGGACCTGACGTGCCGTAGTCGACTATGCGGGCTGTTTTTGCTGCTTCACGCCGGGCGCAATCGGTTGCTCCGAGGTTGCCTCTGGTGGCGTCGACTCGTCCAGTCGTTGGTATCGGTTGGCCGGGATGAGGTGCAGGGCCGTCAACGCGGCAAGGCTGCCGACCGTGTAGTAGAGCTGCCGATCAGTTAACTGGTTCGTGACCATGCCCAATATCAGCCAGCCGCCGATCGACACCATGAGATAACGTGCCGGTAGGTGACCGATCTTGGTGAGCAGCCAACCGGAACGATACATGCATATCCAGTAGCACATGAATCCGAGAAATAGAATGACGCCGCCAGCTTGCAGCAATTCAAGGTAGATGTTGTGCGCGTTGATGATGTGCTTCATCCCCACCCCGGCAATGGGGTAATTTCCGATGTCGTGCAGCGCTTGTTTCAGAAGGAGGGCCCGTGTCTGGTCTCCGGCACTCACATCTTGGGAGCCGCCGAATCGGAATAGTTCAGCCAAGATCCCATTGAGGGTGTCCCTCATGAAGATCTCGCCGAGCATGACACCGGTGATGGCCGTCGTGCCGAGCACCACCATCGCCTGCCGCAATGCCACCCGCCACTTCGGGGCACAGAGGACGCTCAGAGCGCTCACGATGAGCGAGGCAACTTGAGCACCGCGCGAACCAGTGGCCACTGCCCCGCCCAGCAGCAAGACCAGACCGACGGCCGGGATCACCTTCCACTTCGTGTCGAAGGTATACAGGAAATACATGGCGAGCGGAATCGCGATGACGCAGGTCAGGCCCAACATGTTGGGGTGTGTGGTGAGACCCACCTGCCGCCCGCCCTCGATACCGTCGAGGCTGACGACTCTGCGGGTGTCGCCGTGATTGAGCGGTAGCTGACCGATGGTGGTCCACCCGACCAGGTCGGTCAGAGCAACTCCACAGGAAACGCACACCCCGAGGGCAAAACCGCCCATAACGAGCTCGGGTACCCGTGCCGAAATTCGTGAACAGCCGATGATCGCGATCGGCACCAGGATCACCGCGACGAGCCACACAGCTCCTTTGATGACATCGTGTGGCTGCGCGGGATAGGGAAGTTTGGGATTCATTCGCAGGACGAGTTCGTAATAGGGCACCGGATCGAACCACCGGACGGCCATGCAGAGAATTATCGCAATCGGGGCGAACCACACCCAGAACGGAATTGAGAATCTCAGGCCACCGAATAAGACCTGGAACATGACCAAGGCAACGGTGACCGC
>JBPPMS010000072.1:0-84876 GCA_051306175.1 Mycobacterium sp. | reverse complement strand
AGTTCGACGACGACGAGGTGTGTGTGGTGGTCTCGGTGCGGCCGAGGTCGGGGGCCCGGTCACGGTGCGGGATGTGTCAGCGTCGGTGCCCGGGCTATGACAACGGGCCGGGGCGGAGGCGGTGGAGGGCGCTGGATGCCGGGTTGATCTCGGTGTGCATCGAGGCAGAAGTACCGCGGGTGTCGTGTCGTGAGCATGGGGTCGTCGTCGCGGCCGTGCCCTGGGCGCGGCATGGGGCCGGGCTCTTATCGCACTGGCCATGCTGACCCTCGGTGGTCGACCACCACTACTCCCCGCGAGAAACCACCCACAGAAGGGTCAGTAGAGCCGATTATCGTTCGATTGATTCAACGAAGGAGCACGAAGTGTGCAGTGTCAGAACGCATCCCGGAATCTTCGTCGGTGTTGACGGTTCCCCCACCTCCGACGCGGCCGTTGATTGGGCGGCCCGTGACGCGTCTATGCGCAACGTCTCTTTAACCATCGTGCACGTTGCTCCCGCGCTGTCCATGAATTGGTCACTCGACCCGGCTCCTGCTGAGCTCGCCACCTGGCAGGCGAGCCAGGGGAAGCAGATCCTCAGCGATGCGGTCACGATCGCGCAGACCGCGGCCGAGGATGACGGCAGGCTGCGGATAGACACGCAGTTATTCGTTGCGGTGACGGTTCCGACCCTCGTCGACCTGACCAAGGAGGCCGGGATGATCGTCGTGGGTAGCCGCGGAATCGGCGCGTTCGGACGCACACTGATGGGATCGGTCAGCTCGGGGCTTGTTCGACATGCGCACTGCCCGGTAACGGTGGTCCGTGATCCGATCCGGCCGTGGGCAGCCCAGACAGCACCCGTGCTCGTGGGTATCGATGGCTCGCCCACGTCTGAACAAGCGACGGCGATCGCTTTCGACGAAGCGTCGCGGCGCGGCGTCGAGCTGGTGGCCTTGCACGCATGGAGCGATTGGGGACGCTTGGACATCCCTGGTCTGAACATGCCGGGTCTGGAGCGAGAGGCAGCAGAAGTTCTGGCTGAGCGATTGGCCGGGTGGCAGGAGCGCTACCCCGACGTGTCGGTGCGTCGTGTCGTCGTGTGTGGGAAGCCGGCGCGCCATCTCGTCGAGGCATCGGACGAGGCTCAACTGGTGGTTGTGGGTAGTCACGGCCACGGGGGCTTCGCCGGGATGCTGTTGGGCTCTGTCAGTTCAGCGGTGCTTCAGTCGGCGGGTGCACCAGTCGTCATCGTGCGCCAGCCGTAGGGGCGGCCGTGGGCCGCAGGTTATTCGTCGGACGCGGTCGAACGGTCGAGTTTTGAGACGAAGACTGCGGCTTGCGTGCGGCGCTCCATGCCCAGTTTGGCGAGTAACCGCGAGACGTAGTTTTTGATGGTCTTCTCGGCCAGGAACATTCGCGCCGCGATCTGTTTGTTCGTCAGTCCCTCGCCGAGCAGGTCCAGGAGAACCCGCTCCTGCTCCGTCAGACCCGACAAGGGGTCGGAATGCTGTGCCGCTCCGCGGAGCTTCGCCATCAAGGCGGCGGCGGCTCGATTGTCGAGTAACGACTTGCCGGCACCCACCTCCTTGATCGCCTTCGCGAGCTCCATGCCCTTGATGTCCTTGACGACGTAACCGCTGGCGCCGGCCAAGATGGCGTCGAGCATCGCTTCGTCGGAGGTGAACGACGTCAACATCAGGCATCGCAGATCGGGCATCTTCGACAGCAGGTCGCGGCACAGTTCGATGCCGTTGCCGTCGGGCAGCCGGACATCGAGCACGGCGACGTCGGGTTGTAACGCCGGTATCCGTGCCAGTGCTTCGGCGACCGATCCGGCTTCGCCGATCACTTGCAGGTCGGCGTCGGCGCTGAGCAGGTCGATGAGCCCGCGGCGGACGACCTCGTGGTCGTCGACCAGGAATACGGTGACCATGGTTGTTCCTTGTGTTGACGGAGTTCCGTCGTAGCCGGTGTCGACGAACTCCGTCGGTAGAGATGGTCTCATCATGCACTTCCGTTCGTCATAGGTGTGTCGTGCCGACGACCAGTACTGAACACTCGGCGCCGTGCAGCACTGCGGTCGCTCCCGGCCCGACTGCTGCGGCGCAGTCGCGAGTGCCGATCACCACCAATCGAACCGACTCGTTGCTCCTCGTCAAATGACCCAGCAGATTGTCGTGCACCGCGACCGAACTGATGTCGATGTCGGAATACCGTCGTGCCCAGGGCTCGAGCAGCCGATCAAGCTTCGCACGTGCCTCGCGGTTCCCCTCCAAGACGATCTGGTGGTCGTGGGCGTCGGTGAATCGGGACTGCCATGTGGTCACGGCGTGGACCGGTAGTCCGCGGAGTTGAGCCTCCGCCCTCGCCGCTTGCAACACGGCGCGCTCGTCCGATGCCACGCCGATGTAGACGATTATCACGCCGCGATGTCTCCATGCTTCTGGCTTAGATTTCCGATGAAGATGAATGCATCGCTTTCACAACGGCTTTGAGGCCCTTCGGGCAGGACCCAACGGGCGTCGAAGGTGCCCGGTGTCGCGCTTCGCGTCCGCACGCCACGTCAGTACGTCGGCGATCCGGCGGCGCGGTGTCATTGCTGGTGCGTCCTCCAGCATCGGTGTCATGCCAACGCGAACGAGTAACTGCGGGAAAGCCTCTGATGCGGTAAGCGAAGAGATGACGCTTCGGCCGCCGGCTGATTCGGTGATGTGGCTCAGTGTGCAGGTGGCCATGCCGGCCAGCGTGCATTCCAACAACACCGCAGACAGCATCTCGCCGCATCGCACTGCGTCCCCGCGACAGTCCACATCGGTGGACACCAGGATGGTGGAGCGGTCCCGTCCCGCGTCATTCCGCTCCGTCGCTCGCTGGCCACGCCGACGGGGAACTGACGCCCCACGTCGACCCGTTCGGACTCGGTTGCCGATACCAGCGAGCTCAGTGGTATGCCCTGGCGCGCGTCGGAACCGGCTGTCCACCAGTCGAGTTCCGCATGATAGTCGGAGTCGTAGCTCCGCAGGGATGCGCTGAGTCGGGACGCCTCCGCCAGTTCCGGGCGCACGAGTTCAGACAGCACGTCCAGTTGCACGGCATCGTCGTCGACAACATCGCGCAGCTCGGTCTCGAAGAACTCCCAATTATCCGGCGGGGCAAACGGAAGTCGGTCGGTCGTACGGCGCAGGATCGCATCTGCTCGATCGCGATCACCGTCGGTGACGAAGCTCAGAGGCGTGAAATCGAGCGATGCCACGTGCCGGAGGTCGTTGGGTTGGGGAAGCGTTCGACATGGGCGGTCCAGCCGGCGGCCGCCATCGCGACGCGCAGATGATGAAGCACTGCGCCGCAACTGATCAGGGCTTCGCGCCCCGATTCGTCGGCGGATCGCATTCTGCGGCCCGGATCGGCGAACAGGTGCAGACCATCTCGGTCTGCGACCCAGCGCCACGGCTGGCTGTTGTGGAGGGAAGGGGCGCGGCCGGCCAGTTGGACGGCGGCGTTGATGACCTCGCTGCCCACCATCGTCTTAGTCACTGTCGACCTCCGCTTGTTCCCAAGTGCTGAGCTTCGCGGATGCCGCTGTTCTGGGCCAGGGTCTTTGTGCCCCTGGTATAGAGGACCTTCATCGCGGAAAGGGGTCATCGGACCGCTGGATGGATGGCCCGCGGCAGCGCAGGCTCTAATGCATGCACGCGACAGGATCGCCGATCAGCGCGGCCACTCAGCCACCGACCGCAGGGGTCCCGAATCCACCCGTGATGCACGAAACGCACACCGGCACGGTCTTTCTAGTCGGGGAGAGGGCGTACAAGATCAAGAAGCCGGTGGTGACCGACTTCCTCGACTTCGGCACGTCGGATAGGCGCGAGCGTGCCTGTGCGCAGGAAGTCGCGTTAAACCGCCGACTGGCGCCTGACAGTTATCTCGGCGTGGCCCATCTCAGCGACCCGCAGGGCGGCCCCGCCGAACCGGTGATCGTGATGCGGCGATACCCGGACGAGTGCCGCTTGGCGACGCAGGTCCGGCACGGTGACGACGTCGGCGAGTGGCTGTCGGCGATCGCAGAAACGCTTGCGAAATTTCACGCCACCGCTACGCGCGGACCGGCCATAGATTCCGAGGCCGGCGTCGCTGCCGTGTCTGCACGCTGGCAGGCGAACCTCGCAGAGCTCGATCTCTTAGTTGGTACTGTCGTGCCTGCAGAGTCGATGCGGGAAGTTCGGCGTCTGGCCACCCAATTCATCAGTGCGCGGTCGTCGTTGTTCACGCACCGCATCGCCGACCGACGGATCATCGACGGTCACGCGGACCTGCTGGCCGACGATATCTTCTGCCTACCTGACGGACCCGCCCTGCTGGACTGCCTGGAGTTCGACGACCTCCTAAGGTACGTAGACGGTATAGACGACGCCGCCTTTCTGGCGATGGACCTGGAGTTCCTCGGCCGCAAAGACCTCGGCGACGCCTTCTTGGCGGAATACCGGAGCGCGTCGGGTGATACTGCACCGCAAGCGCTCACGGACTTCTACATCGCCTACCGCGCGGTCGTCCGGGCCAAGGTCGACTGTGTTCGCTACAGCCAAGGTCACCACGATGCCGTTGCCGATGCACACCGACACATCGACATCGCCCTCGAACACCTCCGCGCTGCGACTGCCCGGCTCATCCTGGTCGGCGGTGGTCCAGGGACTGGAAAGTCCACACTGGCTGAATCTCTGGCCGAAGAAATCGGGGCACAGGTGGTTTCCACCGACGATGTGCGTCGACAGCTCCTGCTATCAGGTGCGATTGCAGGAGACGTCGGTGTCGTCGACAGCGGCTTGTACGCGCCGGCGAATGTCACGGCGGTCTACGACGCTGTCTTGGGTCGTGCTCGCCGGTATCTGTTCGGCGGTCAGTCCGTGATTCTGGACGGCACGTGGCGTGACCCACGCCAACGTCAACTCGCTCGCGAGCTCGCCGTTGAAACGGATTCGCCGATCATCGAACTCGCCTGCACGACGACCCTGGCCGAAGCATCGGCGCGGATCGAGAATCGATCGGACACGACCACGTCTGACGCCTCGCCCGAGATTGCTGCGGCATTCGATGACGGTGGGAACGGTGATTGGCAGGGCGCAACCCCGATCGACACCAGTCGGCCTTTGGCCGAATCCCTCATCGAAGCTCACGAAGTATGTTGCCTCGCAATCTAACCGCTCCTGAGCCGCGGCTCGTCAATCCTTCCAAAGGAACAACTGTATGAAGGCTCTCGTATACAACGGTCCGGGCAACAGAGCCTGGCGGGAAGTACCCGACCCAGTCATCGAGGGCGCCGGGGACGCGGTGGTACGGGTCGACGCGGTCACGATCTGTGGCACCGACCTGCACATCCTCGGTGGTGACGTACCGGAGGTGACCCCTGGACGCATCCTCGGCCACGAGGCCGTCGGCACCGTAACGGCGATCGGATCAGGGGTGCAACGACTCTCGGTAGGTGACCGAGTATTAGTCTCCTGCATCACGTCCTGCGGTACGTGCCGCTACTGCCGGAACCGTGCTTACGGGCAGTGTCTGGGGGGTGGTGGCTGGATCCTCGGTCACCTGATCGACGGGACCCAGGCCGAAAGCGTGCGGGTGCCGTTCGCGGACAACTCCACCCACGCCGTGCCGGAAGGGGTCACGGACGAACAGATGCTCATGCTGGCGGACATCCTGCCCACCTCCTATGAGGTGGGCGTGCTGAACGGAACGGTGCGGCCCGCCGACATCGTGGTCATCGTGGGCGCCGGCCCCATCGGCCTCGCCGCAATTCTGACCGCCCGACTGTTCAGCCCCAGCCATATCGTGGCGATCGACGTCGCCGAAGCCCGCGTCGAGGCGGCGCGAAAGTTCGGCGCGAACATCGTGATCAACAGCAGCACGGAGGATCCCGAGGCAGTTGTCGCCAAGCTCACTGGCGGTCTAGGCGCGGATGTCGTGATGGAGGCCGTCGGCACGGCGCACACCTTCGAGGTGGCGATGCGACTTGTTCGCGCAGGCGGACACGTTGCCAACATCGGTGTTCACGGCGCACCTGCGACCCTCCACCTCGAAGACATCTGGGCCAAGAACCTGACCATCACCACCGGGTTGGTCGACACCTACTCGACTCCGACTCTGATCGGTCTGGTCGCCAGCCACCAACTCGACACCTCCCCGATGATCACCCACCGCTTCGCAATGGAGGAGTTCGAGACGGCCTACGACGTCTTCGGCAAGCCGTCCGAAACTGGAGCGCTGAAGGTGCTACTCACCGCACGTCGTGGCTGAACTCACGGCCTCGCGGGTATCGACGGCCCCAGTTCCGGAGGTGCTCAACTGGCTCAGCGGTTCAACAAGTGGATTGACCGGCGTAGATGCCGCGTCCCGCTTGGTCCGCGACGGACCGAATGCGTTGCGCACCCATCGGGTGAGTGCTATCGCCGTCCTCGGTCGTCAACTGCGCAGCGCACTCCTGTTGTTGCTCGCGGCGACCGCGGTGTTGTCGTTCTTCCTCGGTGACAGCACCCAGGCAGGCATCATCGGCGCCATCCTCGTCGTCAGCATCGCTCTGGGTTTCATGAACGAGTACCGTGCTGAACGCGCCACCGCTGCATTGCATTCGAGTGTTCACCACACAGCTTCGGTGCGTCGCGACGGACGCTTCATGAAGGTGGATGTCGCTGAGCTGGTGACAGGCGACGTGGTCCGGCTCGCCCTCGGCGAGGCCGTCCCCGCCGATGTGCGCTTGATCGAGGCGACGGGCCTGGAATGCAATGAAAGCATCCTCTCCGGCGAGTCGACGGCCACCGAGAAATGGCCGCAGGAAGTGAAAGTTGCCGGTGGGCTGACGGATTCGGCTGATCTGGCGTTCATGGGGACGATTGTGAGTGCTGGTGCCGGCGTCGGCGTCGTGTACGCAACTGGGGTCCGTACGGAGTTCGGCCGGATCGCCGCAGGACTGGGAGAGCGCCACCCGGAGACAGCCTTCCAGGTTGGGTTGCGTCGATTCTCGTACCTGCTCCTGTGGGTGGCGCTCACCTTGACGGCCTTTATCCTCGTCATCAACCTTCTGCTGGGCAGGCCGCTGATCCAGTCGATGCTCTTCGCTCTGGCGATAGCTGTCGGCATCACACCGCAGTTGTTGCCCGCGGTGGTCAGCACCAGCCTGGCGACCGGCTCGAGGCGGTTGGCGAAGTTGAAAGTCCTCGTCAAGCGACTGGTGTGTATCGAGGACCTCGGCGACATCGACGTGCTTTTCACCGACAAGACGGGCACGTTGACCGAGGGTCGGATTCGTCTGGTCGACGGCGTTGACGTTGACGGCACGCACTCCGAGGCGGTGATTCGCGCGGGTGTCCTCGCCTC
The DNA here is from genome assembly GCA_051306175.1 of Mycobacterium sp. Lineage (GTDB taxonomy): Bacteria > Actinomycetota > Actinomycetes > Mycobacteriales > Mycobacteriaceae > Mycobacterium. The sequence goes on along the minus strand of JBPPMS010000072.1, from coordinate 77,523 downwards.
CGATGGGGACCCTGGCGATGGCGGCAGCAGCGCCAATGCGATGGACGCGGCGTTGTGGGAGTTCCCCGATTCGAAACGCCTGACCGCCGGCGACTTTCACCGGATCGCCACTCTTCCCTTCGACCACGAACGCCGCGCGACATCGACCCTCGTCGACGACGGCGGCGAGCGGGTCCTATTAGTAAAGGGTGCCCCCGAGCAGGTGATCGCGCGTTGTGTGTCGGTGCCGATCGGCGCGCAGGCGGTCCTGGATGCGCTGTTCGACGAAGGTCGCCGGGTGGTGGCGGTCGCGAACAAGTCAGCAACGCGTCTGACAGCGATCACCGCTGCCGACGAAGCGGGGCTGACGGTGCAGGGCTTCCTGGTCTTCGCCGACGAGCCGAAGTCTGTAGCCCGCGGCTCGTTGGCCCGGCTGTCGTCGATGGGCATCGAGGTCAAGGTCGCCACCGGCGACAATCCAAGAGTGGCCGAAAAGGTCTGCGCTGATCTGGGATTGGTGTCCAAGGGCACCGCCACCGGGGCTGAACTGGAATCGCTCGACGATGCATCGTTCGAAATCGCCACACAGAACAACACGATCTTCGCGCGCATCTCACCTGAGCAGAAGGCCCGACTCATCGTGGCGGCCAGACGCACGGGAAGGTCTGTGGGGTTCCTGGGCGACGGCGTCAATGACGCACTCGCACTGCACGCGGCCGACGTGGGCATCTCCGTCGACACCGCCGCCGACGTGGCGAAGGACGCCGCCGACATCGTACTTCTGGAGAAGGATCTCGGGGTTCTCGCCGATGGGGTGGCGGAGGGGCGGCGGATCTTTGCCAACACCATCAAGTACGTGTTGATGGGAACGTCGAGCAACTTCGGCAACATGTTCAGCGCGGCGGCCGCGTCGGCGGTCCTGCCGTTCCTTCCGATGCTCCCGAGCCAGATCCTGCTGAACAACCTTCTCTACGACAGCTCACAACTCGCGATCCCCACCGACCGCGTGGACGCCGAACAGCTGCACGCGCCCTCGCACTGGGACATCGCGTTCATCCGAAAGTTCATGCTGACGTTCGGCCCGATCAGTTCTCTGTTCGACTTTCTCATCTTCGGGTTGATGCTCGGCGTACTGCACGCCGGGCCCGTCGAGTTCCGCACGGGCTGGTTCGTGGAATCCCTTGCCACTCAGACACTGATCATCTTCGCCATCCGAACCAGGCGAGTACCGTTCTTCCGCAGCAGGCCCAGCGGGGTGATGATGTTGACAACCGTGACGGTCGTCGCAGTCGGTGTCCTGCTGACCGTGTCGCCGTTCGCCGACGCTCTTGGGTTCACCACTCTGCCGTGGCAGTTCTACGGTGCCCTGTTGCTGCTCACCGTTGCGTATCTCGTCCTCGTCGAAGTCACCAAGAAGGCGTTTTACACCGACCCTGTACACCTCGTCGGACCGCGGCACCGCGTCCGCGGACGAGAACACCGCATCGAGCGCCGCGCTGCCCGTTTCAGCCACGGCGGGCTCATCCCGACGCAGTGACCAAAGTCCGCTGTTCGAGGACCTATGACCCCCAGGCAAATCGCCGCGACGTCAATAACGTCGTAGTAACGCCTGCTTTCCCGCCGCCGCTTTCGCCCAGGAGGATCATGAACCACGCGTACCCGCCAGCATCCATCGTCGTCGGCATCGATGCTTCCGATGATGCAGTTCAGGCGGCGATCTGGGCAGTCGACGAGGCTGTCAGTCGCGACATCCCATTGCGCCTGGTCCACGTCATCGAACACCACGTTGATGCCGACCTCCACTCTCACCGTCTCGACGGGGACTACGCGGAAGCCGAGCGCATCGTGCATCGAGCGTGGACTGCCGTCGAGGCCACCGAGAAGCCGGTGAAGCTCGAAATGGAGATTCTGCGCGGAGCTCCGGGTGTGATGCTCAGCCAGGCTTGTCGTTAGGCAGCGATGGTCTGCGTCGGTTGGACGAGCTACAACAGTCCCTCACGACGGACCCTCGGATCCACCGCATCGGCCCTGTCACAGTCCGCGTCCTGCCCCGTGGCCGTCATACAACGACACGCCCCCGCGCCCGCCGACGATCGATGGATCATCGTAAGAGTCGACGACACAATGAGTTCCGACGCCGTACTGCACTGGGCGAAGGCGGAGGCGTGGTTGCGGAAGGCCCCATTGCTGGCCCTCACGACCGGACGAGACCAGGGCCACGACCACGCCGGCACGGACAACGCGCAGGCGGTGAGCCGCCGCCTCGAGCATCATCTCGCGCGCCAGCCGGCTCACGCTCCGGACGTGCTGATCTGTTCGCTGCCGGTAGGCAACGGCGTTCTGGACTACCTCTCCAAGAACGCCACCCTGGCTCAGCTGGTCGTGGTCGGCGCAGACGATCCGGGGCTCATCGTCCAACTCGTCGCCGCTGATCATGAGTCCGTTCTTCACCACACGAACTGCTCGGTGATGAGTGTTCGCGGGCATGTCAGCGAGGGAACATGACCGTCGACGTGGAGTCGGTCTCGATTCTCTCCGAGTCCGAAAGTTGGTCTCTCCTGGCAAGTGCCACTCTGGGGCGCTTGGTTACGGTCGTCGCGGGCCAACCGGAGATCTTCCCGGTCAACTTCGTGGTGCAGCGGCCCACCGTGCTCTTTCGCACGGCTGAAGGCAGGAAGCTATTGAGCTCGGTCATGGACGAGCGCGTCGCCTTCGAAGCTGACGACCACGGTTTCGACGAGGGCTGGAGCGTCGTTGCCAACGGGCGAGCGGACGTGATGACCGAGCCTGGGGACATCGAAAGGGCCGATCGGGCGCAGCTTCTGCCATGGACCCCGAGCGTCAAGCAACGCTACTATGTACGAATTGTGGCAGCGGGGATCACCGGCCGCCGGTTTCGGTTTGGAACCGAGCCCGCCATGGGCGCCGGTGATTAGGCAGTCCATAAATCGAAGCAACGCGGGTGAGCCCAGCCTCCCCTAAGGAATAGGTTTCTGAATCCGTTGTGGTTTAACGCATTACAGTGGCATCGAGCTTGTGTACTCGCGCAAGCCGAAACGAATGTTCGGGATCGGCGCGCGCATGTGGTAAGTCGCCGCTCGTCCGTGGCCGTCAGGAGCGTCATGAACACCATCGCCGGAATTCCCGCCCACGCACTACTGGTGCATGCAATCGTCGTGCTCGCTCCCTTGACGGCTGCACTGGAGATCCTGTGCGCGATCTGGCCGACCGCGAGGCGGCATCTGATCTGGTTGGTACTTGCTCTCGCCGCAGTCACAACAGTGCTCACGCCGTTGACCACCTCCGCGGGTGAGTGGCTGCTGGAGCAAGGCGGCCCGCCGAGACCGATTCTGCAGGAGCACGCAAGCCGCGGCGAATGGATGATCTACTTCTCGATCGCGATGTTGGTCGTCGCGGCAGTCCTAGCCGCGATGCAATGGGCCGAAGGGCGGTCGCGATCGCCTGGAAGGGCCGTGACCATCGCGGTCGCTGTTGTCGCAGTCCTCGTGGGGGTGTCTTCGATCGTGACGGTCGTTCGAATCGGCGACTCGGGCGCGCATGCCGTGTGGGGCGACAAAGGCTGACCCCAGTTGCGGGAAGTAGGCGTCGCCGTGATGGCTTAGTGACTCAGCTCTAATTGCAGCCGCCGAAACCCTCGGCTACAGCCCCAAACACTCGACTGTCCGTGTCGACCTACGCGCGACAGGTGCAACGCGGCTCGACTGACAATGTTCCAGCGCGGCCTCGGCGGCACCGCTGGCCATTGCGTATCGGGCGTGACCCTGGCCACAAACGTTCGTAGACGACGGTCGCCGTCGGAAGGGCGAGATTCCGAATCCGCCTGCTGTCCTTTGCATTAAAGAGGGCGAGGTGAACCCTTTGGGTTGGCTAGGTTTGCTGGCGGCCATCCGCGCTGATGGTTAGCGTTCAGAGTGTGTCAACCAACGCTCATCCCGCCGAGCCGCATACGGGCTCGATATCATCGAAACTGAATTGGCTGCGTGCTGGCGTGTTGGGGGCGAACGACGGAATCGTATCCACCGCAGGCATCGTCGTCGGAGTTGCTGCTGCCACGGCTTCACGGACTCCCATCCTGACCGCCGGAATCGCCGGACTAGTCGCAGGGGCTGTCTCGATGGCGTTGGGCGAGTACGTGTCAGTGAGCACCCAGCGCGACACCGAGCAAGCCCTCCTGAGCAAAGAACGCGTCGAGTTGCATGAGGATCCCGCGGGCGAATTCGAGGAACTCGCAGCGATCTACGAGGGCAAGGGGCTGTCCGCCGCGACCGCGCGCACCGTTGCCGAGGAGCTCACCGACCACGATGCCTTCGCTGCCCACGTCGAGGTGGAATTGAGCATCGATCCCTCTGATCTGACCAACCCGTGGCATGCCGCGCTATCTTCGGCTTTGGCCTTCACAGTCGGCGCGCTTCTGCCGCTGATCGCCATCCTCTTGCCGACCATTGCATTCCGTATCCCGGTAACCGTGGGTGCCGTGCTCATAGCCCTGGTGATCACGGGAGCAGCGTCGGCGGCACTCGGCGGAGCTCGGAAACAACGCGCGATTGCCCGCAACGTCCTGGGCGGAGCCTTGGCACTTGCCGTCACCTACGTCGTCGGACATCTCGTCGGCACTGTCATCGCCTGATCGGACCGGGCGCGGTAGATCACCGGAGCCAGCCTGATCGTCGACGGAGGCGAGCTTCCTAGCATCTAATTTTGGTGACCTTTAGTCCCAGGGAAGGGTCTAAAGGCTCATTGCTCTGCGGTGAATCTAGCTACATTTCAATGGATCCCAGCGATCGCAAGGACTTCACATCTAGGTGAGGACGACGAAATGTACGCCAGGACAGATCATTCTGGACAGTCGTCGACGTGCAGCAACGCTGCACAAGGTGCGTATCGAAACGCTGTGACGTCGAGCATCGAAGACCCTGTGACGTTCTGGGCGCGTGCCGCGACGGAGGTGTCCTGGTTGGTTGAGCCGACGCGTGCGCTCGACGATTCCAGTCCACCGTTCTACCGCTGGTTTTCGGACGGGGAGTTGAACACTTGCGCGAATGCGCTGGATCGTCACGTTGCCGACGGACGCGCCGCGCAGCCGGCACTCATCTACGACTCCCCGGTCGCGGGTACCCAGCGCACCTACTCCTATGGCGAGCTCCTCGACGAGACAGCGCGGTTTGCCGGAGTGCTCCGCGGACTAGGCGTCGCCAAGGGCGACCGGGTCGTGGTGTACATGCCGATGATTCCCGAGGCCGTCATCGCGATGTTGGCTTCGTTGCCTCCTATCTCACGGAGCATCCCGGTTACTACCTCACCGGCGATGGGGGGTACCTCGACGACGAGGGGTATCTGTACGTGATGGGCAGGATCGACGACGTCATAAACGTTGCGGGACATCGCATGTCGATTGGCGAGCTGGAGGCCGTGCTGGCCGCGCATCCCGCTGTGGCTGAGTGTGCCGTGATCGGCGTCGCCGACGAGATCAAGCGCCAAGTGCCACGGGGTCTCATCGTGCTGAAAGCCGGTGCGTCGGCCGGCCCCGGCGCTGCGAGCCCGAATCGACGATGCGAAGGCGAAACTCGTCATCACCACCGACGGGCAGTACCGCCGCGGCAAGGCGGTGTCGCTGAAAGAGGCCGTTGACGAGGCGGTCGAGGGGTCCGCCAGCGTCGAGCACGTTCTGGTGGTGCGTCGCACCGGCGTCGACGTCGCGTGGACCGACGGCCGCGATCTGTGGTGGCACGACACCGTCGGGAACGCGTCACCCACGCACGCCCCGGAGGCCTTCGACGCCGAGCAGCCGTTGTTCCTGCTGTACACCTCCGGGACCACCGGTGCCCCGAAGGGCATCGTGCACACGTCGGGCGGCTACCTCACCCAGTCGTCGTACACCCACTTCAACGTGTTCGACGTCAAGCCCGAGACCGACGTGTACTGGTGTACTGCCGACATCGGCTGGATCACCGGGCACACCTACATCGTCTACGGGCCGCTGTCCAACGGCGTGACCCAGGTGGTCTACGAGGGCACCCCCTCGTCTCCGGACGAGCACCGGCACTTCGAGGTCATCGAAAAGCACGGTGTCACGATCTATTACACGGCACCGACGTTGATTCGCACGTTCATGAAGTGGGGGCGCGAGATCCCCGACGCCCACGAGCTGTCCAGCCTGAGGCTGTTGGGCACCGTCGGCGAGAACATCAACCCCGAGGCGTGGCGGTGGTACGCGGACGCGATCGGCGCCGATCGAACCCCGATCGTCGACACTTGGTGGCAGACCGAGACCGGATCGGCGATGATCTCGCCCCTGCCGGGGGTTACCGCGACCAAGCCGGGTTCGGCGATGACACCGCTACCCGGCATCTCGGCGCGCGTTGTCGACGACCACGGTAATCTGGTCGAGTCAAGCCCGGAGCTCGGTGAGCACGCGTCCGGCTACCTGGTGCTCGACAAGCCGTGGCCGTCGATGCTGCGTGGCATCTGGGAGGATCCGGAACGGTACAAGGAGACCTACTGGTCCCGGTTCGCCGAACAGGGCTGGTACTTCGCCGGCGATGGCGCGCGCTATGACCTGGACGGCAACATCTGGCTGTTGGGCCGCGTCGACGACGTCATGAACGTGTCCGGGCATCGAATCTCGACCGCAGAGGTGGAATCCGCCCTGGTCGGCCACGCAGGAGTGGCTGAGGCGGCTGTCGTCGGTGCCAGTGACGACACCACCGGGCAGGCGATCGTGGCGTTCGTCATCCTGATGACCCACCACGCCGACACCCCGCGCGAACAGATGATCGACGAATTACGGGCCGAGGTGGCCCGCGAGATCTCACCGATCGCGCGGCCGCGTGAGATTCACGTGGTGCCGGAGTTGCCGAAAACTCGCAGCGGCAAAATCATGCGGCGACTGCTGCGGGACGTCGCCGAAGGCCGTGAACTCGGCGATACGTCGACGCGCTGGATCCGAGCGTGTTCGAGGCGATCAGGGCCAGTGATTAGCACTACGCTGACGCATATTGGCTCCCTCACCATCTCGAAGCCCACCGGTGGCCGTGGTGAGCGAAGCCATCATGACCACACCGGCCACCTACGCCGTGTGAACCGCCACGGGTTCCAGGCGCTTCTACGGTTGCGGCACCTGCGGCTGGAATGCGTGTGTTGACAATTCGCTAATCCGCCTCGGCCCGTGAGGGCCGAAGGTCGCCCATCGTCTGCCGTAAACCCCTGGAGCTCGCTCGAATTCCCACGGTGACCAGTGAGAAGGCACCTGCGTCGCACACTGGGCAGTGAGACGCCAGCAACAGTTTGCTGGCGATCCGCCCGAAATGCCGCGGGACCGCAGTAGGACCGCAGCAGAATTTCTGGCGGTTCCGACGGCCAACACGGTCAACGACCCTGACCTTTGCTTACTTCGGAATGTCAACACGGCTTGTCCGAACATAAGACCAGGTCGGACTCGTTTATACTCGTTCGCATCGAGAAGGTCAGGGGTTCGATTCCCCTTAGCTCCACCCTTTGATCAGGCGCGTTGACGTTCAAGAATCGGCTCGCCGCCCATGCGTTCCAGGTTGTGGTGAAGGCGCACACTCGGCCACGAAAACATCTCCGTGACCGTCGACACCTACGCCGATGTTGACCGCACCAGCTCCCGCGCCGCCGCCCGACTTCATGGACACGATGCTGGACTAGTGACCGCGCGCTTGGCTCAGGAAGGTCATGCGTGGCGAGTTGGCTGACCCGTTGCGCGGACACCCCGAGGACGGTTCCCACATCCCGCACGGTCAACCCCTCTTTGCGTAGCCGCGCCACCAATGCCCGGGCCTCTTCCGCCGCTGCCCGCTGTGCGCGCTCTGCCGCCAGGGTGTGCGCCTTCACGTCAACCAGTGCGGCGGCTACGTCGTCGGACAGCACTGGGCTCACTATGACGTCCACGGCTTCTCCAGTGAGGAGTTCCGCGGCGTCGGCGACCATTGCGGCCACCTAATCGAGCCGTTTTGCTTGCGTGAACAGTCCGTACATTTCAGGGACTTCTACGGCCCACCAGTTGCCGTCGCGTGTGGCGATGGCGGTGACAGTGACGCGCATGGGTCTGATTTCTGACGAGTTATGGACGGCGGTCGAACTGGTTATGCTCGAGCCGGTGGCCGAAAGGTTGTCGGCAAGCGCAAGGGCCAATCCACACGATGAAGAACGACGTGGTCGATCCGGGGCTCGCGCGACGGCATTCTGATGTGCCCCGGGTGCCCGGTTCACGTAGCCTCGGGCCATCCGAGGACACCGAGGGACGTCGAAGTGAGCGACAGCGTCGTCGCGCAGCATCAGCTCCGTGCCGTCGCAGTGGGGTCGGGAAGTTCACCGCCCGTGTGCTTTCGGATAACTTCGCGATGCGTAGCATCCTCGACCGGTACGGCGCGTCGTGGGAACGTGACGACCTCGGTACTGTGACAACGATTATCGACGTCCCAGCACGAGTCCCGATTCCGCGTGCCAGGCGCACACAGATCCGCGACCTCGCCTGCCAGGTGATCGGGGCGGTCGGCTGATGAAACCGGCGATCAACAAAGAGACCCGGTTGTGCATCTCGCTGGCCGCCAGGCCCAGCAATATCGGCACGCGGTTCCACAATTATCTCTACGATCGCCTTGGCCTCGACTTCGTCTACAAGGCCTGCACCACCACCGACATCTCGGCGGCCATCGGGGGAGTGCGCGCCCTCGGCATCCGCGGCTGCTCGGTGTCGATGCCGTTCAAGTCCGATGTCATGGCCCTGGTGGACCACATCGACGAGTCCGCGCACGGGATCGATTCGGTGAACACGATCGTCAACGACGACGGTGTGCTCAGCGCGTCCAACACCGACTACATCGCAGTCGCGGCGCTAATCGAGCTGAACCGACTGGATCCGTCGGCTCAAGTCCTGATCCGCGGCAGCGGCGGCATGGCCAATGCCGTCGGCGCCGCATTCCGCGACGCCGGCTTCGGCGACGGCATCGTCGTCGCGCGCAACGAGCAGACCGGCGGCCAGTTGGCCCGCAAGCTCGGCTACACGTGGAGGCCCGAAGTCGGATCGGCGCGGGCGGCGGTGATCGTGAACGTGACACCGATCGGGATGGTGGGGGGGCCTGAATCTCACCATGCCGCTTTCGATCCCGCCGCGATCGCGGCAGCCGACGCGGTTTTCGACGTGGTGGCGTCGCCCGCCGAGACACCGCTGATCGCCGCGGCGCGGGAGGCGGGTTGCACCGTGATCACCGGTGCAGAGGTGATTGCGCTGCAGGCTGCGGAGCAGTTCGAGCGCTACACCGGTGTGCGGCCCAGCCCGGAACTGATCGGCGAAGCGTCGGCGATATCGCGCTCCTAAGCAGCGTTGACCACGACGACCGGGTGACCCACCCGTCCGGTCATGGGGCCGGAGAATCTAAGTCAGTTCTTCGCGCAATGTGCCGGGTCCGTCGCCGAAGCGCCCACCAGCATCTGCATCTTCATCGCTTCCCATTCGCCAACACCACGGCGGTGTCGAATCGACAGCGCAGCCTGAACCGCAGAGCGCCGAATCCGGTAGCGATTGGACCGCGTGTTTGCCGTACTATTCCGCTACAGAACACACACGGGTCCGCAATGATGCTCGTGTGCACGGGGGTGGCGCGCCGGATTACCTGCGCGTTGGGGGCAGCTTCGGCAGCGCGCCTCGCGGCGCTCAGAAGGATTGACGCGAATGACGATTCTGGTTCGCTCGTTGACAGTCGGCGGCGCTGCTGCGGCATGCGCGGCGACGCTCGTGCTGCCGACGGGCACGCCCACCCCCACGGAGTTGCTGGCGGCCCAGACGCTGTACATGCGTGGGACCAAGATCGGCGGCGACGTCAACGTGCTGGATCCGGAATACGAAGCAATCGCGCAGGGCTTCGTCCTCAACTCGGCGTGCGCCGATGTTCCCGAGTGCCCGTTCGACGTCCAGCTCGGCGAGAAGGTCGAATATCCCGCCGAGTTCTGGCCATTGTCCGATGGCGGAATCGATGCCGAGACCTATGGCGAATCGGTGGCGATCGGTGTCATCGAACTCGACCGAGCGGTCGGAAAGGGCGTCGTCGCGCCCGCCACGATGCTGGTGTACGGCTACTCGCAGAGCGCGGTGGTTGCCAGCCTGTACATGCGTGAGAACCCGCTACAGCCGATCACCTACGTGCTGGTGTCGAATCCGATGCGGCCCAACGGCGGCATCCTGCAGCGGTTCTCCTTCCTCGGCAACATCCCGATCCTCGACATCCCCCTCAGCGGCGCGACGCCCACCGGAGGAGCGGACTCTGCCTTCACGGTGTATGACATCGCGCAGCAGTACGACGGCTGGACGGACTTCCCGACCAACCCGCTGAACCTGTTGGCCACCATCAACGCCATCGCGGGCATCCAGCAGCTGCACGGGAAGTACGGCGCCGTTGACCCCGAAGCTTTGCAGGACCCGAATAGGGTGGACACCCGGCAGTACAACAACACGACTTACTACACCGTCGACACCGAACTGCTGCCGATGCTGATGCTGCTCGAGAGCGTGGGCGTGCCGCACAACGTGCTCGTCGGGTTCGACGCTCCGCTGCGCGTTCTGGTCGAAGCCGGTTACGACCGCGAGACCAGCCCCGGTGTACCCAGCACCATCAACATCTTCTACGGCCCCGACCCGATCACGTTGGCCACCCACTTCTTCTCTGCGATCCCGGTCGGGATCGACGACGGGCTCGAAGCAGCCGGACACGGCCGGCCGCTCGGCACCGAAGAAGCAGGCATGTACGGCGTGGGCGGCACCGCGCCGCAGCAGGGAGCGAGTGTCCCGAGCACCTTCGTCGAGGAGCAGCCGCTGGTGCAGGAGGCGCCTGAGCAGCGCATCATCGCCGACCCCGAGGCGTCAGAAGAGCTCGTCATCTCCGACGAGCCTGCCGACGAGGAGCCCGGCAACCTCACCTCGGGCCGCAGGCTGATGCGCGACCTGGCGCACCAGGCGTTCGGCGGCCAGTCCGACAGTCGTCGGCCGGTGAGCAGCTTCGTGAACCGCCTGCTAGGCAACGACGACCCGGCCGACGAGGCCGACCCGGCCGACGAGGCCGACCCGGCCGACGAGGACGATACCGAGGACTCCACCCCGTCCGCTGGCGCACCGGGCGACGACGACCCCCCCTCGGACGGTCCCGAATCCTGACCGAGTTTCGCGGCGCTGCCGCACGGGTAGGTTCGGGCTATGCGCACAACCACCTTGCTCGCAACGTCATTGGCCGCCGCAGCGGCGGCGATCACCGGAAGTGTGGCAAGTAAATCCAGCGTCGATACCTGGTACCAAACCATCCGCAAGCCGCGGTATGTGCCACCCAATGCCGTCTTTCCGTTGGCCTGGACCACGCTCTATGTCGACATCGCCACCACGTCGGCGACGGCGATCGACCGGATGCGGGACAACCGCCGCGACGGGCAGGTACGCGCCTACGTCGCGGCGCTCGGTACCAACCTCGTCCTCAATGCCGGGTGGAGCTGGTTGTTCTTCAAGAACCACAAATTGGGTGCTTCCGCCGTCGGCGCCGGGTTATTGGCAGTCAGTAGTGCTGATCTCGCCCGTCGCACCGCGGCCGTCGACCCGGCACTCGGCAGGGCTTTGGTGCCGTATCCGCTGTGGTGCACGTTCGCGACCGTGATGTCCACCCACATCTGGCGGCTCAATCGGTGATCGGAACATGGAAAGGCGCCACGCTGGGACGGCAGTCGTCACCAGGCGGCGCCTTGTCTCATCTAGGCGCCGAAGCCAGCGCCAGGAGCTCTCAGCAGGGATGGCCACCCGGCGTGTAGTACGTGATGCCCTCGGCCGTGAAGCACGGGGTCTCCCCCAGGAAGTACGGCACGTGCTGGGCGTTGATCGCGGTGTAGTTCGGGAAAAGTTCCTGCGTGCAGGTAGTTTCCGAGTAGTGCGGCACACCGCCCACATAACACACGTATGCCTGGGCAGTGGGAGCGATGGCCACAGGCGCGATTGCCATCCCGAAAGCCATCACAAGTACTGCGGACAGTTTCTTCATCTCATACTCCTCGGTAGTGGCAAGCCCCCCACGAGAATTATGGCAGTTAGCTGGGTATTGCGCGTCGCGATCTCGACAAGTATCGAGAACTGGATCGCCGACGGCTCCAACGGCGCCCACCAGGGTTTTGTCGTAGGGATCAAACAACCAGTGACAGTCCGCTGACAGATTCAGGGCGGGGGAGAGGCGGCGCGGTGGAACCGGTCGACGGCGTTGGGGTTGCCGGGCAACGGAAGTTCGCGGTTGGGTTGCGAAAAGTACTGCTATCCAAGTAGTTTCACGGCTCTTCCTAGGCGGGGTCGTTCCTCATCAGCAGGCCAAGGACACGATGATCGTCTTGCTCACCAGCACTCGCACCCGGTCGCCGTCGTTGTCGCGCTCGCTGCGCCACTGCTCCTGAGGGTTGCGGATGCTGGTGACGACGCAGTCGTCGATCGAGCCGCTGCCCAGGCGGTCGATGGTGACCGAATACCCTTCGGCCTGGAGACCCGCGATGGTGTCGGACGCCGACAACACGGTCTCTTCCTCTGGCTCGGCCAGAGTAACGCCCGCCGGGCCTGCCAAGGTGGCGCACAGCGCGGCGGCCGCGGCGACGACTACCAGTGACTTCTTCATAGTTGATGCTCCCTACTGGCAGATCAGTACCGGTCTACTGATCGTCTCTGCCCTGTACATCGCCACGCGCGTCGTAAGCGTTCCGTTCCCGCAGAAAACTAAGCAAACTCTGTGCTATCGCCGCCGGGCTATGAGGTGGCCGACCTTGTCGGGCCCGCGGCGCGGGCGTCGCTCGGGGGAATTCGCCGCCACGCCGCTCGTCACACCCGTGTCCGCACTGCGGAGTTAGGTAGCGTGACCACAGTGTTGAATGGACTACGGGCGGCGAACCGACTTGGCCCCATCCGATGGCGTTGAACGCGAAATCGCTGTGCGCGCTTGTGTGCGCGGCGTTCCTGGTCGCCTGCGGCGCCGACGAACAGGCCGCGCCGAACATCGCCGACATCGCCGAGGTGCAGTCGAGCTTCGGCCCCGAGTTCAGGGTGGACAGCTTCTCGTCCGGCATCGACCCCCAGGCGCTCGGTCAGCCGACCCTGCCCGCCGGCACCATGTTCCAGCCCGCCGAGTGCCAGAATTTCGTCACCGCGTCCGTGCTGCCGTCCGATCTCCAGGGCAACATGGCCGCCGTGTTCGCCGAGGGTGAGGGCAATCGGTTCATTGCGATCGCTGTCGAGACGTCCGCGCCGGTGCCGGTGAACCAGCCCACTGAGCAGTGCAGGCAGGTCGGGTTCGCCGCCGGAGCGCTCAAAGGTGTGGTCGAGGTGGTCGAGGCGCCACAGATCGAGGGCGTCGCCACCCTGGGCACCTACCGCGTCTATCAGACGATGATCGACGGCCGACTCAGCAGCGGCAAGCTGTACAACTACATCGCCAGCTTCGAGAACTACCAGGTGATGGTGACTGCGAACCCGCTGGTGGTGGCGGGCCAGCAGCCCACAGACGTCGATACCGCCAGGGCTAGAGAACTACTGGCGACTGCGGTCTCCGCCGTCAGAGGCTGACACTTAGCGCACGTCGCGCGGGCGGAACTGAATACTTATCCGCGCTGCGACGCGACGCGCGGTCTTGGGTATCGCGTGCTCCCACGTGCGTTGGCACGACCCGCCCATCACCAGCAGGTCGCCATGACCCTGGGGTAACCGCAGCGCCCGCCCTCCGCCGCGCCGACGTAACGCGAAGGTGCGGGTGGCGCCCAGGCTGACGATCGCCACCATGGTGTCTTCGGTGCCGCTGCGGCCGATGGTGTCGCCGTGCCAGGCGACGCTGTCCTCGCCGTCGCGGTACAGGCACATACCCGCCGTCGTGAACGGTTCGCCCAGTTCGCCCGCGTACGTGTCGTTGAGCCGCACCCGCATTCGGGTGATGGCCGGATGCGGCGCAGCCTCGGTGGCGAGGTCGTGGAAGCTGACCAGGCGCGGCACGTCGAGCACCCTGTCATACATCTGACGACGCTCGGCGCGCCACGGAGTCTGCTGCGCGAGTTCTTCGAACAGGGAATCAGCGTCCTCGAGCCAGCCGGTCCGGATGTCGAGCCACGCGCCGTCGCCCAGCGGGCGCCGCTCCTGGTGACCGAACAGCGAGCCCTGTACCGCCTGCCTCACACGAGTGAGTCTATCGCACACCCGTTCGATGTCAGAGGTTAACGGCGCCGGGTCCCTGTTCGGCCAGCACGTCGCCGGGATTGGCCAGGATGCAATTCTTCAAGCTCAGGCAACCGCAGCCGATGCACCCGGAGAGATTGTCGCGCAGGCGCTGCAGGTGCACGATACGGTCGTCGATGTCCTGACGCCAACCCGCGGACAATCGCGACCAGTCCTTGCTGGTCGGAATCCGGTCTTTCGGCAGACTGTCGAGCGCCTCGCGGACCCGCGCCAACGGGATACCGAGCCGCTGCGACATGCGGATGAACGCCACCCGGCGCAGGGTCTCGCGGGTGTAGCGGCGCTGATTGCCTGACGTGCGGCGGCTGACGATCAGACCCTCGCGCTCGTAGAAGTGCAGAGCGGAGATTGCGACGCCGCTGCGCTCGGACAGCTCGCCGGGAGTCAGTTCATGGTGGGCGACGCTCATGACGTCTTAACCTTAGTTGAGGTGACTTTCGCGCTACGGTGCTTACTGTGACCGACATCAAGCTGGGCGCCGATTCCGAGGTGGGGCCACTGCGGGTGGTGATCCTGCATCGGCCGGGCGCAGAGCTGCAGCGACTCACACCGCGCAACAACGACTCTCTGCTTTTCGACGGCTTGCCCTGGGTGGCGCGCGCGCAGGAGGAACACGACCAGTTCGCCGACGTGCTCCGCTCGCGCGGTGTCGAAGTGCTTCTCCTGAACGAGTTGCTGATGCAGGCGTTGTCCAGCGGTGCCGCACGGATGCACGGGATCTCGGCGGCCGTCGACGCGCGACGCTTGGGAATGCCTTTGGCGCAGGAACTTTCGGCGTACTTGCGTAGTCTGCAGCCCGAACCGCTGGCGCGTGTGCTGATGGCCGGGATGACGTTCGACGAACTGCCCGCCGACGCGCAGGCTGACGTGTCGTTGGTCCGCCGCATGCACCACGGCGGCGACTTCGTTATTGATCCGCTGCCCAATCTGCTGTTCACCCGCGACTCGTCGTTCTGGATCGGACCCCGGGTGGCGATCACGTCGCTGGCGCTGAACGCCAGGATTCGCGAGACTTCGCTGACTGACCTGATTTATGCGCACCACCCGCGCTTCCTCGGGGTGCGACGGGCCTACGAATCGCGCTCGGCGCCCGTCGAGGGCGGCGACGTGCTGCTGTTGGCGCCCGGCGTGGTGGCGATAGGGGTGGGGGAACGCACTACACCTGCAGGTGCGGAAGCGTTGGCGCGCAGCCTGTTCGACGACGAGCTGGCTCACACCGTACTGGCGGTGCCGATCGCGCAGGAGCGGGCGCAGATGCACCTCGACACCGTCTGCACCATGGTCGACACCGACGCGGTCGTCATGTATCCGAACATCGTCGACTCGCTGTCGGCCTTCATGATCGAGCGCGTCGAGACCGGGGTGAAGATCCGCAGCGCGGCGCCGTTCGTCGAGGCCGCCGCCGAGGCGATGGGGATCGAAAAACTACGCGTGATCGACACCGGGTTGGATCCGGTGACGGCCGAGCGTGAGCAGTGGGACGACGGGAACAACACCTTGGCGGTGGCGCCCGGTGTCGTCGTCGCCTACGAGCGCAACACCGAAACCAATACGCGCCTTCACGATTCGGGCATCGAAGTGTTGCCGATCTCCGCATCGGAGCTGGGCACCGGCCGCGGCGGGCCACGCTGCATGTCATGCCCGGTGGCACGCGACCCGCTGTAGGGGTTTCGGCGGACGCTACCGCCAGCTGGGCAACCAGATCTCCATGTCCCACGTCGCCTGTGAGATCGGCAGCCCGGTGAGGATGGGGTACAGCCACGCGAAGTTCGTCAGCACCAGCGCGACGTAGAACGACACCACCAGCCAGCCCAGCGTTGCGCGCTCCGGGTTCTGATTCGGTCTGTTGACGATGTCGCCGCAGATCAGCGCAATCGCCATCGCCAGGAACGGGGCCATGGTGGTGGCGTAGAAGAAGTACATCTGACGGTCGATGTCGGCGAACCACGGCAACCACCCGGCGCAGTAGCCCGTCAGCACCGCGGCGTAGCGCCAATCGCGGCGCACGAACGTCCGCCACACCAGATAGCCGATCACCGGCACCGCCAGCCACCACATCGCCGGGGTGCCGATCAGCATGACGGCCTTCACGCACGAGGCCGTCCCGCACCCGGGCACGTTCTCCTGGTCGATCGCATAGAGCACCGGACGCAACGACATCGGCCAGGTGAACGGCTTCGACTCCCACGGATGGTGATTGCCCGCGGTGTTCGTCAGCTCAGAGTGGAACGTGTAGGCCTTGAAGGTGTAGTGCCACAGCGACCGGATCGCGTCGGGCACCAACGGCGGCCCGTCCGCGCCGATCGATCGGCCTGCCTCGTACCGGTTGATGCCCGTCTCCGACGCGAACCAGCGGGCATACGACGCCAAGTACACCGCGATGGGAAGCAGCCCGAAAACGTATGCCGAAGGCCCGAAGTCGCGGCGCAGCACGCCAGCAAACGGTCGCGGCACCCGGTACTGCCTGCGGGCGGCCACGTCGAATGCCAGTGACATCAACCCGAAGAACAGAACGAAGTACAGCCCCGACCACTTGGTCGCGAAGGCGCAGCCCAGCAGAATCCCTGCGCCGAAGCGCCACCACCGAACTCCGAGCCGCGGCCCGAACGGTGTCTCGGCGATCCGCCCGTCGAGCAGTGCGATGTGCATGCGCTCGCGGACCTGATCTCGGTCGACGATCAGGCAACCGAACGCCGCCACCACGAACACCGTCAGGAAGCCGTCGAGCAGGGCCGTGCGCGCCGAGACGAAGCTGACGCCGTCGGCGATCACCAGCAAGCCCGCGATCGCACCGACCATCGTCGAGCGGCTGATACGACGGACGATACGGACCACGAGCAGCACCATCACCACGCCCGCGACGGCTCCGGAGAATCGCCAGCCGAGACCGTTGTAGCCGAAGATCCACTCGCCGATGGACATCAATTGCTTGCCCAGCGGCGGATGCACTACCAGACCGAACCCCGGGTTGTCTTCGATGCCGTCGTTGCCGAGCATCTGCCACGCTTGCGGCGCGTAGTGCTTCTCGTCGAAGATCGGAGTGCCCGCATCGGTAGGGGAATGCAGGTTCAGCAATCGGGTGAGCGCGGCGAGCGCGGTGATCACCGCCGTGGCGGCCCAGCCGTTCAGACGGTCCAGCGGGCCGAAGTCGGCGACCGGCACCAACGGGCCCGGGCTGATCACCGGAACCGCACGCTGCCGCATGGTGGCGTCGTCGACGAGCGCGGTCATTGGATCGCTCCTCGCTTCCGCGTCACGGTAGCGATCGTAGGCTGTGCTGTGTGGGCAGGAGCGCAGCGACCATCCGATGGTCACCGTGATGGGCGGACGGTTGCTGCTCGGCGCTACTCCGCTCGGCCTGCCGACCGATGCGTCGGCACGGCTGGTTGCCACGCTGGCCAGCGCGGATATCGTCGCCGCCGAGGACACCCGCCGGGTGAGGAACCTCGCCGCTGCACTGGAAGTGCGCATCTCAGGCAAAGTGGTCAGTCTTTTCGATCAGAACGAATCCACCCGTGTCCCTGGCCTTGTCGCCGACATCAAGGGCGGTGCGACGGTACTGGTCGTCAGCGACGCGGGAATGCCGCTGATCAGTGATCCGGGCTATCGATTGGTCGCCGCCTGCATCGACGCGGGGTTGCCGATCAGCTGCCTGCCCGGTCCTTCGGCGGTGACCACCGCGCTGGCGCTGTCGGGTCTTGCGTCGGAGCGCTTCTGCTTCGAAGGCTTTGCTCCCCGCAAGCAGTCCGCCCGGGCGGCGTGGCTCGACACCCTGGCAGTCGAGCAGCGCACCTGTGTGTTCTTCGAGTCACCGCGTCGTCTCGCGGACTGCCTCGACGATGCGGTGGCACGGTTGGGACCCACCCGTCGCGCGGTGGTCTGCCGTGAACTGACCAAGGTGCACGAAGAGGTGCGTCGGGGAACGCTTCTCGAATTGGCGGCGTGGGCGTCCGACGGCGTGCTGGGCGAGATCACCGTGGTGCTCGCGGGTGCCCAACCCACGGCGGACGTCGCGACGCTGGTCGACGAAGTCGCCGTACTGGTCGAGGACGGCATCCGGGTCAAGGATGCGTGCGCGCAGGTGATCGCCGCACATCCGGGTGCGCCGTCCCGGCGTGAGCTCTACGATGCGGTTCTGCAGTCACGACGCTAGGGGGGGCCGGTGACGCGACTGGCACACCTGCAGGCCCTGATCGACGACTACGAGTTCCTGGCTTTCGACATCGCGCTGGACGGCGGCTTCACGATGGTCGGGCCGAAGGAGCCCGGTCGCTACGACGAGATCATCGCCGGCTACCTCGGTGCCGTCACTGCAAAGGACAGCCCGTGGAAGGTTCTGCTGTACCTGGTCCTGGGTATCGGAGCCCAACTGTTGTTCGTAGCGGTGGCGACCCTGGTGGTGACGAAAGTGCATGCGCTCTGGCGGCGGCGCCGGGAATCGCCTGAGCCGGAGGACGCCGAGCCGCTCACGCTGGTCAAGACGCCGTCCGACACAACGGGTTAGGCACTTGAGCTGCCCGCCGTTGTGGTGGCTCTGACGATGGTTGCGGCCTTGTGCAGGCATTCGTCCCACTCGGCGTCGGGATCGCTGTCGGCTGTGATCCCGCCGCCGACGCCGAACACCGCGTGCCCGTGAGCGTCGAACTCCACCGTACGGATCGCGACATTCAGCTCCGTTCCTGCCAGCGGCGACGCGAATCCGACTGTGCCGCAATACACACCACGCCGCCTCGGTTCCCACTGCGAAAGCAGTTCGCGGGCACGGCCTTTGGGTGTTCCAGTGACTGACGCGGGCGGAAATGTCGCATCGATGACGGCGCGGGTCGGCAGGTCGGCGGCCACCTGGGCCGATACCGTCGACATCAGGTGCCAGACGCCGGGAGCAGGCCGCACCGCCAGCAGTTCCGGCACCGTCACCGAGCCGGTGACCGCGACACGCCCGAAGTCGTTGCGGACCAGGTCGACGATCATGATGTTCTCGGCGACGTCTTTCGCCGACGCCCGCAGCGCAGCGGGCGGCGCGTGCAACGGCAACGTCCCCTTGATCGGACTCGACGTGACGGTCCGACCGACGCGGCGCAGGTACAGCTCCGGTGACAGCGAGGCGATCGCACCCCACGGACCGGCGAGGTAGGCGGCCCGTGCCGGTGCGGTTCTGCTGATGGCGTCGGTGAAAAACTCGAGCGGCTCGCCGGTCAACACGCCGGGGAACTGCGTGCACACACAGGCCTGGTAGACCTCGCCTGCCGCGATGGCCTCGAGGCAGGCCAATACGCCCGAACGATGTGCGCCGCGGTCGGCGTGGGACCAGTTGATATGCCAAGGCTGTGGTGCCGTAACGGTTTTCAGCGCGGTGCTCAACCAGGTGGGCTTCGGCTTGTCGGTGAGCGATTCGTACCACCACGCGTTGTCTTCGTCGCAGCGCAGCACGGCGTCGGTCCAGCCTCCCGCCGCGACAGGCACACGAGGCCCGGTGCCGTCCGCCCCCGCATCGGGGTAGGAGAGATAGCCGATCCAGCCACCGCCGACCACGCCCGTTTCTGCGCCCGGCCCGCCGGGGAATGCGTGCGCGGGGTCGGTGGCGTCGGCGACGACGCTCGGTGCGATCACCGCGCGCGACGAGAACCATTCGCCGGTCAGCGCGGCGGGCGGGGCGACGCCCGTCGAGCGCGCTCCGCTCGCAACCGCGCGCAGCACCGCGGGGGCGTCCCCCAGCTCACCCAGCGGCTCGATTCGCACGGTCCATCCTCTCCCTCACGCGCCGCCGGCGCGCGCCGAAACTACCGGCTGATCTCCCTGGCCACCTGCACCGTCACGAGCTTCTCCGGATTGCGCATGGCGTAGAAGTTCGTGATCTTGCCGTCGGTGATCTCCACGGTGATGATGCCTTCGAGGTTGTCGCCCAGGTACAGGATCAGGGCGGGCGCGCTGTTGTAGATCGCCGGCTCCACGCGACCGTCGGCACCGCCCAGCCGGACCAGCCCCATCAGGAGCTTCGCCACCCGATCGGCGCCGTGCACAGGCCTGCGCGCCGCGGATGCCTTGCCGTCGCTGTCGGCCGTCCACACCACGTCCGGTGCCAGCATCTCCATCAGCCCGTTGAGATCACCGGTCGCCGCGGCGGTGAAGAAGCGCGTGGTGATCTCGGATCCCACCTGGGCATCGACCGGGTCGAACCGTCGTCGGCGCGCCTGCACATGGGCGCGCGAGCGGTGCGCCATCTGACGCACCGCTGCCACGGATTTGCCTACTGCCGAGGCGATTTCGTCGTAATCGAAACCGAACACCTCACGCAGGACGAACACCGCCCGCTCGTCCGGGCCCAGCGTTTCGAGCACCACCAGCATCGCCATCGAGACCGACTCGGCGAGCACGACGTCCGATTCCGGGTCGTGCTCGTCGAGCAGCAGCGGCTCCGGCAGCCACGGCCCCACGTACTCCTCGCGCCGCCGCGCGCCTGCCCGCAGGGTGTTGAGCGCCTGCCTCGTGACGAGCTGGGCCAGATACGACCGGGTGTCGCGCACGGTCGCGAGATCCACCTGTGCCCACCGCAGGTAGCTGTCCTGCAGCACGTCGTCGGATTCCGTTGCCGAGCCCAGGATTTCGTAGGCGATGGTGAAGAGCAGCGGGCGAAGCTGCGTGAACCTCTCGGCGTGCTCGTCGCCGGTGATCACGATACCGTGGCGGTGGCGTCGACACGGCGCGCGGCGCGCTTGCCTGCCTTCAACCAGAAGTACCTGCCCGGCTTGGCCTTCTCACCGGTGATGAAGGAGACCGTGCCCTTGCACACCGCTTCCTTGACCGCAGCGGCCGCCCGTCCGCCGATGTACACGGGGACCGGCGAGTCGTCCCGACGCGCCAGCTGGATGGTTCCGCCGTGCCTGCCGACGCTGATGCACTGACCTGTGAAGGCCTGATCGACGTTCCTGGGCGCGGTACCAGCGAGCCGGCTCAGCACTGTCTCGGCCGCCTGGGCGCCGAGCGGAAGTGCCGCCTGGCAGCTCATCCGCAGCGGCTGATTCGACGGGGACACGGCGTCACCTGCGGCGACGATGTACGGGTCGTCGACGCTGGTCAGCGTCTCGTCGGTGAGCAGCCGTCCCAGCGCGTCGGTGCTCAGGCCGCTGACGCGGGCCAGTCCCGGCACGCCGAAGCCTGCGGTCCAGATCGTCGCCGCGCTCGCCTCGGTGGTGCCGTCGCTCAACACGACGTGGTCCGCGGCCACGCTGGTGACCGAAACACCCTCCAGCACAGTCACACCCAGCCTTTTGAGCTGCTTACGCACCGAGTTGCGCCCGGACTTGCCCGCCGACGGCGCGAGGATCGGGCCGCACACCAGCGTGACCGGTCGACCGCTCTCGGCGAACTCACTCGCGGCCTCCACACCCGTGAGGCCGCCACCGACCACGACGATCGGTGCTGCGGGTGCCACGTCGAGCAGTCGGTTCTGCAGTCGCTGGGCGTCTTCGAGTTCCGCAATCCCGTAGGCGAATTCAGCACCGGGCACCGGCACCTTCGCGCCGGTGCTGCCGACAGCGTAGATCAGGTAGTCGTAGTCCAGCACCGCGCCGGTGGCCAGTTCGACTCGGCGACCGGGAGCGTCGATGCGCGCGACGGTATCGACCACCAACTCGATGTCGTCGGCCAGCATGGTCGACAGTTCGATCGTGGCGTCGCCGGTGCCTGCGACCAGTTGGTGCAGCCGGATGCGTTCGACGAATGACGGCCGCGGATTCACCAGGGTGATATCGATGTCGGGGTTCTTACGCAGCCGGTTGGCGGCCAGTGCTCCGGCATAGCCGCCGCCGATGATCACGATGCGGTTGGTGCTCATGTCGATCTCCTTGTCCGAGGATGTTCTGCCCTCTAGACACCGCTCCTACCGAGGTTGTGACAGGCGACCGCCGAATGTGAGGTGGTTCACTCCGAAATATAGCGGGGGAAGACGCCCTCGGGCTTGGGCAGGATCGTGCCGGGAGCCAGGCGGGTGGCGATCGCCGCGAAATTCCGCTGGTCGGCAGGCTGGTCCAGCAGATCGAGCAACGTGCCCGCAGACTCCGGCATCGCCGGCTGTGCCAGCATCGCGGCGATACGCACCACCTCCATCGTGACGTACAGCACGGTGCCGAAGCGGTCACGGTCGGCGAGGCTGTCGGACTTGCGCAGCACCCACGGTTCCTGCGCGGAGAAGTAGCGGTTGGCGGCGCCGAGTACCAGCCAGATGGCCTCGAGGCCCTGGTGCATCGCCGGGACGTCGAATGCGACGCGCACCCGCTCCAACAGCCCGTCGGCCGCTTCCAGCAGCGCGAGATCGTCGGCAGTGAACTCCCCGGGCTGCGGGACCACGCCGTCGAGGTTCTTGTTCACCATCGACAGCGAGCGTTGGGCCAGGTTGCCGAACTCGTTGGCCAGATCGGCGTTGATCCGGCCGATGATCGCCTCCTCGCTGTAGTTACCGTCCTGTCCGAAGGGCACTTCGCGGAGCAGGAAGTACCGCACCTGGTCCAACCCGAACGTGTCGACCAGATCCGTCGGGTCGAGGAAGTTGCCTGCGCTCTTGCCCATCTTCGCGCCGTCGTTGAGCACGAATCCGTGTGCGAAGACCCGCTTCGGCAGCTCGATGCCTGCCGACATGAGGAAGGCAGGCCAGTACACCGTGTGGAACCGGATGATGTCCTTGCCGATCATGTGCAGGTCGGCTGGCCAGAATCGGCGAAACGAGTCGGAGTCGACGTCGGGGTAGCCGACGCCGGTGAGGTAGTTGGTCAACGCGTCCACCCACACGTACATCACGTGATCGGGATGGTCGGGAACCGGCACCCCCCAGTCGAAGGTCGTCCGCGAGATCGATAGGTCGCGTAGCCCGCCGGAGACGAAGCCGAGGATCTCGTTGCGCCGCACGTCGGGTCCGATGAACTCGGGGTGCGCCTCATAATGCGCGAGTAGTCGCTCGGTGTAGGCGGACAGGCGAAAGAAGAAGGTCTGCTCTTCTGTCCAGGTGGCCGGTGTGCCCGTCTCGATCGAGTACCGGACGCCGTCGGAGCGCAGCTCGAGCTCGTCGTCGGTATAGAAGCGCTCGTCGCGCACGGAGTACCAGCCCGCGTAGGCGTCGAGGTAGATATCGCCGGTGGCGTTCATCCGTCTCCAGATGTCGATCGACGCCTCGATATGGTCGGCGTCGGTGGTCCGGATGAACCGGTCGAAGGAGACACCGAGATGTTCCTGCGCCGCTTGGAACGCATCGGAGTTGCGTCGCGCCAGCACTGCGGTGTCGATGCCTTCTGCGGCGGCCGTCTGCGCCATCTTGAGGCCGTGCTCGTCGGTTCCGGTGAGGAAGCGCACGTCGTAGCCGTCGAGCCGTTTGAACCGGGCGATCGCGTCGGAGGCGATGTACTCGTAGGCGTGCCCGATGTGCGGCGCCCCGTTGGGGTAGGCGATCGCCGTGGTGATGTAGAAGGGGCGCGGGGCGTCCCCGTCAGTGTCAGTGCTCATGTCGCCTCAACCTTATTGTGTCCGGGTGAGCGCCAAACGTCCCCCGCCGCCGTCGCCGCAGCCGTTGGCCCCGCTCATCGACGCGCACACCCACCTGGATGCATGCGGGGCGCGTGACGCCGCGGACGTCGCGGCGATCCTCGACCGCGCCGAAGCGGTCGGCGTCGGCGCAGTGGTGACCATCGCCGACGATCTGGACGCCGCCCGCTGGGCCGCGCGTGCCGCGGACTGGGACCCGCGGGTCTACGCTGCGGTCGCTCTGCACCCGACGCGGGCTAACACGCTCACCGACGAGTCGCGAGCAGCACTGGAGGAGCTGGCCACCCACCCCCGCGTGGTAGCCATCGGCGAAACGGGAATGGATCTGTACTGGCCCGGCCGTCTCGACGGCTGCGCCACGCCGGGCCAACAGCGTGCGGCCTTCGCGTGGCACATCGACCTGGCCAAGCGCACCGGCAAGCCGTTGATGATCCACAACCGCGACGCCGACGATGCGGTACTCGACGTCCTGACCGCCGAAGGCGCCCCCGACGAGGTCATCTTCCACTGCTTTTCGTCAGGTCCCGAGATGGCCCGTCGCTGCATCGACGCAGGATGGAAGCTGAGCCTGTCCGGCACCGTCACCTTCAAGAACGCGTCAGCGCTGCGCGAAGCGGCCGCGTTGATACCGGCCGCCCAGATGTTGGTGGAGACCGACGCGCCGTTCCTGACGCCGCATCCTTATCGCGGCGCGCCGAATGAGTCGTACTGTCTGCCCTACACGGTGCGCGGGCTCGCCGAGCTACTGGGCAAGCCAGCCGAAGATATTGCGCGGGAGTCGTCCGAAGTCGCCCGACACGTTTACTGTCTCGACGCGACGGCTGTTGAGGTGGATTAAGTGTCGTCTAAGACACATACGTGCAAGTTGCTCTGCACCTTGCGGTTCGTTACCGTCTTGTGATCAGGCGAGGGTCGCAACAGGTGTGAAGTTGTTCTCAGAGGTCGAGGTTAGCTACCAGTTGAACATCGTCAGCAAACTCCATCAAACACCGTCCCCGCTGTTACGAATCATTGTCGGCCTGCTCTTAGTTACCTTGGTGTTCGCGGGCAGCTACGCCGTCTTCTCACACAAGACCGTCACCCTCGATATCGATGGCACCGCGATGACGGTCACCACGATGAAATCGACCGTCGGCGATGTCATGGCCGAGAACGGCTTCGACATCGACGAGCGCGATGATCTGCAACCCGCCGCGGACCAGCCCATCGCCGATTCCGGCGCCATCCTGCTGCGCCGTAGCAGGCCGCTGGAGATCACGCTCGACGGTGGTCAGACGCAGGAGCTGTGGACGACGGCCTCGACCGTCGACGAGGCCCTGGAGCAGCTCGCGATGGACAACACCGCGCCGATCGCCGCCTCCCGGGGCAGTCGCGTACCACTGGCGGGCATGGCTCTGCCCGTGGTGAGCGCCAAGACCGTCCAGATCAACGACGGCGGCGTAGTGAGTGCGGTGCGCCTCGCCGCGCCGGACGTCCGTGGCCTGCTGGCCGCGGCGGGCGTACCGCTGCAGCAGCACGACACCGTCATTCCCGGGCCGTCATCGCCCGTGGTCGCGGGCATGCAAATCCAGGTCACCCGGATGCGCATCACCCAGGTCACCGAGCAGCTGCCGCTCGCGCCGCACGCCCAGGTGATCCAGGACGTCACTATGAACATGAGTCGGCGGGTCGTCGAAGACCCCGGCACGCCCGGTCAGCAACAGGTCACCTTCTCGGTGGCCACCGTCAACGGCGTCGAGACGGGGCGCCTGCCGGTGGCCACTAACGAGCTCGTTCCTGCCCGTGATTCGGTGCTCCGCGTCGGCGCAAAACCCGGCACCGAGGTACCGCCTGTCACCAATTCCTTGGCCTGGGATTCACTCGCACAGTGCGAGGCGGGCGGCAACTGGGCGATCAACACGGGGAACGGATATTACGGAGGGGTGCAATTCGATCAGAACACCTGGGAACGAAACGGTGGTCTGAGGTATGCTGAGCGGGCTGATCTCGCTACAAGGGAAGAGCAGATAGCGATTGCTGAAGTAACACGTTCGCGCCAAGGTTGGGGAGCATGGCCTACCTGCAGTGCGAGACTGGGGGTTCGGTGACTATTCGACTGCTCGGCAGGACCGAGATTAGGAATTTGGCGAAAGAGCTCGATTTCCGGCCAAGAAAGTCCTTCGGCCAGAACTTCGTGCACGACGCAAACACGGTGCGCAGAATCGTATCTTCCTCGGGCGTCAATAAGCAGGATCACGTGCTCGAAGTCGGTCCCGGGTTGGGCTCGCTGACGCTCGCGTTGCTCGATCGCGGCGCCACCGTGACGGCCGTCGAGATCGATCCGGTTCTGGCGCGCAGGCTGCCTCAAACCATCGCGGAGCATTCCCACAGTGAGATTCACCGGCTAACGGTGATCAATCGCGACATTCTGACTATCCACCAGTCAGACCTGGATTCCCAACCCACAGCACTCGTTGCCAACCTTCCTTACAACATCGCGGTCCCAGCGTTGCTGCATTTGCTGGCAGAATTCTCCTCGATTCGCACTGTCATGGTGATGGTGCAGGCCGAAGTGGCCGAGCGGCTGGCCGCCGAGCCGGGCGGCAAAGACTATGGGGTGCCCAGCGTCAAGGTGCGCTTCTACGGAAACGTCCGTCGTTTCGGAATGGTGTCGCCGACGGTCTTCTGGCCCATCCCTCGCGTCTACTCCGGGCTGGTGCGCATCGACCGCTTCGAGCAGTCGCCGTGGCCCACCGAACCGGAGTTCCGCAATCAGGTGTTCGAACTGGTCGACATCGCGTTCGCGCAGCGCCGCAAGACGTCACGCAACGCCTTCGCGGACTGGGCGGGATCGGGCAACGAGTCCGCGCAGCGTCTGCTGGCGGCCAGCATCGATCCTGCGCGACGTGGCGAGACACTCCGCGCCGCCGACTTCGTCCGGCTGCTGCAGCGCACCGAAGGCCGCGACGGCGCCGAGCCGTCACCCGTCTCGGCGCTGTGACTCCGTATCACCCAACGCGTGGGTGATCAGTTGCACGAACTCCGTGCACGACTGGTACCGCGCGTCGGGGTCCTTGGCCAGCGCTTTGGCCAGGATCGAGTCGAAAGCATGCGTCACCCAGGCCACCCGACGGGCCCATTTGGGCGGCGGCTTATTCAATTGCGCATCGACGAGCGCCATCGGCGTGGCTGCGGTGAACGGCCGCTTTCCCGTGATCAATTCGACGGCCGTACACGCCAGTGCGTACTCGTCGGTGGCACCGGTGGGCGCCCGACCGTGCAGCAGCTCAGGAGCAGCATAGGGTAACGAGCCCTGGACATGGGTCGGCCGACGCCCCGCGTCCGCGGCCACCGAATGCGCGACGCCGAAGTCGATCAACACCGCACCGCGCGCCGTGAAGTCGCGGAACACCAGGATGTTGGTGGGTTTGACGTCGGAGTGCACGAACCCCTGCCGATGGACGAAATCCAGTGCGTCGGCGATCTGGGCCAGCGCTTCGAGCCGGTCGGCCATCGTCGCCAACGTCGACACCGTCCCGCCGTCGACCAGCTGCATGGTCAGCCAGCCCGGCCCGTTGCGGTAGACCGAGACGACATGGGGATGCTCCACCGCCTTGGCGACGTCGAATTCACGATGAAGCCGCGCCACCTCGCGTGGCCCGCGAAGATCGTCCCGCAGGATTTTCAGCGCCATCGCTTCGCTCGCCCCGGATCTATCCCCCGTCGCTTCGCTCGCCCCGGATCTAGGGTGCACGCGGTAGACATTTGCGTAGCCGCCGGTGCCCAGCTGCCCGTCGACGACATAACCTTCGAACGTCTGACCCGGGTCTAGCACTCACCAAGCGTAGGGGCGGCGTTAGTCTCGTGCGGTGCCGGCCTCTGACGGAAACACCGCCGCTGACTGGGTTACCACGGGATCGGTCACCGTTCGCGTCCCCGGCAAGGTCAACCTCTACCTTGCCGTCGGGGACCTCCGCGACGACGGGTATCACGAGCTGACCACGGTGTTCCACGCCGTCTCACTGACCGACGAGGTGACGGTTCGCACGGCCGACCTGCTGTCGCTGGAGATGGCGGGCGAGGGCGCCGAGACGCTCCCCGCCGACCGGCGCAACCTCGCCTGGCGGGCGGCCGAGCTGATGGCCGAGCACGTGGGTAGGGCCCCCGACGTGGCGATCACGATCGAGAAGGCGATCCCGGTCGCTGGGGGGATGGCCGGCGGTAGCGCCGACGCCGCCGCGGTACTCGTGGCGATGAACACGCTGTGGGAGCTTGGGGTGCCGCGCCGCGACCTGCATGCGCTGGCGGCGCAGCTGGGCAGCGACGTCCCGTTTGCCCTGCACGGCGGCACCGCGCTGGGAACCGGGCGGGGCGAGGAGCTGGCGACGGTGTTGTCCCGCAATACGTTTCATTGGGTGCTGGCCTTCGGCGCGGGCGGCCTGCCGACGCCGACGGTGTACGGCGAGCTCGACCGGCTGCGCGACGTCGGCACGCCACCCCGCGTGGACGACGCCGAGCCGGTGCTGGCCGCGCTGGCGTCCGGAGACCCGGTCCAGTTGGCCCCGCTGCTGGGCAACGACCTGCAAGCCGCGGCGATCAGCCTGCAGCCTGCCCTGCGTCGCACGCTGCGCGCCGGATCCGAGGCGGGTGCGCTGGCAGGCGTGGTCTCGGGATCGGGCCCCACGTGTGCGTTCCTGTGCCCGTCGGCCAGTTCGGCGGTCGACGTGAGTGCGCAACTGGCTGAAGCCGGCGTCTGCCGTACCGTGCGAGTCGCCAGCGGGCCAGTGCACGGTGCCACAGTGGTTCCTGCCCCGTCGAACGATGGTTGAGGCCGCAATCGAGCGAGCGTCGGGGAGAAGATCCCTGTGACGCATGCCTCAATATCGAACAAAGTTTGGCAGTTACTTAAGAGTCTCCTAAGATGATCGACGGTGATTCGAGACGAAACCGCAGCCGTTTTGTGTGCGCGTGCCTACAGCGCTCGCGCAGCGGGTAGGCGGAGCATTACCCGCAGGTGTAGTGACCTGACGACGGGGACGAGACCGAGGAGGGTGTCGTGAGCCGCTTTACCGACAAGATGTATCTGAGCGCTCGGACCAGCACCAAGGGCATGGTTACCGGCGAGCCGCACGAGCCGCTGCGTCAGACTTGGCTCGAAGTGCACGAACGTGCGCGGCGCGTCGCGGGTGGCCTGGCCGCGGCGGGCATCGGTCCCCGCGACGCGGTCGGCGTGCTGGCAGGCGCACCGGTGGAGATCGCGCCGACGGCGCAGGGCCTGTGGATGCGCGGCGCGAGCCTGACGATGCTGCACCAACCCACCCCGCGCACCGATCTGGTGGTCTGGGCCGAGGACACCATGAACGTCATCGACATGATCGAGGCCAAGGCCGTCGTCGTATCCGAGCCGTTCCTCGTGGCTATTCCGGTCCTGGAAGAGAAGGGCCTCAAGGTCCTCAAGGTCACCGACCTGCTCGAGGCCGAGCCCATCGACCCCGTCGAGACCGACGAGGACGACGTCGCGCTAATGCAGCTGACGTCCGGTTCGACCGGTTCGCCCAAGGCCGTGCAGATCCTGCACCGCAACATCCACTCCAACGCCGAGGCGATGTTCGTCGGCGCCGAGTACGACGTCGAGACCGACGTCATGGTGAGCTGGCTGCCCTGCTTCCACGACATGGGCATGGTCGGCTTCCTGACCATCCCGATGTACTTCGGCGCCGAACTGGTCAAGGTCACGCCGATGGACTTCCTGCGCGACACCCTGCTGTGGCCCAAGCTCATCAGCAAGTACAAGGGGACCATGACCGCGGCGCCCAACTTCGCCTACGCGCTGCTGGCCAAGCGGCTACGCCGGCAGGCCAAGCCCGGCGATTTCGACTTGTCGACGCTGCGTTTCGCGCTCTCGGGTGCCGAGCCCGTCGAGCCGGCCGACGTCGAGGACCTGCTGGAAGCGGGCGCGCCATTCGGCCTGTCGGCCGGGGCCATCCTCCCGGCGTACGGCATGGCGGAGACCGCGCTGGCAGTGTCGTTCTCGCAGTGCGGCGCCGGCCTCGTCGTCGACGAGGTGGACGCCGACCTGCTGGCCGCGCTGCGCCAGGCCGTACCTGCCGCCAAGGGCAACACCAAGCGGCTGGCGACCCTCGGGCCGCTGCTACCCGACATCGAAGCCCGCATAGTGGACGAAAATGGCGATCTGGTGCCCCCCCGCGGTGTCGGGGTCATCGAGTTGCGCGGCGAGCCCGTCACCCCCGGCTACATCACCATGGGCGGCTTCATCCCCGCGCAGGACAAGTACGGCTGGTATGACACCGGTGACCTCGGCTACCTCACCGAGAACGGCCACGTAGTGGTCTGCGGTCGTGTGAAGGACGTCATCATCATGGCGGGCCGCAACATCTATCCGACCGACATCGAGCGCGCCGCCGGTCGCGTCGAGGGCGTGCGGCCGGGTTGTTCGGTCGCGGTGCGGCTGGACGCCGGGCACTCGCGTGAGACGTTCGCCGTGGCCGTGGAGTCCAATTCCTACCAGGACCCGGTCGAGGTACGTCGCATCGAGCATCAGGTCGCTCACGAGGTCGTCGGCGAAGTTGACGTCCGGCCCCGCAATGTCGTGGTCCTCGGCCCGGGCACCATCCCGAAGACACCGTCGGGCAAGCTGCGCCGCGCCAACTCGGTCACCCTCGTCACCTAGCCCCTTCTCCCGCCCAAACGCACGTTCGGGCGGAAAAGATCGAGAAGAATCCGCCCGTTCGTTGATCTCGGCGCCGGTAATGCATTGGTGCCTTGGCAGTGCTTGTCGATACCGTGGAGCCCATGTCGACTCCAGCCATCGAAGCGATCGACCTCGTCAAGCGGTTCGGCGAGCAGACCGCCGTAGACCACGTCAGCTTCTGTGTCCCCGAGGGCACGGTGCTGGGGTTGTTGGGTCCCAACGGTGCGGGCAAGACCACCACCGTGCGGATGATGACGACGCTCACCAAGCCCACCAGCGGCACGGCATTGGTAGCAGGCTACGACGTCCAGGCGCAACCCGAGATGGTGCGTCGCAACATGGGGTTGACGGGTCAGGCCGCCACCGTCGACGAGCTGTTGACCGGCCGCGAGAACATCCGCATGATCGGCGGACTGTACGGCATCGCCAAAAAACCTTTAGCGCAGCTGAATGACCCACTGTTGGAACATTTTCGCTGTCCGATGCGGCCGACCGGCCGGTCAAGTCCTATTCAGGTGGGATGCGACGGCGCCTTGACCTCGCCGTCAGCCTAATCGCGGCGCCTCCGGTGCTGTTCCTCGACGAGCCCACCACTGGCCTCGACCCGCGCAGTCGCAGCGACCTATGGGAGGTGCTCAGGTCACTGGTGGCCGAGGGCACCACGCTCCTGCTCACCACGCAGTACCTGGAGGAGGCCGATCAGCTTGCCGACAACATCGTCGTCGTCGACAGCGGCCGTATCATCGCCCACGGAACGCCGTTGGAGCTCAAACAACAAGCAGGCAACGCCAGCCTCGTGGTGACGGTGTCCCACGGGGACCGTTTGGGCGACGCGAGAAGCCGGTTGGCGCGCGGCGGCACGGAGGTGTTCGTCGACCCGGGTGCTCGCAAATTGACCGTCGCTGCAGACGGATTGGCAGACCTCACGCGGGTGGCGGGCTGGTTGCAGGACGACAACATCGAGGTCGACGACATCGCCCTGGCCCGGCCCAGTCTCGACGACGTCTTCTTGTCGCTCACGGGCCATCGGGCCGATACCGAGGAGGTTGCGTCATGACCGCTGTCGTCAACGGAGCCCACGTACGCACCGCACGTCCGGTCACCCGACCCACTAACTTGGCGCAACAGTCGTGGATCATAGTGAAACGCAACCTGATTCATACGAAGCGGATGCCGGAGATGCTCAGCGACGTCACCGTTGCGCCGGTGATGTTCGTGTTGTTGTTCGCGTTCGTGTTCGGAGCGTCGATCGGCGGCACGGGTGATGCGTCCTACCGCGAATTCCTCTTGCCGGGCATTCAGGCGCAGACCATCGTGTTCTCGGCGTTCGTCGTGGCCGCGGGCATCACAGCCGACGTCGAAAAGGGTGTGATCGACCGGTTCCGGTCGCTGCCCATCTGGCGGTCCTCGGTGCTGATCGGTCGCAGTATCGCGAGCCTGATCCACTCGTCCATCGGCATCGTCGTGATGGCGGTGATGGGGCTGGCCATCGGGTGGCGCATCCGGGGGAGCTTCGCGGAGGCGGTCCTGGCCAACGCGTTCGTGCCCACCGAGCCGATGCCGACGTGGCTGAGGATCATCGCCGAATGGAATCCGGTGTCGTCGTTGGCGCAGGCGATGCGGGTGCTGTGGGGCAACGGTCCAGCCGCGCCGCCGTCGGCGCAGTTGCCGCTGCACCATCCGGTGTTGGCCACCATCCTGTGGTCGCTGGCGTTGACGGCCCTCTTTGCGCCGTTCGCGCTGCGCGCGTATTCCCGCCGCACCTCGGACTGACGTCCAGTTGGCCCAGCCCGACGCCGAGACCGACGTTCTGGCGCGCGGCTTCTGGGCCGTTTCCGCCCAAAAGTGAGTTTGGGCGCGGAAAAGGACTACCAGGCGTGCACTTGGTTCTGGGCCGGTTCGAGGCCCAGCTGCAGCAGCACCTCGGTGGCGTCAGCGGCCTGTTCGCAGATGGTGGGCACCTCGGGTCGCTCGACGGCGTTGAAGCCCTGTAGCACGAACGCCGCCGGATCCTGGCGACCTGGCGGGCGTCCCACGCCGATTCGGACCCGGTAAAAACCCTTGGTGCCCAGGGCATTAGCCACCGAGCGCAGCCCGTTGTGCCCGCCCTCGCCGCCGTCGAACTTGAGCCGGATACGGCCGAAGTCGATGTCGAGTTCGTCATGGATCAGCACGACGTCGGCGGGCGCCACCGAGTAGAACTTGGCGAGCGGACCCACCTGGCGGCCCGACTCGTTCATGTAGACGCGAGGCTTGGCGAGCACAACGGATCGCCCGCCGAGGTGGCCGGTGACCACCTCGGCGCCGGACTTCTTGTGCACCTTGAAGGGCGAGCCGATGCGCGCGGCCAAGATCTCCGCGATCATGAACCCGACGTTGTGGCGGGTTTTGGCGTAGTCGGGGCCTGGATTGCCCAGGCCAACAACCAGCAACGGCTCGGCCATAGATGGTTAGTCGGACTCGGACGCCTCGGCGTCCGCGGCCAGGGCGATCTCCGCCGCCTGCTCGTCCAGCGTGGCGCCGCCACCTTCGGCTTCGAGTTCTGCGGAGGTCGGGGCGGCCACGACGTTGACCACGAGCAGTTCGGGATCGGAGATCAGGGTCACGCCAGCGGGCAGCGGAACCTGGGCGGCGCTGAACTGGGTACCTGCAACGGCGCCGACGACAGACACCGTGAAGCTCTCGGGGATCGACATGGCGTCGGATTCGATCTCGATGGCGTTGGCCTCTTGGTTGACCAGCGTGTCGGGTGCGGCGTCGCCCTCGACGAGGACGCTGACCTCGACGGTCACCTTCTCGCCGCGACGGACGATGATCAGGTCGACGTGCTGGATGTTGCGGCGGATCGGGTGCACCTCGATCGCCTTCGGGAGGGCGAACGACTCGGTGCCGTTGATGTCGAGGGTCAGCACCGCATTGGTGCCCGAGTTACGCAGGACGGCGGCAAATTCGCGGGCGGGCAGCGTCAGGTGCTGCGGATCGGTGCCGTGGCCGTAGAGCACCGCGGGAACCTTGCCCTCGCGACGCGCGCGCCGCGAGGCACCCTTGCCGGTCTCGGTGCGCACAGCGGCGCTCAACTTGTTGCTGGTGGTGGCCTTGGCCATGGTGTCGCTCCTACCTGCCTGTGTCTCGGTGGTGCACAGGCGAGGATGCCGACTTCAGAAGTAGGCCCCGTCGATAACGGTGGCCGGAACCACCCTCGCCGTGACTGCCCCGCGGCGCGGACTGCGACGCAGCGGGCCTGGTCAGGTTAGCGCATGGCTGCGTCCGAGCGGAAATTTGGTAGTCGCCGAGTTGCTCGGACAGCGCTCACAGTTTCCTGCCGGCCGCCGAAGGCCGCCGGGTCAAGGGACGGTGACCTTGAACCCGTCGATCAGCGTCTCGACGTCGGCGGCGTGGTCCACCGCCTGATCGGCTGCTGTAGTGACCGTGAACTGCACCAGGAACCGCTCGGCTGCCGGGGGTGCGTTGGTGGGGATGACGATGCGTTGGTACTGGTGCAGGCGCTGTCCGGCCAGGGTGTAGCTGCACTCGATCATCGACGACGGAAACCCGTTGAAGTCTTCCGTGGATGCGTCGAGTTCGGTGAATCCCTCGGACAGCTGGGCGCCGACCTTGCCGTGCTGGATGGCTTCTGCCACCTCGAAATCGCCGGTCAGTTTCATCACGAACAGCGACGCCTGGGGCACGTAGCCGGCGTCAACCGGCTTGCGCAGCACCTGAAAGGTGTCGCGCAGGGCGGGATCCGTTACGACTTGCCACCCCTCGGGTCTGGGCATCGTCACGGTGATGCCGGTCAGCGTCTCCGGCGTCATCGGCGACCCGATCACACCGTTCTGCTCCAGGTAGACCGAGATGGGTGCTGCCCCCTCGGTCTGCGTGGGTGTGGCTGCAGCAGTGGTGGAGGTTTCCCAAATCGATTGATAGTCCGGCGTATCCGGGCTGCACGCGCTCATCGCCGCGACGGCCAGGATGGCCGCCAGAGCGGACCGGGTCCTCATGTCACCACCACCGATAAACCATTGACGATCTCCTGCAGCTCCGGCGACGCAGCGATCGGCTGGTCGAGTTGGGTCGCGACGATGAGCTCGACGAGATAGCGCGACGACGTGGACGGTGCATCGGCGATGACCATCCGGATGAAGTGACGGCTGTCTTCGTGGACACCCTGCATCATCAGCGACGGCGAGCCCTGGTAGTCATCGAACGATCCGACCACGTCGGTGGACCCAGGCGGGAGAGCGTCGGTCGTGGCGTATTGGAGCGCGTCGCGCGCGTCGAAGGCGCCGTCCAGCCTGATCGCCATCAGCTGCACCGACGGGTAGAGCGACGGATCCGAAGCCATGCTGACGAAATCGACACCGGTGGCGAAGAGCGGGTCGCTGTAGCGGTGCCAACCCGCAGGCAGCGGCACCGTCACCGTGAGGCCGTCGATGGCGGCCACCGGGGTTGGGGTACCGAACACGCCGACGGTCTGCAGAAAGTCCCGGAAGGGCAGCGCGTCCGGCGCCGCAGCTGCCATCGGGGTCGGTTCGGCTGTCGGTGGTGGCGCTTCGGCGGACGTGGACGCCGATGCCGAAACCTGCTGATCAGTGCTTTCGGCGCCGCATGCGGTGAGCGACAGGACGATCGCCACTGGGGCGAGCGCTGCGAAGGGGAGAGCGACCGGCCTCCGGCGTCGGCGATGAGTCACAAGATCTCGCGCACCGCGGTGCAGCGGGGGATGTGGAAAATCGTGGAGGCGGTCCGCCGCCGACAGTCGGATGTGGCAGACAAAACTCAAGCTTCCCCGTCGAACAACCCTGTCACCGAGCCGTTTTCGAACACCGCCCGAATGGTGCTGGCCAGCAGCGGTGCGATCGACAGCACGGTGAGCGCAGGGAACCGCTTGTCTTCACCGACGGGCAGCGTGTTGGTGACGATCACCTCGCGGGCCCCGCTTCCGGCCAGGCGCTCGCGGGCCGGATCCGACAGCACGCCATGGGTGGCGGCGATGACGACGTCGCCGGCGCCCGCCTCGTGCAGCAGCTTCACCGCACCGGCGATGGTTCCGCCGGTGTCGATCATGTCGTCGGTGATGATGCAGGTCTTGCCCCTCACCTCACCGACCACGCGGTTGGACTTGACCTGGTTGGGCACCAGGGGATCGCGGGTTTTGTGGATGAATGCCAGCGGCACCCCGCCCAGGGAATCGGCCCACTTCTCGGCGACCCGGACCCGGCCGGAGTCGGGGGAGACCACCACCATGTCGTGGTCGCGGTAATTCTGACCGATGTAGCCGCAGAGCAGCGGCTGCGCTCGCATGTGGTCGACGGGGCCGTCGAAGAAGCCCTGGATCTGGTCGGTGTGCAGGTCTACCGACACGATGCGATCGGCGCCTGCGGTCTTGAACAGGTCGGCGACCAGTCGCGCGGAGATCGGTTCGCGGCCGCGGTGCTTCTTGTCCTGGCGGGCGTAGGGATAGAACGGCAGGATCGCGGTGATCCGCTTGGCGCTGCCGCGTTTGAGCGCGTCGATCATCAGCAGCTGTTCCATCAGCCACTTGTTCAGTGGGGCTGGATGGGACTGCAGCACGAACGCGTCGCTGCCGCGGACTGACTCGTCGAAACGGACGAAGATCTCGCCGTTGGCGAAGTCACGCGCCGTCTGTGCGGTGACCGCGACGTCGAGTTCTTTGGCCACCTGCTCGGCCAGCTCGGGATGTGCGCGACCTGAGAACAACATCAGGTTCTTGCGGTTGTCGGTCCAGTCCGTGCCCACTCTGCGCCTCGCCGTCGGGGATCGATACGGGCCAATCGTACGTTTGGACGCGCAGATGGAATCTGTCAGGGTATTGCCGGGTTGCCAGAACACCAACGCACGGTTAGCTGCTGGGGTCGTCCTCGATGGCCTTGCCGGCCGCTTCCGCTGAGGCACTGTCGGGTCGTTTGCGCTGCACCCACCCCTCGATGTTGCGCTGCGGCCCGGCCGAAACGGCCAGCGCTCCGGGCGGCACATCTTCGCGCAGCACGGTGCCGGCGCCGGTGTAGGCGCCGTCGCCGACGGTGACGGGAGCGACGAACATCGTGTCCGACCCGGTGCGCACGTGCGAGCCGATCGTGGTGCGGCTCTTGTTCTCCCCGTCGAAGTTGACGAAGACGCTGGACGCTCCGATATTGCTGTGCTCACCGATGTCGGCGTCGCCGACGTAGGTCAGGTGCGGCACCTTGGTGGCGGTACCGATCCGCGAATTCTTGACCTCGACGAACGCGCCCAGCTTGCCGGACACGCCGAGTTCGGTCCCCGGCCGCAGGTAGGTGAACGGTCCGACAGTGGCGCCCGCGCCGATCGTCGACGACGAACCGTGCGTCCGCACCACGCTGGCGGTGTCGCCGATGACGACGTCGGTGAGCGTGCAGCCGGGTCCGATGGTGCAGCGCCCGCCGATCCGGGTCGCGCCGAGCAGCTGGGTGCCCGGTGCGACGACTGTGTCGCGGCCGATCGTCACGTCGACGTCGATCCAGGTGGAGCCGGGATCGACGATCGTGACGCCGGCGCGCTGGTGTGCCCGCACGATGCGACGGTTGAGTTCGGCGCCCAGCTCCGAGAGCTGGACGCGGTCGTTGACGCCCGCGACCAGGGCGTGATCGTCGACGTGCTTGGCATGCACGACCTGATGATCGGAGCGCACGATCGAGACGACGTCGGTCAGGTACAGCTCCTGCTGGGCGTTGTCGGAACGCAATTTCCTCAGTGCAGCGCGCAGCGCGGCGATGTCGAACGCGTAGACGCCCGCGTTCACCTCGCTGATCATGCGCTGCGACGACGTGGCGTCGGCCTGCTCGACGATGGCGATGACTTCGCCGTCCTGGGTGCGCAGGATGCGTCCGTAGCCGGTCGGATCCGGCAGCGTGGTGGTCAGGACGGTGACAGCGGCGGGTTGTGAGCAGTGTGTCGCGATGAGGTCGGCGAGGGTCTCCGCGTCGAGCAGGGGTACGTCGCCCGAGACCACCACGACGACGCCTGCGAAATCGTCCGGCAGCGCGGACAGCCCGCACAGCGCAGCGTGACCGGTGCCCAGTTGCTGGTCCTGGATGGCGATGTCGATGTCGCGGCCGAGATCGTCGGCTAGTTCTGCCACGACGGGCTCAATCCGTGTCCGGTCCTTGCCCAAAACAGTCACCAGGTGCTGAGGTGCGACCTTGGCCACCGCGTGCAGTACGTGCGCGATCATGCTGCGCCCTGCCAGGGTGTGCAGCACCTTGGGGGTGTCCGACATCATGCGGGTGCCTGCCCCGGCGGCCATCACCAGGACTGCGGCTTTCGGAGGGCCGGAGCGCAGCGACTGGGGGTGTATCTCCGGTTGGGTGGTCATCGAACCTCCGGGTGGACGACTGATCGCTGTCGTGTTCAGCCTGACATCCGGTCCCCGTGCGCGCCAAAGCCGGTGTCCCGGCCAGAGAGATTTTCGCAGCACCCGCGCGGATGTGACCGGTGGCAGTGGTGTGACCTGCGCCCTACCATTGAGGCCGTGGGGGACAGCCGGGCCGCCGACAAGGCCGAACGGCAGGACATCCTCAAGGCCGTAGTGGCCGAGTTGAACACGCGGGGGTTGGCCGACGCCCGCGTCGACATCGACCTGTCCATCGTGCGGTCCGACGGTCGTCGTCTGGTGCTCGATATGGGCCCGGTGTACTCGGAGTTGCTGGAGATGTCGGCACGCTATCGTCCCGAAGCGATCCGGACGCGCCTGGACGCCGTCGTTGACGCCACGCTGCCGCAGAGCTGGGCCGATGCGGGGCCGTTGTTGCGGCCCGTTCTGCGCACCGCACCGTACGCAGGCCTGATCCGGTCGGATCGCGGCGTCCCGTGGGTGCGTCCGCTGTCCGGCTTCGTCCACGAACTCGTGGTGCTGGACCTGCCCTTGGCGCCCATGGTGGTGATGCAGCACGACACCAGGGCGTGGGGGGTGACGGCCGAGCAGTTGTTCGCCGTCGCGCGCAGCAACCTGGCCAAGCGGTATCCGGTGTTGCCGCTGGAGCAGCGCCAGTCGATGCAGCTCGACGAACACGGATTTCCCGATGTCGCGGTATTGGCGCCGAGCTGGCTGGCGTCGTTCGCGCAGCCGGGTGAGGCGCGCCCGCTGGCCTTCTTGCCCGGCGACGGCACCTTGGTGCTCGGCACCGACGACCCGGAGTGGGTGAGCTGGCTCTACGAGTACGCCGACGGGTTGTATCGGCGTGCCGAGCGGCCCCTGTCTCCACAGGGGTTCACCGTCGACGAAGGCGGCGTGCTGGTGGCGTTCGAGCAGGTGGGGCCGCACCCGTCGCGCAGGTCGGCGATCGCGGCGCGCGCCACCGTGGCCTGCGCCCAGTACGGCGTCCAGACTGCTTGGCTGGAGCAGCTCTACCAGCAGTCGGCCGTGAATGTGTACGTGGCGAGGGCAACGGGGCTGACAACGCCGGACGGATTGGTCAGCTGCACCATCTGGGGCGATTTCCGCATCTACGAGCTGCCTGAAACCGATTACGTGTTCTTCCTGGACGGCGAGTCCCGGGACCGCTTCCTGGTGCCGTTCGCCGTCGTCCTCGAGCTGACGGGAATCCGCCCGACGCCAGGGTTGTACCCGCCGCGATACCGGGTGTCCGGCTGGCCCGAACCCGAGGTGGTCGCCGCGCTGCGCCGCCACGCCGTCCAGCGCTGACCCCCACTGCGCCGAAACGAACGAATGGGCGAAGTTCTCCCAGGAGGGACTCACCACTTCGTTGGTTTCGGCTTCGTTGGTTTCGGCCTGCTCTGATGCTCCGTCGCCAGGACTCGAACCTGAACTATCTGAACCAAAATCAGAGGTGCTGCCGATTACACCACGACGGACCGCGCCGGCCCGTAACCCGGTGCCGACGCAGAAACTCTAATGCAAGCCGATACGCTCGGATACGTGGCTGCGCCGGATAAGGAAGTGCGGGCTCCGCGCGCGCGGATGACCGGCAGCGAACGTCGCCATCAACTCATCGACATCGCGCGCACGCTGTTCGCCGCCCGCGGGTACGAGGGCACCTCGATCGAGGAGATCGCCCAGCGCGCTAATGTCTCCAAACCCGTGGTCTACGAGCATTTCGGTGGCAAAGAGGGCCTGTACGCGGTCGTCGTGGACCGGGAGATGTCGGCGTTGCTCGACGGCATCACGTCGTCGCTGACCAACAACCGCTCCCGCGTGCGGGTCGAACTAGTGGCCCTGGCGCTGCTGACCTACGTCGAAGAGCACACCGACGGATTCCGGATCCTGATCCGGGACTCACCGGCGTCCATCAGCTCCGGCACGTATTCGAGCCTGCTCAACGACGCGGTGAGCCAGGTGGCCTCGATCCTGGCGGGTGATTTCTCCCGCCGCGGCCTCGATCCCGAGTTGGCGCCGCTGTACGCCCAAGCGCTGGTCGGCTCCGTGTCGATGACGGCCCAGTGGTGGCTGGACACGCGTGAACCGAAGAAAGAAGTGGTGGCCGCCCACCTGGTCAACCTGGTGTGGAACGGGTTGACCCATCTGGAGGCCGATCCCCACCTGCAGGACGAGTAGCACTCACATCAGTGCGCCCAGTTGCCCGCCGCGGTGGGTTTCGACCGACGCCAACTCGCGGAGTTCCAAGCTCGCCGTCACCCGCACAAAGGGGATGCCGTGACCGCCGCCGATGTTCAACTCACCGAGCACCAGCCCGTGCGCGATACCGGACGTCGGCCTTGTCTACGACGTGGGTGGGCCACGATGCGCTGCGCAGCCGAAAGAATGCGAACAGGACTTCACGACGTCTTGACAGGCGAGGGGCAATTCGTGACGCTGATCAGCGCACCTAAGATGGACCCATCATGACCGCACCGGGGTACCCCTCTGTCCATACCCCGATCGCGGGGATCGTCGACTTGGCTTTGAGCTCGCCTGCCTTCCTCGAGCTGATCGACCAAGCGAAATCAAACCCCGACCGTCTCGCGCTGCGTGGACCCGTCGCCGCTCGCGTGCTGGTGGCCAGCGCGCTGGCGCGGCGTGGGCCGCTGCTGGTGGTGACGGCGACCGGGCGCGAGGCCGACGACCTGAGCGCTGAGCTGCGCGGCGTCCTAGGG
Source organism: Mycobacterium sp. (assembly GCA_051306175.1). Taxonomy (GTDB): domain Bacteria; phylum Actinomycetota; class Actinomycetes; order Mycobacteriales; family Mycobacteriaceae; genus Mycobacterium. The sequence goes on along the minus strand of JBPPMS010000072.1, from coordinate 36,958 downwards.
GAGGCCGTGACACTGTTCCCGTCCTGGGAAACGCTGCCCCACGAGCGCTTGTCGCCGGGCGTGGACACCGTCGGCGCGCGGCTTATGGTGCTGCGCCGCCTGTCCCATCCCGATGACACGCGGCTCGGGCCGCCGTTGCGGGTGGTGGTCACGACGGTCCGATCGCTGCTGCAGCCTATGGCTTCCGACCTGGCAGGCATCGAGCCGGTGACGCTGACGTTGGGTGACGATGCCGACGGCGGGTTCGACGGGGTGATCGAACGGCTGGTCGAGTTGGCTTACACCCGCGTGGACATGGTGGGCAGGCGCGGCGAGTTCGCGGTCCGTGGCGGAATTCTCGACGTGTTCCCACCCACCGCCGAACATCCGGTGCGGGTGGAGTTCTGGGGCGACGAGGTGACCGAGATGCGGATGTTCGCGGTCGCCGACCAGCGCTCCATTCCCGAGATCACGATCGACTCGATGGTCGCTGTGGCGTGCCGCGAACTGCTGCTGTCCGCTGAAGCGCGGCAACGGGCGGCGGCGCTGGTGGCGGACAACACCGCTGCGGCGAACTCGGTGACAGGCAGCGTCGTCGACATGCTCGCGAAGCTCGCCGAAGGCATTCCCGTCGACGGCATGGAGGCGCTGCTGCCGGTGCTGCGTGGCGATGAGCCAGCGCTGCTCACCGACCAGATGCCGGACGGCACACCGGTATTGGTGTGCGACCCGGAGAAGGTGCGGACCCGTGCCGCCGATCTGATCAAGACGGGACGGGAATTCCTAGAGGCGTCCTGGTCGGTGGCAGCCATCGGCGGCGACGCACCCATCGACGTCGAGCAGCTCGGCGGGTCGGGATTCCGCGATCTGGACGAGGCGCGCGTAGCGGCGCGCGCCGGTGGTCATCCATGGTGGACGCTGAGCCAGCTCTCGGACGAGGATGGCACCGAACTCGACGTGCGGCAGGCGCCCTCGGCGCGGGGCCAGCAGCACAATGTCGAGGAGATCTTTGCGATGCTGCGCGCGCACGTCGCCACGGGCGGGTACGCCGCGGTGATCGCACCCGGAATGGGTACAGCGCATCGGGTGGTCGAGCAGCTCGCCGCAACAGACACTCCCGCAGGGATGTTGGAGTACGGGGAGACGCCGAAGCCGGGTGTTGTCGGTGTCCTCAAGGGACCACTGCACGACGGTATCGTGGTGCCGGGCGCCAACCTCGTCGTCATCACCGAAAGCGACTTGACCGGCAATCGTGTCACCGCCACCGGCGGCAAGCGCCTGGCGGCCAAGCGTCGCAACACCGTCGATCCGCTGGCGCTGACGGCGGGCGACCTGGTGGTCCACGACCAGCACGGGATCGGCAAGTTCGTCGAGATGGTCGAGCGTGAGATCGGTGGTGCACGAAGGGAATACCTGGTCCTGGAGTATGCGTCGGCCAAGCGGGGTGGCGGGTCCGACAAACTCTACGTGCCGATGGATGCGCTGGATCAGTTGTCGCGCTACGTCGGCGGCCAGGCCCCGAACCTGAGCCGGCTCGGGGGCAGCGACTGGACCAATACGAAGACGAAGGCGCGCAAGGCAGTTCGCGAAATCGCAGGCGAACTGGTCGCGTTGTATGCCAAGCGGCAGGCGGCGCCGGGGCATGCCTACGGGCCGGACACGCCGTGGCAGGCCGAGATGGAGGACGCGTTCGGCTTCACCGAGACCGTCGACCAGCTGACCGCCATCACGGAGGTGAAATCCGACATGGAGAAACCGGTCCCGATGGTCCGGGTGATCTGCGGCGACGTCGGCTCCGGCAAGACCGAGATCGCGGTGCGGGCGGCGTTCAAGGCTGTCCAGGACGGCAAGCAGGTGGCGGTGCTGGTGCCAACCACATTGTTGGCTGATCAGCACCTGCAGACGTTCTCCGCGCGCATGACGGGATTTCCCGTCACGGTCAAGGGGTTGTCCCGGTTCACTGATCCGGCGGAGTCGCGGAAAGTCATAGACGGCATGGCCGACGGCTCGGTCGACATCGTGATCGGCACCCACCGGCTGCTGCAGACCGCGGTGCGGTGGAAAGACCTGGGTCTGGTGATCGTCGACGAGGAGCAGCGCTTCGGCGTCGAGCACAAGGAGCACATCAAGTCGCTGCGCACCCACGTCGACGTGCTGACGATGAGCGCCACGCCCATACCGCGCACGCTGGAGATGAGCCTGGCGGGCATCCGCGAGATGTCGACCATCTTGACCCCGCCGGAGGAGCGCTATCCGGTATTGACCTACGTCGGCCCGCACGACAACCGGCAGATCGCCGCGGCGCTGCGACGTGAGTTGCTGCGTGACGGCCAGGCGTTCTACATCCACAACAGGGTCAGTTCGATCGACGCGGCGGCCGCCCGGATAAAGGATCTGATACCAGAGGCGCGGGTTGTGGTGGCGCACGGCCAGATGCCGGAGGAGCAGCTCGAGCGCACCGTCGAGGGCTTCTGGAACCGAGATTACGACATCCTGGTGTGTACGACGATCGTCGAAACCGGGCTCGACATCTCCAACGCCAACACCTTGATCGTCGAACGCGCAGACACCTTCGGGTTGTCACAGCTGCACCAGTTGCGCGGCCGCGTGGGTCGCAGCCGGGAGCGGGGTTACGCGTACTTCTTCTATCCTCCCGAATCGCCGCTCACCGAAACGGCGTACGACCGGCTCGCCACGATCGCGCAGAACAACGAGCTGGGCGCTGGGATGGCCGTGGCCATGAAGGACCTCGAAATACGCGGCGCCGGAAACGTTCTGGGCATCGAGCAGTCCGGTCACGTCGCCGGCGTCGGCTTCGACCTGTACGTGCGACTGGTCGGGGAAGCCGTCGAGGCCTACCGCGCCGCTGCCGACGGCCAAACCGTCACCACCCCAACGGAGCCCAAGGACGTGCGCATCGAGCTGCCGATCGACGCGAATCTCCCGCCCGAGTACATCGGCAGCGATCGACTACGGCTGGAGGGCTACCGCAGGTTGGCGGCCGCTGCCGCCGAGGCTGGCGTCGCCGCCGTGGTGGACGAATTGGAAGACCGGTACGGCCCGCTGCCCGAACCGGCGCAACGGCTCGTGGCCGTGGCCCGGTTGCGCTTGCTGTGCCGCGATTTCGGCGTGACCGAAGTATCGGCGGCGTCGGCGTCGACCCTGAAGATCTCGCCGATGACTCTCGCCGATTCGGGGCAGCTGCGGCTCAAACGGGTCTACCCTGGCGCCAACTACCGGGCGACGACGTCCACGGTTCAGGTTCCGATCCCGCGGGCGGGGGGTGTCGGCGCTCCACGCATCCGCGATCTGGAACTCGCTCAGATGGTGGCGGACCTGGTGTTGGTGCTTAATGGAAAGCCGCGGGGCGAAATTGATATAACAAAGCTCAAGACGTGGGCCTCGCCGAGAGAGGAGGGCAACGCGCGATGACAGTCGTACTGGTCGATCCGCGGCGACCCTCACTGATCCCCGTCGATGCCATCACATATCTGGCTGGCGACGTCCAGTACACCGAGGAGATGCCGGTCAAGGTGCCGTGGACGCTGCCGTCGGCGCGTCCCGCCTATGACGGCGACGACGCCCCGGTGCTGTTGTCGTCGGATCTTGAGCATCCGGCAGTCAAGACACGGTTGGCGGCGGGCGAGACGCTGATCTCGGCGCCGGAATCGCAGTCGGGCGAACGGCTGATCGACGCCGTAGCGATGATGGACAAGCTGCGGACGGCGGGACCGTGGGAGAGCGAACAGACCCATGATTCGCTGCGGCGCTACCTGCTGGAGGAGACCTACGAGCTGTTCGACGCCGTACGCAGCGGAAACGCCGACGAGTTGCGCGACGAGCTCGGCGATGTGTTGCTGCAGGTGCTTTTCCACGCGAGGATCGCCGAAGACGCTCCGCTGCATCCGTTCACCATCGACGACGTCGCCGATGCGCTGGTGCGAAAGCTCGGCAACCGGGTGCCCGCAGTCCTTGCCGGCGCGTCGATTTCGCTCGAAGATCAGCTCGCGCAGTGGGAGCAACGCAAGGCCGCCGAGAAGAAGTCGCGCTCGTCGTCCATGGACGAGGTGCCCACTTCGCAGCCCGCCCTGGCGTTGGCGCAGAAGGTGATTGCGCGCGCTTCGGCGGCAGGTCTACCGGCTGACCTGATTCCGGCAGGTCTCACCACCATCACGTTGACGTCCGACGTCGACGCCGAAAGTGCTTTGCGCACGGAAGTTCTGGAGTTCATGGATCACGTCCGCAGTGCGGAGAAGTTGATCGCGGCAGAGCGACGCGGCGAGGACATACCCGAGGAACTCGACGATGCAGTGCTCGGGGTCGTCACAGAAGACGAATGGCGCGGCTACTGGCCGTCGGCGGACGCCGGTCTCAACGGCGTCGAGGTGGGTGATGCTGGTGCGGCCGAGACTGTCGATGCGCCCGAAGTCGTAGAGATGCCCGAGGCTCCGGCGCTGGCAGAGGCTCCGGCGCTGCCCGAGGCTCCGGCGCTGGCAGAGGCTCCGGCGCTGGCAGAGGTTGCCGGGGCAGGATCGATCGACGAGCAGGACGCCGAGATCCTCACCCAGGAAGAAGCGGTCGCTCGATCGCAACACCCGTCGGTCGACGAGTCCGCGTAGCAACAGTGGCAACTCTGCTCACTTCTGCGACATCAACATTGATCGAGTGTGAGGCTAGGCAAACGCTGACCCGCCGAGCGTGAAGCTAGGCAAACGCTGACCCAACAGATGCCAGTGCCCGCCGCCGATTTGGTGCGTCGCCACCCGCGTCGAAGGCGGCAGACTCGTTGGCGTGACGTACGGCGCCTCGACGGACAGCGGCTATCGACGGCTCATTCGAACAGCGTCGAACCCCAGTACGCCGACGAGTCGTTCTCCGGCAACCCAGGCGGGCAGGCGAATACAGCACTGCCATTGTGGAAAATGTACTCGTTCAACGCATCTGAGCGCGACAACGCTTGCTGCATCGGAATGAACTGCGTCACCGGGTTGCGGACGAACGCGATGAAGAACAGACCTGCGTCCAGGTGTCCGAAACCGTCCGAGCCGTCGGTGAAATTGTAACCCCGACGCAGGATCTCGATACCGCCGAGGTTCTGGGCGGACGCCAGACGAACATGCGCGTCGGTGTCGATCAAGGGTAGGTCGTCTTTGTCCTTGAGGTTGAAGTCCAGCGGTGCGAACTCGTCGACAAACCCTAACGGTGCTCCACTGCCCTTCTCGCGTCCGATCACCCTTTCCTGCTCGTTCAATGCGGTGCGGTCCCAGTTTTCGATGCGCATCCTGATGCGTCGGCTGACGAGGTACGTCCCACCGGTCAGCCACGACGGTCCATCGCCGTCGGCGACCCATACATGCTGGTTGAGCAGGTCGGTCTCTTCGGCCTTGAGATTGTTGGTTCCGTCCTTGAATCCGAAGAGGTTTCGCGGTGTCGACTGGCTTTCTGTGGTGGACGACGTGCGGCCGAATCCCAGTTGCGAGTAGTGCACGTCGGCGGTGCCGAACCCGACTCGCGCCAGGTTGCGGATCGCGTGCACCGCGACCTGTGGATCGTTGGCACAGGCCTGCACCACGATGTCGCCGCCGCTCTTGGCGGGGTCCAGGTTGTCGCCCGAAAACTTCGGCAGGTCGGCCAGGGCTTCGGGTTTCTTGGCGGCCAGCCCGAAGCGGTCCTTGCCGTCCTTGACGAAGAACGACGGCCCGAATCCGATGGTGAGCGTCAGCTGCGATGCTGGAAGTCCCAGCGCCTCACCCGTATCCGTTGGTGGCGCATAGGGATTGCCGCCGACGGCGCCGTTGGGCTCGGTTTCTTCACCCGCCACCATCCGCTCGGCCATCTGCGTCCACAGCTTCATCAGGTCGACGACGTCGCTGAGCTTGTCGGTGGTGACGTCGAACGTGGCGAAGTGCATCCGGTCCTGCGCGGCGGTGATGATGCCTGCCTGGCGTTCGCCGCGGAAGGCAACGGGACTCTGCAGCAGCGCGGGCGCGGCGTTGGCTGACGCTGAGGCGCGGCCGGCCAGCGTTCCAGCGCTCGCGGCTCCGACCACTGCTGCGGTCACCCCCGCCGCGCCGAACAGCTTGCGTCGGGACAAGCCCGACCGCTGATCGAGAGTCCGTTCTCCCGTCGCTCCGCTCGCCCCAGTCGGCTCGGCGGGGGCAACTAGCGCATTGTTATCCGGCGATGACACCTTGCACCTGGCTTACTTCCTTGGACAGCGCGTCGATGGCGCGGGAGAGTTCCTGCCGCTGGGGTTCGGTGACCGTGTCGTAGAACACGAAGCCGTCGCCCTCACGGTATTGCTCCAAGAGACGCTCCACATTCTGGAACTGTTCGTCGACCCGCGTGCCCAACTCAGGGTCTTTCTCGTCGAGGATCGGACGGACCGATGCCACTGCGGTCTGCGAGCCCTGCAGGTTCGCGTAGAAATCCCACAGGTCGGTATGGCTGTACCTGTCCTCTTCGCCGGTGATCTTGCTGGCGCTGATCTCGTCGAGCAGGCCCTGCGCATTGCCTGCGATCTGCAGCGGGTCGATCTCGTAATCCGCGGCGTCGACCTTGGCTTTGAGATCTGTGACGTCCGTGACCAGTTGGTCGGCGATCGCATCGGTGTCGGGTTGGAGGCCGTCGACCCAGAGGTCCTTTTCCAGACGGTGGAAACCGGTCCACTTCTGGTCGGGCTCCACCATGTCCTCACGGAAGTCGATCAGGGGATCGAGGTTGTCGAACGATTCGGCTACCGGCTCGATGCGCTCGTAGTAGGTCCTGGTCGTCGGGAACTGCGCCTTGGCCGACACGATGTCGCCGGCCTTGATCGCGGCAACGAACGCCTCGACGGCGGGCTCCAGGGCTTCGACCTGGCTGCGAACGTAGCGCTTGTAGTTCTCGGCGGCTTCTGCCAGCTCGCCACCCTCGTCGACCTGGACTTCCTCGCCCGTGACGGTGTAGTCGGTGCGGATCCCGTCGCCGATCATCCCGGGCTTGCAGGCCGTCTGGTAGGTACCCGGCTGCGAGAGCTGCACCACCAGCGTGCGCTCGATGCTGGGGGAGATGTTCTCGACCTCGCCGAGCACCCGGTCACCCTCGGCGTAGACGTAGAACTCGGTGACCTTGCTGCCGGTGTTGGTGATGACGAACTTGTTGGCACCCGTCGTCCCCTCTGCGCCGGACAGCTCGCACCTGTCGTCGGAGGCGTTGACGGTGATGACAGCGTCGCCGCCGCCTTCGGGCTCCTTCGCCTGGCAGCTGGTCAGCGAAACCGCGGCCAGGACGGCGGCGGCGGCCACCGCAGCCTTGATGTGCACCTTCACGTATTCGACCTTTCAGATGAGGGCTCCGGCTCGGGGGTCGGGTCGGCGCTTGAGGTGGGTGATGCGGGCGAGTCGGAATTCGCCGGATGTGCGGGTTTCGGGGCGGTCTCGGCGGGCTTGAGGAACAACGCAAGCACGACGACGAGGTAGGCGACGTAGACGATCAGCTGAAGCACTGTTGGGTCCGGCTGGAGGTTGAGGATGCCGCCGAGCACCGCGCCGTACCAGGCCGACCAGTCGAACCACGACAGCCACGACCAGGTGGTGGCGTCGAACGCGATGGTGGCGCCGCCAGGCAGCCAGCCGACGGTCTGGCACGCGTGCACGCCGTAGGACAGGATTCCTGCCGCGACGACGATCAGGAAGATTCCGGTGACGCCGAAGAACCACGTCAGGTTCACCTGGATCGCGCCCTTGTACAGGCCGTAGGCGATCGCGGCGGCGATCAGGACGCCGATGATCAAACCCGTCAGCGGCCACAGGGTCTGCTGCTCGGCGAAGCCGACCATGAACAGCGCCGTCTCGAAACCCTCACGTCCGACAGCGAGGAACGACAGCGTCACAACCGCGAGCGGGCCGGTCTCCAATGCCTTCGTCATCTCCGAGCGCAGCTGCCCCGACATGCCCGCGGCGGCCCTTTTCATCCACAGCACCATCGTGGTGACGATCGCAACGGCGATCAGCGATGCGACGCCTGCGATCGCTTCAGCGCCGAGCGTGGTCATCGTGTAAGCGCTGTATTGGAACGAGACGAAGGCAATGATCGTCATGACGATTGCTGCGCCGACGCCGAGCCACACCCATCTGAGAGCGTCGCGGCGGTCGGACTTGACCAGCAACGCCACAAGAATCATCACGACGATGCCTGCTTCGAGGCCTTCTCGCAGGCCGATCAGACCGCCGCCGAGCAGCTGTGAGGTGACGTTGGGTCCGGCGGCCAAGACGTCTGCAGAGATGTCCCCGACGAAATGCATTGCCACCCTCGCTCGTGCCATTTTGACGACCTAGCTTTGCCTTGCCATAGCTAGGTGTGCCTCACCTTAGCATCGTGCCCGCGCGGCAATGCCCGTTCCTGGGCTTTCCATTTCCACAGCATTCGGAGAGCTAATGCCGCTCGTCAGAGAGCTGTCGCCGCTACCGTTGCGGCGTCGGCCACCGCGCCCTCGGGGGTGCGGGACGCGACGCGTGGGATTATGGGGGACGGCCAGAGTCGGTTGAGGAGTTTCGTGTCGCCAGTTCGTTGGCTGCGTGCCGCAGTGGTAGTGGGGGCAGCGGCGGTTCTGATGGCATCGAGTTGTTCGTGGCATACCGGCGTCCCGATCCCTGAGGGTGTCCCACCTCTGGCGGGCGACCCCGTGCCCGCCGTCGACACCTATGCCTCGGGCAGGCCCGCCGATCAGTTGCACGAGTGGGCTGCCGAACGCGCGCCGCGGCTCGGTATTCCGGTGGAGGCGTTGGAGGCCTACGCGTACGCCGCTAGGGTTGCCGAAGTGGAGAACCCCGACTGCCACCTCGCCTGGACGACGCTCGCCGGAATCGGGCTGGTGGAAAGCCACCACGGCACCTACCGGGGCGCGGAGATCGCGCCGAACGGTGATGTCACCCCCACGATTCGCGGGGTACGCCTCGATGGTTCTGCGGGAAACATGATGATCTCGGACACCGACGGTGGCGAGCTCGATGGCGATGACGGCCTGGACCGCGCAATGGGGCCCATGCAGTTCATCCCCGAAACGTGGCGGCTCTACGGCGTCGACGCCAACAACGACGGGGAGATCAGTCCCGACAATTTCGACGATGCTGCACTGACCGCCGCGGGTTACTTGTGCTGGAGCGGCCAGGACCTGGCGACACCGGAAGGGTGGATGGACGCACTGCGCGCCTACAACCTCGACGATTCTTATGCCAGGACCGTCCGGGACTGGGCGGCGGCCTACGCCGAGGGCGATCCACTGTGACGTAGGTCGGCGCAGACGAGGGAAACATTTCGGCGCAGCCGAAGCGAGAGGATGCGGTTAGACCCTTAGGCTTATCCCGATCACGGACGTACCTTTCAGCGACCGACGACGCAAGGAGAAGCCAGTGTCCATCATCGAGCAGGTCGGTGCCCGCGAGATCCTCGACTCCCGCGGTAATCCGACCGTCGAGGTCGAGGTGGCGCTCTCCGATGGAACGTTCGCCCGTGCGGCGGTGCCGTCGGGCGCGTCGACCGGTGAGCATGAAGCGGTGGAGTTGCGCGACGGCGGTGAGCGCTACGGCGGAAAGGGTGTCGAAAAGGCGGTCGAAGCCGTCCTCGACGAGATCGCCCCGGCCGTCATCGGGTTCTCCGCAGACGACCAGCGGGTGGTGGACCAGGCGCTGCTCGACCTGGACGGCACCCCCGACAAGTCCCGGCTCGGCGCCAATGCGATCCTCGGCGTTTCGCTGGCCGTGGCCAAGGCCGCGGCCGACTCTGCAGGTCTTCCGCTCTTCCGCTACGTCGGCGGACCCAACGCTCACATCCTGCCCGTGCCGATGATGAACATCATCAACGGTGGCGCACACGCCGACAGCGGCGTCGACGTCCAAGAGTTCATGGTGGCGCCCATCGGTGCGCCGAGCTTCAAGGAATCGCTGCGGTGGGGTGCCGAGGTCTACCAATCGCTGAAGTCGGTGCTCAAGAAGCAGGGACTGTCCACTGGCCTGGGCGACGAGGGCGGCTTCGCTCCCGACATCCCCGGTACCAAGGCGGCGCTGGACCTGATCAGCTCGGCGATCGAAGGTGCCGGCTTCAAGCTGGGTAGCGACGTGGCACTGGCGCTCGACGTGGCCGCCACCGAGTTCTACACCGAGGGCACGGGATACGCGTTCGAAAAGGAGACCCGTACCGCCGAGGAGATGACGGCGTTCTACGCGTCGTTGCTGGACGGCTATCCCCTGGTGTCGATCGAGGATCCGCTGTCGGAGGACGACTGGGACGGCTGGGTGGCGCTGACGTCGGCGATCGGAGACCGGGTGCAGATCGTCGGCGACGACCTGTTCGTCACCAACCCGGAACGGCTCGAGGACGGTATCGAGAAGGGCGCCGCGAACGCGCTGCTGGTCAAGGTTAACCAGATCGGCACGCTCACCGAGACGCTGGACGCGGTGGCGCTGGCCCACAACTCGGGCTACCGCACCATGATGAGCCACCGCAGCGGCGAAACCGAGGACACCACCATCGCCGACCTTGCCGTGGCGGTCGGCAGCGGTCAAATCAAGACCGGCGCGCCCGCGCGCAGCGAGCGCGTCGCGAAATACAATCAGCTGCTGCGCATCGAGGAAGCACTCGGAGACGCCGCGCGCTACGCCGGTGACCTCGCCTTTCCTCGGTTCGCGCCGGAAGCAAAATAGTCTGACGCCATGAGTGCACGTCGTCCACCCGCCTCCCGCCCCGGTGGTGGGGGAGGGTCGACGAAGGGTCGGCCGGGTGCCTCGCGGTCCGCTCGGCGCGAGGCCAAGCCTGCCGACGCCGGCGAGGGAACTGCTCCCGAGCAGGGAGTTGAACCGCCACCTGTCATCGAGCCGATCCGGGAATCGATCGCAGCGGCCGTCGAGCAGCAGTCCGAGCAGCGGCTCGGGTCCGCGGCGCGCCGGGCGGCGATCCTGGCGGCGGTGGTGTGCGTGCTGACGTTGACGATCGCCGGGCCGGTGCGGACGTACTTCGCGCAGCGCACCGAGATGGAGCAGCTGGAGGCCACCGAGGTGATGCTGCGTGAGCAGATCGCCGAGTTGGAGCAGCAGAAGACCAAGTTGGCCGACCCGGTTTTCATCGCTGCGCAGGCACGCGAGCGTCTCGGCTTCGTGATGCCCGGTGACATCCCGTACCAGGTGCAGCTTCCGCCGTCCGACGACGCACCGGCGGCGCCCGAAACGCGGGCTGAGGCGGTGGCCAATGGCGATCCCTGGTACACCTCGCTGTGGCACACCATTGCCGACGCACCCCACAACCTCCCGCCGGCACCCGTGCCCGGTGGTTGACGTTGCGGATCTGGACGCGGTGACGCGCCAGCTGGGCCGGGCGCCGCGTGGTGTGCTGGAGATCGCCTATCGCTGTCCGAACGGAGAGCCGGCAGTGGTCAAGACCGCTCCGAGATTGCCTGACGGCACACCGTTTCCCACGTTGTACTACCTGACGCATCCGGTGCTGACGGCGGCCGCCAGCCGGCTGGAATCGTCGGGCCTGATGCGGGACATGACGGCGCGGTTGGCAGCGGATGTCGAGCTGGCGGCGGCATACCGGCGTGCGCATGAGTCGTACCTGGCGGAGCGCGACGCCGTCGAGTCGTTGGGTACCGATTTTTCGGGCGGCGGAATGCCCGACCGGGTGAAGTGTCTGCACGTCGTGATCGCCCATGCCCTGGCAAAGGGGCCGGGGATCAATCCCTTTGGGGACGAGGCGCTGGCAGTGCTTTCGGATGAGCCGGGTATGGCGGGAATTCTGGAGAGGGATACGTGGCAGAGCTGAACCGGGTCGGGGCTATCGACTGCGGAACCAATTCGATCAGATTGCTGATCGCCGACGTCGTCGACGGCCGGCTGCATGACGTGGATCGCGAGATGCGGATCGTTCGCCTCGGCCAGGGTGTCGACGCCACCGGGGCGTTCGTGCCCGAAGCGCTGCAGCGCACCCGCGCGGCTCTGGTCGACTACGCCGACCTCTTTGCCCGACACCAGGTGTCGCGCATTCGCATGGTTGCCACGTCGGCGACCCGTGACGCGTCCAATCGCGACGACTTCCTCGCGATGACAGCCGATGTGCTCGGCGAGGTGAGTCCCGGTGCGGTCGCCGAGGTGATCACCGGGGAGGAAGAGGCGGCGTTGTCTTTCCGGGGTGCGGTCGACGAGTTGGACTCTGCTGACGCTCCTTTCGTAGTGGTGGACCTCGGCGGCGGGTCGACGGAATTGGTGCTGGGCACCTCCGATGTGGAGGCGAGCTACTCCGCGGACATCGGATGCGTCCGGTTGACGGAGCGGTGTCTGCATTCCGATCCGCCGACGGCGACCGAGGTGGCGGCAGCGCGCGGGGTAATCCGGGAACGCCTCGGCGAGGCCCTGCGCGAGGTGCCGGTCGAGGGTGCGCGAACCTGGGTGGGCGTCGCGGGCACGATGACCACGCTGGCGGCGCTGGCGGCGACGATGACGACCTACGACGCGGCGGCGATTCACTTGTCGCGGGTCGGCTTTGGTGAGTTACTGCCGGTCTGTGATCAGTTGATCACGATGACCCGCAAGCAACGCGCGGCGCTGGGGCCGATGCATGAGGGTCGCGTCGACGTCATCGCCGGTGGCGCACTGATCGTGGAGGAACTCGCAGAGGTGCTGGGTTCGCGCGCAGGCATCCACCAATTGGTGGTCAGCGAGCACGACATTCTGGACGGTATCGCGCTGTCGATATGCTGAGTTCAGCAAACCGCGTATAGGTACGGGAATGCCACGGTGTGAAACGAGAAACAGGAGGCATCGATGAGTGTCCTTATCTCGGCCGCCGACGTGGTTGAGCGCATCCGATCGGGTCACCGCACCGCGGTGCTCGATGTGCGCTGGACTGTCAGCGATCCCGATGGGCGCGACGCGTACCTCGCAGGCCACCTGCCCGGTGCGGTGTACGTCGACCTCGACTCCGAGATGTCCGACCATTCGGTCACCGGCGCAGGCCGCCACCCGCTGCCGTCGCCCGCTGCGCTGCAGCAGGCAGCGCGCCGCTGGGGCATCGGCGGGGGCGACACCGTCGTCGTCTACGACGACTGGAACAACCAGGCTGCCGCCCGAGCGTGGTGGCTACTGCGCGCCGCCGGGGTCGAGGACGTGCGCTTACTCGACGGTGGATGGGCCGGTTGGCAACGATCGGGCCTGCCCGTCCAGACCGGTGACGTCACGCCGGCGCTCGGCGACGTCATCATCGATTCGCTGGACGGCATGCCCACCGCCTGCGCCGACGACGTCGCCGAGCGCGCCACCACGGGCGTGGTGCTCGATGCACGGGCGGGCGAACGTTTCCGCGGTGAGGTCGAACCCCTCGACAGCCGCGCTGGCCACATCCCGGGCGCCAGGTCGGTGCCGACTGCCGCGAACATCGGCACTGACGGTTACTTCCGCGACAGCGCCGAACTGCGAAACCGCTTCGCGGAAGCCGGAATTGGCGCTGGTGATATGCCCGTCGTCTACTGCGGATCCGGCGTCACAGCGACGCATCAGATCGCGGCGCTGGCCATCGCGGGATACGACGCGGTGCTGTATCCGGGTTCGTGGTCGGAGTGGTCGGGCGACCCGGCGCGTCCGGTCGCCACGGGTGCCTAGCCTCTAGTGTCGATCCCGACATCCGGGCACGGCACGCGTCGGACGGTATTCCGCCCGGCTTCGAAGACGCCGCGCCGACTGTGAAGAGGCCACCGCGCTGGCAGTCAGCCTCGGCGCCACCGTGGTCAAGTCGGAGACACCGAGTGGACCAAGTGCTCGCTCATCGGCGATCCCCCGGGCGCTGAGCTGATTGTGAGTCAATACCTCGGCTGAGTCTGCGCTTTCGCCACAACACACGCGCTCGCACGCTACCTTCGGGGTATGGACAGCACCATGGCCGATTTCCCGCTGACAGTGACCGCCATCCTCCGCCACGCCGCCGACGTGCACACCGCGCGGACCATCACCACCGCAACCGCCGACGGGTACCGCGAGATCACCTACGGCGACCTCGGTCGGCGAGTGGCGCAGTTGGCGCACGGTTTACGCAGCCTCGGCATCACCGATGACCAGCGTGTCGGCACATTCATGTGGAACAACACCGAACACATGGAGGCCTACCTTGCGATCCCGTCGATGGGCGCAGTCATGCACACCCTGAACATCCGACTGCCCGGTGAGCAGATCGCGTTCATCGCCAAGCAGGCTAAGGACGATGTGGTGATCGTCGATGCGTCGCTGATCCCGTCGTTCGCGCCGACGCTGCCCGAATTGACCACCGTCCACACGGTCGTGGTCGCGGGGGACGGTGATCTGGCGCCGCTGGAAAAATCGGGTAAGACAGTAGTGCGCTACGACGAGCTGCTCGACGGGCAGCAGGAGGAGTTCGACTGGCCGGAGCTCGACGAAAAGAGTGCCGCCGCAATGTGTTACACCAGTGGTACCACGGGCAATCCCAAGGGAGTCGTGTACAGCCACCGCTCGATGTACCTGCACTCGATGGCCAGCTGCACCGGCAATGCGCTGAACCTGCGCGACGGCGACATCATTCTGCCCATCGTGCCGATGTTTCACGCCAACGCGTGGGGCCTGCCGTACGCAGCGGTGATGGCGGGCGCCAGCCTGCTGATGCCCGACAGGTTCCTGCAGGCGCCGCGGCTGATCCAGATGATCGAGGAGCGCAAACCCACTGCTGCAGGGGCTGTTCCGACCATCTGGAACGACGTCCTGCAGCAGCTGGGTAAGGATCCGTCGCGCGACATCACGTCGCTGCGGGTCGTTGCGTGCGGTGGGTCGGCGGTGCCGCTGGCGATGATCAAGGAGTTCGAGGAGAAGTTCGGCGTCCCGATCCGGCAGGCGTGGGGGATGACCGAGACATCGCCGGTGGCATCGGTGGCATGGCCGCCGCCGGATGTGTCGACCGAGGAGCACTGGACGATGCGCGCCAGCCAGGGCAGGCCGCTGTGCGGCGTCGAGGCACGCGTCGTCGACGACGAGGGCGGTGTCCTGCCGAATGACGGAAAAGCAGTGGGGGAGCTCGAAGTTCGTGGTCCCTGGATCACTGCGTCCTACTACCAGATCGAAGACGACTCCAAGTTCCAGGAAGGCTGGCTGCGCACCGGCGACGTCGGACGCATCGATACTCGGGGTTACATCACCCTGACCGATCGAGCCAAAGACGTCATCAAGTCTGGCGGGGAGTGGATTTCGTCGGTGGAGCTTGAGCATCACATCATGGAGCATCCGGCGGTACTGGAGGCGGCCGTCGTCGCGGTGCCCGACGAGCGTTGGCAGGAACGGCCCTTGGCCGCAGTGGTTCTCAAGGAGGGGGCGCAGGCCACTCCCGAGGAATTACGCGTTCACCTCAGCGAGCTCGTCGTCAAATGGTGGTTGCCCGAGCGCTGGACCTTCATCGACGAGGTGCCCCGCACCAGCGTCGGTAAGTTCGACAAGAAGGTGATTCGCGCGCGCTACGCGGACGACACGTACGAGGTCGTCAAACTAGACGGTTGACCATGACGGCTGCGCCCGCGGGCTGGGATGTCTCGGCGCGGTCCTGGTGACTGGTCAACAGTTCACGAACAGCCCGCCGGTGGCGGCGGCGACACACCGCAGTTGCTATGCCGCGACCCCGTCGAGCTTGAACCCGACGGTGGATATGACGAGGCCTTTCACGGTCCAGCGGACCGAACGGCACCAACGTGCCGACATCCTCACAGCCCGCAACTTTTCGGCTTCCGACGATCCGGTGTTCGTGGCCCGTCGAGACCAACGAAATGGTGAGAACTACTCGCACAATTCCACCCAAACGATCATTTCGGCGTGGTGGGTTCACTGCTGGAAGCGGTAGCCCATGCCCGCTTCGGTGAGCAGGTGCACCGGGTGCGACGGGTCGTTCTCCAGTTTGCGGCGCAGCTGAGCCAGGTACACCCGCAGGTAGTGGGTCTCCTTGGCGTACGCGGGTCCCCACACCTGCGTGAGTAGTTCGTCGCGGCCGACGAGTTTGCCGCGGTTGCGGACGAGCATCTCCAGCATGCCCCATTCGGTCGGCGTCAGGTGGACGTCACGGCCGTTCTTGGTCACCTTCTTGAGCGCGAGATCAACTGTGAACGAGGATGTTTCGACCACTGGTTCGTCAACGTCTTTGGCTACCGTTGAGCGCCGGACCGCCGCACGCAGCCTGGCCAGGAACTCGTCCATGCCGAACGGCTTGGTGACGTAGTCGTCTGCACCGGCGTCGAGCGCATCGACCTTGTCCGACGAGTCGGTGCGCGCCGACAACACGATCACCGGCGCGGACAACCAACCCCGCAGGCCGCCGAGCACGTCGATACCCGACATGTCCGGCAGACCGAGATCGAGAACCACCACGTCAGGCGGGTTTTCGGCCGCTACCTGCAACGCCTCGGCCCCGGTGGCGGCCGTGGTCACGTCGTATCCGCGCACCGACAGGTTGATCCGCAGCGCCCGCAGGATCTGCGGTTCGTCGTCGATCACGAGGACCCTGGTCATCAGAGATCTCCCGCAGTTTGTGGCGCCGCCAGATCGACGACGATGGTGAGCCCTCCGCCAGGGGTGTCGGTGGCCGATACGGTGCCCGCCATGGCCTCGACGAAGCCTTGGGCCACCGCCAGCCCCAGTCCGACGCCCGTCGTGTTGTCGCTGTCTCCCAGGCGCTGAAACGCTTGGAACAGTTGCTCCTCAGACCCTCGGGGAATGCCTGGACCCTCATCGGCGACGTTGATCAGGACGCGACCTCCGACCGTTCCGGCCGTCACCCGCACCACACTGTCCGGTGCATACCGCAACGCGTTGTCGATCAGATTGGCCAGCACCCGCTCCAGCAGTCCGGCATCGGCCATGGCCACGGTGCTACCTACCTCGATCTTGATGCGGTCCAACTGCGAGGCGGCGAAACCGGTTGCGCCTCTGCCGATTCCCACCACGGCACGGTGGACGACCTCTTCGACGTAGGTGGGTCGCAGCTTCGGCCGCACGACGCCGGCGGCCAGCCGCGACGTGTCCAACAGATTGCCCACCAGCGCGGTCAGCTGATCGACCGACTCCTCGACAGTGGCCAGCAGTTCGGCGGTGTCCTCGGGGGAGAATCCGACATCGTCACTGCGCAGGCTGGACACGGCCGCTTTCGCTCCGGCCAGCGGCGTCCGCAAATCATGAGACACCGCGGACAGCAGCGCGCGGCGCATCTCATCGGCCTGGGCGAGGGCCTCGGCCCGCTTGGCCTCCTCGGTGAGCTCACGCTGGCGCACGAGAGAGGCAGCCTGTTTGGCGACCGCGGTCAGCACGCGCCGGTCGCGTGCGTCGAGCCGGCGTCCGCTCAACAACAGCCAGAACTCGTCGTCGCCCACTTCGACTGCGGTGTCGGCGTCGTCGACACCCACCGGCGGCTGGTCACCGGCGGTGGCCACCACACCGCGGCCCTCCCGGAGCACCGAGACGGCGCGCTGGCCGTAGGCTTCGCGAACCCGGGCAAGCAGCGTCCCGAGGTTTGCGCCGCGCAGCACCGAGCCGGCGAACAACGCCAGCAGCTCGGCCTCCCGCGACGCCCGCCGCGCCTCCCGCGCCCGGGTGGCGGCTCTATTCACCAGCACCGCAACGGCAACCGCGACCACCAGCAGCACCACGATGGTCACCGCGCTGTCGGGTTGGGCGATGGTCAGGCTGTACCGCGGGTCGGTGAGGAAAAAATTCAGCAGCAGCCCCGACAGCAGCGCCGCGGCCACCGCGGGGCCGACGCCCCCGAGCAAGCCCACTGCCAGCACGCCGACGAAGAAAAGCGCACTGTCGCCGCCGATCCCGAGAACGGGGTCCAGCAGCAACGCCGTCACCGCGCAGATCGCCGACGGCACCACGAACGCCGCCAGCCAGGACGCGAGGCGAAGCTGCGCAGGGGCCACCGTCCGCATCGACCATCCGCGGCGCGCCTCGTCATGGGTCACCATGTGGACGTCGATTCTGCCCGAATGCGACACCACGGCAGATCCGATGCCCTCGTCGACGATCCTCGCCCAGCGGGACCGCCGAGACGTGCCGAGGACGAGCTGGGTGGCGTTGACCTCGCGGGCGAAGTCCAGCAGGGCCTCGGGCACGTCGTCGCCGACGACGGTGTGCACCGTCGCATCGAGTTTGGCCGCCAGTTCGCGCACAGCACCCATCTGCGGCGCGGAGATTCCGGAGAGCCCGTCGCCACGCACCACGTGGACCACCATCAGCTCGGCGCTGGAGCGCGACGCGATCCGGGATGCGCGGCGCACCAACGTTTCCGACTCCGGTCCACCGGTGACGGCGACGACGACGCGCTCGCGGGCCTCCCAGGTGTCGGTGATCTCATGGTCGGCGCGGTACCTGGCCAGCGCGGTATCCACCTGATCGGCCAGCCAGAGCAGCGCCAGCTCGCGCAGGGCGGTGAGGTTGCCCTGCCGGAAGTAGTTGGACAGGGCGGCGTCGATCCGGTCGGCGGCGTAGACGTTGCCGTGAGACAGCCTGCGCCGCAATGCCTCCGGGGTGATGTCCACCAGCTCGATCTGCGCAGCGGAGCGAACCACCGGATCGGGGACCGTCTCGTGCTGTTCGACCCCGGTGATCTGCGCGACCACGTCGTTCAGGCTCTCCAAGTGCTGGACGTTGACGGTGGACAGCACCGTGATGCCCGCGTCGAGCAGCTCTTCGACGTCCTGCCAACGCTTCTGGTTGCGGCTGCCCGGGGTGTTGGTGTGGGCCAGCTCGTCGACCAGCACCACCTCGGGGCTGCGGGCCAGCACGGCCGGTACGTCCAGCTCGTCGAGGCGCGTGCCGCGGTAGTCGAGATAGCGCGGCGCAATGACCTCGATGCCGTCCAGCAGGTCGGCCGTCTTGCGCCTGCCGTGCGTCTCGACAACCGCGGCCACCAGGTCGCAGCCGCGCTCCAGTCGGCGATGCGCTTCGCCGAGCATCGCGTACGTCTTGCCGACGCCGGGAGCGGCACCCAGGTAGATGCGCAGCTCACCGCGTTTGCGGGTGGTCACCTGCCCATCATCCACCCAGCCGGTCGAGGGCGAGGTTGAGCTCCAGGACGTTGACGCGCGGTTCGCCGAGGAAACCCAGATCGCGGTCGTCGGTGTGCTTGGCGACCAACTGGCGCACCCGGACCTCGCTGACGCCGCGTTCGGTGGCTACCCGCGGAACCTGCAGCGCGGCGTACTCGGGTGAGATGTGCGGGTCGAGGCCACTGCCGCTGGCGGTGACGGCGTCGGCGGGCACCACGGGATCGCTCACCGCGCCGCGGATCGGCACGATCTGGCCCATCGAGTAGTCCTGTCCCAGTTGCGCGCATTCGACCGCGACACCGTCGTAGGTCGCGACGAACGGCGTCTGCGGGCACATCTCGTTGACGCTGAGCACCCGCGTCGGCCGGATGACGTTGCCGCCTGCATCGCGCGGCCCGATCACCGACAGCACCGCACCGACGCCGTCGGCTGTGCAGTAGGGCCGCGAGCCGTCGACGCCTTCGAGCTCGCCGACGGCGACGCTGCGTGAGCAGACCTGCGTGAGCAGACTCGGCTTATCCGGGGTGTCGACGACGCTTTCCGGGCCGAGATTGCTGGCGCTGGTGGCTAGCGGATCGTAGCCGTCACCTGCAACCGACGGTCGGCTCTGGAAGTACTGCCGCAGGGGGCTCCCGTCGGTGTCGGTGAACGACTGCCCGATCAGGGAGCTGCCCACGGGTTGACCGTCGACGCGCAGGATCGAACCGTCGGCGTCGGCGCGCAGGCCTGGGAGTTGAGCCACCAGCCACACCGCCACCGGGTAGCCGATGCCTGCGATGACGGTGAGGACGAGCAGCGCTCGAAGCGCTGCGAGGTGTTGGCGGACAAAGGTATTCATATCAGGAGATCCCGGGGATGAGTTGGATGACGAGGTCGATGAGTTTGATGCCGAGGAACGGCACGACGATTCCGCCGAGCCCGTACACCCAGATGTTGCGACTCAACAGCTTCGACGCGGTGCTCGGCGTGTAGCGCACCCCGCGCAATGCGAGCGGGATCAGCGCGACGATTACGACGGCGTTGAAGATGACGGCCGACAGGATCGCCGACTGCGGGCTGTGCAGCCGCATGATGTTGAGTACGTCGAGGCCGGGGAAGATCGCGACGAACAGCGCAGGGATGATCGCGAAGTACTTCGCGAGGTCGTTGGCGATGGAGAACGTGGTCAACGCACCGCGGGTGATCAGCAACTGCTTGCCGATCTCGACGATCTCGATCAACTTGGTGGGATCGGAGTCGAGATCGACCATGTTGCCTGCTTCTTTGGCCGCTGACGTGCCGGTGTTCATCGCGACGCCGACGTCGGCCTGCGCCAGCGCCGGTGCGTCGTTGGTGCCGTCTCCGGTCATCGCGACCAGCCGCCCGCCCTGCTGCTCACGCTTGATCAGCGCCAGCTTGTCCTCGGGTGTGGCCTCGGCCAGGAAGTCGTCGACGCCGGCTTCGTCGGCGATCGCCTTGGCGGTGCGCGGGTTGTCTCCGGTGATCATCACCGTGCGAATCCCCATCCGCCGCATGGCGTCGAAGCGCTCGCTCATCCCATCCTTCACGATGTCCTTGAGCGCGATGACGCCCAGCACCTCAGCGCGGCCGTCCCGCACCTGGGCGACTGCCAGCGGTGTGCCGCCGGACGAGGAGATGTCGTCGACGATGGTTTCCAGCTCTGGCGGAACCGAACCGCCTTGGGCACGAACCCATTCGGCCACCGAGCCGGTCGCGCCTTTGCGCAGCTGCTGCCCGCCGTTCAGGTCGACACCGGACATCCGGGTGGTCGCGGTGAACTCGACCCAGGTGGCACCGGCGAGCTCCCCGGAGCTGCGGGCGCGCAGACCGTACTGCTTGGCGTGCACCACAACCGAACGCCCCTCGGGGGTTTCGTCGGCGAGGCTGGAGAGCTGAGCCGCGTCGGCCAGGTCCTGCTCGTCGACCCCGGGCAGCGGTACGAACGCCGAGGCCTGTCGGTTGCCCAAGGTGATGGTGCCGGTCTTGTCCAGCAGCAGGGTGTTGACGTCGCCTGCCGCTTCGACCGCGCGTCCGGACATGGCGAGCACGTTGCGTTGCACCAAACGGTCCATGCCGGCGATGCCGATCGCCGACAGCAGCGCGCCAATCGTGGTGGGGATCAGGCAGACCAACAGGGCTACCCCTACGATGCCGGTGACACCGTAGCCGTCCAGCGCCGGTGTATCGGCGACGCCGGGATTGGCGGCCATGGAGTAGATCGCCAGCGGTTGCAGCGTCGCCACCGCCACCACGAAGATGATCGTCAGCGCGGCGAGCAGGATGTTCAGCGCGACCTCGTTGGGCGTCTTCTGCCGATTGGCGCCTTCGACCAACGCGATCATGCGGTCGATAAAACTCTCACCGGGCTTCTGGGTGATCCTCACGAAGATGCGGTCGCTGAGCACCGTGGTGCCGCCGGTGACGGCGCAGCGGTCGCCGCCGGACTCTCGGATGACGGGTGCTGATTCGCCGGTGATTGCCGATTCATCTACCGAGGCAATACCTTCGACGACGTCGCCGTCGCCGGGGATGACCTGCCCAGCCTCGACGACCACCAAGTCGCCGACCTGCAGTTGCGCCGCAGCCACTACCTCCTCCCTGCCCGCGACTCCGGGTGAGTCTCCGGTGAGCCTGCGGGCGACGTTGTCGGCCTTGGCTTTCCGCAGGGTGTCCGCCTGCGCCTTGCCGCGGCCTTCGGCGACTGCCTCGGCCAGGTTGGCAAAGACCACCGTCGACCACAGCCAGAACACGATCACCCAGGCGAACCAGGTCGGCTTCGTCGCGGCCAGAATGGTGCTCCACGCAGCGCCGAGTTCGACGATGAACATCACTGGATTGCGCCACAACGTCCGCGGATCGAGCTTGCGGAGCGCGTCCGGTAGCGATGTCCACAACATCGTCGGGTCCAGGAGGCCGCCCTTGACGGCCTTGGTGGGGCCAGCGTCACGCTCAGCGGTGCGCGGCATTACAGAAGCGACCATGGTCAGTGAATTCCTTCAGCGAGGGGACCCAACGCGAGCGCCGGTAGGAAGGTGAGGGCGACGAGGATGACCGTCACACCCACGACGAGGCCGACGAACTGCGGCCGGTGGGTGGGCAGTGTTCCCGTCGACGCCGGTGTATGGCCTTGTCGAGCGAACGATCCCGCGAGCGCGAGCACGAGGATGATCGGCACGAAACGGCCCAGCAGCATGGCCACACCCAGGGCAGTGTTGTACCAGGTGGTGTTGACGCTGATCCCCGCGAACGCCGAGCCGTTGTTGTTCGCGGTCGATGTGAAGGCGTACAGCACCTCGGACAGGCCATGTGGCCCGGTGTTCAACATCCCCGCCCGCTGCCCGGGCAGCGACATCGCCGTCGCGGTACCGGCAAGGACGATCATCGGTGTCACCAGGAAATAGCCTGCAGCAAGTTTGATTTCACGCGGGGTGATCTTCTTTCCCAGGTATTCCGGCGTGCGGCCCACCATCAGGCCTGCGACGAACACGGTGATGACGGCCAGGATCAACATGCCGTAGAGCCCGGAACCCACACCGCCCGGGGCGATCTCGCCCAGCTGCATGTTGAACATCAGCATCAGGCCGCCAAGACTCGTATAGGAATCGTGGAAGGAGTTGACCGCGCCCGTCGACGTCAGCGTGGTGGCACCGGCAAACACCGCCGAATCGGCCACGCCGAAACGCTGTTCGACGCCTTCGGTGGCGGCGCCCACCGCCTGCGGCACCGTGCCCGCCGCGCTGAGCTGGAACAGCATCATCAGCGCGATGCTGGTGACGGCGATGCTCGCCATGACCGCGACGATCGCCAGACCCTGTCGGGTGTTGCCGACCATCCGGCCGAACGTGCGGGGCAGGGCGAACGCGATCATCGCGAGCAGGAAGATCTCCACCCAGTTGGACCACGTCGTCGGGTTCTCGAACGGGTGCGCCGAGTTGACGTTGAAGAAGCCGCCACCGTTGGTGCCGAGCTCCTTGATCGCCTCCTGGCTGGCCACCGGGCCGCCGGTGATGGTCTGCTGGACGCCGGAGAGCGTCGTCACCACCTGGTCGTGCGGCCCGAAGTTCTGGATGACGCCGCAGAGCACCAAGATGATCGCGGCGAAAAACGCGACCGGCAGCAGTATTCGCAGGGCGCCCCGGGTCAAGTCGACCCAGAAGTTGCCCAGTTCAGCGGTTTTCGCGCGTGCGAAGCCTCGCACCAAGGCGATCGCCACGGCCATCCCGACCGCGGCGCTAACGAAGTTCTGCACGGCCAGCCCGGCCATCTGTACCAGATGGCCCTGCGTCGACTCACCGGAGTACGCCTGCCAGTTGGTGTTGGTGACGAAGCTGACGGCGGTGTTCCACGCGAGTGACGGCGTCATCTCGGTGGCGGGTTCAGGCAGGTGCAGGGGCAGTTTGCCCTGGATGAGCTGGAGTGCGAAGAGGAACAGGATGCTGACCGCCGAGAAGGCGAGCACGCTGCGGGCATAAGAGCCCCAGGTCTGCTCGGCTTTCGGGTCTGCCCCGATCGCCCGGTACACCAGACGTTCGACGCGCGAATCCTTCTCGCTGCTGTACACGCGGCACATGTAGTCGCCGAGTGGCACGTGCACCAGCGCCAGCGCCAGGATAAGGGAGGCGAGGAAAACGATCCCCGCGGTGCTGGTGGACACTAGAACTTTTCGGGAAACAGCAGGGCGGCAACGAGAAAGAGCACGATCGCCGCGGCGAGTGCCAGGCCGACGGCGTTGGCGATATTCATTTGTCTTCGACCAGCTTCTGCACCAGGCCGAGGAGCGCGAACATCGCGACCGTCAGCACCACGTACCCGATGACCGACATGGATGACTCCGTTCTTGACTGGCCCAGCACAGTTCGGGGCCACGCGGCGACGTTAGGCCTGCTCCGCACGGGTTTGAGGGCCCTTTGCGGTTTCTTGACGGCTATCCGAGCGGCCCTGACGGAGTCCTAGCGGTGCTGTGACGCGTGCTACTCCCATAACGAAATCCCCTCCCGTCGCGGCGTCGGCAGCGTGCGTCAGCTGAGGGGATCGATTAATCGGGTGTAGTCCAATCGGAGGACACCGCAGGTCTGGCGAAGGAGGCCCCATTGAGGAATAACGTCACAGGTCACGTGGGTGCCGCGACAACCGGCTGCGTTCCCAGCCGATCGTCGTGGCCAGTGCGGTCAACTGCATGCCGCGCAGCGGCGCCTGTAACAACGCGTCAGGACGGTGAAATTGCTCAACGACAACCGCAGTAGGCTGGCAGCTGACGGTTCATCGCGTACTCCAGTCGGTGATAGACCCGCAGGTAGCTCAGCTAGGTGCGCCACTGAGATGTGTTGAGCGGGTGGTTCTCCGGTGGGCCGCCACATCCGGGTCCCTGCCGCGATTCGATTGACTCGTCACGGACCGTAGTCGGCGCCGGGGGACTCGCCACGCAGATCGCAGATTGCCGGTGACCGGCTGATCAAATGCGGTTACGATCACCCGCGGGAGGGGGTGATCAGCGAATATGAGCAATCCGCAGACGGTGGAGACGCCAGGGTCGATGGCGGTGGTACAGCGGTTCGCCCGCACCACGCCCGGCGTGATCGGTGTGCTGGCGGTGCTGCTCGCGGTGAGCTGTGTGATCGCGGGGGTGGTCACGGCGGCCGCGCTCGATTCGCGGATCGCCGAACACAATGCCGTCCTCGATCGTTTCGAGCCGTTCGCGCACTCCGCACAGAATCTGTACGCCGCGCTGTCCGCGGCGGATGCGGCCTCGGCGTCGGCCTTCCTGGCGGGCGCCGAGACCAGCGAGGTCCGTCAGACGTACCTGCAGGCGATCGCCGATGCGGCCGCCGCACTCGCCGACGCCACCGCGTCGGCCACCGATGATGCGACGAGGACGTCGGTCGCCCAGATCACGGCGCAGCTGACCACCTACACCGGGTTGGTAGAGGCGGCGCGCGCCAACAGCAGGCAGGGCTTCCCGATCGGCGCGGCGTACCTCCGTGAAGCGTCGACCTTGATGGAGACCAGCCTGCTGCCCGGCGCTGAGCAGATCTACCAGGACGACCTCGCCGAGGTCGACAGGGGCCAGGACGCCGTGGGTTCCCTCCCGCTGGTGGCTCTGGTGCTGCTGGCCGTGGTGTTGGTGGCGATCGTTTTCGCGTCGGTGCTCGTCAGCCGTCGCACCAACCGCACCGTCAACGTCGGTCTGGTGGTGGCGGCGCTGCTCACCCTGGTGACGATCGGCTGGGTCGTCGTGGCCACCCAGCTGGCCGATCGCGCCATCGAGAACAGCCGCACCGAGGGCAGCGCGCGGTTCGAGCAGCTGGCCGAGGCCCGGATCCTCGCGCAGCAAGCGCGCACCGAGGAGACGCTGCAGCTGATCACCCGCGGCAACGTCACCGACAGCGAGAAGGAGTTCTTGCTCCTCCTCGAGGAGATCAACAACCTCGTCGGTGCAGAACCGTCGGCCGCCACTGACAGCCTGCAGAACTGGACCGCCAGCCACCGCACCCAGGTCGAGGTCTATCAGGGGGGCGATTACGAGGCTGCTGTCGCGCAGGCCGTCGGCCCCGGCGCGGACGCGTCTGCTGCGCAGTTCTCCGCCGTCGAATCCGCGTTGCGCGACGAGATCGAGCAGGCGCGGACCACGTTGCGCGACGGCTTGTCGACTGCAGGCTCCCGGCTGGCGTGGACCCCGACCGCGACGCTGATTCTGATGGTGATAGCCGCTGTATCGGCCGCGGTGGGCTTGTGGCCGAGACTCAAGGAGTTCCTGTGAGGACACGCCTTCTCGCACTGCTTCCCGTGCTGGCCTTCGCCGTCGGCTGCACCTCGCCGACGACGGCGCCGACGCCGGTGTCGGTCGCTCCGGTCGACGCGCGTCCCGCAGGCGTGACGGAGATGACGACCGCGCCCGCGGCCGCGGTGGACGATTGCGATCGCGAATCCAGTCTGCGGCCGGGCCCGCTGCCGCCGCCCGATGCCATGCCGCCCGATACCACGATGGCCGACATCTATGACCGCGGCCGGCTGATCGTGGGTGTCGACCAGGCGCAGTTCCTGTTCGGGGCGCGAAACCCGGCCACCGGCAGGCTGGAAGGTTTCGACATCGACATCGCGCGCGAGATGGCTCGTGCCATCTTCGGCGATCCCGAACGGATCGAACTGCGCGTGGTCGACGCCGGCGACCGCGAGGAGGTGCTGCAGGCAGGCGAGGTCGACCTGGTGGTCCGAACCTTCTCGATCAGCTGCGAGCGCAAGCAGGACGTCGCGTTCTCGACCGTGTACTTCTATGCGGACCAGCGAATTCTCGTGTCGGAGGGATCGGGGATCAGCTCGGCCACAGATCTCGAGGGCAAGCTCGCGTGCGCAGTGTCGGACACCACGTCGGCGGCCAAGCTCTACGCGCTGGATCCCAGGCCCGTGATAATCGGCGCCCCGACGTGGCCGGACTGTTTGGTGATGTTGCAGCAGGGGCAGATCGACGCGATCGGCACCGACGCCGTGGTATTGGCCGGCCTCGCCGAACAGGACCCGAGCGTCGAGATCGTCGGGGACAGCCTGGGCCGCGAACCGTACGGAATCGGGATCAATCTGGACAACGAAGACCTCGTGCGTTTCGTCAACGGCGTCTTGGAAAGGCTTCGGGAGGAAGGGATCTGGGAGGACCTGTACACCGGCAACGAACGGCTGTTGGCGATCTTCGGCCCGCAGCAGCCACCGACGCCGCAGTACCTGGACTGACGATGGGCGACCTGAGCACCGACGAGATCGACCGCGAAATCTCCTCCCGCACCAAGGAAGTCGACACGATGTCGGCGACACTGCTGGAATTGGAGAGCCATCCTGGTCTCGCGCACGTGCGTCGCTATGCACCGACGGGTGTCACCGCGCAGCGCTGGGCGGCGGTCGAAACCGCACTGGGACAGCTCTGGGAAGACTTCGGGCGCCTGACGTCGATCCTGGACTCCGCGCGGATGGTGCGGGCACGCCGCAACAGGCCCGGCGACACCGAACGCGCCGAACTCACGCAGCTGCTGCGCGGGAAGCCGCTCGAGGTGTCACGTGAGCGAATTCCCTTGGGTAAGCGTCGGATCACCGATCCCGCCGAAATGGTGGTCAGCGTCGGGCTGGCCGACACCGTCGACCGTATGCGCGCCACGTACTCGACGTTTGCCACGTTCCTCGATGCCGTCGACGAGGTCGACACGATGATCGTGGAACGCCTTGCCCCGACGCAGAAGCTGCTCGACAAGGCGGGTGCGGCACCACCGAAGGAACTCACCGACCTGCTGGCCACCTCTGCCAGCGACCCGCTCTCGTTGACCACCGACGACGTCCATCGCCGGGTCGCCCTCGTCGAGCGCGCAGTCGAGCGACGGTCGGCGGAGCTGGCAGAATTCGCTGCGCTGCGGGCGAACTGGCCTGACGCGTTGGCGTCGGTCGCGGCGCGGCTCGACGAGCTGCGCGACGCCACCCAACGCGCAGAGGAGGTCCGTGTCCGAGCCGAGAAGACCGTCCTGACCAGCCCGCTTCCTACCCACCCCGCCGCCGAGCCCGGATTGCGCAGCGAGCTCGAAGCTCTTACCGCACACACGACCACCGCGCCGGACATCGGGGAGCTGCGCGCGTTGCGACGAAAGGTCGAGGCCGCGTTGGCGGTGGTGGTCCAGGACGATGAACTGGCGCGCGGGCTGCTCGAGCGGTGCAGTGAGCTCAAGGGACGGCTCTCGATCTATCAGGCGAAGGCGGCGCGCCTCGGGCTGGCCGAGGATCGGGACCTGCTGGCGTCCGATCAGATTGCGACGGGTCTGCTGTCGCGACGGCCCTGCGATCTGCGCGCCGTGACGCGCGCGGTGGCGGATTACCGGCAGCTACTCCTCGACAAACAGGGGAGGACGACATGAATTGTGGCGAACCAGGTTGTGGCGGAACCGTTGTCGACGGCTACTGCGAGGTCTGCGGCACGGCGCCCATGGTGGGCTCCCACGAGATGCCGACGATGGCTGCGCCCGGCCAGTCCACCGCACGGTCCGCGCCCAGCGCTAGCACCGCGCGGTCGGCGCCCAGTAGCACCACCGGACGATCGGTGCGGACGGGACGCACCGGGTCGTCGTCGCGGTCGTCGAGTTCCCGGGGCCGTCTCGGAGCGGGCATCGTCGCGATCCCGCCGGTTCCCAAGGGTGATCCGGCGGCGGCGATCATGCCGGACCCCAAGGTGGCCGAGGGCAGCCGATTCTGCGGCAATTCCTCGTGTGGCAAGCCTGTTGGGCGTGGCCGCGATGGCAAGCCGGGCCTGGAGACCGGCTTCTGCACCCAGTGCGGCACCCGGTATTCGTTCGTGCCCAGGCTCTCCCGCGGTGACCTCGTCAGCGGACAGTACGAGGTGCAGGGCTGCCTGGCGCACGGTGGCCTGGGCTGGATCTACCTGGCCGTCGACCGCAACGTCCACAACCGGTGGGTGGTGCTCAAAGGCCTGTTGAACTCCGGCGACGCCGACGCGATGGCCGCGGCGGCGGCCGAAACGCTGGCTCTTGCCGAGGTGGAACACCCGACCATCGTCCGGATCTACAACTTCGTGCAGCACCCCGATCCCGCGGGTGTGCCCGTCGGTTACATCGTGATGGAGTTCGTCGGGGGCACGTCGCTCAAACAGATCCGTAAGGCGCGCAACGGACCTCTGCCTGCGGATCAGGCCGTCGCGTACATGATCGAGATCGCGCCCGCACTGGGGTATCTGCACGCACAGGGCCTGGCCTACTGTGATTTCAAGCCGGACAACGTGATGCAGACCGACGAACAGCTCAAGCTTATCGATCTCGGCGCCGTCA
The DNA here is from genome assembly GCA_051306175.1 of Mycobacterium sp. Lineage (GTDB taxonomy): Bacteria > Actinomycetota > Actinomycetes > Mycobacteriales > Mycobacteriaceae > Mycobacterium. The sequence goes on along the minus strand of JBPPMS010000072.1, from coordinate 8,116 downwards.
TCAAGATGGATGACCAGGAGAGCGCCATCTACGGGACGGTGGGCTATCAGGCGCCCGAGATTGCCCACACCGGTCCGACGGTGGCCGGCGACGTGTACACGGTGGGACGGACGTTGGCCGTTCTGGTTGCCGACCTGCCGCAGCGTAACGGGCGCTTCGACGACGAACTGCCTACGCCCGCAACCGTACCGGTGTTCGCGAGGTACGAATCGCTGTACCTCGCCATCCGGCGGGCCACCGATCCTGATCCGGCGCAACGATTCTCGTCGATGGCTGAGCTGACCGATCAGTTGACGGGAGTGCTGTACGAGATCGCCGCGGCCGACGGTCGCAGTGTGCAGCCGCGGATGTCGAGCTTCTTTAGCCCACAGCGCTCGGCGTACGGCCCGGGGCCGGAGACGCCGACGAAAGCTGCCAACGCGATCGCGGCCCTGCCCGTGCCGATGGTCGACCCGAGCGATCCGGGTGCGGCCCTGCTGGCCACGACGAGCGGCACACCGGCAGCTCAGCTGGAACACGTGCTGTACGTGGCACGCGGCGGTGAGAACCATGGCAAGAGTTCGTCTCTCGAGGTTCCGTTGCGCCTAGTGCGTGCGGCGCTGGAGATCGGTTCGGCGAAGGATGCGTGGACGCGTCTGACCGAGCTGGAGGGGCTGATCCCCGGCGACTGGCGCCTGACCTGGTACCGCGCGCAGTGCGGGCTGCTTGAGGGCGAACTCGAAGTCGCCGAACAAGATTTCGGAGCGGTGTTGGCGTCGCTGCCGGGAGAGTTGGGCCCCAAGTTCGCGCTCGCGGTGACGGCGGAGTTGCGCGGCGTACGTGAAGTGGCGCAGCACTATTACGACACGGTGTGGCGCACGGACAACACGTTCGTCAGCGCCGCGTTCGGGCTGGCGCGGCAGCGCGCAGCCGCCGGCGACCGGCTCGGTGCGGTGGCCGCGCTCGGCCAGGTGCCGCCCGGTTCGGCGCTGCACACGACGGCCGGGGCCACGGCGATCGAGTTCCTGCTGGAAGGACGAGCGGCGGCGGAGCTGGACGAGCCGACCCTGCTCGACGCGGGCAATCGTGCAGGCGTCCTGACCGTCGAGTCGGCCAGTAAGCGGGCGGCGATTCGACAGAGTGTGCTGCAAGCCGCCCTGGGCTGGCTGAGGGCTGGGAACACGCCTCAAGCGCAGCGGTTGCTCGGTCATGGCTTCGACGAGACCGGTGTGCGGCTCGGCCTGGAGGGTTGCTACCGCGAGCTGGCGCACGATACGACTGACCTATGGGAGCGAATAGCCTTGGTGGAGAAAGCGAACACCACTCGACCGAGGACGCGGGTATGACTCACGCGCAGGAGGTGTGTCCGCATTGTGCCGCGACGGTTCTGCTGGCCGACCGGTTCTGTGAGAGCTGCGGCAAGGTGCTGTCGGAGATCCGCTCGGTGGCCGTGCCGCGGACCGGACGGTCGGGGGAGGGCCCGTGCCCGCACTGCGGCAACGAGACGCACGTCGACGGGTACTGCTCGGTGTGTGGCAGTCGCCGCGGTGAACCCGACCGTGACGAGGCCGAACTCGACGGCATCGCGCTGATCACCGATCGCGGTATCGAACATCACCGCAACGAAGATGCTGGGGCGGCGGGTGTTTTGGACGGCATGGGTGTCAGGCCGGGGGCGCTCGCGGCGGTCGTGTGTGACGGCGTGTCGACGTCGCCCGACTCGCAGGTGGCGTCGTCGGCTGCCTCGCGGGCCGGGGTGGCGGCGATGCTGTCCACCCTCAGCACCTCCGGCGATCCCAAGGCCGCCGCGCTTGCCGGCCTGGTTGCCGCGGCCGACGCTGCTGCGGCGGCGCAGACGGACCCGTCCCGCTCGCCGTCGTGCACCTACACCGGAGTCATCCTTATCGCCGAACCTGATGGCACGGCGGGGATCACGGTGACCAACGTCGGTGACAGCCGTGCGTACTGGTTTGCCGGGGCGCCCGACGATGCGCAGCAGCTGACGGAGGATGACACGTTGTCCCGGCAGTTGATCGCCGCGGGCGCCGCGCTGACCCGCTGGTTGGGGGCCGACAGCAGATCCGGGCCGTGGACGGATGCGAAGGTGGACTTGTACACCGTCACCGGTCCTGGTGCGTTGCTGCTGTGCAGCGACGGGCTGTGGAACTATCTGCAGGAAGCCCCCGACATCGCGCGCCTGTTCGTCGACACCGACGCGGTGGCGTCGGTGCGCAAGCTGGTCGACCACGCACTGGAGTGCGGCGGCCACGACAACATCACCGTGATTATGAAGCCGATCGGAGCAGCAACATGAGTTCTGGTGAAGGACAGACTGATTCGGTCATCTCCGTGGATGTCGACCACAACCCGTATCTCGCCGAGGGAAGCGGGACGGTGGATGCGATCGTCAGTATCGCCGCTTCCGGTTCCGTCGCCCCGGGGGGTCTGGCGCCGGAGCGGTTCGAGGCCATCATCGTCGACTGCTCGGGGTCGATGAAGGCGCCGCGCGGCAAGTTCGATGCGGCCAAACGCGCCGCCGTGGCTGCCATCCGCGAACTGGCAGAGGGCACCTATTTCGTGGTCGTCGCCGGGAATCACAAGGCAACCCAGGTCTACCCGCCTGACGGGCAGCCGATGCAGGCCGATCACTGGACCAAGTCGTCAGCCGAGCGGGCGGTCGACGGTCTGCGGCCTGGTGGCGGCACTGCGATGGGGACCTGGCTGGAGCATGTCCGGGAGGCCATCGAGGACCGCCCCGGCCTGCTGGCACACGCCATCCTGCTCACTGATGGCAAGGACGAGCACGAGACCCCGGAGCAACTGGCGCAGGAAATCGCTGACAGCGAAGGACTATTCACCTGTGACTGTCGCGGAGTGGGGACCGATTGGCGGGTCGACGAGCTGCGTGCGATCGCGTCGGCGCTACTCGGGACCGTGGACATCGTGGCCAATCCCGCCGACCTCGCCGAGGACTTCGCGGACATGATGCGCACGTCGATGGGGAAGTCGATTCCCGATATGACTCTGCGCCTGTGGATTCCGGCAGGCGCGCGGGTCGAGTTCGTCAAACAGGTGGCACCGACGGTCGCGGATCTGACGCATCGGCGGGTCGACAAGGGCGGTCAGATAGGGGAGTACCCGCTGGGTTCCTGGGGTGCGGAGGACCGCGACTATCACATTCAGATCGAGGTCGAGCCTGCTGCCGCCGGGCGGGAGAAGTTGGCTGCACGGGTGAGTGTGGTCGCGGGCGAAGAGATTCTGGGCCAGGGTCTGGTGCAGGCGGTGTGGACGGCCGACACGTCGTTGTCCGCGACGATCAGCCGGCGGGTGGCGCACTACACGGGGCAGGTGGAGCTCGCACAAGCCGTTCAGGAGGGGCTCGGCGCGCGCAAGAGCGGCGATGTGTTGACGGCGACGGCGAAGTTGCAGCGGGCGATGGATCTTGCCACCGAGTCGGGCAACACCGGTACCGCGAAGCTACTCAGGGCGGTGGTCGACGTCGACGAGCCCACCGGCACCATCGCGCTGCGGCGTTCGGTGGATGCTGCCGACGAGATGGCGCTGGACACACGTTCGACGAAGACCGCCCGCGTCCGCAAGGAGGAGACCTGATGCCCACCTGTGTGGAAGGGCATACCTCCGTCGCTGTTGATTACTGCGACGTGTGCGGCGCGGCGATGGGAACTGTTGCGGCGGAAACCGTTGTGGCTCCGTCGAGTGAGCTCAAGGCGTGTCCTGCGTGTGGGATGCCGGTGAGTGGGCGATTCTGCGAGGAGTGTGGGCATGATTCGGCGCTGCCTGCGCCCGTGGACCCGGTAGCTGTTGTGCGTAACGAACCTGTGCCCAACGAACCTGTGCCCGTCGCGGCGTGGACGGCCGTCATCGCCGCAGATCTGGAGTTCCATGCGCGGGTCGTGGCGCGGGAGGGTCCCGACTCGGTCGAGTTTCCGGCGTTCTTCCCGTCGCGCCGGATTGTGCTTTCGGGTGGTACCACGTTGATAGGCCGGGCGAACGCGCGCAAGGGCATCGACCCGGAGATCGACCTCAGCATCGATCCCGCCGATATCGGTGTCTCCACGCAGCACGCCGTGATCCGGGTGACGGACTCTGGTGTCACCATCACCGACCTGGGCTCGACGAACGGCACCAGCCTCAACAGCAGCGAGGACCTGCTCGCCAAGGGTGTGGAGACGCCGCTGCAGGCCGGCGACCGCATCCACGTCGGCGCGTGGACGACGATCACGGTCGTGCGGGCATAGTCTTGCTGGCCCGCCGCCGAGCGTGCGGCTAGCCTCACCGACAGCACTCGAGCGTTGGCCTGGCTTCACGCTCGGCCGGTGCCGGCGCTTAAGCTCGCTACCTGCGACGCCCCCATAGCCCAATTGGCAGAGGCAGCGGACTTAAAATCCGCACAGTGTCGGTTCGAGTCCGACTGGGGGCACCGGTTCCCTTTGGGTATGGCGGTCTTCGGTGATCTCGGCGGCACAGAAATCGCGGCGCGAGCTCGGCCGAATCACACGGGTGTTGTTAGAGCGACCCGAGTGCGGGGACTGCGGGTACGGTAGCCACTCCACACGTAGCGCGCCGACGTCGTGTCGAAGATCAGCTCGCCGTCGAGGTATCCGCGCACGCGGCGTGGCGCCGACTCCACCTTCCCCGTTCCGCCACTGCGGGCGGGTAGCCGGGGGCTGGCCGTGGCTCTTCGGCACTCATGCGGGTAATCCCTTTCGACTTCGTCACCAGCGCCTCATTGGTGGCGCCGTCAGCAGCTCGGCCCGATGAAGGCCTTCGCATATCCTGCACTTTGGTAGAGGTACATCCACGCCCAGTCGGTCACGGACAGTCGTACCGAAACCTCGACCATTAGGAGATCGCCGTCGAAGCACTTGCCGATGATGTGGCGGGCGCGCGAAATGTGGGGCGTGTAGGTCACCACGATGACCGTGCGCCAATTATGTTCTATCGCAAGATGTCTGAGGGTTCGGGCCTCGCCAAGAGTGGTGCGCGGCTCGGGATCGAAGCATTCCACGGTCACGCCCGGGTAGGTTGCGTCGCAATGGTGCTGGACCTGGCCCCCCGGGTTCGACAGCACCAGACGGGTGGCGAAACCTTGTCGGGCCAACTCCAGACCCCGCTGAACCCGCGTTTCCGGGTCGTCACCACCGACCACCAGGATGGCGTCCGCCGCGCGCGGCTTGTCGACCCATGGTTCGACGTAGACGGGATAACCTACCGCCGCGGCCGCCGCGACGATCACGACCACCGCCGCGACGCACGCGCCCACCCGTCGTGGCGAGTTCACCCTGATCCGCTCAGCCGTTTGAATAGACCCGGCTCGGTCGAACGAGCACTGCCGCGCGGCGTTGTTCGGCCATCACCCGGTCATAGGCGTCCCAGTCGTCGTGAGTTCCACCTGCCGCGGTGAAAACGTCACGCAATAGCACCCGCAGAGCCTTCGCGTCGCCGAGCCACGGCTGCGGATCGTCGGGCCCGGCGATCTCGGCTTCACCCTCGACGGTCGCCCACTCCCAGCCTCGCCGGAAGCTGCAGGCGACCTGCGGGCGTGCCCGCAGGTTGGCCAATTTGACCTTGCCATAAGTAACGAAGGCGACTACCGGTTCAGCGGTGGCCGGGTGGACGAAGGCCGCCGCGTTGACGAGTGACGACTGAATCGTGCCGTCGGCGCGCAGGGTCGAGACGAACGCCAACCCGTTATCCTCGGCCGCGAGCGCGGCCGCCTGCTGGACCGTGACCATGGGTGTCCCTCTCTGCTAGCTAGCTGCACATCGAGGGTAGACCCGGGGGTTGGTCGTATCGACGAGCGGCGATCGCCGAGACACGAGTTGTTGACGGTTTCACTCGGCGTTAGTGTTCACACCTCATATCTCGGGGGCTAGGCCAGCACCACGAATCCGTCGGGGCTGCACTGCGCGCCGGTTAAGGCGATGTGAATTGGCTCCACCTGATGGTGAGTAGCGGTGATCTGGATAGCCCGGATTGCTGGTGATGAAGGGAGGGCCGGTGGCGCGCTGGTCGAAGGTGGGCGCCGTCGTTCCGGTTCCCCGAGGGTAACAAGATGACCATCGAACGACTCAACCGCCGCCACGGGCGGGTGAAGCTACCCAACTGGGGTGGCTACGTTTCCGCACGGCGCGCCCGTTGGACGGTGTGGTGATTCGCTCGGCGACGGTGACCAGTGAAGGCTGGCATCGGTTGTGACGTTCCTCGTCGACGACGGCGCCACCACCCCAGCGGTGCACGCTGCGCCGGACACCGCGGTCGGTGTGGACCGTGGTGTGGCCGCGGGAGCGCAACCAGTGACGGCGAGCTGATCGACCGCGAGTTCCGCACCGTTGGTGAACGGCGTCGCGCAGTAGCCTTGCAGCGCAGACTGTCCCGATCTGCCCGGGGCGGCCGCAACCGAGAGATGACTCGCAACGACCTGTCCACGATCAAGGCCCGTGAACGCCGGCGCCGCCAGGACTGCTGCGCCCAGACCGCTCACCCGCCTGGCCGAGGCCCATGCGGTCGTGGTGATCGACGACCTCACAACCAAGAACATGACGCGCGCGGCGGCAGGCAACCGTCGAGACATGGGTTGTTGGCACACCGACTCGGCGCTTGGGTTGACAATTCATGTCTCGCTGGCGCGAGACGAGACGCGGCCGGATAACGGCGGGTCGATGCGCTCGCTCGCTGTCGCGGGCTTCTGACATGCTGGACCGGTTGAATGGGACGCTCAAGAGCACGAAGTCGCGGCGTATTGTACCGCTACCGCCGCCCTAAAACGAGAGGAACGCGAATGCGCATACCCGATCCCGTTATTGGTGTGCAAGCCTGGCTACTCGAGAACGGCCACCGCAGTCTGCTTCTGTTCACCGGCGGCCGCTTCCCCAACAAGCTAGTGGGCATGCAAACAGTCGAGTTGCACACCACCGGCCGTAAATCGGGCAGGGAGTACTCGACCATGCTCACGACTCCCGTGCACGACGAGCACCGAATCGTCCTGGTTGCGTCCAAGGGCGGCTCCCAGGATCACCCGGACTGGTACAAGAATCTCGTAGCCAACCCCGATGTCCTGCTCACCCTTGGCGGTCGTACCCTGCCGATGCGAGCACGGACGGCCAGTGCTGACGAGAGGACGACTCTCTGGCCGGCGGTGGTGGCCGCGTACAAGGGCTACGCCGGGTATCAGCGCAACACCGACCGGGAAATCCCCCTCGTTATCTGTGAGTCACGCGCGTAGCGCGAAATGGCTGCCCAGAGTGACCCTGTGGCTGACGATTCCGTCCGTGCCTTGCTCGCCTATCTGGGTGCCGCGATGGTGGCAACCGGGCAACCGGTCAGCGACGTGGAGGACGAGCTGGCGGAAGTGAGCTCGGCGCTGGGCTATCCCAATCCCCAGATTGCGGCGTCACCGACCGGGATCGTCCTGAACCTGGCCAGCGGCGCCGCCCCGACTTTCGAGTCGGTCAGCGGGACTGCGCCTTGATCAAGCCGCCGAGGTTCGCACGATCCGTCATCGGTTGCTGCAGTCCACGTTGACGGTGGCCCACGCCAGCGAGGAGCTGCGCAATCTGCGCCACCGTCCGCACCGCTACCCGGAGTGGCTGGCCAACCTCGGCTGGATCGCAATAGCCGTGGGCATCGCATTCATCATCCAGCCTGGTGGCGCCAACGTCGTCTTTGGGGCGCTCGGGGCCATTGTGGTGGTCGCTCTCTCGACTGGGGCGACGGTACAGCCTGATCGCAACGGTGCTGCCGACGCTTGCGGCCTTTGTGTTGGCGCGGGGTATTCGCGGCCGCGAACGCAGGGTTACTGGACGGACCACCCCGCACCTTGTTGCCGCCGCTGGCCGTGCTGTTGCCTGGGGCGTTGATCCTCCGCGATGTCATGTCGGAGCTGGCGGCGGACCTGGCGGCCGGTGTGTCGCAGCTGATCTTCGGGCTGGTCCAGCTCGTGCTGTTCACGCTGGGGATCGGCGCGGCCAGCCACGCGGTCACCCTGCCCGCCACCGCGCTGACCAATCTGCGTGTCGACACACTCGGCTGGTGGTCAGCGCCGGTGGGGTTGATTCTGATCAGTCATGGGATGGGATGGGATGGGATCGGAGCGATCGAGCTGTCTCTTATACAC
>JBPPMS010000071.1:0-45695 GCA_051306175.1 Mycobacterium sp. | reverse complement strand
CCGCGACGCGTGTGTAACACAGATTTAACAGCCGGTACCTAGGCTTCCAGCATGGACCGCCAGAAGGAATTTGTGCTGCGCACGCTGGAGGAACGCGATATCCGCTTCGTCCGGTTGTGGTTCACCGACGTCCTCGGATACCTGAAGTCGGTGGCCATCGCGCCCGCAGAACTCGAAGGCGCCTTCGAGGAGGGCATCGGATTTGACGGCTCGTCCATCGAGGGCTTCGCCCGGGTGTCGGAATCCGATACCGTCGCGCGGCCCGATCCGTCGACCTTCCAGGTGCTGCCTTGGACCACGAGCGCCGGTCAGCATCATTCGGCGCGGATGTTCTGCGATATCACCATGCCCGACGGCTCCCCGTCGTGGGCGGACTGCCGGCACGTGCTGCGTCGTCAGCTGGCCAAGGCCAAAGACCTGGGGTTCTCCTGCTATGTGCATCCCGAGATCGAGTTCTTCCTGCTGAAGCCGGGAGCCGAGGACGGTTCGGTGCCGATCCCGGCCGACAACGGCGGCTACTTCGACCAGACGATTCACGACTCGGCCCCCAACTTCCGCAGGCACGCCATCGACGCGTTGGAGCAGATGGGCATCTCGGTCGAGTTCAGCCATCACGAGGGCGCACCCGGCCAACAGGAGATCGACCTGCGCTACGCCGACGCCCTGTCGATGGCCGACAATGTGATGACCTTCCGCTACGTCGTCAAGGAGGTCGCGCTGGCCGACGGCGTGCGCGCCTCGTTCATGCCCAAGCCGTTCGGTGAGTACCCGGGCTCGGCGATGCACACCCACCTCAGCCTGTTCGAGGGCGACACCAATGCCTTCCACAGCCCCGATGACCCGCTCCAGCTGTCCGATGTCGCGAAGTCGTTCATCGCAGGCATCCTCGAGCACGCCTGTGAGATCAGCGCCGTCACCAATCAGTGGGTGAACTCCTATAAGCGCCTGGTGCACGGCGGCGAAGCGCCGACCGCGGCATCCTGGGGTGCGGCCAACCGGTCGGCCCTGGTCCGGGTGCCGATGTACACACCGCGCAAGGCGTCATCGCGCCGCATCGAGGTGCGCAGCCCCGACTCGGCCTGCAACCCGTACCTCACCTACGCGGTGCTGCTGGCTGCCGGTCTGCGCGGTGTCGAGAAGAACTACGTGCTCGGACCCCAGGCCGAGGACAATGTGTGGAGCCTCACCCCCGAGGAGCGCCGCGCCATGGGCTACAAGGAGCTGCCGGGCAGTCTCGGCGTGGCGCTCACTGAGATGGAAACCTCGGAGCTCGTCGCGGAAGCGCTGGGGGAGCACGTGTTCGACTACTTCCTGCGTAATAAGCGCACCGAGTGGGAGAACTACCGCAGCACGGTCACCCCGTTCGAGTTGAAGCACTACCTGTCGCTGTAGTTTGGGTGGGTGGCCAAACCCGCGACGCAGCGACCCAAGCTGCCAAGCGTCGGCAGGCTCGGGCTCGTCGAGCTGACCGCACGTGACGACCTGAATCGACTCGGCTGGAACACCGACGATTACGTGGAACTGCTCTGGTCGTTGTCTAGGGCGCCGGACGCGGACGCCGCCCTGCGCACCCTGGTGCGGCTGGCCGACGCACTCGAGTCCGACTGGCAGGAGCTCGACCGCGCCCTGTTGAAGGACAAGGGGCTGCGCGGCCGGTTGTTCGCGGTGCTGGGAGGCTCGCTGACCCTCGGTGATCATCTGGTCGCCCGGCCGCAGTGCTGGCATCTGCTGGCCGGTGCCGCGCCGCTGCCGCCGGTGCGGGAGCTCCGGCAGTCCTTCGTCGCCGAAGCCGACCGCGCCCCGGATTCGCGGGCGGCGAGCCTGGCGCTGAAGACCCTCTACCGCGATCGGCTGCTGGTGCTGGCCGGGCTCGATCTGGCGCCGACCGTGGAGAACGAACCGGTGCTGCAGTTCAGCACCGTCGGCGAGCATCTGGCCGACCTCGCCGATGCCGCACTTGCGGCCGCGCTGGCGGTCGCCGTGAAGACGGTGTGCGGTGACGACACGCGCGCACCGGTGATCTCGGTGATCGCGATGGGCAAAAGCGGTGCCCGCGAACTGAACTATGTCAGCGATGTCGACGTCATCTTCGTGGTCGAGAAGGCCGACGCGATCAGCACCCGGGTCGCGGGGGAGATGATGCGTTTCGCGGCGGACACCTTCTTCGAGGTGGACGCGGCCCTGCGGCCCGAGGGCAAGCAAGGCCAGCTGGTGCGCACGCTGGAATCCCATATCGCCTACTACGAGCGCTGGGCCAAGACCTGGGAGTTCCAGGCGCTGCTGAAGGCCCGCCCGGCCGCCGGTGATCCCGAACTCGGCGCCCGATACGTCGAGGCGTTGATGCCGATGGTGTGGACGGCCTGTGAGCGCGAGGATTTCGTCGTCGAAGTGCAGGCGATGCGGCGCCGCGTCGAGGAGCTGGTGCCTGCGGGGGTGCGTGCCCGTGAGATCAAATTGGGCACCGGCGGCCTGCGTGATGTCGAATTCGCGGTGCAGCTCCTGCAATTGGTGCACGGTCGCAACGACGAGTCGCTGCACGTGGCCTCCACGCTGGATGCGCTGGCCGCACTGGGGGCCGGCGGCTACGTCGGCCGCGACGATGCGGCCAACCTGTCCGCGTCCTACCAGTTCCTCCGTCTGCTGGAGCACCGGCTGCAACTGCAGCGGCTCAAGCGCACGCACATGCTGCCCGGGTCCGATGATGTCGAGGGCATGCGCTGGCTGGCGCGCGCTGCGCACATGCGACCCGACGGTCAGCACGACGCCCTCGGCGTGCTGCGTCAGGAACTCAAGCGCCAAAGCCTGCGCGTGTCGCGCCTGCACGCCAAGCTGTTCTATCAGCCACTACTGGAATCGGTTGGCAAGCCCGGCTTCTCGGCTGTCTTGTCCCCTGAAGCGGCCGAACGCCAGCTCGCGGCACTCGGGTACGAGGGGCCGCAGAGTGCACTGACTCATCTGGCCGCGCTGGCCAGCGAGGGCGGTAGACGTGGCCGGGTGCAGCAGGTGCTGCTGCCTACGCTGCTGGACTGGCTGTCGGATACCCCCGATCCCGACGCAGGGCTGTTGTTCTACCGGCGGATCAGCGAGGAACTCGGGGATCTGCGGTGGTATCTGTCGACCTTGCGCGACGAGAGTGCGGTCGCCAAACGGCTGATGCGGGTTCTTGGCACCTCGGCCTACGTGCCGGAACTGCTGATGCGGGCACCCGAAGTGATCCAGCTGTACGCCGACGGCCCCAGCGGCCCCAAATTGCTTGAGGTGGACCCGGATACGGTGGGACGCGCGCTCGTTGCCGCGGCCGGCCGGCATCAGGACCCGGCGCGGGCGATCGCCGCGGCTCGGACGTTGCGCCGTCATGAACTGGCCCGCGTCGCCTCCGCAGACCTGCTGGGCATGCTCGAGGTGACAGATGTGTGCCGGGCTCTCACCTCGATCTGGGTGGCGGTGCTGCAGGCCGCCCTCGAGGTGGTGATCCGCGACAAGACCCCCGCTGGCGGTCCGCCCGCGCGTATCGCGGTGATCGGGATGGGCCGCCTCGGCGGCGGCGAGCTCGGCTACGGGTCGGACGCCGATGTCATGTTCGTCTGTGAGCCTTCTGATGGAGTCGATGAAGCCGTCGCGGTGAAGTGGGCGGTGACCGTCGCCGAACAGGTGCGGGCACTGCCGGGTACACCCAGCGCCGACCCGCCACTGGAGGTCGACATCGGGCTGCGACCGGAGGGCCGTAACGGCCCGCTGGTGCGGACATTGTCCTCGTACGAGGCGTATTACGCGCAGTGGGCGCAACCCTGGGAAATTCAGGCGCTGCTGCGGGCACACCGGGTGGCCGGCGACGCCGACCTCGGCGAGCGATTCCTGTTGATGGCAGACAAGACCCGCTATCCCACCGGCGGGGTGTCGGCCGATACGGTGCGGGAGATCCGGCGGGTAAAGGCGCGGGTGGACGCCGAACGACTGCCCCGGGGAGCGGACCCGAACACCCACACCAAGCTGGGCCGCGGTGGTCTGGCCGATATCGAGTGGACGGTGCAGCTGCTGCAACTGCGGTTCGGGCAGAAGATCCCGTCGTTGCACAACACGTCGACGCTGCAGGTACTCGACGCCATCGGGGCCGCGGAACTGGTCGCCGAGAGCGACGTCGCGCGGCTGCGCGAGGCCTGGTTGACCGCCACCCGGGCCCGCAACGCGCTGGTGCTGGTCAAGGGCAAGCCCACCGACCAGCTGCCGGGACCGGGACGGCAATTGAACGCCGTTGCGGCAGCGGCAGGTTGGCCAGGCGCTGATGGCGGTGAGTTCCTGGACAACTACCTCCGGGTGACGCGGCGCGCGAAAGCCGTGGTGCTCAACGTGTTCGGGAGCTAGGTCACTGACCTGCTACTCCGTTTGGGTCCGCAGCCTGTCCAGGGAGTACGGGCCCGGGCCGGTGAACACCAGCAGGAAGAATGCGAAACAGAACAGAATCGGAGGCAGGCCGCCATTGCCGCCGTACTCCGGCGAGACGATCGGCCACAGGCCCAGCGGCTGATGCTGCCAGAAGTAGGCAACCGCCATCGCGCCGGACGAGATAAAGGCGGCGGCGCGGGTGAACAGGCCGAACAGCATGAGCAACCCGGCGACCAGTTCGATCAGGCCCGCGTACCAGCCTGGCCAGTCGCCGAGGGGCTGAACCATGGCGATGGGCCAGCCGAACATCTTCGAGGCACCGAATGCGGCGAACAGGAAACCGAAGACCACCCGGAAAAGACTGAGCACCGATGGTGCCAGCGCGTCCAGGCGGGAGGACAGTTTGATCATGTGTCGACCTTACAAAGCAATCGGGCCGAGCGGTGTATCCGCCCGGCCCGAATGTTGTCCTGTGAAGTTGACTTACACGTCGTAATACAGCGAGAACTCGTAGGGATGAGGCCGGATCTGGATCGGCAGGATCTCGTTCTCACGCTTGTAGGAGATCCAGGTCTCGATCAGGTCGTCGGTGAACACGCCACCCTCGGTGAGGTATTCGTGATCCTCTTCGAGCCTGTCGATCACCGCGGCCAGTGATGTCGGGGCCTGCGGGATGTTGGCGGCCTCGTCCGGCGGCAGCTCGTAGAGATCCTTGTCCACGGGTGCCAACGGCTCGATCTTGTTCTTGATGCCGTCGATACCGGCCATCAGCATTGCTGCGAACGCAAGGTACGGGTTGCCCGAGCTGTCGGGGCAGCGGAACTCGAGGCGCTTGGCCTTCGGGTTGTTGCCCGTGATCGGGATACGCACGCACGCCGAGCGGTTGCGCTGGCTGTAGACCAGGTTAATCGGGGCCTCGTAGCCGGGCACCAGGCGCTTGTAGGAGTTGACGGTCGGGTTGGTGAACGCCAACAGCGACGGCGCGTGGTGCAGGATGCCGCCGATGTAGTGCCGGGCCAGATCGGACAGCCCCGCATAGCCGGACTCGTCGTGGAAGAGAGGTTTGCCGTCTTTCCACAGCGACTGGTGGGCGTGCATGCCCGACCCATTGTCGCCGAACAGGGGCTTGGGCATGAACGTGACGGTCTTGCCCGCCGCCCACGCGGTGTTCTTGATGATGTACTTGAACAGCAGCACATCGTCGGCCGCATGCAGCAGGGTGTTGAACTTGTAGTTGATCTCGGCCTGCCCTGCGGTGCCCACCTCGTGGTGGCCGCGCTCCAGGGTGAAGCCAGCGTTCTGCAGGTTGGTGGCCATTTGATCGCGCAGGTCGACGTAGTGGTCGTACGGGGCGACGGGGAAGTAGCCACCCTTGGGGCGCACCTTGTAGCCGAGGTTGGGGCTCCCGTCGGCCTCGGTCGGCTCGCCGGTGTTCCACCAGCCCGACTCCGAGTCGATCTCGTAGAACGTTCCGTTCATCTTGGAGTCGAAAGCCACCGAGTCGAAGATGTAGAACTCGGCCTCGGCGCCGAAGTAACAGGTGTCGGCGATGCCGGTGCTCGTCAGGTAGTTTTCCGCTTTGCGGGCAACGTTTCGGGGGTCTCGAGAGTAGGCCTCGCGAGTGAAGGGATCGTGCACAAAGAAATTGAGGTTCAGCGTCTTGGCGTGTCTGAAGGGATCGATACGCGCCGTGCTGGGATCGGGCAGCAGCATCATGTCGGACTCGTGAATCGACTGGAACCCACGTACCGACGACCCGTCGAACGCGAGACCGTCCTCGAAGACGCTCTCGTCGAACGCAGATGCCGGGATCGAAAAGTGCTGAACCACACCAGGAAGGTCGCAGAATCGGATGTCGACGTACTCGACGTGCTCATCCTTGAGGAACTTCATGATGTCGTCGGCAGTGCTGAATGTCACTGAGTGCTCCTTTGCGCGCAATAGGCAGCCGTCGTTGGCCGTTGGTCTGTCACTCGATGACTGACGCTATGAAGCTGATGTTGCACGCCAGTCAACCGATGTTGCGTGGACGTTACGTCGTGCCCGTCCTCGGTCCATCCTGGTCCATGAACTACCCGCCCGAAAGGCCACCTATCCTTGAGAACCATGGCACGTGCGATGAGGTCCTGGCTATCAGGTCCGGAGCCGATCGAATCCGGCACGTCCAACGGGGGCGCGAGCGAGTATCCCGGCCAGCGCCTCGGCTTGCCGCAGTCCGGGCCTGGCTCGGTCGCGCGGTTCGGCAGACGGGTCGGTGCCATGACGCTGGACTGGTTCATCGCCAACGGAGTCACCGCGCTTGCGGTGCCGTTGGGCCTGATGAGCAGGGATCAGTTCCTGTTCTCCGGCGATTCGCGCACCGTAGCCCTGGTGGTGTGGCTGGTCGTGGGGCTGCTGTCGCTGCGGCTGTTCGGCTTCACACCGGGGCAGTTCGCCCTCGGCTTGAAAGTGATCTCTGCCGACAGGCGCGATCAGGTGGGAATCGGACGCGCGGCGGCCCGCGGATTGTTGATCACACTGGTGATCCCGCCACTGTTCACCGACGCAGACCTACGCGGGCTGCAGGACCTCGCCACCAAGACGGCGGTCGTGCTGCGTTAGCTCGCGGGCTCAGCGACGGCGGACGGTGCGCTGCATGCCCTTCATCTTGGCGGCACCGCCGGGCATCGGACCCTTGGGCATGGCGGCCATGCCCGTCTTCGAGCCCAGTGCGGCCAGTCGTGACTCCAGCGAGTCCATCTGCTTGACGGTGATGTTGGCGGGCAGCTTGGTCAGGTGCTTCTCCAGCTTGGACAGCGGCACCTCGCCGTCACCGTTGCCGACGACCACATCATAGATGGGGACCTCGCCGACCAGCCGGGCGGTGCGCTTCTTCTCTTGCGCCAGAAGCGTTTTGACGCGGTTGGGATTGCCCTCGGCGACGAAGATTACGCCGGGGCGGCCAATCACGCGGTGGACCGCGTCGAGATGTCCGGTGGCGGCGACGCCAGGCGTCACGCGCCACTTGCCGCGCAGGTTGTCCAATGCCCACGCCGCGGCGCCGGTCTGGCCGTCGGCCTTGGCGTACACCGACTTCTGCGCGCGCCGCCCGAAGATGATGAACGCCACCAGCGCTCCGAGGACGACGCCGAGCGGGATCATCGTGTAGGCGATCCCGCGGGCCAGCACGCCGATCACCACCGACGCGGCGACGATCAGCACGAACGCGCCGATCATGTATGGCAGCAGGCGCTTGTCTTCTTTACGCTGGATCTGGAACGCCTGCCACAGTTGACTTCTTCGCTGCTTGGACAGCGCCTTGCGCGCGGCCTTGGCTTCCGCCTTGGCCGACTTGTCGGCGGCCTTCTTGGCGGGGTTGTTGCTTGACTTGGCCATCAGGTCAGGATACCGGTGGGCCGACCGGTGGACGAAGCCGCTGCGCCTCGGCCGCCTGTGTGTACAGCGTCCCGGCCCGATACGACGACCGGACCAGCGGGCCTGCGAGCACACCCGCGAACCCGAGTTCCTCAGCGAAGTGCGAATGCTCGACGAACTCGTCGGGATGGACCCACCGGTCGACCGGATGATGGCGGGCCGACGGCCGCAGGTACTGGGTGATGGTGACGATGTCGCAGCCGGCCTCGTGCAGATCGGTCAGCGCGATGCGCACCTCGTCGGGCGTCTCGCCCATGCCGAGAATCAGGTTCGACTTCGACACCAGGCCGAAATTGCGGGCTGCCGCCAGTACGTCGAGTGAGCGTTGGTAGCGGAACGCCGGGCGGATGCGTTTGAAGATCCGGGGCACGGTCTCCAGGTTGTGCGCCAGGACCTCTGGGCGGGACTCGAAGACCTCCTCGAGCTGCGCAGGGTTTCCGTTGAAGTCGGGGATCAGCAGTTCGACACCCGTCGACGGGTTGATCTTCTTGATGTAGCGCACCGTCTCGGCGTAAAGCCATGCGCCACCGTCGGGCAGGTCATCGCGGGCCACCCCGGTAACGGTCGAATAGCGCAGCCCCATCGCCTGAACGCTCTCGGCGACGCGACGCGGCTCGTCGCGGTCCAGATCGGCCGGCTTACCGGTGTCGATCTGGCAGAAATCGCAGCGCCGCGTGCACTGCTCCCCGCCAATGAGGAACGTGGCCTCGCGGTCCTCCCAGCATTCATAGATGTTGGGGCACCCCGCCTCTTCGCACACCGTATGCAGACCTTCGCGTTTCACCAGGCTCTTGAGTTCGGTGTACTCCGGGCCCATCCGCGCCCGCGTCTTGATCCACGGCGGTTTGCGTTCGATGGGTGTCTGGGCGTTGCGCACTTCGAGGCGCAAGAGCTTTCTGCCGTCCGGGGCCACCTTTTTGTCTGCTCCCTTGTTGTCTGCTCCGTGCGGACTTGATCTGCGATCGGCAGGCGTCGGCTGGCGGGCACTCACAGCTGGTGATGTTACGCGGGTTGCGGGTGCGTGGCTTCGGTGCTGGCCAGCATCACTTCCAGACGCCCGTCCAGCACGGCGAGGACGGCGTCGGCGACCTTCTCGGCGACGTCGTCGACCCGGACCCGACGACCCAGCTCTGCTGTCAGCGATGCGACCCCGGCGTCCGCGATCCCACACGGCACGATCGACGCGAACGCCCCGAGGTCGCAGTCACAGTTCAGCGCGAAGCCGTGCAACGTGGTGCCCTTGGCCACCCGGATCCCGATGGCGCCGATCTTGCGCGCCCGCCTGCCGCCTTCTGTAGTGAGCCACACTCCTGAGCGACCCTGCACCCGACCCGCGTCCAGCCCGAGGTCGGTGCACACCGAGATCAGCGCTTCCTCAAGGCGCCGAACAAAGTTGACGACGTCCATCGGCTCGGCGAGCCCGATGATCGGGTAGCCCACCAGCTGGCCGGGGCCATGCCAGGTGATCTTCCCGCCGCGATCGGTGTCCACCACCGGCGTCCCGTCCAAGGGACGCTCGTGCGGTTCGGTTCGCCTGCCTGCGGTGTAGACCGGCGGATGTTCCAGCAGCAGCAGCGTGTCGGAACCACCCGCACCGCGCGCGTCGGCGAGTTCACGTTGCAGATCCCACGCTTGCTGGTATTCGACGCTGCCTAGCCGCAGAACATCGACGGGCGCCGTGCTGGAGCGGATGGAGGCTGCCATGCCATGACGGTACTAGTCGCTGTCGGTGGACGCCGTCGTGTAGCCGAGCGCTTCGCCGACGGTGTTGTGGTGGAACTGGAATCCGGCACGCTCGAGCGCGGCGGGGATGGCGCGCTGCCCGATCAGGAGTCCCTCGTCGGCGAGCTCACCGACGACGGCGCGGGCAGCGAAGCCCGGCAACAGCCACGGCGTGGGCCGGTTGAGTGCCCGGCCGAGAGCGGCGGTGAACTCGGCGTTGGTGACCGGCGCCGGACCGGTCATGTTGACCGGGCCCGTCAGCTCGTCGTGTGTGATGGCGAAGAGCAGGGCACGCACTTGATCTTCGAGGGTGATCCACGGCAGGTACTGACGGCCGTTGCCGATCCGCGCACCCAGGCCGAGTGAGAACAGCGTCCGCAAGCGCCCCAGCATCCCGCCCGCGGGGGCCAGCACCAGCCCGGTGCGGGTCATCACCACCCGGGCGCCCGCCACTTCGGCCGAGACCGTCGCCGCCTCCCAGTCCTGACAGAGCTGGGCCAGGAAGTTCGAGCCAGGCGGGGCAGATTCGTCGACGACGCGATGGCGGGTGTCGCCGTAGTAGCCGACGGCGCTGGAGTTGACGAGGACGGGCACCTCGGCGGCGGCGACCGCCGAGGCCAGCACCTCGGTGGGTGTGATGCGACTGTCGCGCAGGCTCTGTTTGAACGCCCCGGACCAGCGCTTATCGCCGACGTTGACACCGCACAGGTTGACCACGGCGTGCACGCCTGCCAGGCCGCTGGCGTCGAACTCGCCCGTGTCGGGATTCCAGTGCAGTTCGTCAGCGGTGACGGGCGTGCGCCGGACGATCCGCAGCACCCGGTGATCGGCCGCCCGCAACGCGGCCACCAACGCCGAACCGATCAGACCGGACGACCCTGCGATCGCGATGCTCGCTCGGCCGAAGGCCGACGAAGCGGCTCCAGTGGCCACTTACGGTCACAAACCCAGATCAGCCTCGAACGAGCCTTCTTCCAGCCTGCGCTTGATCGTGGTCAGGAAGCGTCCGGCGTCGGCACCGTCGATGAGGCGGTGGTCGTAGGTCAGCGGCAGATAGCAGATCGAGCGGACGCCGATCGACTCGTTACCGCTCGCGTCGGCGACCACTCGCGGCCGCTTGACGATCGCGCCGGTGCCCAGCATCGCCGCCTGCGGCGGAACCAGGATCGGCGTGTCGAACAAAGCGCCCTGGCTGCCAATATTGGTGATGGTGAACGTGCCGCCGGACAACTCGTCGGGCTTGAGGTTGCCTGAACGCGCCCGCCCCGCGATATCGGCGATGGCGCGTGCCAAACCGGCCAGTGACAGGTCACCTGCATTGTGGACGACCGGTGAGAGCAGTCCCTGCTCGGTGTCGACCGCGAATCCGAGGTGCTCGGCGTCGTAGTAGGTGATCTCCTTGGTGTCCTCGTTGTAGCTCGCGTTGACGTTCGGGTGCGCCTTGAGCGCGTCCACCGCGGCGACCGCGAAGAACGGGAGGAACGTCAGGTTGACGCCCTCGCGTTCGGCGAAGCCTGCCTTCGCCTTCGCCCGCAGCGCCACGATCTTGGTCAGGTCTACCTCGTGGGTCTGCGTGAGTTGCGCTGTGGTCTGCAGCGATTCGCGCGTCTTTTTTGCGGTGATCTGCCGGATGCGGTTGGCCTTCTGCTTCGTTCCCCGCAGGTGCGCCAACGCAGGCGCCGGGCTGGCCGCCTTGGCCGCGGGCGCGTCAGGAGCCGACCCAGGCTTGGCAGGTTCGGGTACCGGCGCCTTGGCCGCTTCGGCCGCGGCCAGCACGTCCTGCTTGCGGATGCGACCACCGACGCCCGTGCCCTTCACGGTCGAGAGATCGATGCCGTTCTCGTGGGCGAGCTTGCGCACCAGCGGAGTGACGTAGGGGCCGCTGTTGCTCTGCACCGCGGACGGCTCCGGCTCAGGCTCAGGCTCAGGCTTTTTGGCCGGCTGCGGCTTGGGTTCCGGCTCAGGCTTGGGTTCCGGCTTGGACTCCGCCTTCGGTTTGGGCTCCGGCTCCGGTTCGGGTGCGGGCTCCGGCTCCGGTTCGGGCTCCGGCTCCGGTACGGTATCGGCGCTGGCGTCGCCGATCTTGGCTAGCTCGCCTCCGACGGCGACAGTGTCGTCCTCTTCGGCGGTGATGCTGAGCAGCGTGCCCGCGACGGGGGAAGGGATCTCGGTGTCGACCTTGTCGGTGGACACCTCGACCAGCGGATCGTCCACCTCGATGGTGTCGCCCACGGCTTTGAGCCAGCGGGTGACAGTGCCTTCGGTAACCGACTCACCCAGTTCGGGCATCACTACCGACGTCGACTTGCCACCACCGCCAGACGAGTTGGCTGCGGGCTTGGGCGCCTCTTGCTCGGGTTCCGGCTCCTCGGCCTGCGGCTCGGGTTCCGCGGCGGAGTCGTCGTCGACATCGTCGGAGGCAGACTCGCCCGCCTCGCCGATGACGGCCAGTTCGCCGCCGACCTCGACGGTGTCGTCTTCCTGCGCGACGATCTTCGTCAGCACGCCTGCGGCAGGCGAAGGGATTTCTGTGTCGACCTTGTCGGTTGACACTTCGAGCAGTGGCTCGTCGACCTCAACGGTGTCGCCCTCTTGCTTGAGCCAGCGTGTCACGGTGCCCTCGGTGACGCTCTCGCCGAGCGCGGGCATCTGGACGGAGACGGCCATGTCTTTTGACTCCCTCGAATGGTCATCGTCACGGTTCGACTTCCGGCTTACCACAGTGTGAAAGGACGGGTCCCCCGCTATTCGTAGCCAGGTGCGCCACCCGAGTCGGTCGTCGGCACCATCCTTTCACTGCGACGGGTCCGGCACTACCGCTGGGTTGCCCGTGTCGTGATTCGGAGGAACCAGGCGAATTCGCTATCAGGACCGTCTTAGGTACTGCTGGCACTATCGAAAGACACCTGACCGGCGATAACGCGAGGAGAAGACCCGGATGGGATTGTTCGAGAAGTTCCGGAAGGGCGGACCGACAGCGTCGACGCCGGCCAGCAGTGACCTGCAGTACCTGCGTGACTGGACCGCGTCGCACACCGGAGTCGAAGCTTTCGTCGAGCCGCAGACCAACGTCACCGAGGTGACCGTCGTGCTGGTGGCGAGCGACGGGGAGTGGACCCGCCGACGCGCAGGCGGCGATTCCGGTGCGCACAAGCTGAACCAACGGCTCGGAATCCCCGTCTACGACGTCCAGAAGGTCGGCTATCCGCAGCGCATGCGCGACTTCGACGCCGTTAAACGAATCGAGCGACGCAGCGCCGCCGCGCAAGCGGACCGCAGCGAGGCGACGCAACCACACGATCTCTGACCCCGACATCTCTTGACACCCGCGGGTGATCACGGCAATGTCACCACCGTTTGATACCGGCGGTAATGGCTACTTCGAGTAACAGTAACTGGGGTGGATAAAGCTATGGTGCGACAATTCGTCGACAGCTCCGAGGGCGTGCGGCTCGCCGTTTTCGAGCAGGGCAACCCCGACGGTCCGACGCTCGTCATGGTGCACGGCTGGCCCAACTCACACGCGATGTGGGACGGCGTCGGACCGCTGCTGGCCGATCGGTTCCGGATCATCACCTTCGACAACCGGGGCGCAGGCGAATCGACGGTGCCTAAGCCGGTGGGCGCGTACACCATGGCGAAGTTCGCCGACGACCTCGCAGCCGTGATCGCCGCCGTCAGCCCGGGAGAACCCGTCCACGTCCTGGCTCACGACTGGGGCTCGGTGGCGACCTGGGAGTACCTGGCGCGCCCCGATGCACAGGAGCGGGTGGCGTCCTTCACGTCGGTTTCGGGCCCGAGCGCCGACCACTACGCGATGGCGATCGTGCGCGGCTTCGTGCGGCCCTTCCGGCCCTCGAAATTCCTGCGGTCGGTCAACATGTTCGCGCGGTTGTCCTACTGGTTCCCGTTTTCGGTGCCCGTGCTCACGCCTGCGCTGATGCGGGCGGGCCTCGGCCGCCGGCTCCAGCATCGGCTCACCCGCGGCACGCCTGCTGACCAATTGCATTACGGCAACATCAATGTGGACGCGGCGAACTCATTGAAGATCTACCGCGCCCAGGTACTTCGTGTGGCCAAGACCGCCCGGCGTGACCAATTCGTCGGCGTACCCGTACAGTTGGTCGTCAACACCAAGGACCCCGTCATCGTGCCGAAGGGCCTCGACGGCATCGGACACTGGGTGCCAAGGCTGTGGCGCCGCGATCTCGAAGCGGGACACTGGTCGCCACTGTCGCATCCGCAGGTGATGGCGCAGTCGGTCAACGAGCTCGTCGACCATCTCGAGGGCAAGCCCGCCAGCCGGGCGCTGCTGCAGGCCGAAGTCGGGCGCCCGCGTGACCGTTAGGAGCCATGCTGGTGTCGGGCAGCGGTATCGGGCGCGCGACCGTGTGCGACTTCGCGCGACTGGGCGCCGAAGTGGTGGACAGGTGACATCGACGAAACTGAGCAATGGGACGGCGTAGTGAACACCAACATCGCGCGCACCACCCCGGGGTCGACGCCCCGCCGGGTCAGGTAGCTCCAGAAGTCCGTCCCGTAGCGCCGAGACCAACCAATTGGTGGCCTCGTCCTGGGCCTTTTCCGCCCAACGGTGAGTCTCGGCGCAACCGGCGGTCAGCCGTTGGCGGCGATATCCTCCAGCACCGCGAACAGCGTCCGTGTCGGCACCCCGGTGCCGCCCTTGCCCGTGTAGCCCCACGCGCCGCCTGAGTTGTACGACGGCCCCGCCACGTCCAGGTGCGCCCACTCCACGTCGTCCGCGACGAACTCGCGCAGGAACACCCCGGCCACCAGCATGCCCGCGTAGCGCTGTCCGCTGACGTTCGCCAGGTCGGCGACCGTGGATTTCAAGTCGTCCTTGAGCTCGTCGGGAAGTGGCATGGGCCAACCGTTTTCGCCCACGTCCTGCGACAGCCGCGCGACCCGGTCGCGGAATTCCTCGCTGCCCATCACCCCGGGGATCCTGGCACCGAGAGCCACCGTCTGGGCGCCCGTCAACGTCGACGTCTCGATCAGGTAGTCAGGATCGTCCTCGCAGGCCCGGGCGATCGCGTCGGCCAGGATGAGCCTGCCCTCGGCGTCGGTGTTGAGCACCTCGACGGTGATACCGCCGTACTGGGTGAGCACGTCGCCGGGTCGGTAGGCGGTGGACGAGGGCATGTTCTCGGCCATCGGAACCGTGGCGATGACGTCGATCGGCAGTTCCAACTTGGCCGCCAGAACCACTGTGGCGATCACGGCGGCCGCACCGCCCATGTCGGAGGTCATGTGGTGCATGTTGGCGGCCGGTTTGATCGAGATGCCGCCCGTGTCGAACGTGATGCCCTTACCTACGAGCGCAACCCTTTTGGCGTCCCTGGGGCGACGGGCGAGCCGGGATCCGTCGTGCACCAGACGCACCATCCGGGGCAGCCGCGACGAGCCCTGGCCGACACCGATGATGCCCCCGTAGCCGCCACGCAGCAGGGCCTTGTCGTCCAGCACCTCGACGGTCAACCCTGCCGACTCGCCCAAAGCCTTTGCCGCTTTCGCGAATTCGTCTGGATAGAGATGGCTGGGCGGGGTGTTGACGAAATCGCGCGCGGTGGCCACCGCTTCGGCGACGGCAGTACCACGCGCCACCGCCGCTTTGGCGGCCGCGTTGGCCGAGGGGGCGAGCGCGGTGATCTTGGCCAACGACGGCCCCGTCGGCGCCGTCTTGGCGCTGCGGAACTCGATGAACCGGTAGGCGCCGAGGATCAGGCCTTCGATCGAGGCGCCCAGCACACCTTCGCCCGAGACCGCACCCAGCAGGCTGATTACCGCTGCGGTCTTGTCCAGTGAACGAGCGGCAACGCCTGCGGCCCTGCGTACCGTGTCCGTCGACCATTGCTCTGCAACATTGCCGAGGCCGACCGTCAGCACGCTGGCCACGGGCAGGCCTGCAACGACGAGCTGATGCAACTGTCCGGCACCGCCCGTGGCGCCCAGCGCGGTCAGCGTCATACCGATCGCAGCGGCCGTGTCGGCGTCGAGGAACGGCTCGCCCACCGCCAGCGTCGGGCTGCCGTCGTCGGAGGCCACCGGAATAAGCAACACTGCGTCGGCCACACCGCGACGCGGCAACGTGGTCGACAGCGTCACCTCCGGCGCGGAATAGCCGGGACCGCGAGGCGTGGGGCGCGATGATGCTCGCTTGGCGACTTTCCTTGGGGCGGACTTCTTAGCTGCGGTTGGGCTCACGAATGTTCACCCTAATCACGGCGGCACCAGTCCCGCTCCTCGCGCGGATTAGGGTGGCGCGGGTGAGTGAAAACCTGTCGAGCGGCCCCTTGGAGGATCGGCACCGTGCACTGGCTGCCACGTTCGCGGAGTTCGGCGGCTGGTTGATGCCGGTGTCGTATGCGGGCACGGTCGCTGAGCACACCGCAACCCGCAGCACAGTCGGACTGTTCGACGTCAGCCACCTCGGAAAGGCCGTCATCCGCGGCGCGGGCGCGGCCGAGTTCGTCAACTCCGCCTTCACCAACGACCTCGCCCGCATCGCGCCGGGGAAGGCCCAATACACCCTGTGCTGCACCAAATCGGGCGGTGTGGTCGACGATCTGATCGCCTACTACGTGTCGGACGACGAGATCTTCCTGGTGCCCAACGCGGCCAACACCGCCGCCGTTGTCGCCCGCCTGCAGGCCGTCGCCCCGGACGGCCTGACGATCACCGACGAGCACCGCTCGTTCGCTGTGCTGGCGGTGCAGGGCCCGAGATCCCCCGAGGTGCTCGGTGCGCTGGGACTGCCCACCGACATGGACTACATGGGGTACGCCGACGCCGAGTACAACGGGGTTCCCGTCCGGGTGTGCCGAACCGGCTACACCGGTGAACACGGCTATGAGCTGCTGCCGCCGTGGGACGGCGCCGGGGTGGTGTTCGACACACTGGTGGACGCCGTCAGGGCCGCCGGGGGAGAACTGGCAGGCCTGGGCGCGCGCGACACGCTGCGCACCGAGATGGGCTATCCGCTGCACGGCCACGAGCTGTCACCGGACATCTCGCCGCTGCAGGCCAGATGTGGCTGGGCCATCGGATGGCGCAAGGAGACGTTCTGGGGCCGCGACGCGCTGGTGGCGGAGAAGGCGGCGGGCCCAGCCCGACTGCTGCGCGGACTCAAGGCCACCGGACGCGGGGTGCTGCGAGCGGGCCTACAGGTGCTCGACGGCGATAAGCCCGTTGGTGTGACGACGTCAGGCACGTTCTCACCGTCGTTGAAAGTTGGTATCGCCCTTGCCCTACTCGACACGACGGCCGATATCGCCGACGGCGCGAGCGTCACCGTCGACGTCCGGGGGCGCGCCGTGGAATGTGAGGTGGTCAAACCACCGTTCGTGGACGCGAAAACGCGCTAGGGCGCGGTTATACAATCTTTTCCATGACTTCCGGGCCCCTCGAATTCTCGGTCACTGCCAACGCTGATCAGGCAACTGACGAGGTACGAGATGGAATTCTGGCCGACCCAGGGTTTGGCCGCTACCACACCGACCACATGGTGTCGATCGACTACGTCGTGGACAAGGGCTGGCACGACGCCCAGGTGATCCCGTACGGGCCGATCCAGCTGGACCCCTCGGCCATCGTGCTGCACTACGCGCAGGAGATCTTCGAAGGCCTCAAGGCCTACCGCTGGGCCGACGGCTCTATCGTGTCGTTTCGGCCGGACGCCAATGCGGCTCGGCTGCGGAGTTCGGCGCGCAGGCTGGCCATCCCCGAGCTCCCGGACGAGTTGTTCCTCGAGTCGTTGCGTCAGCTGATCTCCGTCGACGCCGAATGGGTGCCGCCGGCCGGCGGTGAGGCGTCGCTGTACCTGCGCCCGTTCGTCTTCGCCACCGAACCGGGGCTCGGTGTGCGGCCCGCCACCGAGTACCGCTACATGGTCATCGGTTCACCGGCGGGCGCCTACTTCAAGGGCGGTGTCACGCCCGTCAGCGTCTGGCTGTCCACCGAGTACGTGCGCGCCAGCCCCGGCGGCACCGGCGCTGCGAAGTTCGGCGGCAACTACGCGGCGTCGCTGCTGGCGCAGGCCGAAGCCGCCGAGCAGGGCTGCGACCAGGTGGTGTGGCTTGATGCGACCGAACGCCGGTACGTCGAGGAAATGGGCGGCATGAACCTCTTCTTCGTGTACGGCAGTGGCGGCTCGGCCCGGCTGGTCACCCCGGAGCTGTCCGGTTCGTTGCTGCCCGGTATCACGCGGAACTCGTTGCTGCAGTTGGCTGTCGACGCAGGTTTCGCCGTAGAGGAGCGCAAGATCGACGTCGAGGAATGGCGCAAGGGCGTGGCTGCGGGCGAGATCACCGAGGTGTTCGCCTGCGGCACCGCGGCTGTCATCACCCCCGTGGCGCAGGTCAAGTCCGGCGAAGGCGAGTTCACCATCGCCGACGGCCAGCCCGGTGAGGTGACGATGGCGCTGCGCGACACGCTGACCGGCATCCAGCGAGGCACGTTCGCCGACACCCACGGCTGGATGACGCGCCTCAGCGGGGGCCGGCCGCCAACCCCAGCACCACCAGCGTCGTGGTGATCTCGCCCGCGGCGCCCAGCACGTCGCCGGTGATGCCGCCGAACCGGCGCGCACAGTGCGCCACCAGGGCCGCGGCGATGAGCACGGCGGTCACCACTACCAGCGGTCCCTGCCACGGCCTGGCGGTGGCGAACGCCGCCGCCGTGGCGAGAATCAGCGTCCACACAGCCGCGATCCAGGCTGGCTGCGTGCTGGCCACCCTCGAACCGAGGGTGCTGCCCGGGGCGGCAGGCACCCCGCGGCGACACGCGAGCACGGCTGCCACCCGGCCCCCGGCCACCGCGACCACCACGGCCGCCAGGCCGTGCCACGACCCCGCCAGCTGGCTGAACGCCAACGCCTGCAGCATGATCGACGACACCACGGCGGCAACGCCGAACGGGCCCGCGGTACCTCCGCGCATCACCGCAAGGGCGCGTTCAGGCGGGCCGTAGCACCCCAGTGCGTCGACCGTGTCGGATAGCCCGTCGATGTGCAGCCCGCGCGTAGCGAGCATCAGGAACACCACCGCGAGCAGCCCGGGCAGCAGACTGTCTGGTCCGAAAAGCGCTGCGCCACCATAGAGCACCGCCGAGGCGGCGGCGCCCAGAACGACACCGACCACCGGTAGCGCGGTGATCGAGCCCCGCCCGACGGGTCGTGAGGTGCGCACTGGAAACACCGTCGCGAACGCCAAAGACGCTGCCAGCGAGCGGATCACGGCGCGGGATCTTCCCCCGTGTCGCTTCGCTCCTGCCCGCCGGGATCTCCCCCCGTGTCGCTTCGCTCCTGCCCGCCGGGGCCCGAGCTGACACTGGCCTCGTCGAACGTCGCTATCGACGACAGCGCGGCAACGGCGGCGCGCAGAACGGGCAGCGCGACGGCCGCGCCGGTGCCCTCACCGAGGCGCAACCCGAGATCGACGATCGGCACGAGGTTCAGGTCGGCCAGCGCGACACTGTGGGCAGGCTCGGGGGAGCAGTGCCCTGCCTGCCACCATGCGCGGGCGCCAGGAGCCATCCTGTCGGCGACGAGGGCGGCAGCCGTCACCACCACGCCGTCGAGCAGCACCGGGGTGCGGCGGACCGCAGCCTGCGCCAGGAAGCCCGCCATCGCTGCCAGGTCGGCGCCGCCGCATACTCGCACGAGGCCGAGAGGGTCGCGTGTCACCGATCGAGCACGGTACAACGCGTCGCGTACCACGGCTGTCTTGCGCATCCAGCCCTGGTCGTCGATCCCGGTGCCGCGACCGACGACGGCCACCGGCTCGGTGTTGGTCAGAGCTGCCACCAAAACCGCTGCCGGTGTGGTATTTCCGATTCCCATATCGCCTGCGATCAGCAGATCGGCGCCGGAGTCAACCTCGTCGTCGGCAATCCGCCTGCCGGCTTCGACGGCTGCAGTGGCCTGATCAGCGGTCAACGCGTCCTCGACAGCGATGTTGCCGCTGGCGCGGCGCACCCGGAATGCCCCGATCGCGGCAGAGTGGGGCTCGTCGCTGTCCACATCCAGATCGACCACCCGCACCGTTGCCCCCCCCACCCCCGCAAGCACGTTGATCGCGGCATGGCCTGAGTCGATGTTGGCGACCATTTGAGCGGTGACTTCGGGGGGATACGCCGACACTCCCGAGGCGGCCACGCCGTGGTCGCCTGCGAACACCACGACCCGAGCCCGGCCGAATTGGTTTGGAGGACAGACTGCTTGGCATGCCGCGACCCACGCCGACAGTTCTTCGAGGCGGCCGAGGGCACCGCGAGGCTTCGTCAGCCGGTCCTGACGAAACCGCGCGGACGCGGCTGCCTCGGCATCGGGCGGCGTGACGATGAATTTCGTCATCGGCGCTCGCCCTTGATCGGCAGCACCTGCCCCGCCACCACCAGCACCACCCGGTCACAGAGGGTGGCCAGCTTCTGGTTCACTAGTCCTAGTTGATCGGCGAACTTGCGGCCCGCCTCGGTGGCAGGCACCACCGTGAGCCCCACCTCGGGGCTGACGAGAACCAGCAGCGATCCGAAACTGGCTGCGGCAGAGAGAAGTTCGTCGACGTCGGCATCGAGGTCAGGGCAGACAGACGGATCGCGGGGCCACGCTTTCCTGGTGTCCATTGCGGCCGTCAGCCAGCCGCCGATGTCGTCGACCAGGGTGGGGGTAGCGGTGTCACAGCGCAATTGTGTTGCCACGTCGGCAGATTCGACGGTGGTCCAGTGTTTCGGCCGACGTTCACGGTGCAGGCCTACCCGCGCGGACCACGCCTGGTCGCCGTCGGGCGCGACCCCGGTGGCAATGTAGCGGGCCTGCTGGCCGGGTCGCAACGCCTCTGCGAACGCGAGTTCGGCCCAACCGGATTTGCCCGAGCGGATACCGCCGAGCACTAGGGTGCGCACGAACTCAGCGGACCTCGTCGCCGCGTTGCACTTGGGGTTTCGGTGCCCGCATGCGCCGCAGTTGGGACGCGCGGCCCGCGGCGTACAAGCCCAGCTTCCAGCCGGTCTCGGTGTTGTCGGGGAACTTCGCGTCGACGCGACGGTTCACGTAACGGGTTAGGAACACCGCGTCGATGATCAGCACACCCATTAGGGCCAGCATGGCAGGCGAGACGATGTAGCTGAGCCGAGGTACCGCCAGCGTGAAGAAGATGAGGCCGAGCGCCGCGGGCATGAACAGACCGAGCACGTTACGTCGGGTGTCCACGAGGTCGCGGGTGTAGCGGCGGACCGGCCCCTTGTCCCGCGGCAGCAGGTAGGCCTCGTCGCCTGCCATCATCCTCTCGCGCCGCTTGCTCATCTCCGAGCGGCGCCCGATCTTCTCGGCCCTGCGTTCTTCCTTGCTGAGCTTGGGGCCCGAAAGGGACTTGCGCCTGGCGCGCGCCTCGGCCGAGGTCAGCGGCGCGGGGGCCACCGGCCCGCGGCGACGTGCAGCCTCGCTGCGTTTCGGGGTCGGGCGACCCTTGGGCGCGGTGCCCGGAACCGCCTTCTCGGTGGTGGAGGCGGCTTCGGCCGCGGCTGTCGCCTCGTCAGCCGGTGGAACGTCCTTCTTGCGGCCTAGCAGTTTCACAGCTTCCAGATTACTTCGCGTTTGTCGCGTCGCTGCGCTTGCCCTGCGCCGGTAACCTGCGGGGGTGACTGGCCCGGCTGATGACACCCCGGATGTAGCGCGGTCGCTTCGCGTGCTGATCGCTCCTGACAGCTTCGGCAACAGCCTGACGGCTGTGCAGGCTGCTGAATCCATCGCGGCGGGATGGGGTTCCGCCCGCCCGCAGGATGACCTGCGCCTGGCGCCCCAGTCCGATGGCGGACCCGGGTTCGTCGAGGTACTGGCCAGCAGGCTCGGTGAAGTGCACGCCCTCAGCGTCAGCGGACCGCTGGACGACGACGTCGACGCCGAGTGGGTGCTCCACACCGCGTCGGGAACGGCCTACATCGAATGCGCACAGGCCTGCGGGTTGTCGGTGTTGGGCGGGCCGCCCACGGTGCAGACGGCGTTGGCCGCCCACACACGTGGCGTCGGCCAACTCATCGCCGCCGCGCTGGAGGCAGGCGCGCGCCGGATCGCGGTCGGGCTCGGAGGCAGCGCCAGCACCGACGGCGGCCGCGGGATCGTCGACGTGCTCGGGGGATTGGCCGAGGCCAGGTCGAAAATGGCGGCGGTCGACCTGATTGCGGCGTCCGACGTGGAGCATCCCCTGCTGGGCCCGATGGGCGCCGCCCGCGTCTTTGGCCCCCAAAAGGGTGCCGACGCCGAGACTGTCGAGGTGCTGGAGCGTCGCCTGACCGAATGGGCCACCGAACTGGACGACGCGGCAGGCCGAGACATCAGCACCGAGGAAGGCGCGGGCGCCGCGGGCGGCATCGGTGCTGCGCTCTTGGCACTGGGCGGTCGCCGCGAGTCAGGTGCGGCCATCATCGCCGAGCACACCCATCTCGCCGACGACCTCGCGGCAGCTGACCTCGTCATCACCGGGGAGGGCAGGTTCGACGACCAGTCACTGCACGGCAAGGTGGTCAGTGCGCTGGCGGGCGGGGCGGCCGCCCGGGACACGCCGGTGCTGGTGTTGGCGGGACAGGTCACACTTGCGGACTCGGCGCTGCGGGCGGCAGGCATCACAGCCGCCCACTCGATCACCGATTTCGCCGGCTCTGTGCAGGTCGCCATGGACGACGCCGCCAACCAACTCACTGGGCTGGCTCGCAAGACGGCCGCTGAACTCGGGAATAGCGTCTCGACAAGGTACCGTTGAGACTAGTTGAGCTTTCTTCGAACGGAGAATGACGGCACCTCTTCTACAAGGGAGACGCAATGACTGTTCAGGACCAGACCGCCACCGACGCCCCGACCCACGGCGCGATCCTGACCGACGCCGCGGCCACCAAGGCCAAGTCGCTGCTGGACCAGGAAGGTCGCGACGACCTGGCGCTGCGCATCGCAGTTCAGCCCGGCGGGTGCGCGGGGCTGCGTTACAACCTGTTCTTCGACGACCGGACCCTCGACGGTGATCTGACGGTCGAGTTCGACGGTGTGACGCTCACCGTCGACCGGATGAGCGCTCCCTACATTCAGGGCGCCTCGATCGACTTCGTCGACACCATCGAGAAACAGGGCTTCACGATCGACAACCCCAACGCCACGGGCTCGTGCGCCTGCGGCGACTCGTTCAACTGATCTTCGTTTGACCTACTGACCCTGGCCTCCGGTCCGGGGTCAGTAGCTTGCGTTGCGCAGAAGATACGAGCAGACGAGCACTTCGTCGCCGTCGCGCAGGACCTGGGCAACGCCCTGGTCTTCGCGCTGTTCGCCTTGACCGGCGGGCGTGACGCGCACGGTGAACAGCGCCTGGCCCGCGCCCGGGGACGCGAACACCATCTTGTCCACCGACACCACCTCGACGCGCTCGAAACCTTCCCCGAACGCCTCGCTGTTGATCGTGGCGACCTGCTCGTCCAGGTTGTGGTCGCGGACGGCGTCGTACAGCCCGCACAGCGTATGGCGCGATATCTGCTCGGTGTCGCCGCTGGCCAGGGCGTCGACATAGTTCTGGAGCGCGGCCCGGGCCTCGTCGTAGGTGATGGGCTGCTCGACGCCCGAACGGCCAGCGATATAGCCGCCGACGATGCCTGAAGCGACCAGCGCCAGCGCGCCTACCGCGCCCGCCAACCACGGCCAGCGACGCGGCCGAGGAGGGTAGTCGACGGGAGGTGGCAGAGTGCCCGGGTACGCTGACTCGGCGTTGAGTGATGGGTCGCCTTGCGCGGTGTGCCTGCCGTGCGATCCGTGTTGACCATGGGATGTGTGGTGTCCGTACTGCGCTCCGGTGAAGGGCGGCGCGTACGGTCCCGGTCCGCCGGGGTGCGGCGCACCGAAGCCGTACTGGCTCGGGCTGGGGCCGGACATCACTGATCTCCTGAAACGTTAGGATCGCCGAGGACGCGCGATGCCGGTGGTTCGCACTGGCTCGGGCGGCGTCGACCGGAAGAGCAACGGTGTCGAGGCTAGCGCACCACCCCGCACGCGAGGCGGACGAGGAACTCCCACGCGGGGCGATGACGCGGGTCGGCGCCCGCAATCGGTGCCCAGTGGCCTGGGTAAGCTTCAATTGACGACTTGACGGACTGAAGGGTGACACCTGGTGACCATTGCGGTGACGGGATCGATCGCGACCGACCATCTGATGCGTTTTCCCGGTCGGTTTGCCGAGCAACTGCTCGCCGATCACCTGCAGAAAGTGTCGCTGAGCTTCCTGGTCGACGATCTGGTGATCCATCGCGGCGGCGTGGCGGGCAACATGGCGTTCGCCATCGGGCTGCTCGGTGGCGACGTAGCGCTGGTCGGCGCCGCAGGCACGGACTTCGACGACTACCGGACGTGGCTGAGCGCCGCGGGCGTGGACTGCGATAGTGTGCTGATCTCCGAGGACGCATACACGGCCCGCTTCGTCTGCACCACCGACGAGGACATGGCCCAGATCGCGTCGTTCTATCCCGGCGCCATGTCGCAGGCCCGCGACATCTCCCTCGCCGACGTCGTATCGCGGATCGGTACACCGGAATTGGTGATCGTGGGCGCCAACGATCCCGACGCGATGTTCCTGCACACCGAGGAATGCCGCAGCCTGGGTCTGGCCTTCGCCGCGGATCCATCCCAGCAGCTGGCGCGCCTGTCCGGCGAGGAGATCCGCAAGCTGATCAACGGTGCCACCTACCTGTTCACCAACGACTACGAGTGGGACTTGCTGCTGCAGAAGTCGGGTTGGAGCGAGGCTGAGGTGATGAACCAGATCGGCCTGCGCGTCACCACCCTGGGCCCCAAGGGCGTCGACCTGGTCAGCTCGGACGGCACGTTCGTCCACGTCGGGGTGGTGCCGGAGAAGCATCGCGACGATCCCACCGGCATCGGCGACGCGTTCCGCGCCGGTTTCCTCACCGGGCGCAGCGCCGGGCTCAGCCTGGAGCGTTCGGCGCAGCTGGCGTCGCTCGTCGCCGTACTGGTGCTGGAAGCCCCAGGTCCGCAGGAGTGGACATGGGACCGTGAGGAGGCGGTGCACCGGCTGACCAATGCATACGGCGCCGTGGCGGCTGGCGACATTGCCGAAGCCTTCGCCTCCTAAACAGAAGCTGCGCGGCCAATAGCTGATCCGGGCTAAAGCTGTATCGGGTAGTGCGGTTCGCTGATCTTCGGTGGCACGCTGTGTTCAACGAAGATCGCGTGCCACAGCATGAAGATCAGCACCGTCCAGAGGCGTCGACTGTGATCGCTGGTGCCGGTTCGGTGTTCGTCGAGCATCCGCTGCACGCCCGCGAGGTCGATCAAATCGCCCGCGCCCGAGTCGCGGATCGTCGTCGTCGCCCAGTCCAGCAACTCGCCAGAACGCAACCAGTGCCGGATCGGCACCGGGAAGCCGAGTTTCGGCCGATTGAGCACGTGGGCGGGCACGATGGGCTCCAGCGCCCGCCGCAGCGCGTACTTCGTGGTGGCTCGGGTGATCTTTTGCTCGTACGGCAGCCGCGATGCGACGGCGAACACCTCGGGGTCCAGGAACGGCACCCGGAGTTCCAGTGAGTTTGCCATCGTCATCTTGTCGGCCTTGACCAGGATGTCGCCGCGTAGCCAGGTGAACAGATCGATGTGCTGCATGCGCGCCACGGGATCCCAGTCGCGGGACTGGTCGTACAACGCCGACGTCACATCGGTGTGAGTCCAGTCCGCCCGGAACCGTGGCAGCACCAGGCGCAACTGTTCGTCGGAGAAGCTGCGCGCGTTGCCGTAGTAGCGCTCCTCGAGTGTCAGTGAGCCCCGGTGCAGCAGGCTTTTGCCGCGCATTCCGTCCGGCAGCGGCCTCGACGCCTTGCCCAATGACCTGCGCAGCGGGCGCGGAATGTAGTCGAATGGTTTGAGTGACAGCGGTTCCCGGTAGATCGTGTAGCCGCCGAAGAGCTCGTCGGCGCCCTCGCCGGACAACACCACCTTGACGTGCTTACGTGCCTCGCGGGCGATGAAGAACAGCGGCACCAGAGCCGGGTCGGCGACGGGTTCGTCGAGGTACCAGACTATTTCCGGCAACGCCGCGACGAACTCCGCTGGGCTGACCACCTTGGCGATGTGACGTGCGCCGATCGCCTCCGCTGATGCGGCGGCGACGTCGACCTCGGAGAAACCCTCGCGCTCGAATCCGGTGGTGAAGGTGATCAGGCGCGGGTTGTGTCGGATCGCGAGGGCGGCGATCGCCGTCGAGTCGATGCCACCGGACAGGAACGCACCAACCGTGACGTCGGCGCGCATGTGCTTGGCGACGGAATCCTCCAGTGCCGCGGTGATCTCGGCGTACCGCTGCTGATCGGTACCGGGCGCGAACGGGCGCGGTGCGAAACCGGGGGAGAAGTACCGCGTGATCGAGGGCGGCTGCCCCGGCTTGATGCGCGCGTAGCTGCCCGATTCGAGTCGTCGCACGCCAGTGTGCAGGGTTTCGGGCTCCGGGACGTACTGCAGCACGGTGTAGTGCTGCACCGCCCTTCGGTCGATGGTGGAATCGAAGCCGATCACCTCGGCCACGTCCAACAGGCATTTCTTCTCGCTGCCCACGGCCGTGCCACCGCTTCCGGTGGCCAGATACAGCGGTTTGATTCCGAAGGGATCCCTGGCGCAGAACAATTCCTGGGTGGCGGTGTCCCATAGGGCGAAGGCGAACATGCCGCGCAGCCGGCGCAGCGCGTCAATCCCCCAGTGGTGGTAG
Source organism: Mycobacterium sp. (assembly GCA_051306175.1). Taxonomy (GTDB): domain Bacteria; phylum Actinomycetota; class Actinomycetes; order Mycobacteriales; family Mycobacteriaceae; genus Mycobacterium. The sequence continues at coordinate 19,416 of JBPPMS010000071.1, read as the reverse complement.
GCGGCGACGATGGCCTCACCGTCGCCTTCGGTCGCGAACACGGCACCGAATTCGGAGCGCAACACCTCCCGCAATTCGAGATAGTTGTAGATCTCGCCGTTGAACACCAGGACGTAGCGCTGCGGCTCGTCGGGCGGTCCCCAGCGCAGTGGCTGGTGCGAATGGGCGATGTCAATGATCGAAAGCCTGTTGAACCCCAATACGACCGAGCCGGGAGCCGACCCAGGATCGTCGCCGTCAGACCAGGTGCCTGGCTCGTCGGGACCGCGGTGGCGCATCAGGTGGCTGGCACCTGACACGGCGTCGACGACGTCATCCGACACGGGATGGGACGGGTCCGAAACGAAGGCCAGCAGTCCACACATCGGGCCCAGTATGCCGCAGCCGTAATGGTCATGACCAGGGGTGCGACGCGCGACGGTAGGTGTGTCGAACACGGTGCACGAGCGTGGTCTACGCTGCGTAGTATTCGACTGGACGACGCGCGCCCGACAGCCCGGGCCGCGACGTGCAGCGCGAAGCCCTGACGGCAGTTGTTGACTGTAGGAGGCGCGGACGTGACATCTCGCGGGCAACGGGTAGTCGGCACTGCGGCGGTCTTCACCGTGCTGGCCGTCGTGCTCAGCGGCTGCAGCTGGTCTGAGGTCGCGGGTCTCGGTTGGCCGATGGGCATCACGCCTGAGAGCCACGATAACCGCGAGCTGTGGGTCTGGTCTCTGGTCGCGTCGCTGGTGGTCGGGGTGATCGTGTGGGCGCTGATCTTCTGGACGGCGGCCTTCCACCGGCGCAAGGACACCGATAGCGAGTTTCCGCGCCAGTTCGGCTACAACATGCCGTTGGAGATCGTGCTGACGATCGTTCCGTTCGTGATCATCGCGGTGCTCTTCTACTTCACGGTGGTCGTGCAGGAGCGGATGCTCAACAAGGAGCCCGATCCCGATCTGATCATCGACGTCACGGCGTTCCAGTGGAACTGGAAGTTCGGCTACCAGCAAATCAACTTCGCCGACCAGGACTATGTGATGGATCTCCGGGTCCCGGATCCCGAGATTATGGAGTCCGCGCCCGACGGAACCGACCAGCACGGGAACGCCGAGGTGGGCCCGGTGCGCGGGATGAACCCCGAGGACCGCACCTACCTGCAGTACGACAGCATCGAGACCCTCGGCACCAGCGACGAGATCCCGGTGCTGGTGCTCCCGGTGGGTAAGCGCATCGAGTTCGTGCTGAATTCCGCCGACGTCATCCATGGTTTTTGGGTTCCGGAGTTCCTGTTCAAGCGCGACGTCATGCCCGAGCCTGAGGCCAACGACTCCGACAACGTCTTCCAGGTCTCAGAGATCATGGAGGAGGGCGCGTTCGTCGGCCGGTGCACGGAGATGTGCGGCACCTATCACTCGATGATGAACTTCGAAATCCGAGTGGTGACGGTCAACAACTTCATGGCCTACATGGACAACCGCCTGGCCGGGATGACCAACGCCGAGGCATTGGTCGCCATCGACGAGGAGCCGTTGGCCACGACCACGCATCCGTTCGACACTCGCCGCCAGATGGCGCAGGCGAGCAAGTAGGGGTTGCCACATGCATATCGAAGCCAGACTGTTCGAATTCCTGACGGCGTTCTTCGCTTTCTGCGCGGTTCTCTACACCTGGCTCACCGCCGCATACGCCGATGGCGGCGTGGAGTGGGCCGGCGTGACAGGCCTGGTGATGGTGTCGGGAATGATGCTCATCATCGCCACGTTCTTCCGCTTCGTCGCGAGGCGGCTCGACACCAGGCCCGAGGACTACGAGGACGCCGAGATCGCCGACGGAGCCGGCGAATTGGGCTTCTACAGCCCGGGCAGCTGGTGGCCGATCCTGATCGCCCTCGCTGCTTCGGTGACGGCGGTCGGCCTGGCGCTGTGGCTCCCGTGGCTGATCGCGGCAGGGGTGGTCTTCGTGCTCGCCACGGCCGCTGGTCTGGTTTTCGAGTACTACGTGGCAGCTGAGAAGCACTGACCTACCGCCGGCCTGAGCAAAGGTCACAATCGGGCATTCATCTCTCCCTTCGCGCCACACGGACAACCGGTTTCGCGACGGGGTTCGGTAACCTATGCGAGGCAGCGATGTGCCTACCAGGATCGAACTGGCCCGCCGTGGGCGCGGGGCCGTAGCATCCCGGTTTTCGCAGGCCGCGCGGGTTGAGCAGAAGGACAGGCGAAGATGAGCGGGCCGAATCCCCCAGGACAGGATTCTGCAGGTGACGAGCTTGAGGCAGCCCCCGAGTCGCTTCACTCCCGCCCGCCGGAAGACGTGTCCTTCCCGGAGCACTTCACCGAGGAGATAGTCCAGGGGGCGGACTTCCCGTCCCAGGCCTATTCGGCACCCGAATCCGAGCAGTTCTCCACGGGTCCCTACGTCCCCGCCGATCCGCACCTCTACGACTACGACAGCTACTCGCGCGACGATCTGGACGACGCTCCCGCACCCCGATGGCCGTGGGTCGTTGGGATCACTGCCATCGTGGCGGCGATCGCGCTCGTCGTCTCGGTCTCGATCCTGGTGACCAGCACTGATACGGATACCGTCGCGACCCAGACGTCGACTACGACGACGCCGGCTCCGACCACCGCGCCGTTTCAGGACGAGATCACCACGACGACGCCGCCTCCTCCACTGCCCCCGCCACCCACCAGCGAGGAGGCGCCCGCGCCTGCGCCGCCGGCCACCGAAACCGTCACCGTCTCCGTCCCGCCGCCGCCCGAACCCACTGCGGAGGCACCGCCTGCGGAGACTTCGGAGGCGCCGCCTGTGACCACTACCGCAACCACCACGGCGCCAGCCGCACCACGCCAGGTGACCTACATGATCACGGGAACCAAGGCGCCCGGTGACATCGTGAACGTCACCTACATCGATGCCTCCGGCCGTGAGCGCACCCAACGCAACGTCTATATTCCGTGGTCACTCACCGTCACACCGATCTCGAATTCGGAGGTTGGATCCGTGCAGGCGTTCAGTGTCTTTCTCGTGAGCAGGCTTAACTGCTCGATCACCACCAGCGATGGAGTTATCTTGGCATCCAATAACGGCAACTCCGCGCAGACCAGCTGCTGATGGCCAACCGAACAGGAGCCGCCGCGACAGTCGGCGGCCCAATGGGTGCGGTGCTGCGATCAGATGCCGCAGTGGACCGCCTTCTAGTCGGGATATGCGCCGCGATTTGGTTGGCGGCACTGGGTGTCAGCGTCGCCGCGGCGGTGGTACTGGCCGACCTCGGCAGCGGATCTGGCGGCGTCCTCGGCGACGAAGTCGACACTCCGTGGCTGCTGTACGGCGTGATCGGGATCTCCGCGTTGGTGATCGTCGGATCCATCCCGCTGCTCCTGCGAGCCCGCAGTGGTGCGTCGCAGTGGCCGGAGCGGCCGCCGAGCGCGGCCGTCGTGCAGCGTCAGGCCCGGCTGGAGAACGCGACAGAGAAAATGCGTGCCGGCAGTGGCCCTGGGGGGGCCAGATCGGTTCGGGCGCGCGGGGCCTCTCCAGTGCCGTCCTCACCGCCACCCGAGGGAGCCTCGGTAGAAGTGGTGGACCGAATCGTGCTGCGCTGCACCGTGCTGATCGTGGGAGCGATCGGCGCAGGCCTTGCCGTCGTCGCCACAGCGACCTACCTGATGGGCGTCGACGAGGACACCGCTGCCTGGGTGGCGTTAGGAGTTGCAGGTGTGATTACCCTGGCCATGCCGGTAATCCCGTTCCGCTACCTCGGTCGGTTACGCGACGTCACCGACACCCTGGGCGCGGGCGACTGACCCGACTTCTCGGTGCGGCCGCGTGCCCGCCGCAGCTCCTCAGTGGTGGCCGTTGGAACCATTCGAGCCGCCGTCCCCGTCTGATGAACCGTTGGCCTCCTGACGCTCCTTGAGCGCCGTGAGACCCCGACGCTCGGTGGCGTGCGCTGCCGCGGTGATCGCGTCGCTCTGCTCGGCGGGATCGGCGAACAGGAAGCTGCCGGTACCCGTCGCGCCGCCGGAACCCAGTTTGTTCATCTTCTTGGGCAATGCGGCACCCTGGTACTCCAGCGGAATTGGGTGGCCGTGATCGTCGACGGGCCCCAGAGGCTGGTGCAGTTCGATATAGGCACCGTGCGGTAGACGCGTGATGATGCCCGTCTCGATGCCATGCTCCAGCACCGCGCGGTCACTGCGCTGCAGCCCGATCGCCCAGCGGTACGCGATGTAGTAGACGATGCCGGGCAGAATCACCATGCCGATGCGGCCGATCCACGTGGTCGCGTTGAGCGAGATGTGGAATTTCAGCGCGATGATGTCGTTCATGCACGCGAACGTGAGCAGGATGTAGAACGAGATCGCCATCGCGCCGACGGCGGTGCGCACCGGGGCGTCCCTGGGGCGTTGCAGCAGGTTGTGGTGGGCGTTGTCGCCCGACACCTTGCGCTCGATGAACGGGTAGATGATCAGCAGCGTGAAGACCAGGCCCATGATGACCGCGATCCACACCGGCTGAGGAATCGTGTAGTTGCCGAAGTAGAACTCCCAGGCGGGCCAGAGCCGGATGAGGCCGTCCGTCCACATCATGTAGAAGTCGGGCTGGCTACCTGCCGAGACCTGGGACGGGTTGTACGGGCCCAGTTGCCAAATCGGGTTGATCTGCAACAGACCACCCATCAGGCCGAGGATGCCGACGGTGACGGCGAAGAACGCGCCGGACTTCACCGCGAACACCGGCATGACGCGGACGCCGACCACGTTGGTCTCGGTTCGCCCGGGGCCGGGGAACTGGGTGTGCTTCTGGAACCACACCATCGCCAGGTGGACGCCGATCAGCGCCAGGATGATGCCGGGGATCAACAGGATGTGCAGCGCGTACAGACGAGGGATGAGGATCTCGCCAGGGAAGTCGCCGCCGAACAGCGCCCAGTGCATCCACGTGCCGACCACCGGGATGCCCATCGTGATACCGGAGAGCGCAGCGCGGATACCGGTGCCCGACAGCAGGTCGTCCGGCAGCGAGTAGCCGAAGAAGCCCTCGAACATGGCCAGGATCAGCAGCAGCGAACCGATCACCCAGTTGGCCTCGCGTGGCCTGCGGAAGGCGCCGGTGAAGAAGACTCGGGCGAGGTGCACCATGATCGACGCCGCGAACAGCAGCGCCGCCCAGTGGTGCACTTGGCGGACGAACAGCCCGCCGCGGATCTCGAAGGTGATGTCGAGTGCGGTCTCGTAGGCGCGCGACATCCCGACACCCTTGAGGGGCTGGTACACCCCCTCGTAGGTGACGTGCGCCATTGACGGGTCGAAGAACAGCGTCAACCAGACGCCGGTGATGAGCAGCACGAGGAAGCTGTACAGAGCGATCTCACCCAGTAGGAACGACCAGTGGGTGGGGAACACCTTGTTCAGCTGCCTGCGCACCGCCGCCGACGGGTGGTATCGCGAATCGATCGCGTCGCCCTGGCGGGCGGCGACTTTGGCAAGGTCAGGGCTCATGATCTGCGCTCCCAGAATGCCGGTCCGACGGGTTCGATGAAATCACCGTTGGCGACCAGGTAGCCATCCTGATCGATGGTGATCGGCAGCTGCGCCAACGCGCGCGCAGCGGGGCCGAAGATGGGTTTCGCGAAGTGCAACGCATCGAACTGCGACTGGTGGCACGGGCACAGGATGCGGTAGCTCTGCTGCTCGTACAGCGACGACGGGCAGCCCAGGTGCGAGCACACCTTGGTGAACGCGAACAGATCGCCGAAGTTGAAGGTCTCCTGACCCTTGCGGTACACGACGCGGTCCATGTCGGCGGGCTTGATGCGGATCAGCATCACCGGGTTGCGCACGCCCATCGTGATCTCGGTGAGTAGGTGTTCGGATTCGACGGTGGTGCCGTCGCCGTCGCTCTCGCGCCACGGGAACACGGTCTCCATGCCGCCTGCATCGAGGTCCTCGGGACGCATCTTGGCAAACGGCGGAGCGTGGCCGGTGGCACCGGTGGCCCGGGCCAGGTAGATGGTCTCGCCCACGAACCGGGGTGTCCATGCCGACGTCCACAGCACCGCGTTCGGACCGGCATAGGTCGGTACCACCTTGGCCCAGGGATTCTTGATCAGTCCGCCCAGGAACGCCACCAGCGTGCCGGCGCCGAACGCGGCGAAGCCGACTCCGAGTGAAAGGCCGATCAGCTTGCGCCGCTTGATCGTCGAGCCTTCCAACGCATCGGTGAGGTTGGCTGCGATGGTCCTGCGCTGTAACTCCGGTGACGCGCCGTCGTGACGGTCCTGGATCGAGATCTCCTGCGGGATGAACTTCTTCTGGAACATCACCGCGCCGATGCCGATGGACAGCACCGACAGGCCGAACGTCAGGCCATAGAGCGGGGTAGCCAGCGAATACATCAGGTTGCCAGGATCGCCCTGTGACTTGTACTCCCACGGCCAGACGATGAAGATCACCAGCAGCGCCAGGCCCGTCAGTCCGGCGAACAACAGCCAGTACGAGACGACCCGCTCGGCGCGCTTTTCGGCCTTGGTGCCGGGGACCGGCCACCGCTCGTCCTTGAGGACGGTCTCGACGCCGTCCATTCTGCCCCCGAGTACGACGAGTTCCTCGCGCGTCATCTTCGCCAGCTGCTCGCTGGTGGGCTCGCCGGGGATCCCCTCCTGGCCGGGGGTATCGGTGCCCTTCACGTCAGTTCCGCTGTCGCCGGTGCTCATGAACGCGCTCCGATCCACATCGCCGCGCCGATCACGGCGACCATGCCGATGATCCAGGCAGCCATACCCTCAGGTGCGGGGCCGAAACCACCGAGGCCGTAACCGCCCGGGTCCGGGGTGTCGGCGGCCATCCGCACGTAGGCGACGATGTCCCGCTTCTCTTCGGGCGTGAGCTGACGATCCGAGAACCGCGGCATGTTCTGCGGTCCGGTGAGCATGGCTGTGTAAATCACGGCCGGTGAGGCGTCGGTAAGCGGTGGGGCGTACTTGCCGGACGAGAGAGCTCCGCCCTGACCGGTGAAGTTGTGGCAGGACGCGCAGTTCAGTCGGAAGAGATCGCCGCCGCGTGCCACGTCGCTGCCGAGCAGGGCGTCGCTGAGCACTTCGCCGTGGTCGCCGCGCGGGACCTCCGGGCCGCCGCCGTTGGACTGGATGAAGAAGCCGAGCGCGTCGATCTGAGCGTCGTCGAAGTTCGACGGCTTAGCCGGCGCCTGGGCGCCGAGGCTCATGGCGGGCATGCGGCCCGTCGACACCTGGAAGTACACCGCGGCGTCGCCGACGCCGATCAGGCTGGGACCGCGCTCGGAGACACCCTGCAGGTTCGCGCCGTGACAGGTGACGCAGGACGTCTCGTACAGTTCGGCGCCCGCACGGAACGTCGCGTCTGCGGAGTCGTCAGCGACTGCTACCTGCGGGTCGGGTGTCAGGACGCTGGCGATGCCACCGGCGACGATGAGCCCGCCGAGCAGCAGAACTGCCCCGGATGCTCGTCTGCGCAACCGTCGTCGCGATCGGCCGGCCCCATCTGCGCGCCCGGTTCCTGCCTGCTGATCGCCGGCGTCCGATCGGAAGAACCGCAGTCTCCTCAACGCTTCTGCTCCCTCGGTGAGTCTTGGCGCTCAGTGCGCCGCAGGCGGGCTATGCCTTCGGTCATGAGACGAAGTAAATCGTGGCGAACAGTGCGATCCAGACGATGTCGACGAAGTGCCAGTAGTACGACACGACGATGGCGGCGGTGGCCTGGGCGGGGGTGAACTTGCTCATGGCCGTGCGTGCCAGCAGGAAGATGAACGCCACCAGACCGCCGATGACGTGGAGGCCGTGGAAGCCGGTGGCCAGGTAGAAGACCGAGCCGTAGGCGCTGCCCGGGATCGTGGTGCCCTCTTCGACGAGGTGGATGTACTCGTAGCCCTGGCCGAGGACGAAGAACAAGCCCATCAGGAACGTGATCACATACCAGCGGCGCAGGCCGTAGACATCGCCGCGCTCGGCGGCGAACACGCCCATCTGGCAGGTGAACGACGACGCAATCAGCACCAGCGTGACGGGAACGGCAAGTGCGAGGTTCAGCTCGGTGGGCTCGGGCGGCCAACCGGTGTCGCCCGCCTGCGCGCGCGCGGTGAAGTACATCGCGAACAGTCCGCAGAAGAACATCAGCTCGCTGGACAGCCACACGATGGTGCCGACGCTGACCATGTTCGGCCTGTTCAGCGAATGTACGCGAGACGTGATGGCGGTTCCAGAGGTCCCTACAGCGCTCGTCACAGGAGCAAGTATGACGCTTTGTAGTTGTCGAACTCCACCCGGGGAGCGAATTGGTCACAAGTGTTGCGCTCTCGGCCCTGTCGATCCGCGGCCACGATGGGTGCTCCGGTTCAGGATAGCGGCGTTTGTAGGGCGCTCCCGCCGTTGGCCCGTCACCGCGGACGTGCGAATATCGGCGCGTGGGAACTCCCGCTTCTGCCCCCGTTCCGTCGCTGCCTGTCACCTCATGGCCACAGGTCCTTGGCCGTTTGACGGGCCGCCAACCCCTCGCCCCTGGTGAAGCCGCGTGGGCGATGGACCAGATCATGACCGGGACCGCCACGTCGGCGCAGATCGCCGCTTTCGGCGTGGCGATGAAAATGAAGAGCCCGACCGCCGCCGAGGTCAAGGAGTTGGCCGACACCATGCTGGCGCACGCGCGCCGCGTGCCGATCGACAAAATCGGCACCGACACCGTCGATGTCGTCGGTACTGGGGGCGACGGCGCCAACACCGTGAACCTGTCCACGATGGCCTCGATCGTAGTGGCCGCTGCCGGGGTGCCCGTCGTCAAGCACGGCAATCGCGCCGCCTCGTCGCGCAGCGGAGGTGCCGACACACTGGAAGCGCTCGGGGTCCGGATCGACCTCGGCCCCGACGAAGTGGCGCGCAGCGTCGAAGAGGTCGGCATCGGGTTCTGCTTTGCGCCCCAGTTCCACCCGTCGCTGCGTCACGCGGGCGCCGCGCGCCGCGAGATCGGCATCCCGACCGTGTTCAATCTGCTCGGGCCACTGACCAATCCCGCTTCCCCGCGCGCGGGTCTGATCGGCTGTGCGTTCGCCGAACTCGCCGAGGTGATGGCCGGGGTGTTCGCCGCCCGGCGCAGCAGCGTCCTGGTAGTCCACGGCGACGACGGCCTTGACGAACTCACCACGACGACCACCAGCACCATCTGGCGGGTCCAGGCGGGCACCATCGACAAGCTGACGTTCGATGCCGCGGGCTTCGGCTTCGAGCGCGCCGAGCTGGCGCAACTGGTCGGCGGCGACGCCGAAGCCAACGCCGCGTCGGCGCGCGAGGTGCTCGGCGGCGCCACGGGAGCGGTCCGTGATGCCGTGCTGCTCAATGCTGCCGGTGCCCTGGTGGCCCATGCGGGCCTAACCGGTAGCGCCGAATGGCTGCCGTCGTGGGAGTCCGGTCTGGCCCGCGCTACCGAGGCCATCGACACTGGGGCGGCCGAACAGCTGCTCACGCGTTGGGTGCGGTTCACTCAGCGGCTGTAGGGCTTCGAGCTGTCGCGCGGCGGCCTGCGCTGAGCGTGCGGTGGCTGCCCATGCCGTCCACGGGCCTGCTGAGCACAGCGGAGAGGCGTAGCCGTGCTCGCCGTCCACCCGCACGATGCGCACACCTGGTGTGGCAAGCCAGCGGGCCACCAGCGCGGTCTCCTCGACGAGCGCGTCGCCCAGTGGGGCGGCGTCGCGCAGCACTGTTTGCGCGGCCGCGCAGACCACGTCGACCACGGGCATCGGCGGCGCGCCGCGCCGCGCCGCGGCTGCGCCCGCAAGCTGTCCGTACCGGATGACCGACAGGTTCCAGCCGCCGGAACCGTCCGGCTCGGCGGCCACAAGCTCGGGGATGGCTGCCAGCGCCCGCAACCGCTGGCCACGCCACAGGGTTTCCACGGCGGTGACGGCGCGGTCGCGCAACCGCGCCGCGCTCTCGTAGTGACCGCGGTACGCGAGCTCGTCCACCTGGCCGACGATGCGTGCCAGCGCGTCGCATCCGAGTCCGTCGATCAGTGCCTGCGCCCGCGCCGGTGCGCGGGCGTACAGAACGCCGTCGATGTCGCGGGGTGCCGGACACGGGGACACCTCCCGTTCCGGGCAGGCGGGTCCATGGAGTGCGCGTCGACCCAGCCGGGTGGTACAGGTCCGCACACCGGTGAACCGGGCCAGCAGCGCAGCGGTGTCCACCGCGTCGGCGCGCGCACGGAACGGGCCGAGTGCGCGGTCGTGGCGTGGCGCGCGCACGACGGAGAACCGCGGGAACGTCTCGTCGGTGAGCGTCACCCACCACCACCGCTGGGGAAAGCGGGACCGCCGGTTGTAGGGCGGCGCGTGGGCGGCCAGCAGGCGAAGCTCTCGCACCCCCGCCTCGAGACCGTGGGCGCACTCGACGTGGTCGACGGCCTCGGCCAGCGCCACCATCTCGCGCATCCGGGTACGTGGATCGGCGCCGTTGAAGTACTGGCCGACCCGGCGGCGCAGGTCGACGGCGGTGCCCACGTACAGCACCTCCCGGGCGGGTCCGCGGAACAGATACACCCCTGGCCTGCGGGGTAGCCGCTGGGCCAGCACCCGCTTGCTGCGCTGGGCGTTGCTCACGTTGGGCAGGTAGGCGCGCAGGTCCAGATAGGTGTGAATGCCCTGGTTGCCGACCCGTTCGATCAGTCCGTGCAGGACGTCGACGGTGGCACGTGCGTCGTCGAGGGCACGGTGGGTGGGTCGTGTGCCGGCGCCGAACAGCTGGGCCAGTGCCGCGAGGCGCACGCTGGGAGCCTCGTCGCGCGTCAACACCCGGCGCGCGAGTTTGACGGTGCAGAGCACGGGTGGTTTCGGCCAGGCGATGTCACAGCGCACTGCCGCGGCCCGTAGGAAGCCGATGTCGAAGCCGGCGTTGTGCGCCACCAGGACGGCGCCGCGGGCGAATTCGAGGAACGCGGGCAGGACGGCCTCGATGCGCGGTGCGTCGCACACCATCATCGACGTGATGCCGGTGAGCGCGACGATCTGCGGCGGGATGTCGCGTCCGGGGTCGACGAGGGTGGCCAACTCGCCGAGGACGACACCGCCTTTGACCTTGACGGCACCGATTTCGGTGATCTGGTCGGGGATGCCGCCTTTGACCGCGGTGTGGCGGCCACCGGTGGTCTCCAGGTCGACGACCACGAACGTGGTGTCGCGCAGCGCGACGTCGGCGAGTGGATCGACCTCAGCGAAACTCAGCTGACTCATGCGTATATCTCGTCTCTCCCGTCACAGATAGGGGGAACGCTAAGCGCCGCCACCGACAGCACGCCCGCTCGACACTCGGGCCAGGCGGACTTGTCGGAGGCGGCCAGTAGCGTGCGGACAAGACCGAATCGAGAGGACGCACGAACATGGGCGAGTTCAGGCAGCGGGGCGACGACTGCGCGGTGGCAGGCCAGGTGACCATCGACTGCGATCAGTGCGCAGTCCGCGGTCCTGGCTGCCAGGATTGCGTGGTCAGTGTGTTACTAGGAGTACCAGAAACACTGTTCGCCGACGAGCGCGCGGCGTTGGAGGCACTGGCCGAGGTGGGCCTTGCGCCGCGGCTTCGGCTGGTCCCGATTCGCAGCCACCGAGACCCGGGAGTGGCCTGAAGCACAGCCCAACCTGACTCGGTGCGACGGTGACGGCTGTTAAATTTGCATCTCTTGTTGGACAACGCCGATGCCGTTTCGTAACCTATCTGAGACCTAAGAGCGGTTTGACGACGGTTACGTCGACGGCAGTTTAAGGATGCAACGACTTGAGGCTCGATCGCTGGTACCGGACCGCTTGTGCGTTGAAGAAGTCGTTCATCGGTTTAATAGTCGGTCTGATATTTGCTGCTGGCGCACTTGCTTCAAGCGTGCACGCGGATCCCGCCGACGACGCCCTGGCCAAGCTCAACGAGCTGTCCCGGCAGGCCGAACAGACCACTGAAGCCATGCACACGGCACAGATCGACCTCGACAAGAAGCTCGCCGAACAACTCGCGGCAGAGCAGAAGCACAACGAGGACCTGGCGGCGCTGACGGCGGCACAGGACAAGCTGTCGGAGTACCAAACCATCGTCGATAAGTTCGCTGTTGCGATGTACATGGGTGGTCGCACCGACAGTTTGAGCGCCATGCTCACCGCCAGCTCGCCCCAGGTGCTGATCGAGCAGCTCACCGCCCAGCACATGATGGCCGTCGAGATGGCCGACAAGATCGCCACCTTCGAAGAGGTCAGCGCGCAGGCCGCGACGCTCGAGCAGCAGTCGGCGCAGTCCGCGGACACCGCACGCACCGCGGCCGAGCAGGCGGCGGCGGTGCGCGCCGAACTGCAGAGCAAGCAGAGCGAACTGCAACTGCAGATCGCGCTCGTGACCCAGCAGTATCAGGCGCTGACGCCGCAGCAGCAGCAGATCCTCGCCCAGCCGGTGCCCGTCCCCCTGCCCGAGGGTCTGCCTCCGCTACCCGAAGCGATTCCCGCCCCCGGCGAGCCGCCCCTTCCCGAGGGCATTCCCCCCGGCGACATCCTGGCGCAGCCCGGCATGCCCGCTCCCGGTGGGGGCGCCGGCCAGATTGCAGTCTCGGCTGCACTCACGCGCGTCGGATCGGCCTACTCGTGGGGAGCCGCAGGGCCGAGCACCTTCGACTGCTCCGGTCTGGTGATGTGGGCGTTCCAACAGGCGGGTCTGTCCCTGCCGCACTCCAGCCAGGCTCTGGCTCAGGGTGGTGCGCCGGTGTCGAGGGATCAGATGCAACCCGGCGACGTCATCACCTACTACGCGGACGCGTCCCACGTCGGAATCTATATCGGCGACGGAATGATGGTGCACTCGTCCACCTATGGCACCCCGGTACGGGTGGTTCCGATGACCTCATCGGGACCCATCTACAACGTTCGCCGCTACTGAGGCTCGCGCTTCTCGCGGTTCTCCTGGCCCAGTTGGTCGTGGCGACCACGCTCGTATCCCACTCATCGGCCGACCAGGCGCCAGCTGACATGGCCGGCGAACCTGCTCCCACCGTCACGACGCTGGCTGTCGCCGACCGCAGGACGGTCGCGCTGTTCGGCTTCGGCGGGACGTATACCCGCGACACCACCGAGCGCATCGCAGCAGAGATCGGCGACGCGGTCGAGGCCGTCGTCGCCTTCTGGGGTTCGCGCTGGCAGCGTGACATCAGGGTCGACGTGACCGCGACCGCCGAGCAGTTCGCCGCGTCGATGTCCGGCTCGGGTGCTCAGGGGTCGTCTGCCGATGTGGCCGCCGTGGCGGTCGCCACCTGGGTGGACCCCGATAGTGACGTCGCAGAGGGTCAGCGCATCGTGCTCGGTCCCGGCGCGCACCAGATGGGTGACGCCGCGTTGCGGTTGGTGTTGCGTCACGAACTGTTCCACTTCGCCGCGCGGGCACAGACCGCGCTCGACGCACCGGTGTGGATCAGCGAGGGCGTCGCCGACTACGTCGCGCGCCCGGAGCCGCAGGTTGCCCCGGCGACTGTCACCTCGTTGCCCACCGACGCCGAGTTCGCGGGGCCGGAGCCGGGCCGCTCCCGCGCCTACGACGCGGCCTGGTCGTTCAGCCGCTTCGTCGCGGACACCTGGGGCGATTCCGCACTACGGCAGCTCTACGTCCGCACCGCAGGCGTGGGTCACCCCGACATGCCATCGGCTGTCCGCGAGGTGCTCGGTCTGGACATGACGGAACTGGTCGCGCAGTGGGTCCGCTGGCAGCGGGTCCCGTGACACGAATCCTGTTGGTAACCAACGATTTCCCGCCCCGTCCCGGCGGCATCCAGTCCTACCTCGAGGAATTGGTGTCACAACTGACCGCCCACCACACGGTCACCGTGTACGCGCCGCGCTGGAAAGGGGCGTATGCCTACGACGGTGCCGCTGCCTTTGAGGTGGTGCGCCACCCCACCACGCTGATGGTGCCCGAGCCGCGAGTCGACGCGAGGATGCGCAGCCTTATCCGGAAAAGCGATATCGACGCCGTGTGGTTCGGGGCCGCCGCGCCACTGGCTCTGCTGGCCGACCGCGCCCGTAGCGCAGGCGCGCACCGCATCGTCGCGAGCACCCACGGCCATGAGGTCGGCTGGTCCATGCTGCCCCTCGCGCGCTCGGTCCTGCGCCGCATCGGCACCGACACCGACGTGGTGACGTACGTCAGTCAGTACACGCGGGGCCGGTTCGCCTCGGCGTTCGGCCCGCGCGCGGCGCTGGAACCGCTACCCGCTGGCGTGGACGTCGAGCGTTTCAGGCCCGATCCGGCGGCGCGACGCGAGCTACGCGCGCGATACCGCCTCGGCGAACGTCCCACCGTGGTGTGCGTGTCGCGGTTGGTGCCGCGCAAGGGCCAGGACATGTTGATCAAATCGCTGCCCGAGATCCGCCGCCGCGTCGCCGGCGCCGTGCTGCTGATCGTGGGGGGCGGCCCGTTCCGAGATGAGTTGCACACGCTCGCCAAGCAAGTCGGCGTCGAGGACCACGTGACATTCACCGGCAGTGTCGCCTGGTCGGAACTACCTGCCCACCACGCGGTGGCCGACGTCTTCGCGATGCCGTGCCGCACCAGGGGATCGGGGCTGGACGTCGAGGGGCTGGGGATCGTGTTCCTCGAAGCGTCGGCGACCGGGGTGCCGGTGGTCGCGGGACGCTCCGGTGGCGCGCCGGAAACGGTGCGCGACAACGAGACTGGCTTGGTGGTCGACGGTCGCTCAGTCGACGCGATCGCCGACGCGGTGAGCGCCCTGCTGGCCGATCCCGACCGGGCACGGGCGACGGGTGCCGCGGGACGGCAGTGGACGGTCGAGAACTGGCAGTGGAGCAGACACGCGGCTCGCCTGGCGAGCTTTCTGGGCGAATAGGGCGTATGACGTGGCTGGCCGCCGCAGTGCGGGCAAGCGACGGGCGGCCGCCGCACTGCGCGGGAAGCGTTGTCGGACACCCTTTGAGGCCCTGGGTGGGTAGCACTGTGATCACGACCTGGCGGTCAGTGCCCGCTTCGCGCTAGTCGCCTTTGCTGAACAGGGCGTCGATGTCGGAGGCGAACTTCTCGGCGACGACCTTGCGCTTCACTTTGAGCGTCGGCGTCAGCTCGCCGGTGTCCTCGGTGAAATCCACGGGCAGGATGCGGAACTTCCGGATGGCCTCGGCCTTGGACACCGCGAGGTTGGCCTGCTTGACCGCGACGTCGATCTCCGACATCAGGTCGGGATCCTCGGCCAAATCCGACACCTGCGCGTCAGGGTTCTTGCCGTTGCGCTGCTTCCAGCTGGCGAATGCCTCGGGGTCGATGGTGATCAGCGCCGCGATGAACGGCTGCTGATCTCCCACAGCCATGGCCTGGCTGATCAGCGGATGGGCCCGCAGCTGATCCTCGAGCACCGCTGGAGCGACGTTCTTGCCGCCCGCGGTGACGATGATCTCCTACTTGCGCCCGACGATCTTGAGGAAGCCCTGGTCGTCGACCTCGCCGACATCGCCGGTGTGGAACCAGCCGTCGGTGATCGCGTCGGCGGTGGCCTGGTCGTTGTGCCAGTAACCGTTGAACACCACCCCACCGCGCACCATCAGCTCGCCGTCGTCGGCGATGCGCATGCTGTTGCCGGGCAACAACTTTCCGACGGTGCCGACTTTGATGTCGCCGACTCGGTTGACCGTGATCGCGGCGCTGGTCTCGGTGAGGCCGTATCCCTCGTAGATGGTCAGGCCGACACCGCGGTAGAAGTGGCACAAACGCGCGCCGAGCGGGGCGCCGCCGGAGATGGACGCGCGGCAGTCACCGCCGAGGGCGGTACGCAGCTTGCCGTACACCAGCTTGTCGAACACCGCGTGCTTT
This sequence comes from Mycobacterium sp., assembly GCA_051306175.1. Taxonomy (GTDB): domain Bacteria; phylum Actinomycetota; class Actinomycetes; order Mycobacteriales; family Mycobacteriaceae; genus Mycobacterium. The sequence continues at coordinate 3,566 of JBPPMS010000071.1, read as the reverse complement.
ACCTTGAGTAGCAGGCCTGCGCCACCGGTGTCCTGCGCCTCGCTCCACTCGATGGCCGTGGCTGCGGCGGTCTCGAAGATCTTGCCCTTGCCGTCGTTGGCGGCGTTCTGCGACGCCGTGTTGTATACCTTCTCGAACACGCGCGGCACCGACACGACGATCGTGGGCTTGAAGACCCCGAACATGGGCACGAGATTCTTGACGTCGCTGGTGAATCCGACGGTGACCTTGTTCTGGAAAGCTGCGATCGCGATGGCACGGGCCAGCACGTGCGCCAGTGGGAGGAATACCAGCAGCCGCTCGCCCTTCCTGAGCAGCGTGGGTACCGCCGACTTGGCGCCGCGGATCTCGTGCAGCAGGTTGGCGTGGGTCAGCTGGCAGCCTTTGGGTCGGCCGGTGGTGCCGGAGGTGTAGATCAGCGTCGCGGGTGCATCGACCCGCAACCTGTCCAGGCGCTCCTGCAGCGCGGCGTCGTCGACGCCCTCCGCAGCGTGGGCCAGTGCGTCCAGCGCCCTATCGCCGCTGCCGTCGATGGTCAGGACGGTGCGCAGGTTGCCGAGGTCGCCCCGCAACTCTGCGACCAGGCCCGCGTGGACGTCGGTCTCGGCGAACACCAGCACTGCCGCGGAGTCCTCCAGCACCCACCGCACCTGCTCGGCAGACGACGTCTCGTAAATGGGGACCGTCATAGCGCCAGCGGCGAGGATTGCCAGATCGAGGATCGCCCACTCGTAGCGGGTGGCTGCCAGGATCGCGACACGATCGCCTGCATCGACACCCAGGCCTATCAAACCTTTCGCCGCCGAGCGGATTTGGGCCGCAGCCTCGGCCGCGTTGACGTCGGTCCACGTGCCGCCTATCAGCCGTTGGTAGACGACGCAGTCGGGGTCGTCGGCTTCGTGGGAGAAGACTGCGGCAACGACGTTGTCAGTCTCTTCGAGGGTGAAGGTGGCGGGTGCATTGAACTCACGCACTTGAGCTGGCCTCTCCGGTGGTGGAAGGGAGTTTTCTCCAGACTAGTCGGCGCCACAGACGGCGTGTGGTGCCATTCACGTCAGCGCGGCCACGCCGACATCGGCCACCGGTGATATGTGAAGCTAGAGCAATGATCCTGTTGCTCCTCGAGTGCGTGTGAACAGCATCCAGGTGGCAGACCAGACGTACATCGCGGCCGCGCCCGGCGTGGTCGGCAACGCGGTGGCGACCTCGTCGAGCTGGCTGCGCTGGTGGCCTGACCTGCGCCTCGACGTCATCGAGGACCGCAATGACAAAGGAATCCGCTGGACGGTCACCGGAGCGCTGACCGGGACCATGGAGATCTGGCTGGAGCCGATGCTCGATGGCGTCGTGCTGCACTATTTTCTGCACGCCGAACCGGCGGGCGTCGCGGCGTGGCAACTCGCGAAGTTGAATCTGGCGAAGGTCAACCACCGCCGACGTGTCGCGGGCAAGGAGATGGCATTCGAGGTCAAGCGGGTTCTGGAGGGCGCCCGGCCGGTTGGGGTGTCTCCGCTGGCAGTGTCGTAGATGGTGTATCCCCGCCGGTCTCGGCGACGGCAAGGTAGCGTTTTACCGAGGGTAGGCGCGATGCGGCCGCCGCTGGTGACGGCGCAGCGACCAGGAAGAGAAGACGGTGGCGGACAAGACTGCGCAGACCATCTACATCGACGCCGATCCGGGCACGGTGCTGGATGTGATCGCCGATATCGGCACGTATCCGGAGTGGGTATCGGAGTACAAGGAAACCGAGGTGCTGGAAGTCGATGACGACGGCTTCCCGCTGACCGCTCGGCTAGTGCTCGAGGCCGCCGTCCTCAAGGACACGATGGTCTTGGCCTACACGTGGCCGATCGACCGCAAGTCGGTGACGTGGACGCTGGTCTCCAGCTCCCTGCTACGGGCCCTCGAAGGGGCATATCGGCTGGCTCCCAATGGGTCTGGCACCGACGTAACCTACGAACTGTGTGTCGATCTGATGATCCCCATGATCGGCCTGCTGAAGCGCAAGGCCGAGCGCAGGTTGACCGACACCGCACTGAAAGACCTCAAGAAACGAGTCGAGACTGACTGAGGCGCAACCGCCCGCCAGTGTCCGTATCAGCCTGTTCGTCGGCAAGGGCGGGGTCGGGAAGTCGACACTCGCCGCGGCTACGGCCGTCCGCGAGGCGCTTGCGGGTGCGCGCGTGCTCGCCATCTCCACCGATCAGGCGCATTCACTCGGTGACGTGCTCGGCGTGGTGGTCCGGCCGAGCGGCGACCGAGGACTGGTGCGGGTGCTGGCCGACGTTCAGACCGCAGATGACGCTGGCGGCGGTTCTCTTGACGCGCTTGCCCTCGACACGCTGGCGCTGCTGGAGCGGGGGTGGCGCGAGGTAGGCGACCTGCTCTCGGCGCGCTTCCCGGATTCCGATCTGGGAGACATTGCACCGGAAGAACTTTCGGCTTTCCCGGGGGTGCAGGAGGTACTCGGTCTACATGAGGTCGCCCGGCTCGCGGATACGGGTGACTGGGATCTCGTCGTCGTCGACTGCGCGTCGACCGCAGACGCGCTGCGCATGTTGACCCTGCCCGCCACCTTCGGCCTGTATCTGGAACGCGTGTGGCCTCGCCACCGCAGGCTGTCGATGGCGCTGCAGGACGCGCGCTCGGCCGGGGTGGTAGCGGTGATCGAACGCGTCACCGCCGCCATTGACGAGCTGAGCTCGCTGTTGACCGACGAGTCAAGGGTCTCGGCGCACCTGGTGCTCACCGCCGAGCGGGTGGTCGCCGCTGAAGCGGTTCGTACCATGGGCGCCCTGGCACTGATGGGGGTACGCGTCGAACAACTAGTCGTCAACCAGATTCTGATCCAAGACGATTCGTACGAGTACCTCAATCTGCCCGCCCATCCCGCGTTCGACTGGTACTCCGAGCGGATCAACGAGCAGACAGCCGTTCTCGACGAGCTCGCGGTGACCATCGGCGACGTGGAACTGGTGCTGGCACCCCATCTGGCAGGGGAACCCATCGGACCGAAGGCGCTGGGGGACCTGCTGGACCACGTCCGTACCCGCAATGGAGGGTCGCCGCCGGGGCCGCTGCGTCCTATCGTCGACCGTGAATCGGGTTCGGGCTTGAACTCCGTGTATCGATTGCGGCTACAGTTGCCCCAGGTCGATGCCGGCTCGCTCCTGCTGGGCCGCGTCGACGACGACCTGATAATCAGTGCAGGCGGTATGCGGCGCAGGGTGCGGTTGGCGTCTGTGCTGCGCCGCTGCACCGTGGTGGATGCCCAGCTCAAAGGCACCGAGCTGACGGTGAGATTTCGGCCCGATCCGGAGGTGTGGCCCGCGTGAGCGACCCCCATCCCGACCTGGGGCCAGAGCTTCGGGCGCTGGCACAGCTGATCCTCGACCGGCTCGATCCGGCGCTGCGTGCCGCGGCGGCCTACTCGGCCAACACCGAGGCGGGAAAGTGCCAGCAGGTATGGTGCCCGGTCTGCGCCTTGGCGGCTCTCGTCTCTGGAGAGCAGCACCCACTGTTGACGGTGGTTGCCGAGCACAGCGTCTCGCTGCTCACCATGATCC
>JBPPMS010000070.1:0-25943 GCA_051306175.1 Mycobacterium sp. | reverse complement strand
CCTGCCCACCGGACGCCCCACCGACCAGGTCGCCGATCTGCTTGAGTAGCGCGATATCGGCGGCGTTGAGCGTGCGGAGCAGGAACACGACTGCGTCGACGCGGGGCGAACCGTCCTCGGGGACCAGCAGTCGCAGCGTCCGTTGCGAGACATCGCGCGACAGCGACGACGTGCCTGGGGTGTCGATGATCGTGGCGTCGATCAGTTCGGCCGCGGGCCACTCGACGTCGAGGTCGACCACGTCCTCCGCGTCGAGTCCCAGGAAATCGAACGTCAGGCTCTTGTCCGACGGATCACGCACGATCGGGACGTTGGACCGCCTTCCGCCCCGATGGTTGGCGGTGACGCGCGGGGTGGGCCCGTGGTGGAACCACGTGACGATCCGCGTGGCCTCGGTGGCGTCCGTCGGGGCGATGTCCTCGCCGACCAGCGCGTTCACCAGGGTGGATTTGCCGGCCTTGAGCGTGCCCGCCAGTGCGATCCGCACCGGCTGGTTGAGCCGACGGCCGATCCAGTCGAGCTCGTTGTGCACGTCGGGACGCTGGCGGTACGCGGGATCGGCCCGGTAGGCCCGGATCGTGCCGGCCAGGATGCCGCGTACCTGGTCACTGGTGCTCATCGCGTACTTACCTCTAACCGTCCCGGGCGGAGTTGTAGCCGCGCGGGGGTTCCTCCTGGTCGTCCTGATTTGCCGGAGACCAAGCTTAAGCATCCTCGGTCAGCAGAGCGTCTCCGGTGTCGGCACGCAGGCCGGCTCCTCCGGGTCCGGGTTTGGCGCCGGGTCGGGTTCCGGGTCAGGAGCTGGCTCGGGCTCCGGGTCAGGAGCTGGCTCGGGTTCCGGCTCTGGCTCCGGGTTTGGCGCCGGCTCGGGCTCCGGGTCAGGAGCTGGCTCGGGTTCCGGCTCTGGCTCCGGGTTTGGCGCCGGGTCGGGTTCCGGCTCCGGGTCCGGGTTTGGCTCCGGGTCAGGAGCCGGATCCGGCTCCGGCTCGGGTTCCGGGTCGGGGCTCGGATCGGGATCAGGGCTCGGGCCGGAAGTGGGAACCGGAAAGGGGTTCACATTCGGGGTCGGAACAGGGTTCGGGGACGGATTCGGGTTGGTGGTCGGGGACGGGTTCGCGGCAGGCCCCGTCCCATCCGTCGGGCCCGTGTCGTCCTCTACCCCAGCCTGCTCGGCCTGTGGTGCGACCGCAGGCTCAACCGCCGACTCGACCGTCGGCGCGGGCGCCGTCTGTTCGGCCACCTGCGCCGCGGAAGTCTCAGACGTGCCTGCCGGAGTGGGCTCGACATCGACTGCGGCCAGCGTGACGACCAGACCTGCGACGGCGAACAGGCACGCACAGGCAGCGCCCGCGAACAGCGCACCGGGCCTGCGATACCAGGGCGGCGGGCGATGGTAGTCGGAGGCGTCGTAGTCCGCGGCGGCAAATTCGACCACCGGACGTGCGTCGTCGAAGTCCACGTCCATGTCCATGTCGAGATCCATGTCGAGGTCCACGTCGATGTAATCGAAATCGTCGGCAACCAGGTCGATGGGGCCTGGTTCATCGCCGGTGGCAGACCAAGCCAACGGTCCCGCCGGTCTCACAGCCCACGCAGACATCGTCGGAATACCTGCGTCGGACGGCGCGGCCGCTGCGACGGTCACCGGCGCTGGCGAAACGACCGCGACAGCGGTGCCGGTCGAATCACCGGATGCCAGCGCGGCCAGCGAAACAGCAGCCGCGGCGACGAGCTGCGGATCGGATGCCGTCACCACCGGGAGCCGCAGTCGTTGCGACAGTTGTTGTGTGACAAAGGGAATTCGCGCACCGCCACCTGTGGTGGCGACGGCGACCACCGCCGAAAGCGCGACGCCGTTGCGTGCCAGCAGATCATCGATGGCACCGAAAACGGACGACAACGGCTCGGCGAGCAGTGATTCGAGTTCAGCGCGAGTCAACCGGACCTGCGTGGGCTGACCGCCGGGCGTTGGCACCGACAGCGTCGTCGACGTTTCCGCCGAGAGCCGTTCCTTGGCGTGCCGGCACTGTGCGCGTAGTTGACTCAGCGCGGAGACCGCCGACGTGCTGGATGCGTCGATGTCGAGCTCCGCCACTACGTGAGGAAGCAAGGACTGATCGACCAGGTGGCCCGAGAAGTCTTCCACCCGAACGCTTTTGCCCACCGGCTCGAACCCTCGGCGGCCATCGGCCAGCGTGATGGTGGTGCCTGCGGCACCGAAATCGCACAGCAGGGTAAGGCCACGGGCGGGCAGGCCGGGATGGGCCTGCAAACCGAACAGCGCCGCCGCCGCATCGGACACGACCGGCACAGCGCCACCTACTCCCCTCAACCCGGGATGAGCCGCGACAGCTTCGCGCAGCGCCTCGACACGGTGGGCGTCCCAGTGAGCGGGTACCGCGACGGCCGTCACCGCGGCGGGGCCGTGCGGAGCGGCCGAGCGGGTCAGGGCCGCCAGCGCCTCGGCGAGCACACGGTGCCCGGCATACCTTGAGCCGTCGGCGGCCACCATCGGTACCGGATCGCCGACGCGATCGACGAAATCGGTGAGGACTGTACCCGGCCGGTCGAGCCGCGGATTTTCGGCTGGAACACCGACCTCGGGCGGGCGGTGGCCGAAAACCGTCAACACCGCAGCGCGCACCGTCGGCGCCCCACGGGCCGGCACCGCGACCAGATTGGTCGTCCCCACCGCCAATCCGAGTTGTTCGACCATCGTTGCGGCCCTCTCAGATGCTGTGTTACTTCGTCGCGCTCACCGTTCCGACGGCTGCGACAGGTTCTTCGCGTGCGTCACGACCTGCGTGAGAATGTTGCGTTGGCGCTGCAGTTCCTTAGAGCGGGTGTCACGCTCGTTTTGTTCCAAAGTCGAAGCAGTTAATGTCGCCTGTAGAGATTCGTTGAGCGAGCGTGTGGTCTCATTGGCAATGCCGCGGTAATGGTCACGCAATTGTCGCTGAATGAGACGCAGCCTGTCGCGCGATTCTTTGGCCACGACAAAGGAGACGTCGTCGACGAACTTGCGGGTGTGCAGCTTCGCTTCGTTACGCACACGCATCATGCGATTTTCCAGGTCCTCTTTGTAAGCCTTGCGGCCCAACACCAGGCCCGCGCCGAGCGCGAGTGGATTCAACATCGCGAAGCCCGCCAGCGAGCTGAGCATGCCAAACATCAGCACGCCGCCGTAGGAACCGCGCATCCCGGTGACCACCTTGTGACCGAGCTTGATCGGCTTGGCATCCAGTGCGGCAACGGATTTGAACTCACCGAACTCTCCTCCCACCGCGCGCGGGTCGATCTGCAGCATCTGCACCGAGTCGATCCCGGCTGCGGTGAACGTGCTCGCGACCTCGGCAGCCAACGCCGTCGCCCGCTGAAATGCCCAGACAAAATTGTCGCCGACAGCGGTGGCTATCTTGTTTTCGAGTTCGGTTCCGATTTCGGCCCAGTGCTGCGTCGGATCACACGAATCGATGAATTTCTCGGTGTGTTGGGTGATGGTTCGGAATCGATCACGGAGATCGTGATCGATATCGGAAGTCAGGTCAGCTATTCCGTCGTTGAGAACCTGCTGCCACAGCGCAGTTTGCTGCAGAGCGTCCTGCGCTTCCTTTTTGCGACGCTCGAGTTCGGCGGTCAGCCGTTCACGCGCACCGGGGTCGGTGAGTGCCGACAGCTCCGAATCGACCGCCAGCAGCAGGTGCTCGGCCGCGGAATGCACGTCGGCGACCACCTGATCACGGACGCGGTCGGTCTCGCGCGTCAGCACCTTGCCGCAGAGGAACTGGATCAGCGCCGGGAAGTTCGATTCCTCGTTGAGTTCTTTGTCGTCGAGCTGGATCGCGTGGCTGCGCAGCGTCGCCGAGGCAGGGACGATCGGGGTCGTGATCCCCGCGCGCTGCAGGTGGGCGGTGTTGGCGTCGACGATCTGACGCCAGTGCGGGTACAGGTCGGTCTTCGTCGCCACCACGATCGACAGCGGGCAGATTTCCAGAGCCTGCCGCACGAAGGTCATCTCGGGCTCGGTGAACTCCTGACTGGTGTCGCTGCACATCAGCATCGCGTCGGCGGCGGGCAGCAATCCGAGCGTCGCCGACAGGTGCGGTTGACCGTGTCCCCCGACTCCGGGGGTGTCGATGATGGTCAGCCCACTTTTGAGCAGCGGACTCGGCACGGAAACTTCCACCCGCAGCACTTCGCGTCCGCCTGCCTGGGAGGCGAAGCGGAGATCGTTCTTCAGGTCGCTGGTCGGAATCTCGACCAGTTCAGGCGCGGCGTCGCCGGGGCGGGCGACTGCCAGATGTGCCACCGCTTTCTCGGCGTGGGTGACCACTGTCACCAGTACGGTGCTCTCGTCGTCGCCGACGCGTGCCACCGGCATGTTGAGCAGTGAGTTGAGCAGGTGGCTCTTGCCCTGCTTGAGCTGGCCCGCGATGACCACTCGGGTCTGCGGGTCCGTGATCCGTTCCTTGGCGACCGCGAGCCGCTCGACCAGGTCGCCCCGTTCGTTGAGGGCGGCGATCTTGCTGGTGTGGTCAATCAGTTCGACTATCACACCGACCTTGCGCGGATCATTGGGTTTGTTGGCCACTGGTGCGCTCACTGTCGTTCTCCCGACCTTGTTGGATCTGTTCTGGTGCTGCGATACCTAGGCGCGCCTCCCGCCAGCGTGCAGTCTTGCTGGTGCTACCGATCTACATTCCGTCGTCGGTGGCGGTGGGCAGCTCCGCAACCGCGACGGGCGCGTAGATCGGCACCACGGGCTCGGAGACGTCGACGCTGGTGATCACCTGTGGTTCCAGTTCCACCGGGCTCTCCTGCACGACGGAGGTGGTGGGTTCGACGGCCGCGAAGGTGTTGTCCTGCGCGGCGACCGGTGCAGGCGTCGGTTCGAGGATCACGGGCTCAACAGCATTGACGGTCTGCGTGTTGGTCGTGGTGTCGTTGTCGGACTCGACGATCACGATCGAGCCGGCGTCGCCACCGGATCCGCCCTGGTTGGCGCCGCTGCCGATCCCGATCAGGCTATCGCCACCGACGGCGGCGCCACCGGTGCCGCCACTCATGTCGACCTCGCTGATCACCGGACCCTCGTTGTCCTGAATGACGTCATCACCCGCGATGGTCGTCGTCTCGGTCGACTCGTCCTCCACGTCGTTGTTGTTGCCGACGATGACGGGCGAGTGATCACCGGTCTCGACGTCGTTGACGGTCTGGACCTCACCCTCGTTGTCGCCGTTGACAATCACCGCACCGTCGGTGGCGGTCTGCGTCGTCGTGGTCTTGTCGCCGAGGGTGATATCGCCGAATCCCAGGTTGAACGCACCCGTCTGCGCATTGGCGCCTGCCGACTGGTCGGGGCTGAGGAACTCGGTGTTCGTGTCGTTGTTGCTGAACGCCTGGGTGTTGGTCTCCGGGGCGAACGTCGGCGACGGCGCGTAGGTGGTGGTCGGCGAGAACGGCGAAGCGATGCTGTGGTGATCGGCCACCGCACGCTGCAGACCCATCACCGGATCGCCGTTGCCGAGCAGGGCGCCCGCGGGAGCGGCGGTCGCGGCAACCGCTTGCAGCTGCGCTGACGTCACGTTCGGAAGACCTGCGTCGCGGAAGGAGCCGTCGGGGTCGGCGACGAACTGCGCCGCTGCGGCGGGGTTGCGGAACAGGTCCAGGATGTAGTCGATCAGGGGGATGCTCATGGGAAGTCGCCTTTCGGTTGCTCGGGCACCTCGGTCGGGCGGCCCTCGGTCTTTCGTCGCCGACCTTCCGGCGATCTGAGAATTACGGTATGCGCCGTCCACCCCCGGTGAAACGGGGCGAGTTCCCCTGCCTGCGCGACCGGCGCCGGGGGTGCGCTTCGTCATCTCGTTAGGGGATTAGGGGCACTGTCGGGGAAATGTCTCGCAACTCCATCCTGACACGGAAAATCGCAGCTCAGCAGCCAAAAATGGCGGCCAGACATTCGTCTGACCGCCGTCTCGTACCGTTCGGGACTACTCGAAGATGTCGAACCCGGACGGGATCTGCGCGTCGACGCCGTCCGATTCCCAGATTCCCGACTGGTGCGCCGACTCGATTGGGGGGTCGAGGGGAAGCTCAGCGACGTCCAGGGCTGGTACCTGCAGGGACAGATCGTCAGCGACCAGAGATGGCGCGTCGACCCCCTCGGCGGTGCCGATCGCGCCCGACATAATCGACAATGGCTCGGCCCCCATATCGGTGACGATCGCGTACTGGTTGTCGCCGGCTTCGTCGATCACCGGAGCGGCGAAGGCGTCGAACGCCTCGGTGGCCGCACCGCTGGACCACACATTGCTGTCCAGACCCGTGTCGAATCTACCGCCCGGCATCGCCGTCGATACCGACTCCGAGACCACCGGGATGAGGTTGTCTACATCTGCGCTGCTCACACCCACCAGGTGGGCATCGGCGATGGCCTGTGCCGGATCAGCCTGATAGTGCGCGGCGGCAACGGGATCGCGCACCAGCGCCATCACGAAGTCGAGCAGCGAGTTTGCCATGGTCCCAGTTCTCTCCCATGAGGGTAAGCGCGGATAAGTGGTGAAGAGGTCTCCGACGATGCTATCGGCGCAGGAAGCGACCCGGATCGGTGCGCAGCCCACCCTCGCGGCACCGCCATTAGGGGTTCGGACATTAGGGGAATCGCAGCGTTGGGGGTTATGTTCGAGGACGATCGACGGGTGGGATCCGGTGCGGATCCCACCCGTGCGCGGTCAGACGCCGACCCAGGGTTCGGCCGGGGCGGCCTCCAGGAAGCCGAGTTCCGGCGGGGCGACGGCGAACTCGGCAGCGGGCTCGGGGGCGGGCACGACGAGTTCCTGCGGGGCAAGGTCGACGACCACCGGGCTCACGGTTTTGACGGTCTGCGTGGTGACGGTCGTGTCGTCGTCGGACTCCACGATGACGATCGAGCCGGCGTCACTGCCGTCGCCGCCCTCGTTGCCGCCGTTGACGATCACCGCACCGTCGGTCGCGGTCTGCGTCGTCGTGGTCTTGTCGCCGAAAGTGACATCGCCGATCGCGAAGTTGAATCCCCCCACCTGCGAATTTCCGCCCGAGACCTGATCGGGACTCGCGACCTCGGTGTTGATGTCGTTGTTGCTGAACGCCTGGGTGTTGGTCTCCGGGGCGAACGTCGGTGCAGGCGCGTAGACGGCGCTCGGTGAGAACGGCGGGGCGATGCCGTGGTGCTCGGCCGCCGCGCTCTGCAACCCCACTACCGCGTTGCCTGCACTCAACGCCACACCGGCGGGGGCAGCCGACTGCGCCACCGCGTTCAACTGGGCGTTGCTGACATTGGTATAGCCGGCCCCGCATAAAGCTGCGTTCGGTTCGGCGACGAACTCGGCCGCCACCGCGGGGTCGCGGAACAGGTCCAGGATGTAGTCGATCAAGGGGACGCTCATTGGGTTTCCTTCCGGTTTCGGGTTCCGCGGCGCGGTCCGCTTTATGTGGTCGTCGCCGGATTCACCGGCGATCTGGTGCAAACGGTAGGGCGCCGTCATTCGCCGGAAAACGGGGTGAAGTCCCGTCACTACACGCTTTCGCATCGGGCGCGCTAACCCTCGACCTATAGGGGATTAGGGGGAAAGTTGGGGGACATTTCTGCGCCGCACACCGGAACAAAATGCCTGTTCAACAAGGTCTAAACGGCATTCCCGGCGAAACATCGCCCTGCGTTGACGGCCTAGGCCCTAACATCTACGCCGCGGGCATAGGGGATTCCCGTCATTTACTTGCACCTACCCGCTAGGGTGGTGAACGCCCCCGGACCGCCGCAACGACAGAGGTATCACTGCAATGAGCGAATCGCTGGGGTTGTCGATCGGTACGACCAATCTGGTCGCCGCTCACTCCGGTCAGCCACCGGTGTCGCGCCGGGCGATCCTCACCCTTTTCGACGACCGCCCACCCGAAGTAGGTGTGCCTGCGGAGAACCCGAACATCGCTGGCCCAGGCATGGTGCTCGCCGGTTTCGTCGAGCGGGTCGGCGATCCGGTGCCGCTGGTCGCCGCGGACGGCTCAGCGCACCGCGGCGAGCTCTTGCTGGCCGAAGCGCTCGACGCACTCGTTCGCGGATCAGCCGGCACCGCACCTACCGAGACACCCACCGAGATCGCGATCGCCGTGCCCGCGCACTGGAGCGTCAGCGCGTTCGGTGCCTTGCGTGGAGCCATCCGAGGCAAACCGTCGCTGTCCGTGGCAGGTGTGGGAGCGACGCTGATCCCCGATTCCGCGGCGGCGCTGGCGGCGCTCAGCGCCGGGCCGGGTTTGCCCGGCAACGGGATCGTGGCGCTGTGCGACTTCGGTGGGACCGGCACCAGCATCACCCTCGCCGACGCGGGCGCCCGCTTCGCAGCCGTCGGTGAGACGGTCCGGTACCCCGAATTCTCCGGTGCGCAGATCGACCAGGCCCTGCTCACCTACGTGATGGACAGCACCTCCGAGGCTGGCGACTCCGACCCCGCCAGCACGGCCGCCGTCGGTTCCCTGGGCCGCCTGCGCGACGCGTGTCGACAGGCCAAGGAGCGGTTGTCCGCCGAGACCGTCACCTCGGTCCCCACCGACCTGCCCGGCTACTCCGGCGATGTCAGGATCACCCGCACCGAACTCGAGAACCTGATCGCGCATGCGCTGACAGCGTTTCTCGGCACCCTCGCACAGACGTTGCAGCGCAACAACTTATCCGCGGCCAACCTCGCCGCAGTCGCAACCGTCGGAGGTGGCGCGGCCATACCGCTGATCACCCAGCGCCTGTCCGAGCAACTGCGCGTGCCCATCGTAACCACCCCGACACCGGCCTTCGTCGCGGCAGCCGGAGCGGCCCTGCTGGCTGAACGGGGACCCTTCTCCGACGACGCCACCGGCATGGCGACGGTGGTGAACACCTCCGACGCACCGACCGGGATGTCGACCGCCGCCTGGGCCGGAGGCGCCGCCGGTGCGGCAGGTGTGGCAGGTGTGGCGTCCGACGGTGCGCCGTCCTCGACGTTCCGCGCGCTGGCGTGGTCGCAGGACGACTCGACGGGCGGCGAACCGGTGCCTTACGCCGGTGAGGATTACCCGGTGCCCCCGTACGAGTCGGGCCAGACAGGGGCGCGACCACCGGTGAACTTCGTTCCCCCCGATGACGACGACGCCCACCCCGGGGCCGCCCCGTTGCCCTGGTATCGACGACCTGCCGTGATCTTCGGTGCGGCGGCGGCCGCGGCAGTGTTCGCAATCGGCGGGCTTGCGTACACGCTGACCAGTTCGACCGGCAGCGGCACCGAGACCACCTCGACGTCGGGCAGCGTGACCGAAACGGTCGCCCCCACCGACGGCGGATCCACCCAAGCTCCCCCCGTCACCGACACCGTGACCGTCACCGATTCCAACGGAAGCCCGGTGCCGCCTTCGTCGTCGGTCACCACAACGACCACGGCTCCGACCACCACCACGACGCCACCCACGACGACGACGACCGCCACCACGACCACCGCCACCACGACGACCGCCACCACGACCACCGCCACCACGACCACCGCCACCACAACGCGGACCACCACGACAACGACGTCGCCGCCGCCAACCACAACGCGGATCACCACGACATCCGACGAGCCCTACACGTCGATCATCACGGGTGTCCCAGCGCCCGATCCCGTGGATCCGGTGATCCCTGACGAACCCGACGCCCCGGCCGGATGACGCGGCAGCCGGAGGCGCCGCCTTCGGCGCGGTCGACCGCAGAGCTGGTGCCGGCTGCGGCAGACCTGGTCCGCGAGCTGGCCACCAACCCTTCAATTGCGGTCAAGGTGTTGGTGTCCGGTGGCATCGGAACCGGGAAATCCACTGTCCTGGCGGCCGTTCGGGCGACGCTGCGCAACGCGGGCGTCGTGGTGCACAGCCGACCGTCGGGGGCCGACGGTGCCGTCGTCATCGACGACGCTCACCTGCTCGGCGACGACGAGTTAACGCAAGTCACCCGCGATGTCGCCGACCCGGTCCGTACCGTCATCGTCGCCGCGGAACCGCGTCGCCGACCCGCCGTGCTGCGCGATCTGATGGTCGCGCTGGAACGCGAGAACCCGCCCGTACGACTGGGCGCACTCGCAGCGGCAGGCGTCGGGCGTCAGCTGCCCGCGTTGGACGCAGCTGTCGCGGCGCAGACGGTGCGCACGGTGCTCACCGCCACCGCAGGCTTGCCGTTCCTGGTGGCTGCGGCGCGCGACGTCGCGACAGAGCCCGATCAGAACGCCGTTATTGACGCTGCCCGTTACGCGCTGATCGACCGGTTACGTCGTGTCGACGAGCCGGTGTTGAACACGCTGCTGGTGACGTCCATCAGCTTGGAGTTGGGCCCAGACGACGTCGCAGCCGCGCTCGGCCTGCCCGCCGACGAGGCGCAACTGCGTGTCGACACCGCCCGGGCCAGTGGGTTGCTGGAACCTGCGCACCCTCGGTCGTTCCTGGCGTCGGTGCACGCCGCGGCCGCGCAGATTCTGGGCACCGTCCGTCACCACGACATCGAAATATCGCTGCTGCGTTCCCAATTGGCGCTCGGGACGTTGTCGGGCGAGCTGGCGATGCGACTGGGTGAGCACGGCTTACGCGACGACGGACTGGCGCGTGCGCTGGCCGACCTCGCGGCGCACAGCGCCGACCGGCCCGTCGAGTCAGCGCGGCTGTACCGGGCAGCGGCGCGGGCGGGCAGCGCAGGACCACGGGCACCGCTTGCCGACGCGCTCGCATTAACCGGGGATCTCGCTGCGGCCGGACGCCTCGCCGACGAATTACTGGTGTCCGAGGACTCCGCGGAACGCGGCGCCGCGGTGCGGATCGCCGCAAGTATCGCCGCCCAGGACGGCAACATCGATCAGGCAGCCGAGCTGTTCCGCTGGCTGGGCCCACACCCCGACCCCGATGTCACCGCTGCCGCGGCGGTGGTGTCGGTGGCCTGCGGCGATCCGGCCTACGCACGCACCGCCCTGGATGCCGAGACGCACGGCCCACCGACATCCACCGCCCGCGCGGCCAGAAGCCTCGCCGAAGGCGTGCTGCTCACGCTCGACGCCCCCTACGGCGTCGCCGTGTCTAGGCTGAGCCAGGCCATCACGATCGACGCGGCGCCGGTGACCGCCCCCGACAGTCCGGCCGCGCTGGTGGCGCTGGCGGCGCTGCACGGCGGCGACCCGGTCCGGGCCCGCAGCGTGCTCGGCAGGGCGCTCGCGCCGCGACCCACGTCGGTGCCTGACACTGTCTTCGCCCGGCGTCACCGGCTGCTGCTGGCCTGGGTCAAGATGCAGGACGGTCAGCTGACTGCCGCCACCGCCGATATCAATGAGGCCGACGACGGCATGTCGGGACGCCGCGACGCGCTCTGGGCGCACGCGGCCAGGACCGGCATCGCCCGGCGGGTGGGCGACGGCGGAGCCATGCAGAAGCACTGGTACGCGGCGATGGAGGTGCTTGCCGAGTACTCCGTCGACCTTTTTGCGCTGCTGCCGCTGGCCGAGGTGTGGGTCGCCGCGGCGCGATTACGCCAGGTGGACCAGTTGCGCCACACACTGGACCGCGCCAGCGACACGTTGGCTGCCTGCGGTAATCCCGTGTTGTGGTCGGTCCCTCTGCACTGGGCAGGTGTCCATGCGGGCATCCTCGCCAACGCTCCTGCCGCTGTGGCGCCCCACGGTCAGGCGCTGACCGCGGCGGCGTCGCGCAGCGCGTTCGGCGCCACGCTGGCTGTCGCGGGCCGCACCTGGTTGAAGGTGCTGGCCAACCAGGTCGACGCCGACGAGGTGGCCGCTTCGGCGCGAGCACTCGCGCGGGCCGGTCTGACGTGGGACGCGACGCGGTTGGCGAGTCAGGCGGCGCTACACGCCACCGACGGCCGGGTCTCCGGTGCCATGTTGCAACTCGCTCGCGACCTCAAATTGACCACGGCAGGCGAAGAGAAAGCGACGATCGCCGAGGAGGCAGACCAACCCGGTGTGAGCCTGCCTACGGCGAAGCCGCCGGTGCGCCCATCACGAGCCCCCGTGCTCTCGGACCGTGAACGCGAAGTGGCCGAGTTGCTCTTGCTCGGCCTGCCGTACCGGGACATCGGGGCGCAACTGTTCATTTCGGCCAAAACCGTCGAGCACCATGTCGCGAGGATCCGCCGCCGCCTCGGCGCGGAATCCCGCTCGGAAATGTTGTCCATGTTGCGCACGATGTTGGCCGCCGCGACGTAAACATTTCTCGCCGTGAACACATCACTGGGAAGTTAGGTCAGCCTGTGTGGTGGTGACCCATTTCGAGATGCCACTATGACCGGGCAGGGAGTATAAGCTACCGACGAGTAACCTCAGCCTTGTTACTGTGGAGTAACTTACGAAACTGGGAGGCCAGCCCGCGTGAGCCCAATCACGATCACCCTGGGCACGATCGGTGTGCTGATCAGCGCCGTGGCCTGGTTCATGTTCGGCTCCGGCGTCTGGCGGATGGTCAGCGTGATCCGAAACGGCCAGCCGGATCCGACGCGCTGGGGCCCGTTCTTCCCCCGGCTCAAGCAGCTGCTGATCGAATTCGCGGCGCACACCAGAATGGTCAAATTCCGCACTGTCGGTTGGGCGCACTGGCTCGTGATGATCGGCTTCCTTGCCGGTTTCATCCTCTACTTCGAGGCGTACGGGCAGACGTTCAACCCCAACTTCAGCTGGCCGATCTTCGGCGACTGGCCCGTCTACCACTTGATGGATGAGTTGCTCGGCATCGGCACCGTCGTCGGCATCCTGGTGCTGATCGTCATCCGCCAGCTCAACCACCCGCGTCGTGCGGATCGGATGTCGCGGTTCTCGGGGTCGATGTTCGGCGCTGCCTACACCATCGAGGCGATCGTCCTGCTCGAAGGCCTCGGCATGGTGATGGTCAAGGCCGGCAAGATCGCCATGAACGACGAGTCGCACCCGGCGACCGATTTCTTCACCATGCAGGTGGCGAACCTCCTGCCCGCGAGCCCCGAGCTGGTGTCGGCGTTCGCCTTCGTCAAGATGGTGTCCGGCAGCGTCTTCCTCTACCTGGTGGGCCGCAACCTCACCTGGGGTGTGGCGTGGCACCGGTTCTCCGCGTTCTTCAACATCTACTTCAAGCGCGTCGTCGGCCCGGGCGTCGCCCTCGGCGCGGCCAGGCCGATGATGTCCGGCGGCAAGGTCCTCGACATGGAGGAAGCCGATCCCGACAACGACGCCTTCGGCGCGGGCAAGATCGAAGACTTCACCTGGAAGGGCTGGTTGGACTTCACCACCTGCACCGAGTGCGGCCGCTGCCAGAGCCAGTGCCCCGCTTGGAACACCGGGAAGCCCCTGTCCCCGAAGCTGCTGATCACCTCGCTGCGCGACCACGGTTACGCCAAAGCGCCGTACCTGCTGGCTGGAGGGCGTAAGGACGCCGGGGGCGACGAGGTCGGGCTGTCCGAAGAGGCCGTGGCAGCGCTACCGGAATCGGTGCGCAACGAGGCCGAACGTCCGCTGGTCGGCGAGTCCGACGGTGTCGCGGGCGGCGGCGTCATCGACCCGGAGACCCTGTGGAGTTGCACGACGTGCGGTGCGTGCGTCGAGCAGTGCCCGGTCGATATCGAGCACGTCGACCACATCATCGACATGCGTCGCTACCAGGTGCTGATCGAATCCGAGTTCCCCTCCGAGCTGGCCGGCCTGTTCAAGAACCTCGAAACCAAGGGCAACCCTTGGGGTCAGAACGCGAAGGACCGCACCAACTGGATCAACGAGGTCGACTTCGACGTCGACGTGTTCGGCGAGGACGCCGACAGCTTCGAGAATTACGAATACCTGTTCTGGGTGGGCTGCGCGGGCGCCTACGAGGACCGCGCCAAAAAGACCACCAAGGCCGTCGCCGAGCTGCTGTCGATCGCCGGGGTGAAGTTCCTGGTGCTCGGCGCTGAGGAGACGTGCACCGGCGACCCGGCGCGCCGCGCGGGCAACGAATTCCTGTTCCAGCAGCTGGCGCAGCAAAACGTCGAGGTACTCGGTTCGCTGTTCGAGGGCGTCGAGGACGCCAAACGCAAGATCGTCGTCACCTGTCCCCACTGCTTCAACACGCTGGGCAACGAGTATTCGCAGGTGGGCGGCAACTACACCGTCCTGCACCACACCCAGCTGTTGAACCGGCTGGTGCGCGACAAGAAGCTGGTGCCCGTCGCCCCGATCGCGCAGGACGTCACCTACCACGACCCGTGCTACCTGGGCAGGCACAACAAGGTTTACGAGGCGCCCCGCGAACTGGTCGGCGCCTCGGGCGCCAAGCTCACCGAGATGCCACGGCATGGCGAGCGGTCGATGTGCTGCGGCGCCGGTGGCGCGCGCATGTGGATGGAGGAGAAGCTCGGCAAGCGGATCAACATCGACCGCGTCGACGAGGCGCTCGGCACCGATCCCGCGAAGATCGCCACGGGCTGCCCGTTCTGCCGCGTGATGATGACCGATGGCGTCACCGCCCGCCAGGAATCCGGTGCGGGCGAGGGCGTCGAGGTGATCGACGTGGCCCAGCTGCTGCTCGTCTCCGTCACCAACGGCCAGACCGTGCTGCCCGCGAAAAAATCCGACGAGGAAACGGCGACCGCAGCAGCTACCGCAGCGGAAGCAGAGGCCGAGGTGGACAGCGCCCTGGTCGAAGAGCCGGCCACCGAAGAGCACACCGAGAAGTCGCCGGCCGAGGAGGCCGCGCCGCCCAAGGCGGTCACGGGCCTGGGCATCGCAGGCGGAGCCAAGAAGCCCGGCGCCAAGAAAGCACCCGCCGCCGAGGCCAAAACCGACGCCGCACCCACCGACGCCGCACCCACCGACGACAAGCCCACCGACGACAAGCCCACCGAAACGGCAAAACCCGTCAAAGGCCTCGGCCTCGCAGGCGGGGCCAAGAAACCCGGTGCCAAGAAAGCACCAGCTGCAGCCGCGAAGCCTGAACCTGCCGCCGAGCCGTCGAAGGCTGCCGCCGAGCCGTCGAAGGCTGCCGCGGTCACACAGCAGGCGCCGGTCAAGGGTCTCGGCATCGCCGCGGGCGCGCGACGCCCCGGCGCCAGGAAATCGGTCCCGAAGGCCAGGGCCACCCCTGAGCCCGAACCTGAACCCGAGGCCAAGCCCGCAGCAACGGCGTCCGACGGCAACGGAAGTGCACCGCGCGAGGAACCGGCCGACGGTCCACCCGTCGTCGGCCTCGGTTTGGCGCGCGGGGCAAGGCCGCCGGGCCGGAAGCGCTAGCAACGTGCCCAGAATGGACGAATTCGAATTTCGATTGCGTCTGATGAGACGATGTAGTCCGTGAGCACCCACCAGCTGCCCTGGCACGGAACCGCCGCGCATCACAGCAAGCAGCGCGTTTTCACCCAGTCGACCAAGCTGCAGGACGTCCTCTACGAGATCCGGGGACCGATCCACGACCACGCCGCCCGGCTGGAAGCCGAGGGTCACCGCATCCTCAAGCTCAACATCGGCAACCCCGCGCCGTTCGGCTTCGAGGCGCCCGACGTCATCATGCGCGACATGATCCAGGCCCTGCCCTACGCGCAGGGCTACTCGGATTCCAAAGGCATCCCAAGCGCCCGTCGCGCGGTGTTCACCCGCTACGAGCTGGTTCCGGGATTCCCGCGCTTCGACATCGACGACGTCTACCTCGGCAACGGCGTCTCCGAACTCATCACGATGACGCTGCAGGCTCTGCTGGACAACGGCGACCAGGTGCTCATCCCCGCGCCGGACTACCCGCTGTGGACGGCGTCGACGGCGTTGGCGGGCGGCACCCCGGTGCACTACCTGTGCGATGAGACCCAAGGCTGGCAGCCGGACATCGCCGATTTGGAATCGAAGATCACCGAGCGCACCAAGGCGCTCGTGGTGATCAACCCGAACAACCCCACCGGTGCCGTGTACACCCGCGAAACCCTGGAGCAGATGGTCGAACTGGCCCGCAAGCACCAACTGCTACTGCTGGCCGACGAGATCTATGACCGCATTCTCTACGACGGCGCCGAGCACATCAGCCTGGCGTCGGTGGCCCACGATCTGCTGTGTCTGACGTTCAACGGGCTCTCCAAGACCTACCGTGTCGCCGGTTACCGGGCAGGGTGGCTCGTGATCACGGGCCCCAAGGAGCACGCGAGCAGCTTCATCGAGGGCATCGGCCTGCTGTCCAATATGCGACTCTGCCCGAATGTGCCTGCGCAGCATGCGATCCAAGTGGCCCTCGGCGGATACCAGAGCATCGAGGACTTCATCCTGCCCGGCGGCCGGTTGCTCGAGCAGCGTGACGTCGCCTGGAATAGGCTCAACGAGATCCCCGGCGTCTCCTGCGTCAAGCCACAGGGCGCGCTGTATGCATTCCCGCGGCTGGATCCTGAGGTGTACGACATCGACGACGACGAGCAGTTGGTCCTTGACCTGTTGCTGCAGGAGAAGATCCTGGTTACCCAGGGCACCGGATTCAATTGGCCCGCACCGGATCACCTGCGTATCGTCACCCTGCCGTGGGCGCGGGATCTGGCCAACGCCATCGAACGGCTCGGTAACTTCCTGGTGAGCTACCGCCAGTAGCCGTCCAGCCGAGGCCTCTACGCTGGCCCGGTGGCGCATTCGCACTCGCACTCCCACAGCGGTCCGGCCCCGTTGGGGCCCTTGGCGGCCAGAATCGTGGTTAGCCTGCTGGTCGTAATCGGGGTGGCCGTGATCGCAGGAGCCGCGCTGCTGTGGCCAACCCAGCAGAAGGTGGACATCCCGCTGCCGTTCCAGAACTCCACCGGCGGTGCGGTGACCACGGAGGCCGGACACGTCACGTCGACAAGTCTCGGCGACTGCGGAAGCCCTGCTGCGGCACAGGTCCTCACCACCGATCCGGCGCCGGGCACGCAGGCGGGCGCAGAATGCGTGCGCACCGTCGTGTCCATCGATTCGGGTCCGAACGCCGGTGCCTCGACCCTTCTGGAGTTCACACCGGGGCCCGGCCAGCCCAACCTCGCGCCGGGCGACGACATCCGCGTGATTCGGCAAGTCGACCTCCAGGGCGTCACGACCTATGGCTTCTACGACTACGAACGCACCTGGCCGCTGATCCTGCTGGCGGCGGCGTTCGCCATCGTCGTGGTAGCGGTGGCGCGCTGGCGGGGACTGCGGGCCATGATCGGCATCCTGGTCGCGTTCGCCGTGCTAGTGATCTTCCTGCTCCCTGCGCTGCTCGACGGCGCCGCGGCGGTGCCGGTGGCTCTCGTGGCGTCGGCGATCATCCTGTACGCGGTGCTGTATCTGGCCCATGGCGTCAGTCTGCGGACCAGCGCGGCGCTGCTGGGGACCTTGACGTCGCTGCTGCTCGCCGCAGTCCTGTCGTGGGGCGCGATCGAACTGGCGCATCTGACAGGGCTGTCGGAAGACCAGAACAACGAGGTGGCTGCGTATCTGGGCCAGGTGTCGATCACCGGCCTGCTGTTGGCGGGGTTCATCATCGGCTCGCTCGGCGTGCTCAATGACGTGACGGTGACGCAGGCATCGGCGGCTTTCGAGCTGGCCGAACACGGGGCGTCGCGCAAGGACATCTTCGTCGGCGCCATGCGGGTGGGCCGTGATCACATCGCCAGCACGGTGTACACGCTGGTGTTGGCCTATGCAGGCAGCTCGCTGCCGCTGCTGTTGCTGTTCAGCGTGGCCAACCGGGCACTGGGAGATGTGTTGACCAGCGAGAGCGTGGCGATCGAGATCGCCAGGTCAGCCGTCGGCGGCATCGCACTGGCGCTGTCGGTGCCGCTGACGACGGCAATCGCGGCCATTCTCGCTACACCCGAAGGCGCTAGCGGTCGAGCAGTTCCAACAGATACGCGCCGTAGCCGGATTTAAGCAGGGTCTTGGCCCGCGCGGCCAGTTGGTCGTCGTCGATGAACCCCACCCGCCACGCCACCTCCTCGGGCACGCTGATCTTGAGGCCCTGCCGGCGCTCGATGGTGCGGACGTAGTCGCTGGCGTCCAGCAGCGAGTCGAAGGTGCCGGTGTCCAGCCAGGCCGTGCCGCGCGCGAGCGTCTCGACGGAGAGCCTGCCCTGGTCGAGGTAGATCTGGTTGATCTCGGTGATCTCGTATTCGCCACGGTCGGATTTCTGGAGCCCGCGCGCGATTTCGACGACATCGTTGTCGTAGAAGTACAGACCCGGCACCGCATAGTGCGACTTTGGTTTGTCCGGCTTCTCCTCCAACGACAGTGCGGCGCCTGCAGAGTCGAACTCCACCACCCCGTACGCCGACGGATTGGCGACCCAGTAGGCGAAAACCGCTCCCCCGCTGACATTGTGGAAGCGACTGAGGCTGGTGCCGAGGCCAGGTCCGTAGAAGATGTTGTCACCCAACACAAGTGCCACTGGTTCCGAGCCGATGTGGTCGGCCCCGATGACGAAGGCCTGCGCCAGCCCGTCCGGCTGGTTCTGCACCGCGTAGGTGAGGTCGACGCCGAACGTCGAGCCGTCGCCGAGTAGCCGGTGAAACGCCTCCGCGTCGCCAGCAGTGGTGATGATCTGGATGTCGCGGATGCCCGCCATCATCAGGGTGGACAGCGGGTAATAGATCAGCGGTTTGTCATAGACCGGAAGCAATTGCTTGCTGACACCCATCGTGATCGGGTACAGGCGCGTGCCCGATCCACCGGCCAGGATGATTCCCCGCATGCGTCGACCCTAACGCGCGAGGTCGACGCTCTTTCCGAGGCCGCGCGCCGACGCGTGGGCCAGGACCAGATCTGCGGTCACGAGATCCTGCAGTCCGATACCAACAGATTCGAACAGCGTGATCTGGTCGTCGGCGGTACGCCCCTCGGTCAGACCCGCAACGACCTGGCCCAACTCGATCCAGACGTCGGCTTCGGTGATGGCCCCTTCGGCGATGGCGAGCAGGACGCCGCCGGATTTCGCCATCACGGTGGGGTAACTGTCGACGACGACGCGCGCCCGCTTCATGCCGGCGGAATCGATCTCCCGATGATCCCGTCGCGGCGGTGCGCCGACTGCGTTGATGTGGTGGCCGGGGCGGAACCATGCTCCGTACACCACCGGCTCTCGCGACGGGGTGAGGGTGCACACGATATCGGCGGCCGCCAGCACCGCTTCGGGCGTTTGGCCGGCGCTGACGCGGATCCCGAGGGATTCGGTCGCCGCCTGGTACCTGCGGAACGTCGCGTCGCTGCGTGACCACACGACGATCTCGTCGAGGTCCCTGACGGCTGCGATGGCGTAGGTGTGCTCGATGGCCAGATTCCCCGCCCCGACCAGGCCGAGTACGGATGCGGATTGCGGGGCCAGATGATCGGTGGCGACGGCCGAGGCTGCGGCGGTGCGGATCGCGGTGATGGCCCGTCCGTCGAGGATGGCCAGGCATTCGCCAGTGATCGCATTGGTGAGCAGGATGGTGGATCGCTGCGTCGGGAGGCCGCGGTCACGGTTGGACGGAATGTCGCACAGCAGCTTTACCGCCACCCGGTCACGTCCGCTGGCGGCCATGGGCAGGGCCGCCCCGTCCCCAGGCAGACGGACTGCCTGGGGCGCGGGGTTGTGGCATTCGCTGGTTGCCACGCCGGCAAATGCCATCTGCACTGCCTTGCGAACGTCGTCGCGGTCGAGCAGGGTGCTGATCTCGGAGTGAGTCAGGATCAGCGTCATCGCGCCGGAGCCGTTGCCGTCGCGACGATCTGGTCGACGATAGTCGTGTCGATCAGTTCCCCGAACGCAGGTGCAGTGCGGATCATCTTCTCGTCGTGCAGAATTCGCATCCAGCGTTCGGTGGCCGCCGCGTCGATGCGCACGGTGTCCCAGGTGTGCGAGCGCAGCATCCGGTCGACGGCTCTGCCCAACGGCGCCGTGGGCGTGGCGGGCCAGTGCTGGGTCAGCAGCTGCGCCACGTCGGCCAGTGAGACCGACTTCATCAGCTGCATCGACTCTTCCAGAGCGGAGGTGAACGCGACCAGCCGGTCAGACAGTTCCGCGAAACGGTCTGTGCGGCAGTAGTACACGCTGTTGGGTCCCAGCCCGCCCGTCTCGCTGTATTCTTCCGCGATGTAGCCGGTGCCCCGGTGCGCGAGCACCTCGGCGTTGACGAGGTCCAGGACGATCGCGTCGCCCAGGCCTGCCTCGAAGAGTTCGATGAACATCGGGGCGGACAGATCGCGCAGGAAGGTCGCCGAGGCCGGGTCGACACCGGCCTCCCGCATGAGCCCGGCGGTGAAGGCATACGGCGCACTGCCCCCGATTCCCGGCGCGATGACCGTCGCGCCCTCCAGATCGGACCAGGTGAAGTCCTTGCGTTCCGTCCTGGTGACGATCGCCTTGGGGAACTGGTGGTTCACCTGGGCGAATACGGTGAGCTCGCGAGGAGTGTTCCAGTACATGGCCGGGACCCAGAGACCACCGAGTGCGACATCGGCCGCACCGCTTGCCAAATCGTCCAGCACACCGGTCCATGGATCGCGGGCGGTGGCGTTGATCTGGAGCCCACGTTCGGCGAACAAGCCCAGGCTATCGGCGTAGTACTGGGGTAGGTAATTCGGAGCGTGGGCGGTAGCGGAGATATCGAGATGCAACATATTCGGTGTTCCTATCTTTCCAGTGGGTGGTTCACGCGTTGACGAGTACTGGCTTCTCGGCGACGGCTTCCAGGGACTTGCCGAGGGTCTCGGGGCCGAAGCGGGAGGCCACCACCAGCAGGGCGTACATGAGCGCGATCATGGCGAACACCCCGGAGACTCCCCAGCGGTCGAAGAAGAACAACGCGGGGAACGGCATGACAGCGCCTGCGACGTTGCCGATTCCGTTGACCACGGAAGTGCCCATGGCGCGCACCGACGTGGGAAACAGCTCCGGCGACCACACCGAGAGCATGGTGTTGAGCATCATCGTGAAGAACTGGAAGATCACGCCGAGAATCAGAATCAGGGCAGTGCTGTTGGCGAACGACGCGAAGCAGATCGCCGAGATGCACCCCAGAACCGCGGCCACGCCGACCGTGAGTCGCCGCGGCGCCTTACCGGCCAGGTAGGACGCAGCGCAGGCGCCGAACAGCGAGCCGACATTCATGATCATCGTGAAGGCCAGCGAGTCCGCCAACGAGTAGCCGCGGGACACCAGCAGGATCGGCATCAGGAACAGCAGGGTGACCTGCGCACCGAACGACATCCAGGAAGCGGTCCCGACGGCGGCGGTGCGCTTGAGGTTCTCACCCTTGAACACTTCGGCGTAGCTGGACTTGACCTTGACGGGGATATCGTCGGCGGTGACGAACTGCTGCGTGGGGCCGGGCTTGCGCAGACCCTTGATGCTGCCGCTGGCCAGCCGAGTCAGTACCTGATTGGCGTCGTCGACACGGCCTTTGGAGAGCAGGAAGCGCGGCGACTCAGGCAGGTACCGACGGAAGAACACGACCAGGACGGCGGGAACGGCCAGGATGACGTAGGTCCAGCGCCATGAGCTGTCGTTGCCGCCGAGCGCGCCGTTGAGCGGGCCCAGGACCAGCCAGAAGAACCCGAACGACGCGATGTTGCCGATGCCGCCGGAGGAGATGTTCAGCGTGGCCAGCAGGGTGCCGCGGTGCCGGGTGGCGACGATCTCGGCCAGGATCGCGAGGCCGACGGTGAATTCGCCACCGAGGCCGATGCCGACAACGAATCTGCTGGCCAGCAGCATCTCGTAGTTCACGGCAACGGCACTGATCAGGCCGCCGAGTGTGTAAACGAGAAGGTTCAGGCTCAGGGCCATCCGTCGACCCCAGCGGTCGGCGATGTAACCGCCGATGATGCGGCCGGCGAGACCACCCAAGACGGTGGCGGTGTTGATCATCGTCAGTTCTGCGTTGTCGATGCCGAAGGACTCCTTGAGAAGGGTTCCCATCGCTCCGGTCGAGTTCTGCTCCAGGGAATCGAAGAACAATCCGGCCATCAGCAGGATGATCAGCGTGGCCTGCACACGACCGAAGCCGATCCGATCCAGTGCAGCAGTCAGGCCAGGTGCTGCCGCGAGGTCGGGATCGTCTATCGCAATTGGGCTTTCGGGTGGAACGGACTTGGTGCGGTTGAACATCATGGCGGGCTCCGGGAGGTGAGAGTTGCAGCGGAATGACGCTCACCAAGTTGTATACGAAAACTGTTACATTGCGATTTCCGAGCAGGGGTTTCACGTTACAACCACGATAAATGACCCCAGATTGAATTACAATCTGGGGTTATGGGCCGAACTTGTCCGTGAAGTACTGCTCGTCGCGTTGCAGGTGTTCATCCATGAGATAACCGGCCTGGATCACCGATCCGGTGACGATCGCGATCGCCAGCACCCGGTGATCGCTTGTGGACGCGTCAGGGTTGTGGCCCAAGCCCCACTGCACACGACGATTGACGTTGGCCAGCATCTCCTCGAGCTGCTTGTTCCCCGAGGCGATCGCGACGAGTTCATGGAACGTGGGGCCGTCGTGGACATCGTTGGACACGGCCAACAACTCCTCGGCCACTTCCCCACCCTTGTTCTTGGCAGCCAGCTGAGCCGACAGGATCTCCAGCCCACGGCGGATCTGCAGCAGCTCGCGGCTGTCCTGCACCAGGGTTTCCGATACCGTCGCGCCGCGGTAGCGCACGATCGTCACAAAGCCTTCGGACTGCAGCCGCGTCAGCGCCTCACGCACGGGAACGCGCGACACGCCATAGCGCTTGGCAATCGCCTCTTCTACCAGGCGTGCGCCCGCCGCCAGGCGACCATGCAGGATCTCTTCGCGTAATGCGTGTGCGATCGAGTCTCCGGTGGACTCGACCCGCGCAACCGGCTCGGTCACGATGCGTTCCTATGCGTCCAGGTCTTCCTCGGCGAGGTCGGTGGCGGCCAGCGCGTCGCCCAGCGTGTCGTGGCGGAACACCGACGTGACGTGATCGTGCACCACCCGAAACGCCGACGCGATGGTGGCGTCGCCGACCGTCTCCTCGAAGACGACCACGCCGTCGCGCACGTACATCCGCCCGACGGTGACGGTGTCGGAAACGCCCTGCGCCCAACTGCGCAGCGCGTCCAGCCCCTGGGCGGCACCGTCGGCGTCGCCGATCTCGACATCGTCACTGGACAAGTCGACCAGCGTGTCGAGATCCTGGGCGTTCAGCGCATCGTGCCAGGCCAGGACAGTCGCGATCTCGGAAGTGCTCATAGGGAAAACGTACCTTGGTACGGCGTCCGTTCAGAAGGGCGTGCTGCCCAGCCACCCGTCCCAGACCCCACGGTCGCCGAAGAGCTCGATCTGCGTCTCGTCCACGGTGCGGCGCCGGGTGGTCGCGAGCAGCAGATCATGCGCACTGCCCCGCAGGGCCACCGAACCCTTGCCGTGGTCGTGGGACCAGCTGATCCCGTCAGGACCTCCGCGCACCGTCCACTCCCCCAGCGCGCCGAGCCCGTCGTCGGTGGCGTGCAGGTGCACGCTCGCTCCGTCGGATAGCGCGTCGGCGCCGAGACGTTCGTTGTCGGCCTGCAGTTCCAGCCATTCGGTGAGTGCGTCTGCAGCGAGTTCGGGTGCCACGTCGAAGGGCACCCCGAAAGCCAAGGCGGCATCAGCGCGGTGCACCAGCACTTCGTGCAGGCGTCTGCGCAGCCACCACGCCGCCGGGCGGGGACCGTTGAACGTCCACACCGGGACGTCGGGACCGGTGTGCTGGACTGTGTCCACCAGCAGTCGTGCACCGGAGTTGAGCCATTCCGTCGCGCCGACAGGGTCGTCAGGCGGCTTGCCTGCAGGCACCGATCTGGGGTCGACGGGCTCCGCCGAGCGATCGCCGACGATCTTGGCTGCCCATCGTTTGCCGCGGCCGACGTGCCGAAACAGCTGTGTTGCCGTCCAATCGCCGCATGTAGGCACGGGCGCCGACCAGTCGGCGTCGTCGTACAACTCCCCGAACCGGCGGGTCTCGTCGACGAACAGTCGGGCTGCGACCGTGTGATCCACGTCGCTCAGGTTACGCCGTGCGCCGATCCTCTATCCGCCGACCCAGCGCATGCACCCGCCAACCCGCGTGCATCCATTTCTGCGCATCCAGGCAATTACGGCCGTCGACAACGACTTTCGCCCGTACCGTCTCGGCCAGCGCCGTCGGGTCCAGGTCGACGAACTCCGCCCATTCGGTCAGGACCAGAACCGCGTCGGCACGCTCGCACGCCTCGATCGCCGACGTCGAGTAGTTAAGCGTCGGGAAGACCCGCCGCGCATTCTCCATCGCTTTGGGGTCGTAGACGTTGACGGTGGCACCGTTGAGCTGCAGCAGGCCCGCGACGTTGAGCGCAGGTGAGTCTCTGACGTCGTCGGACTGCGGTTTGAACGCAGCGCCCAGGACCGCCACGTTGGCACCCAGCAACGACCCGCCGCAGGCGCGGGTGGCCAGTTCGACCATCAGGGTGCGACGACGCATGTTGATGCTGTCGACTTCGCGCAGGAACGTCAGTGCGTGATTGGCACCGAGCTCACCGGCGCGCGCCATGAAGGCCCTGATGTCCTTCGGCAGGCAACCACCGCCGAAACCCAAGCCCGCGTTGAGGAATCGCCGTCCGATGCGCGGGTCGTAGCCCAACGCGTCGGCCAGCACGGTGACGTCGGCGTCGGCGGCCTCGCACACCTCGGAGATCGCGTTGATAAACGAGATCTTGGTGGCCAGAAAGGCGTTCGCCGACACCTTGACCAGCTCCGCCGTCTGCAGGTCGGTGACGAGCAACGGAATCTCCTCGGACAGCAGCGGTGCATACAGCTCCCGCAGCGCCGCCTCGGCACGCACCGAATCCCGTTGTACGCCAATGACGATCCGGTCCGGATGCAGTGTGTCCTGAACCGCGAAGCCTTCGCGGAGGAACTCGGGGTTCCAGGTGACTTCGACGTCCACCCCTTCGGGTGCGATGCGGGCTGCGCGCAGGGCGAGTTCGGCCGCGGTCCCAACGGGCACGGTCGATTTGCCGACGACGACGGCGGGTCGCGTCAACCGCGGCACCAGCGTGTCGATCACGGCGTGGACGTGGCCGAGGTCGGCGCCGTATTCGCCGCGCTTCTGCGGGGTGCCGACGCCGAGGAAGTGCACGTCGGCGAACTCGGCGGCCTCGTCGTAGCTCGTGGTGAACCGCAACCGGCCCGCGGAAAGATTGTCCCGCAACATCTTTCGCAGGCCAGGCTCGTAGAAGGGGATGTCTCCCGCGGCGAGTTTCGCCACCTTGCCAGGGTCGATGTCGACCCCGATGACCTCATGACCCAGTTCGGCCATCCCCGCCGCGTGCGTCGCGCCGAGGTAGCCGGTACCGAATACGGTGCATCGCATACTGCCTATATATGCGGCCCCGATGAGCTAACCGCGAAGTGACACCGAGCGGCAGGCGAACGGGAGGTGTCTAGCCGAAGTCCCAATCCCAGTCGAAGTCAGGTTCTTCCCAGTCCGGCAAAGACGGAGAATCTCCCTGGCCACCACCCTGGGCGCCCTGCACCGGACTCTGCTGCTGCGGGAACAGTGGGAACAGCGGCTGCTGTGCCGGAACCGTCGGCACCGTGGGGATGATGATCGGGCTCTGCGGCTGGGTGACCGTCGGCGGACTCTGCGGATAGGTCGGGATCACCGTTTGAGTCGGCGGCCGGTATGTGGGCGTCGGCGGCCGGTATGTGGGCACCGAAGGCCGCTGGACGATCGGACGCGGGAACAGGTAGGACGGCAACAACGCTGGCGACGGCAGCCACAGCGGCGGCGCGCCGACCTCCGGGGCCGGTGTCTGGACGGCGGGGACCTGGACAGCGGGTGTCTGGACAGCGGGTGTCTGGACAGCGGGGACGGGCACCGCCGCAGGAGCGGGCGTGGCGACGGGCTCCGGCGCGACGGCAGGCGCTGGA
Organism: Mycobacterium sp.; assembly: GCA_051306175.1. Classification (GTDB taxonomy): domain Bacteria; phylum Actinomycetota; class Actinomycetes; order Mycobacteriales; family Mycobacteriaceae; genus Mycobacterium. The sequence goes on along the minus strand of JBPPMS010000070.1, from coordinate 49 downwards.
GCCGGTGCGGCGGGGGCGGGCGCTGCCTCGGCTATCACGGTGCGCGGCG
>JBPPMS010000069.1:0-3813 GCA_051306175.1 Mycobacterium sp. | reverse complement strand
CTGGCCATGCTGTGCGCGCACGCCATGTTCAAGGCCGCACTGTTCATGGTCGTCGGCATCATCGACCACGCGACCGGCACCCGCGATATCAAGCGGCTGGCATGGCTGGGCAGGCGCTGCCCGCAGCTGTTCGTGATCGCCGCAACGGCCACCGCGAGCATGGCCGCACTCCCGCCGTTCCTCGGTTTCGTCGCCAAGGAAGCGGACTTCGAGACGCTGCTGCACAGTGCCGCGCTGGGAGCAGCTGCCCCGTTCGTGCTGGGCGCCGTGGTCCTCGGTTCCGTGTTCACCACCGTCTACAGCCTGCGGTTTATGTGGGGCGCGTTCGCGCGCAAGGGCTTACGCAGTCCGTCGGCCCGCGTCGCAGGCCTGCATCAGCCGCCCACCACGTTCTTGGTTGCACCGGCGATCCTGGCCGTCGCAGGTCTGGTGTTCGGACTGGTGCCCAGCCTGCTGGAGCGCGCGCTGGGCACCTACGCCCAGTCGGTACCCGGCAGTTACGACTACGACCTGGCGCTGTGGCACGGCTTCAATCTGCCCCTACTGCTGTCGGCGTTGGTGCTCGGCGCGGGGTTCGCCGTCTTCTTCCTGCGTGACAGACTGCGGCGCGCCCGGATCGACTGGTTGCCGCTGGGCAACGCCGACCGGATCTACGACGCGGTGCTGCGCGGCGCCGACATGGCGTCCCTCAAGCTGACGGCCGCCACCCAGCGCGGGTCCATCCCCGCCACCCAGGCCGTCATTCTGTCCACGCTGGTGCTGGTCCCGGTGGCGGCGCTGGCGATGGGCGCGCGCGACAGGCCGGAACTGCAGCTGTGGGAATCGCCGCTCACACCGTTGGTCGGGTTGCTGATGCTTGCTGCCGCCGTGGGGGCGACCGTCATGCGCAACCGGCTTGCCGCGGTGCTGTTGGTTGGAGTCACGGGCTACGGCTGCGGCGTGATCTTCGCGTTCCACGGCGCACCCGATCTCGCGCTCACCCAGTTCCTGGTGGAGACGCTGACGCTCGTGGTGTTCGTTCTGGTCCTGCGGACGTTGCCAGCCGAGGCCAACGCCTCAGTCAAACGATTCCGGCTGCCCCGCGCGCTGCTGGCCCTGGCTGTGGGAGCGAGCGTCACCACGTTGGCCGCGTTCGCGATGGCGGCCCGCACCACCACTCCGATCGCCGACCTGCTGCCCGACGCCGCCTACTACCGCGGCCACGGTGCCAACACCGTCAACGTGCTGCTGGTCGACATCCGCGCCTGGGACACCCTGGGCGAAGTGTCGGTGCTGCTGGTCGCTGCCACCGGGGTCGCCTCGCTGGTGTTCCGCCACCGCCGATTCGGTGCGGCACCACGGGTTTCCGACGCAGGCCAGCCCGATATCGGGCGCATCCCGGTGACCGCCATTTCGCCCGCCGTCGGCGATACCACCTGGCTGCTTGGCAGCGAACTGCGCGATCCACGCCACCGATCGCTGGTTCTCGAGGTCGCGACGCGCATCATCTTTCCCCTGATCATGGTGTTGTCGGCGTACTTCTTTTTCACCGGACACAACACCCCGGGCGGCGGTTTCGCGGGCGGACTGACGGCGGGGTTGGCCCTGGTGTTGCGGTATATGGCCGGCGGTCGCTACGAACTCGGTGAGACGTTGCCGCTGGACGCGGGCAAGGTGCTCGGGGTCGGGCTGGGACTGTCGGCCGGGATGGCTGTGGGCTCAATGCTGCTCGGTGCGCCTGCGCTCTCGTCGGCGGTGGTCGAACTGGACGTTCCGTTGTTGGGGACCATCAAGTTCGTCACCGCGCTGATCTTCGACCTGGGCGTGTACCTGATCGTCGTCGGCCTCGTCCTCGACATCCTGCGAAGCCTGGGCGCGCGCCTGGACGAGGAGACGGTGCGGACTCCGGTGGGGACGCTACGATGACGACATACCTGGTCCCGCTGATCGTCATCGGTGGGCTGATCAGCTGCGGTGTCTACCTACTCCTGGAACGCAACCTCACCCGAATGTTGTTGGGACTCTTGCTGGTCGGTAACGGGGTCAACCTACTGATCCTCGCCGTCGGCGGCGCAGGCGGCAATCCACCGGTGCGCGGACGCCTCAGCGGCGACAACACGACCACCGCAGACCCGTTGGCGCAGGGCATGATTCTGACGGCCATCGTCATCTCGATGGGCATCGCGGCGTTCGTGCTGGCGTTGAGTTACCGCTCTTACCGCCTTACCACAGCCGAAGAGATCAGCAACGACCCCGAGGACACCCGCGTCTCCGAGGCGGCCGAGAAGGACGTCACCGACGACGACGCTCCGAAGTTCTCGGCCGACCTCGACACCGAGGAGCCCGATGAGTTGGATGCGTTGCCGGGTCACGAGGGGTCCCGCTGATGTCCCTCGCCGGTGTCCTGATCCCACTGCCCGTCCTCGTGCCGACGATCGCGGCCGCGGTGACGTTGATCGCCGGGCGCAGGCCGCGCGCACAACGGTTGATCACGCTGATCGCATTGTCCGCCGTGGTGGTCGTGTGCGGCGCGCTGCTCTACCTGTCCGACCGCGACGGAACGCTCGTGCTGCAGGTCGGCGGCTGGGGTCAGTCCGAGCCCGGCATGGGTCCGTTGGGGATCACCCTGGTGGTGGACCGGCTGTCGGCGCTCATGCTGCTCGTGTCGTCGATAGTGCTGTTGGCGGTGGTCTTCTACGCCATCGGCCAGGGCATCCGCGACGGCGACGAGAACCAGCCGGTGTCGATCTTCCTGCCCACCTACCTGGCCCTGTCGGCGGGCGTGTGCAACGCATTCCTGGCCGGCGACCTGTTCAACCTGTTCGTCGGCTTCGAAGTGCTGCTGTCCGCGAGCTTCGTGCTGCTGACTATCGGGGCCAGCGCCGAACGCGTCAGGGCAGGCATCTCGTATGTGATGGTGTCGATGGTGTCGTCGCTGATCTTCCTGATCGGAATAGCGCTGGTGTACGCGACGACGGGGACCCTGAACATGGCCGAGCTGGCGCTGCGGCTGGACGACGTTCCCGAGGGCACCCGCAGTGCTCTGTTCGCGGTATTGCTGGTGGCGTTCGGCATCAAGGCGGCGGTGTTCCCGCTCTCGACGTGGTTACCCGACTCGTATCCGACCGCCCCCGCGCCCGTCACGGCGGTGTTCGCGGGTCTGCTCACCAAGGTCGGTGTGTACGCGATCATCCGGACGCATGCGCTGCTGTTTCCCGGCGGCGCCCTCGACAACGTGTTGCTGGTGGCGGCGCTGTTGACCATGCTGGTCGGCATCCTCGGTGCGATCGCCCAGACCGACATCAAGCGGCTGCTGTCCTTCACCCTGGTGAGCCACATCGGCTACATGGTGTTCGGCATCGCACTGTCCAGCCAGCTGGGCATGTCGGGTGCCATCTACTATGTGGCGCACCACATCGTGGTACAGACCACGCTGTTCCTGGTTGTCGGGCTGATTGAGCGGCAAGCGGGCGCGTCGTCGCTGCAGCGCCTCGGCGGACTCGCCGCCGCCAGTCCGCTGCTGGCCCTCGTGTTCCTGGTGCCCGCTCTCAATCTCGGTGGCATTCCGCCCTTTTCCGGGTTCATCGGCAAGGTGGCGCTGCTGGAGGCGGGCGCTCAGATCGGCTCGGTGTTGGCCTGGCTGCTGGTCGCAGGTGGCGTCGTCACCAGCCTGCTGACCCTGTATGTGGTGGCTCGCGTGTGGACCAAGGCATTCTGGCGGGCCCGCGCCGACGCCCCCGAGGGCGAACTGGTCTCGGCCACCCCGTCGGCGCTACTCGAGGACGACTCCGACGACATCGCGTTCGCCGACCGCTCCGACGTCGGGCGGATGCC
>JBPPMS010000068.1:0-21165 GCA_051306175.1 Mycobacterium sp. | reverse complement strand
TTCCGCCGTGCTACCGACTATCAACGTCAGATCACGCTCACACCCAGCGGCGTGGTCGTGGTCGAAACCTCCAGCGACCCCGAGCTGGTCAACGCGATTCGCGAACACGCCCGCGAGGTCACCGGATTCGTCGTCGAAGGAATGCCGGCGATGATGGGCGGAATGATGGACGGCGGGACGATGGGTCCCGGCATGGGTCACGGGATGATGGGACCAAGCCGCTGAACCGAAGCAAGCACACCCACCAGACGGAGCCGCCACCGGCTGGCAGCACGTTCGGTGAGCAGCACGGTGGGGCCATTAGCTCCGCCGGTGAGCAGCACGAGCACCGCGGCCGGCCGCAGGGTGACCGGCTCGGACGGCTGTTGTTCGGGACTCGACTAGCAGGTGGGTCACTGTCACAAGCGGATCCGGTTCTTCTCGGACCGCCACACGTTCGGTTCCCGTCATGCTGGGTGTCGTCGCCGATGATCTTGCTGGGCCCCTTACCGTGGATCTGTTGGTGCGGGTTCGGGCGCCGGAGTCTGTGGGCTCGGCTGGGGTTGCGGCGGGGCGGGCAGCTTGAGTCGTTTGAGCATCAGCGCGTTGACCGCGACGATGAGGCTCGAGCCCGACATCGACAGGGCGGCGATCTCGGGGCGCAAGACTAGCCCTAGCGAGGGTTCGAAGACGCCGGCGGCGATCGGCAGGGCGATGACGTTGTAGCCGACCGCCCAGCCCAGGTTTTGCCGCATTTTCCGCAGGGTGCCTCGCCCGATCCGCAGGGCGACCGGCACGTCGAGCGGATCGGAGCGCATCAGCACCAGGTCGGCGGTTTCGATGGCCACGTCGGTGCCCGCGCCGATCGCGATGCCCAGGTCGGCTTGCGCCAGGGCCGGGGCGTCGTTGACGCCGTCGCCGACCATGGCGACCTTCTTGCCGGCCCGTTGCAACTCAGCGATCTTGGTGGCTTTATCGCCGGGCAGCACTTCGGCGATGATGGTGTCGATGCCGAGCTGTCCACCTATACGTTGAGCCGTCCCTTCGTTGTCGCCGCTGAGCATGACCACTTCGACACCCAGCCCATGCAGTGCGGTCACCGCGTCGGCTGAGGTTTCCCGGGCGGCGTCGGCCAGCGCGATGACCCCGACGCCGCGACCGTCGACGGCGACGAGCACCGCGGTCCGCCCGGTCGAGGCCAGCTCGTCTCGCCGTGCCATCAGCGGCCCGAAGTCCACGTTCTCGCTGACCATGAGCTTCCGGTTGCCGACCGCGACACGGCGCCCATCGACATGGGCGGTCGCGCCGTGACCGGGAACGTTACGGAAGCCATCCAGTGGCAGCCGCGCTGCGCGGCGCTCGTCGGCGTAGCGGACGATCGCCCCGGCCAGTGGGTGTTCGGATTCACGTTCGACCGCGCCGACCAAAGCCAGCAGGTCATCCTCGCCGATACCCTCGGTGACGACGTCGGTGACTTCCGGTTCGCCCTTGGTCAGTGTGCCGGTCTTGTCCATCACCACGGTGTCGATCCGCGCCGAGGTTTCTAGCGCCGTGGCGTTTTTGAACAACACACCGCGCTTTGCCCCCAGACCGGTGCCAACCATGATCGCGGTGGGGGTGGCCAGGCCCAGCGCGTCGGGGCAGGTGATCACCACGACGGTGATGGCGAACAGCAGCGCCGTCTGCACGCTTGTGCCGACCAGCCACCACACGAGGAATGTCCCGGTGCCGCCGATCAGCGCGACCAGCACCAGCCAGAACGCGGCCCGGTCGGCGAACCGCTGCCCGGGGGCCTTGGAGTTCTGGGCCTCCTGGACCATGGCCACGATCTGGGCGAGTACCGTGTCGGAGCCGACTTTGGTGGCGCGCACCCGCACGGTGCCGGTGGTGTTGATCGACGCGCCGATCACGTGGGAGCCGGGATCTTTGGTGACGGGCAGGCTCTCCCCGGTCACCATCGATTCGTCCACCTCCGAATTGCCGTCCTCGACCGTGCCGTCGACCGGGATCTTTCCGCCGGGGCGGATGAGCAACAGGTCTCCGACGACAACATCCGCGGTCGGTATTTCGACAGGCTCTCCATCACGCAGCACCACCGCCATCGGCGGGGCCAGCTGCAGCAGGGTACGGATGGCGTCGTTCGCGCCGCCGCGGGCACGCATCTCGAACCAGTGCCCCAGCAACACGAATGTGGTCAGCACGGTGGCGGCCTCGTAAAACACCTCGCCGCCACCGGTCAGTGTCACGCCGAGGCTGTAGAGCCAGCCGGCCCCGACTGCGACGGCGACGAGGACCATCATGTCCAACGTTCTTGCCTTCAGCGCCCGGTAGGCGCCGTCGAAGAAGATCCACGCCGAGTAGAACACCACCGGCAGACTTAGGACCAGTGTGAACACGTCATCGCGCAGCCCGAACGGCGCCGGCACCGTGAACCCGAGCATGTCGCGACCCATCGGCGACCACAGCATGATCGGGATCGACAACACCAGTGCCACCAGGAAGCGGTTGCGCATGTCGCGGACCATCGCGTCCATCGACATCCCGCCGTGGCCGCCGCCGTGGCCCATCATTTCCTGAGGCGAGCGCCCGGCGGCCATCTCATGTCCGGCAGGCATGTCGTGTACCGCGTGCTCGGTGGTCGGCTCCACCATCGGGTCGCAGACGTGGTCGGGTACCGAACGGCCTGCGCAGTGGTAGCCGCAGTCGCGCACCCACGTCGACAGTTCGGCGACGGACGTCCGGTCGGGGTCGTAGGTGACTGTGGCGGTTTGGTTGAGGGCGTTGGCCGTAACGGCGGTCACACCGGGTCGGCGCAGCAGGGTGGCCTCGACGACTGAGGCCGAGCTAGCCCAGTTCAGGCCGCCCACTTGCAGAACGATGCTTCGGGTCATTGGATGTGGCGCCCTTTCGTGGTGAGAGCGGTGCGGCTGCAATCAATCCCGGCGATCCGATTGGTCTGAGTGACCTAAGTATTGCGCCGGTGGGTGATCGCTCCCGAATTTTGCTCATCCGTGTTTGCCTCGCGCAGCGAGTATCCGGTCCCGGCCGAGCCTGCGCCGCGCCGGGACATGTTCCTTTAGTGATCCGATGAAGATTCGATGAAGAAGTCGCCGGCAGCTGTGCGGGGTGCGGAGCGGAGACCGCCACGCCGTCGCACCGGTGACAAAAGACCCTAGATACCTATACCCCGCTGGGGTATATAGTGGGAGGGTGCTCACTTAGAGTGCTTCGAAGAAAGGGTAAAGACGATGACTGTCACCATGTACAAGGTCCAAGGCATGACGTGCGGGCACTGCGTATCGACCGTCAAGGCTGCTGTGGGTTCGGTGCCCGGAGCGCAGGACGTGGAGGTCGACCTGGCGACCGACACCGTAACCGTCACCGGCACGCCATCGGAACACGCTGTGAAGCAAGCGATCTCACACGCAGGCTATGACGTGGTCGTGCCGGATTCGGAGCCGGTGGGCGCGACGTCCCTGCCGCTGGCTGGCGGTGCCTGCGGCTGCGGCGATCAGTGAACTACGCGGCCTCGGTCTGCGCCCGCTGCTCCGCACAGTCGACAACTATCGAACCGCCCGCAGCGTCGCCGACCAGGTTGGCATTGATGAGGTCGTCGCCGAGGTCCTGCCCGCAGATAAGGTCGACGTCATCAAGAAATTGCAGCGCGAGGCGTTGCGGACCGCTGTCGAATGCGCAACAGGAGGAACGTGATGGACGAGTATCGCCGGGGCGACCTGACCTTCGACGTCCTGGAAAGGGGTCCGGCCGACGGGCCACCGGTCGTCCTGCTGCACGGCTTCCCGCAGTTCAACACAAGCTGGCTTCCAGTGATGGACCGCTTGGCCGCACGGGGTTATCGCTGCGTGGCACCCAACCAGCGGGGCTATTCACCCCGGGCCCGGCCGCGGCGCAGGCGCGACTACGTTGCCAAAGAGCTCGCAGATGACGTCGTCGCGCTCCTCGATGCAATGGGCGTGCCGAAGGCGCACCTCGTCGGCCACGATTGGGGCGCTACCGTTGCCTGGGCGATCGCCGCCCTAGCCCCGGACCGACTGACCACCGTGACCACGCTGTCGGTTCCGCATCCCGCTGCGTTCTTCAAGTCGCTAGTCACCAGCCGTCAAGGTCTGGCGTCGTGGTACATGTACTTCTTCCAGCTGCCGTGGATTCCCGAATGGTTTCTCAGACGCCGCGACGGCAAGGGCTTGAAATGGCTGATCGGGGACTATGCCGGCCAAGCCCCGGATGCATTCGCTCGAGACGCGGAAGCGATGGCCGCGGCGGATGCACTCACTCCGGCCCTCACCTGGTACCGCTCGATTCCGTTGAACAACTTCAGCCTGATCAGGGCCAAGACTACGGTGCCGACGCTGTTCATTTGGAGCGACGGTGACAAGGCACTGCTGGAGGCCGGCGCTCGCGACACCGCCAACTACGTCACCGCCGACTACCGGTTCGAGGTGGTTCGCGGCGCCTCGCACTGGATGCCCGACGAATGCCCAGATCGCATCGCCGACCTGCTGCTCGACTGGTTCGCGGCACACCCGATTCGTGCTGCTGACGAACTGCCCTAACGGCGTATGAGCCGTCATTTCAGCTGATGATGGCGGCCCCATCTGGGTTATCAAACCGGCTCTGAGGCATGCCGTAACGCCGCCTAAGCCGTGGCCTCGGGTGCCTACGACTGCGTGATGGCGTTCGGCCGACGAGAAGCTCAAGGACTCGGGCCTCTCAGGGCGGGATCATCACGGCGCCCGCGAACGACGGCGCCGATGTCGAGCTGACCGCAGCCGGATGCTCATCGGATAGTCACCGAAGTGCCACGAAACTCGCGACATCCTCAGTAGTCTCAACAGACCACAACAGATCTCGATAGGCGGAAAGACCTCGATAGGCGGAAAGACATGGTGGAACTTAGTTTCGATGGCAAGGTGGCCATTGTGACCGGGGCCGGAAATGGCCTCGGCAGGGAACATGCCCTGCTGCTGGCTTCCCGAGGAGCGCAGGTCGTCGTCAACGACCTCGGCGGCAGCGTGGCTGGTTTGGGTGCCGATGTGACCGCGGCGCAGGCTGTCGCAAAGGAGATCGAAGCCGCCGGTGGGATCGCCGTTGCCGACGGTAACAGCGTGGCCACGCAACAGGGCGGGGCGGCCATCGTCCAGACGGCAGTCGACGCTTTCGGACGGGTCGACATCGTGGTGAACAACGCAGGAATCCTGCGCGACAAGTCTTTCCAGAATCTCACACCGGAGCTGCTCCACGCTGTCATCGACACCCATTTGTATGGCACCATCTGGGTGACGCAGCCGGCGTTCATAAAAATGCGTGAACAAGGCTATGGGCGCATCGTGAACACTTCGTCGGCGGCCGGGCTATTCGGTAACTTCGGCCAGGTCAATTACGGCGCCGCGAAAATGGGCATCGTCGGTTTCACTCGAGTGCTGGCCCAAGAGGGAGCCCGGTACAACATCAAGGCCAATGCGATTGCTCCGATGGCAAAGACACGCATGACCGAGGAGCTCCTAGGGCCTTTGGCGGAGAAGTTCGGTCCTGCCTCGGTTTCACCCGTCGTGGCCTACCTCTGCCACGATTCCTGCGATCTCACGTCGAGAATTTTCTCCGTCGGCGGCGGGCGAGTCGCTGAGGTATTCATCGGCGTAACGAAAGGCTTTGACTCGTCCAGTCTGGATATAGAAGCAATCCGGGACCACCTCCACGAGATCTGTGACCGGGACGGCTACATCACCCCTACGCAGGCTAACGACGAGATCGCTTTCGCATTGCAGACACTCAGCTGACGCAAGCCCCGACAGAGGAGCACAACCATGGCCGTTGTCGACTTTCTGCGACGGATGGTGGAGAAGAACCCGGAGAAGGCCGCAGTAATCGCCGATGACGGCGCGGTCACTTTCAGCGAACTGGACCACGCCAGCAGCCTGGTGGCTCGACGACTGATCGATGCCGGCGTGCGGCGCGGGCAGACCGTGGCGATGCTGCTGGCCAACGATCAAGCCATGCATTTCAACGCCGTCTATTGGGGAATCCACAAGCTTGGTGGCGTGCCAGTGCCGCTCAACACGCGGTGGGCGGCACCGGAAAAGCTTTTCGTCCTCGAACACAGTGATGCCGTCGCGGTGGTGGCGGGGCCGCCGCACCGAGACGTGCTGGTTCCACTCGTCCAAGGACAAACCGTCGAGATCGCGGGTCGTCCCGGAAACTTCCGGCTCGAGCACTTTTTCGTCACGGGCAGCGAAAGGCTCGACGGACTGGCTCCGCTCGGTGACCTGTTAGCTGCTGGCGCTACGGACGTGCCTCCGCTCGAACCGCCGCCATCCTCTGACGACCCGGCGGACCTGCTCTACACGTCGGGAACCACAGGTATGCCCAAGGGCGTACTGGTGCCCGAGGGCAATTTGAGCGAGGAGCCCGGCCAAGGGGACGTCATGGACCTCCTCGGCATGCTGTTCGGCGACAGCATGCTCCACTCGGTGCCGTTATTTGGCTTCACGGGCTGCCACGGCTTGATGTTGCTTTGCGTCCGAACAGGGTTGACGCAAATCGTCTTGCCGCGATTCGACCCGGCCCAGTTGCTTGCGTCGATTGAACAGCACCGAGCCACCGCCGTCATGTGCGTGCCCACGATGCTGAACTTGGCCATGAAGCACCCAACGCTGGGCGACCACGACTACAGCTCGCTACAGTGCGTCTTCTCCGGCGCTGCGCCGATTCAGCCCGACACTGTGCGCAAGATGATGGAGGCATGGCCAGGGGCGAAGCTGTTGAACGTCTACGGCCTCACCGAGGGCGGGCCGGGCATGGCCTGCGTCCTCGGTCCGGACCCGACTGACATCCTGGCTCGGCCCGGCTCCATCGGCAGGCCAATGGCCTGCGAGGTTGTCGTCGTCGACGAGGACGGCAGGTCACTCGCTCGGGGAGAAGTCGGGGAGATCTGCCTATTTTCGGAGAAATCGCGGCGCCGGTACTACAAGGGCGAGGACCAGAGCGCAGAGCTTTGGCGCGATGAAGTGATGCACACGGGCGACGTCGGCTACGTCGACGACGATGGCTACGTGTACCTCACCGACCGCAAGAAAGACATGATCCTGCGGGGCGGCTACAACATATTCGCCGTCGAGGTCGAACGGGTGCTGCTTGAAATGCCAGGGGTCCTGGAAGCTGCGGTGATCGCGGTGCCGCATGCGGATCTTGGTGAAGACATATTGGCGGTCGTTGTACCGGCAGCTGATACCGAAGGAAGCACTGGTGGACTCAGCGCGGAACGGGTGAACGCGTTTTGCCGTCGGCACCTCGCCGACTACAAATGCCCGCGACACGTCGTCTTCACAGACGAGCTGCCGAAAAACGCCATGGCCAAGGTCTTGAAAGCCGATCTGCGGCGGCGTTACCGCGAGTATCTGATCGGTCGGCCGAGCGGCTCGACGGAACCGGGACTTGCTCGTCAGTGACCGACGGCTACGGTTCTGCATGGTGTCTTGGCCACAACGGGATCTCAGGTCTCGCCGAAAGAACCACGGAGTCTCTGTCGAGCCCTTCCCGCACAGATGCGGACGGCATTTGAACGAAAACCCATTTCGATGGTGCCCGGTGGAGTTATCGTCTTTGGAAAGTGATCGGCGGTTGACATAGCCCATGGGCGCTCGAATGACATCGATGCAGGCGGCACACTCGCTTGAGGCGCAAGGGGCGCCTAGAGCCGATGAAGTCGATGAAGTCGATGTGCTGATCGTGGGCGCCGGTTTCGCAGGCCTCTATCAACTGCAGCGCCTGCGGTCGTTGGGTTTGTCGGTGAAAGTTTACGAGGCGGCCCCTAGCCTCGGTGGGGTCTGGTACTGGAATTGCTACCCCGGCGCCCGGGTCGACTCTCGGGGCACGATCTACCAGTTTTCTGCCCCGCAGCTATGGCGAAAATTCGACTACGACGAGCTCTATCCCGGCTACCGGGAAGTGCGCGCGTACTTCGATCATGTGGACGCCGAGCTCGGACTGCGCCGGGATATCCGCTTTGACACCCACGTGGTCGGTGCCGACTTCGACGAGCAGGCCCGCCGGTGGGTGGTTCGCACCGGCACCGGGAGCATCGGCCGCGCCCGGTTCTTGGTGCTGTGCACAGGCATCGGCGCCAAGCCCGTGCTGCCGGACATCCGCGGTCTGGCCGACTTCGCCGGTGATTGGCACCACACCGCCCTGTGGCCGCAGGGGGGTGTCGAGTTGGCCGGCAAGCGAATCGGTGTGATCGGTACCGGCGCGACCGGTGTGCAAGTGGTGCAAGAGTGCGCGGCAAGGGCCGCCCACCTGACGGTGTTCCAGCGCACCCCGAACATGGCGTTGCCGATGCGGCAGCGAAAGCTCGACGGCCAGTCCAAAGCTGCCTTGCGCGTCGACAGGGACGCCCAGTACGCCAAGCGGGCGGAGACATTCGGCGGCTTCGAGTTCGACTTCGTCGGCCCGCTATCCACCGAGTTGTCTCCCGAGGAGCTGCGCAGGGTTTACGAGGACCTGTGGGAAAAGGGCGGCTTCCGGCTATGGGTCGGGGGGTTTTTCGACGTCTTGCTCGATGACCAGGCCAACGAGAGGGTGTACGCATTTTGGCGGGACAAGGTCAGGCAGCGGGTGAAGGATCCGGTCCTGGCCGAGAAATTGGCACCGGCGGTGCCGCCGCACCCATTCGGCGCGAAGCGGCCCTCGCTGGAGCAGAACTACTACGACGTGTTCAATCAGCCCAACGTGAGCCTGGTCGATCTCAGGGAAACTCCTATCCAGCGCATCATCGACAAAGGAGTGCTGACCGCCGATGGTGAGCTACACGACCTCGACGTGCTGATTTTGGCGACCGGGTTCGACATGGTGACCGGCGGGTTGACCCAGATCGACATCCGGGCAACCAACGGCCAGCCACTAGCCGCGCAGTGGAGCAGGGGCGTGGACTCTCACCTCGGCTCGGCCGCGCACGGGTTCCCGAACATGCTGTTCGTCTATGGTCCGCTCAGCCCGGCGGGATTCGCCAACGGCCCCAGCGCCGCCGAACTCCAGGGCGAACGGATTGTGGAGATGATCGAATTCATGCACGAGGGCGGCTTCACGCGATTCGAGGCCACGGCCGAGGCCGACCGCGCATGGCGCCAGCACACCGACGAGATCGCTAACCAGACACTATTTCCCCGCGCGAAGTCCTGGTACATGGGAACGAATGTGGCGGGTAAACCACCACAACTGCTCAACTACCCCGGTGGCTTACCGCTGTACCTGCAGAAATGGGCAGAGGTCAAAGCTAGCGGATATTCCGGGTTTGAGATCAGCTGACATTGAGAAGGGACGTGACCGTGGGTACAGAGATCCGGCGTGTGGTGACCGGCCGCGACAGCAGGGACATCTCGTATTTCACTTCGGTGGAGACAGTCGAGCCCGTCTCGGTGGGCGGCATGCAAGTGGTCAACCTGTGGGGCACCGGCGACGACGGCGCCCATGTCGGCAAGGATCCAGCAGAGAAGCCGGAGGTGTTCCCCTTCTTTCCCGACTGCTCGGGTCATGGAACTCGCCTGTTGACGGTCCATTTCGCTCCTGACTCGTCGGCAGCTGCCGACGCCGAGCCGAGTATGACGCAAACGCAGGCCACCGCCGAGATGGATCGGTTACAGCCGGGCCTGTTCCAGGTATTCGAGCCCGATAGCCCCGGTATGCACACGACGGACACCGTCGATTACGGAATCTGCGTCCGGGGCGAGGTGTGGTTGGAACTCGACGACGGCGTCGAGGAACGCATCACTCCTGGCACCGTGGTGGTCCAGCGGGGCACTCGGCATGCCTGGCGTAACCGCAGCGACGAAGTGGCGACCATGATCTACGTGTTGATCGGCGCACGGCGTGACTGACGGTCGTGACGTTTCCGGCGCTTAAGACATCTGTCGTTGTCGTCTCGAAAGCGGAAGCGGGGAAGCGATGTTCCCAGGCGCCACGGCGGCGGCTACGCCCGATAAGCCGGCTGTTGTCATGGCCTCGACAGGGCAGGTGGTCACCCACCGTGAACTCGATGGCCGTTCCAACCAGCTCGCCCGGCTGTGGCGCAAAAATGGTTTGGCGCCCGGCGATCACGTTGCCGTGTTCATGGAAAACCATCCGCGGTATTTGGAAGTCGTCTGGGCCGCCCTTCGATCTGGGCTCTACGTCACCACGGTCAACTCCTATCTGAGCGCCGCGGAAATCGCATACATCTTGTCGGATTCCGAAGCGAGGTCGGTGGTCGCTTCACCGGCCACAGCCGAAATACTGCGCGAGGCGCTCAACGGCGCACCCGGTGTGGAACTGCCGCTTGTCACCGACGGAGGCGCCTTGGCGATGGGCGACTACGAGAAAGCACTGGCAGCAGAGCCCGATACACCACTCGATGACCAACCCGCGGGGGAGTTGATGCTCTACAGCTCCGGCACCACGGGACGCCCGAAAGGAATCAAGCGACCCCTCAGTGGACGGCCGGTCCAGGACGGCCAGATGATCAGTGCGCTGCTCAGCAGCGTGTTCGGATTCACCGCAGACAGCGTCTATCTCTCGCCGGCTCCTATCTATCACTCGGCGCCACTGGGCTTCAGCGTGGGGGTGACGGCGCTGGGCGGCACTGTCGTAATGATGGAGAAGTTCGACGCCGTCGATGCGCTGCGTGCAATCGAGCAGTATCGGGTGACCTGTGCTCAGTTCGTGCCCACGATGTTCAGCCGGATGCTCAACTTGCCGGAGGCCGATCGCAGGCGTTTCGATACTTCGTCGCTGCGCCTGGCCGTTCATGCTGCGGCACCGTGTCCGTTAGGCATCAAGAAAGCGATGATGGACTGGTGGGGACCGATCCTCTGGGAGTACTACGCCGGCACAGAACTCAATGGCTTCTGCCTTTGCAAACCACAGGACTGGCTTGATCGCCCGGGTACCGTAGGTCGACCCGTGGTTGGGAATGTCCACATCTTGGACGACCACGGTCATGAGCAGCCCCCCGGTGAGGTCGGGCTGATCTATTTTGGCGGCGGGCCCGCCTACGAATATCACAACGACCCGGAAAAGACCCGGGAATCGCAAGATCCGGCGGGTCACGGCTGGAGCACTTTGGGCGATGTCGGTTACCTCGACGAGCATGGCTGGCTTTTCCTCACAGACCGCAAAGCTTTCACCATTATTTCAGGCGGTGTGAACATCTACCCTCAGGAAACCGAGGATGTGCTCACCATGCACCCCAAGGTGATCGATGTCGCCGTGATCGGCGTTCCTAACGAGGAGATGGGCGAAGAAGTCAAAGCTGTGGTCCAACTTGTTGATCCCGACATCGCCGATGCGGACACCGAACGGGAGTTGATCGCGTATTGCCGACAGCGCCTCGCACACTACAAATGTCCGCGCACAATCGATTTCGAGCGGGAGCTTCCGCGATCACCGACGGGCAAGCTGTACAAGCGCCAACTCCGTGACCGGTACTGGTCCGGCCACCGAACTCACATCTCGTGACAAAGATCCCAAGCGTGACGTGTATCGACCGCGACGGAGTCGTAAGCCTACGAAAAGCCGGCACGTTGATTCACCATTTTAGTTAGCGGCGTTACCAATGCATGTCATGATCATGTTGGCGATGCACGCCGCTCACCAGCGTGCGGGAAACGGTTCGAAGAGAGGTGCCGATGGACTTCATGCTGAGCCACGAGCACGAAGAGTTCCGGCAGACAATCCGTCGATTCGTCGCCGAGGTGGCTCCAATGACCAGCCTTCGCGACGTGGTGACCACCGAGTGTGGGTACGACGCCGCGGTCTGGACTCGGATGAATCGGGAACTCGGCTTGGCGGGTCTGCTCGTCCCCGAGGAGTACGGCGGCGCGGAGGCGACCATGGTCGAGGCTGTTATCGCCATGGAGGAACTCGGGCGCGCCGTCGTACCGTGCCCGCTGTTTTCGACCGTCGCTTTGGGCGTCGTCCCGATCTTGACGGCAGCGAGCCAAGAACAGAAGAAGGAGTTGCTTCCGGAGATTGTCGAGGGCGTCCGCACGGTTACTACCGCCATAAAAGACTTGTCACCCGCAGACCGCGGCACTGTCGCCATGCGCGCGAACGCGGATGATGATGGGGCCGTCACACTTACCGGAACCAAGGTTCAGGTCATCGACGGCCACAGTGCCGACACGCTGCTTGTGCTCGCCTTGCCGCCGGGTGACTCCCTTGACCCGGCCTGGTACCTCGTCGCGGGCGACGCAGCGGGTGTACGCCGCGACCGTGTCGATACGTTGGACATCACCCGGCCCATGGCGACGGTGACCTTCGATGCCGTGTCGGCGGTTCCCTTGGGATGCCCCCAAAGTGTGGACCTGCAGACGGACCGGGTGCGGAATATGGCGAAAGTCCTCCTTGCCGCGGAGATGGTCGGCGGCACCGACGGAGCCCTGGACATGTCGGTCACGTACGCCCGGTTACGCCACCAGTTCAATCGGCCGATCGGTTCGTTTCAGGCGATAAAGCATCGCTGCGCAGAGGCGGCAGTCGAACTGGACAGCGCGCGGGCGCTGACGCTGTACGCGGCGCACCTGGCGACGCTGAGCAGCGCTGAGCTCGCCAAGGTGGCCCCGATGGCCCTGGCGACGGCTGCGTCGGCCTTTGGCTTCATGGCTTCATGGAACATACAGATTCACGGCGGGATTGGCTTCACCTGGGAACACGATGCGCATCTGTATTTCCGGCGGGCAACGGCCGACCGTGTGCTGCTCGGTTCGGTAAGCGATCAGTGGCTTGAGGTTGCTGACCGTGTTGGATTCTGACGCGTGCACGCGTCCGCGACTGAGCAATTTACGAAAGGACGACGACAGCAATGGATCTTTCTTACCCGGCATCCGCGGAAGAATTCCGGACCCGAGTGCGCGGTTTCATCGCAGCGAATGTACCCGCGGGTTTCGCGGGAATCGGTCGCCTCGAATTTGCTGCGCAGGAGGAGTTCCGCCACGACTGGCGTAAGGTGCTCGCCGAGAACAGTTTACTGGCTGTGTCGTGGCCGTCACAGTATGGTGGCGCAGGGCTGACTTCGATCGAACAGGTCGTAGTGGCCGAGGAGTTCGCCCGCGCGGGTGTGCCGATGGGAACCGAGAATGACATGTTCGGTATTCAGTTGCTCGGCAATACGCTTGTGGTCTGCGGAACTGAGGACCAGAAGAGCTGGTTTCTGCCACGGATCCTTTCCGGCGAGGACAAGTGGTGTCAGGGTTTTTCCGAGCCTGAAGCCGGATCCGACTTGGCCGCCTTGCGCACCACGGCGGTGCTCGACGGCGATGAATGGGTAATTAACGGATCGAAGATCTGGACTTCGGCGGGACACCTCGCCAACTGGATCTTCGTGCTGTGCCGAACAGACCACGAAGCGCCCAGGCATAGAGGCATTTCCTTCCTGCTCCTGCCGATGGACCAGCCAGGCGTTGAGGTCCGGCCCATCACGAACATGGTCGGCCAGTCGATGTTCAATGAGGTCTTTTTCGCCGACGCCCGAACGGCGGCAAGCAATGTGGTCGGCGGAATCAACGCCGGTTGGTCAGTGGCGATGACGCTGCTCGGTTTTGAGCGCGGAGCGAGTGTCACCACCGATGCGATTCGATTCCAGACGGAGATCGATCGGCTATGCGAGCTGGCGACGGAACGAGGCAAGGCGCAGTGCCCGCATATTCGCGAGCAGCTCGCATGGTGCTACGGCCGGGTCGAAATCATGCGGTGCCGTGGATACCAGGCCCTGACCCGCTTCCTGCGCGGCGAGTATCCGGGCGCCGAGGGGGCGATCACGAAGATCTTCTGGAGTGAATTCTTCCAACGCGAGACCGAACTTGCGATGGACATATTAGGTGACGATGTGCTGACACCTTCGGGTGTGGGGACAAACGGCGCGTTGATTACTGCCGAGCTGGGAACCCCCAATTCATCGCAGGCCTGGGTTGAGACTGCGTTGGCTGCCCGCGCCGCCACAATCTATGCCGGCAGTTCGCAAGTTCAGCGCAACATCATCGGAGAAAAGTTGCTCGGTCTACCGAAAGAGCCACGCGTCGACAGTAGTGACCCGTTTCGTGCGCCGGTGACGACACGGGTCGCGTCCGACTCCAATTAATCGTCGCCGCCCGCAGGGCATGTTGGTCGCAGCGTCTGAAAGATTCGATACCGGGGAGGTAGTCACGGTGCCCAGTCCGCTCATCCGCACTTTTGCCGCCCTGCGGTTCGCCACTGGCGCCGCGGCATGGTTGGCTCCGAACGAGACGGGCCGCCTCTTCGGGCTCAGTTCCAGGCGTGACCAGCCGTTCACCACCCAGCTCTTCGGATCGCGTGAATTGACGCTGGCACTGGCGATCACCGACCCGGCTCCCCAGTTGCGGACCCGGGCGTTGCAGCTCGGTCTGCTCACCGACGTCTTGGACGTGATTGCCGCGGTGCGCGGCATTCGGGCACGGACGCTGTCGGCGACCGGTGCCGTCGTCGCCGGTGGCGGCGCGGCGCTCTTCGCCATCCTGGGCATTGCTGCCTTGAACGGCCAGAAACTCTCCAGCGAGTCCACGGTCTAACCCCGACGCTGCGCAACACTGGACCCATGTTCAGAGTGCGTGAGTGCGCCCGGGCGGAGCGGTTGGAGTTCGCTGCCCTCCTGGACACGTTGACTGTGGGTGGGCGACGTCGTCGCCCACGCCATGGCCTACCTCGACCAGAGCCGCCCCGGGCTGTCGGCTGAGCTGATCCGCACACGAAGCGACGTCGATCGACCCAACCGGCGTTCGCTCAGCCAGTTCGTGCCGATGCCGCTGGAGGCTCCAGTGATGACAGCTCTTTTCTGTGACATGCCGGGGTCAGGCGGTCACGTCGGGATTGCGCTGGGCCCACGCGACCCGGATGAACGGACGGACCACATCCAAGAACTCCTCTGGCGCAGAGGAGAATACGACGTGGCCGGTTGGAAGCTCGTGCATTGTTGAACCAGCGAGGGCCTCGTGAGTCAGCCGTCCGACTCGAGACGGGATTGCGATGTCTTGGCTACCCCAGACGATGAGCGTGGGAGCGTTGATCAGGTGGGCGCGATCACGAAGGTCGTAGGCGTCGTCGGCGAAACTGCGCCATAGCGACGTGACGGTCCTGATTCCTGCGGGTGTCCGGGCGAAGGCAGTCGCCCGTTCGACGATCGCTTCGTCCGCCGGTCCAGTCGGCTTCACATAGCCGCGGATGAACCGGGGCATGACACGACGTGCGATCCATGGGGTGCCCATCGCGGTGCAGAACGCGCGCACCAACGGCTTTCGTGGAATGAACCCGCCGCTGTTGACCAGCACCAGTCCCGCGACTCGATCCGGGCATTCGATCGCCAATCTCGCGGCGGCATAGCCGCCGACCGAGTTACCCACGAAGATGGCCCGTTCAAGAGCCAAGCCAGTGACGAACTCCTTGAGGACGTCGGCGAACAGTGACGCCGACACGGTTCCTGGATCAGCGGATTCCCCATGTGCCGGCCAATCCACGGCGATGACCCGGTTGTCCTCGGCGATGCCGGGGATTACCGGCGCGAAGTCGCGCCTGTCGTGCAGGGAGGCGTGCAGGAGCACGACGGGAGCACCGGATCCGATGTCGTCGTAGGCCACCTCGCCTGCCGTGGACTCAAATCTTCTAGTCATCGCTGTTCCTTCCGGGAGTGCAACATCGCTCATGTTTATTGACCGACCGGTCGGTCACAGACTACAGTAGGTTCATGCCATCGAACAAGCAGGTTCGCACCATGACGACCTCGATGACCCCGGTCGTCTCGGGTCCCAGCGCCAGCACCACTGTCGGCGACTGCGCACCGCCGACGGGGCGGCAAGAAGCCGCGACCCGCACACGCCAGGCGCTGATCGACGCGGGATTTCGATTGGCAGAACAGGTTGGGCTGACCTCGTTGAGCGTCAACCGCATCGTTGAGGAGGCGCAGGTCTCCAAAGGGACGTTCTTCCACCATTTCGGCGACCGCGCGACTTACCTGCTCGCGCTGCACCGCAACTTCCACGACCGCATCATCTGCGACACCCAATCCATTATCGATGGCTACCCACCCGGCGCCGAGCGGCTATTGATCGCCAGCCGCGCCTACCTCGATAGCTGCCAATGTCAGCGGGGTGTGCGCGCTATGCTGCTCGAAGCCCGCGCCGAACCTGCCATCAATAACGAAGTGCGACAACGTAACAGCAAGACCGCGGCGCTGATCATCCCGGACTTCGAAGCCATGGACTGGAACCATCCCCACCAGGCCGCTCAGCTGTGGGTCGGCATGACCGCCGAGGCTGCGCTCATCGAATTCGACGCCGGGGAAGCCTCCGTCGAGCTAAGGACCGCGCTGGCCAAGTATGTGGGCGCCTCCTCAGAACTCATCTACGGATAACGGCGCCCACTGCGCGGTAATTCCGAAAGGAACGATGAGCAGCGCGCATCCGGTCGCCGCCACTGCCAGCGGCCTGGTCCTATCACCCGGGTTCTTCGACCCGCCTTCCTTCCCGGGCTGCAAATAACGAGGCGTCATCAAGGATTCAATCGCATTCGCCCGTCCGGCCTTCCCCTCGCCCGGTTGCTCACCCGGACGGAACTGGGGCCCTTGGGCTTCATCCCTGAGCTTCGCACCCTCACGGGGCAGGACCCATCGGCGCGGCGCCGCCTCAATATGTTTCCAGCACTTCGGCTACTAAGTCTGCTTGCGCAGGAAGATCGTCGCCCCGAAACCCTGCCCGGGGAGCGTCATGGTCCCGGTGATCGTGTCGCCGTTGATCGTGAGTTCCCATTTGGCACTCCAACAGTCGGCTGGGTCGCCCGTGATGCGCTCTTCATCGACATAGACCGTACCCATATGGCGGCCGGTCTCCCGCCAAGACTCGGTGCACGGGGACTGGCCGTAATACACGATTGTGCCGTTCAGCGTTTCCGGATCGGTTACGGTCAATTGGACTAATGATTGGCCTGTGTTGCGATAGTCCCCAATCCATAACCCCGCCAGGTTGGGACTCGACGCAGGGAAGGGCGTCACCGACGTCTGTGGTGATGCTGGCGAGCGCGTCACCGAGGACTGCACCGGCACTCGCGACGGCGAAAATCTCTGCTGTGCAGAAGGGGTCGATGACTTTCCGCTGAGCACGACGAACATTGCAGTCAGTCCGATAGCCACTACAGCGCCTACCGAGATCCACACGCCGAGTCGGGCGCAATGGACTTTATCATTTTCCGGTGTGCACGGAACTGCAGTGCGGACACGAAGGCCGCATGAGGCACTTCGGTGTCATCATCGAGATATGGCGGTGGCTACTTCCGTGCGAGCTACGCTTCTTGTGGCTGCGCTGGTCGCAGGATGCAGTCAGGTAGCAGCCCCGCCAAACGTCCCGACAGGCGTTCTGCCGGAAATACCGACGATGGTCACTCCGGCGCCCCTGACCGTCCGGTCAGTGTCGGTGGAAGATCTTGGTGCCAGCTGGCGCCCGGGTTGCCCGGTGGGTACGGAACAGTTGCGGCTCGTCGAGATCGACTTCCACGGATTCGACGGCGCGACACATCGCGGCGAGTTGGTGGTGCATGAGGATCTGGTCGATGATGTCCGGGCCGTCTTTGACGGCCTGCTCGCAATTGGCTATCCGATTGAGAGGATGCGAACTCCGGAGAACTATCCGCGCGCCGAGGACGAATTGTCGATGCAGGACAACAACACCTCGGCATTCAATTGCCGCGGTATCCCCGGGTCGGCCAGCTGGTCCGAGCACGCCTACGGTCGAGCCATCGACATCAATCCCCTGATCAACCCCTCCGTCAGCGCATCCGGTGAGTTCGAGCCGAGGACCGCCGGTGAGTACCTGGATCGTTCCCGCACCGACCAGGGGCTATTGCATGATGGCGACGCGGTGGTGCAACTGTTTGCTAAACAAGGTTGGGTCTGGGGCGAAAAATGGCGAGACCCCAAGGACTATCAGCACTTCGAGCGACCGTCATTCTAAGTAGGGGGTCCGGGCGGACGCCGATGGTGTGCACCCTGCGGATTTTGCGAATCCAGTAACCACGCTCGAATGACATCGTAAGTTGTCAGGACGGTTGGTTTTGCGCAGGGGGTAGGTCCGCAATGAGCACAGTGCAGGAAGCTGAAAATCGTCGCGCTTTGCGGCCGCTCACGGTTGGCGTCGTGGCACTGGCGGTTTGCATAGGGCTCGCGTTCGGGCCGAGTCAGGACGTCGCACTGGCTGAGACCACCGACTCGGAGTCGACCTCCAGTGAGTCCGTCAGTACCGACACCGATGACGACACCGTCGCAACCGACGATGAATCGGAGACCGGTTCCGTCGTCGACGACGAGACCGAGGCGGAAAACGACCCCGAACCGGAACTGGCCGAAGGCGGTGACGACACCGCCGAGCCGACTGCTGATCTCGAGCCTGAGCCTCAACCTGACGTGGTGCCAGCACCGGACGACCATCCCTCTGCCGGGGAGCAGGAAACATTCGCCCCGGACATCCCGGATCCTGTTGTCGCCGAGGATATTTCACTGACATCCGGCGACGATGCGGGCGCACAACCGGATCCGGCCGAAGAGGTCCCCGTGCTCGCGCTCTCGCAGTCCCTGGCAACAGCTCGGTCGGCGCTACCGGTCCAGACTCTTGAACTTCCTGTGTTAGAGATTTCGGAGGCGCTGGAACCGGTACTAACCGCAGACCCCGCCCACCTACTCAGCGTCTCACCGGCCAGGTTCGCTGCGGCAGCGCCGGCAGCCGTCGCGCCTTCGACCCCAACGCCTCCGCAACCGTTGTCGCCGATCGCCCAGGTGCTGCAGCTGCCAGGGCAGATCGTCAACGCCGTGCTGGAACTGCTGGACCTCACCGCTGCGGCCAACAGCTCAGAGCTCCCGTTCGACATCTACACGCCGATCAACAACCTGATCTTCGGGCTGTTCCGCGAATGGGAACGCCTGGTTGGCTTGCACCAGCCTCCGCCGGTGCAGCCGGCCCTGCCGACCATGACCTACCTCGGTCCCACCACAGCGCTGACGCCCACGGTCGCCCAGTTCCTTAACGCCGCGTCAGCCCAATATGTCCTCGGGGGAACTCCCGGCGACCTGCTGCCGCTGACGGTCGGCGGATTCCAGCTGTCGTCGACCAACATCCTCACGGGCATGGTGGGCACAGCGTGGGTGACGCCCGAAGGCCAGATCATCGTCGCCTACCAGGGCACCACCGGTGGATCCAATCTGCTGTTCGACCCGCTGATCATCATCGCCCAGTTGGCCGCCGACTTACAGGTGATCTTCACGGGCACTACACCGTTGGCGTTCTACGATGCGCTCGAATTCGCCAATCGAGTGCAGGCGGAGGCGATTCTGCAGGGCTATACCTCCGACGATATCTTCGTCACGGGTCACTCGCTCGGTGCCTGGGAGGCGGAATTCGTCGCGCAGCAGAAGGGTTTGGCCGGCATCGGATTCGAGGCCCCAGGGATGAACACCGCTGTCGCTGGTAACGGCGACGACTCCATGTTCGTGAACATCGTCAACTACGGCAGCCCGGTGGGGTTCATGGCCACCGACCTCCCCGGTCTGCAACCCTTCATGCCGACTTATGTCCCCACCGGTGGTAGCAAGCCGCACTACGGTCCGATCGTGTTGATCGGCGATCCCGATGCCGCCACACCGCTGCTCAACGCGTCACAGCTGTGGGGAGACGGGCTAGTGGGTAGTGCCATCTTCCTAGTGTCCTACCTCGGAAACCTCATCCAATACCACTTGCCTGGGGTGCAGGCTTATCACCTGGATGTCACCAACGATCCCGGGATCGTGCCCTGGTTCGGGACCTCGCGGGGCATCGTTCACGAGGGTTACGGTGAGCTGACAATCCCGCAGCTGCTCGCGGCGGCATCGGAGGACGGAATTCTCGTCTAGCCATAACAGGGCTAGCAACGAAAACCGTTGCGAGGAAGACCATGTTGCGAGGAAGACCATGTTGCGAGGATGAGCATGAGGTAGGCGAGCATGACTTCGGGGTTGTTTGAAGGCCGAACCGATCCGGTCCGTGACAGGCACGCGCGCCTTCGGCTACGGACCGATCCACCGTTGCTCCGTTCGCCTACTGGCAACAGCGACGAAGAGCGCCGGATGAAAGCGGGAGATCTGCTGCCGTCACCGACGGGCGAGGAGTCTGTCGGGACATTCAGTGGCTGGAGCGAGCTGGCCAGCACAGAGCCGCTCGGACAGCAAGCGGCGGCGTGCACCAGCCCATGCCACGCGCAGGCGCGGTGGCCATACACGAGTAGCGCACTCACGGATGGAAGTTCCACTGGCCGCAATCCTGCGCCAGGACGTCGCTGACGTCGACTTCAAGTCCGCCCACAACGGGTCCGGGATTCGACACGGTGCTCACCACGCGCTGATAGAGAACAGCCGCGGGGTAGATCTGGCCGCGTGACCACGACCGCGTCTGCCACGCCCATACGTGGCCAGGCGAGCGTGAGCGTCCGATCACTCCGTCGGCGGTAGCCCACTGGCATGCATTGATACCGCCGTAGATGCCGGTACGCTGAGTGCCGATCACCGAGTTGATCCCGCGAAACCATTGCAGCACCGCGCTGTTCCAGATTTCGCGGTCGATATCATCATCGACGCTGAAGAAGATCGGCGCACCCTGGCCGCCACCCGCGGCGGTGTGCAACTGCCAGGCGGTACGAGCGTCGGCGACCCCTCCGGCATATCCGCGGGTGAAGTCTGAAGGCGCGGTCCCGCCCGGCTTGCCGTATTGGTAGTTGCTGACGATCACCAGCCCAGCTGCGGTCAGTGATTTCGCGTAAGGCAGGGTGATTGGCTTGGCGCCGAAGGACGAGCCGGGACGCGACATCGAGACGTAGTTGATCACTCCGGCGTGGCCTGCTGCCCGAATATCCGCGGCCGGGATCTGACGCATGGCGTAGTCGATCAGAGTGGGAGCGGCGGCCGACACCACGGGCGGCGCGCCGGCATGTGCGGCGGCACCGAGCCCGGCCAGCGCCGTGGTGGCAAAGCGTAGCGCGTCACGCCGGGACAGAGGCACTGGGCGACGTTAACAATATGGCACATGGTGCTGAAGTGACCGTTGGGGATCGACGTCAGTTCGAGGCCGCACCGTGACACATGCTCAAGTTCGGCCGCACGAACGTAAGCCTGACCGG
>JBPPMS010000067.1:0-14746 GCA_051306175.1 Mycobacterium sp. | reverse complement strand
GCCATGCCTGCCACGCCGTGCCCCGCCACGCCCGGACCAGCCATGCCTGCCACGCCGTGCCCCGCCACGCCCGGACCAGCCATGCCTGCCCTGTCTTTTCTTTTATGCATGAGCGCTAGCCGTTCCTCACTGGCCGCTCTTCGAGCGAGAACAACGAACCATCGGGCGCGCCCAATGCGCGTTCGATAGCCCCCGCGATCTTCGGGCTGCACGTGTCCCGCGCACCGGAACGCAAATGCGAAATCGTTGACCGGTAGCTAGGGTTACCCGCTTTAGCCGCAAGTGTGCGGTTCGACAGGTTCCGGGCATCTACGTAAGCATTCAGTGCATCTACGCTGGTGAGCCTCATACTGATGATGAGTCTCATGTACATGTCCTTCTTTTTTACGAGGCGCCCGGCGACGCTGTCAATAGCCAATGTAGCCGCTAGCGACTACATATGCAAGGGGTGAGTTGTCAACCGATCATGGCGCCGACGGCGTCGGCCGCAGCTTGCGCCGACTTGCGGTCAAGGTGCCCGTACACACCTACCGTCGTGGTGATGTTCTCGTGGCCGAGGTGCTGCTGAATCACAGGTAAGGGCACACCAGCCTGAATCATCCACGACGCACAGGTGTGACGTAAATCGTGGATACGGGGTTGCGGGGGGCTCAGTTCCGCTTTGGCCAGGGCGGGCCACCACACGTTTGCACGGAAATTCGGCGGCCGGACCGGCCCGCCACCGGTACAACGGCCGCCGCGCCCAGAGTTCACGAACAGCCACTCACCTGTGTAGTCCAGCTCGTCAAGCACCGACGCGGGCAGGCTGATAGTGCGGCGTGAGCGTTTAGTTTTCGGCGGGCCGAGCCGGTACGGGCCGCTTTTCCACGCCCGGGAAATGCGGACCGTTGACGATTCCGTGTCCACATCGGAGGGTCGGAGCGCTGTAGCTTCGGACAATCTGCACCCCGACGCGGCGAGGAACTTCACCATGGGCCGCCAGTGCTCCGATATGTGTCCGTACAGGGTGGCGAATTCTTCTTTGGTGAGGAACCGCATCTCAGGCTGCTCAGTGCGGGGGAGTCGCACCCCGGCCGCAGGGTTGGCCGGTATGTGTTTGGCGGTCACTGCGCCGTTCAGTGCCGCCGACAGCAGTCCATGTTTGTTCGCGATCGTCTTGCCCGATGAGCCTGCGTCGGCCATGGCGGTGATCCACCGCGCTATGTCGTCGCGTGTCAGCTGGTCAATTGGGATCGTCCCGATTGCGGATGCGATGTCGTTTCGGAGGATGCGCCTGTAGTCGTCGCCGGTTCGTTTGTCGATGCCGGACAGGTGGTTTATGTGGTGCTTAACCCATTTCTCGACGGTCATCGGCGAACGGGTGCGCTGGGCCAAGTTGTGCATCTCGCGGGCGCGGACGCCGCCGACCTTGTCGACCAGGTCCGCGAAATCGGCTGCGTCGGATTCCGAGTTGAGTGATTCGGAGGTTTCTTGGCCGCCGCAGCGGAACCGCACCTGCCAGTATATTGAGCCGTTTTTGCGTTGTCTGGGGCGCACGGATGCCACCCGCGGAAGGGTACCATGGCCCGTGCTGTGGACGTGGGTATCCACCGTTTTCCGAGGTGTACACCTGCATTTCTACTGCCGGTAAAGGCGGAATTATCGGGAATGACACCCGAGTACTTTTGCCGCTGAACTGGGGAAATGGGTTCCGTGGAATTGTTAAGTGACCGCTAGCGACCGCCAGCGACTCAGACGGACCGTGCGCGCCTGCGAACCGCCCTAGTCGCCCCCCCGGCCCAGGTGTGAGGTGCCCCCCGCGCCTGGCGGCCGAGCGCGGAATCATAACTTTTGATAGTTATGAAGGCACGTCCCGGTGCAGGCGGGTTGTCACGCGCAAGGTGTGTGGTCGATGACGATGACGATTAAGCCGCAGATCAGCTTTCTGATGCAACGTGGCGTGCGTGAATTAGTTGGTTCAAAGCTTTCCTAGCCATCTGCGCACGGTCATGCGGGTAACTCCGAACGATTCGGCGAGCTGCGTTTCGGGGACACCTTCGGCGTACGCGGATTGCGCCATGACCTTGCTCACCCGAATAGCTTCGTCGGCGGCCGCGCGTGCCCGGGCTAGCTTGCGGCCCTGTGCGCGTCGTTCGGCGCTGGTGTAACTGTCCATAACATAGGTATGGTACACCCCCACTGTATAGGTATCGACATTTTGATCGGGCAGACCCTGGTTTCCTTCAGCACTTGCACCCAACTGTATAGTTCGATACACTGATGGTATGGGAAAAGCAGCGGAACAGCAGGTACGTACGGTGAGTTCGCAGGTTGATTTGGATGCGGCGCTGGCCGCTGGGGTTGATGTTGTGGTGGATTCCCCGCCGGATATGTGGCTGCGGATCGGCCGGACCGGGGGCGGCTACGTCAAAGTGACCGGGGCCAGCAAGGTTGAGACGCACAACGACAGCACAGTGGTGGCGTACGACCGCAGCACGGTCGCGGCGTACGGAACCAGCACGGTGACGGCGCACGACGCCAGCACGGTCAGGGCGCACAACGGCAGCACGGTGGTGGCGCGTGACGAAAGCACGGTCGAGTCTTACGGAACCAGCAAGGTGGCGGCGCACGACTACAGCACGGTCACGGCGCACAACGGCAGCACGGTGGCGGCGTACAGCGACAGCACGGTCACGGCGCGGGACGAAAGCACGGTGGCGGCGTTCGGGGCTAGCACGGTCAGGGCTTACGGCCGCAGCACGGTCACGGCGTTCGGGGGTAGCACGGTGACGGCGCACGACGCCAGCACGGTCAGGGCGCACAACGGCAGCACGGTGGTGGCGTACAACGACAGCACAGCGGTGGCGTACAACGACAGCACGGTCAGGGCGTACGGGTCCAGCACGGTTGAGGCGTACGACGACAGCACGGTCACGGCGAACGACCGCAGCACAGTCACGGCGTTCGGGGGTAGCACGGTCACGGCGTACAACGGCAGCACGGTCAGGGCGCACAACCGCAGCACCGTCAGGGCGTACGACGACAGCACAGTGGTGGCGTTCGGGGATAGCAAGGTCAGGGCTTACGACCGCAGCACGGTCAGGGCGTACGACGACAGCACGGTGGCGGCGTACGGAACTAGCAAGGTGAGGCATTCCTGAGTACCAGGCCCTTGGTTTCCTTCAGCACTTGCACCCAACTGTATAGTTCGATACACTGATGGTATGGGAAAAGCGGAGATAACCACGGACATGGTTAAAGCTTTAGCCGCCAGAGCTGAAATTACGGAAACCATCGCGAACAATTACCATAACGTGGCCGTCACTCTCACAAACTGGGCTCGCGACTTGATCGACGAAAATGGTTACGCCGATGGCGACCACGACAGCATCGACGCCGTAGACGCGTTGGAGACCCTCGCCGAGCGCACCGCCTACGACCATATCGGCGTCCCGCTGCTGGCCCGCTGTCAGGCTGGAGAATTCGACGGTTGGGCACCGATCTGGACCGCGCCCCGCCGGTTGCAAGATCAGCCGGTCAGTGATTAAATATCCGGTATGTCGATGCTGCCCGGTGTAGCGGCCGCCACCATTGCGGCCAACGTTCGCGCGGAAGCTGCCCGCAGGAACATCGCACAATCCACCATCGCGAAGGGTCTCGGCCTGACGCAGTCGGCGACCTCGCGGCGCTTGCTGGGGTATGTGCCGTTCTCGGCTACTGAGCTGGCCGCAGTCTCCGAAATCCTTGATATGCCCATTGAGTCCCTCTTCGGTGAGAATTCTTCGGTTGCCGCCGCATCCCCCCGGCGTCGACCGAAACGGCCCGACCCGGTCTAGGCGCCCCCGGCCGGGTCGGGCCACCCTACGAGCAGTGAGGTATCCCTGATATGTCTGACACTCAGGTGCGTACGGTGAGTTCGCAGGTTGATTTGGATGCGGCGCTGGCCGCTGGGGTTGATGTTGTGGTGGACTCCCCGCCGGATATGTGGCTGCGGATCGGCCGGACCGGGGGCGGCGCAGTCACCTTGACCGGGTCCAGCAACGTAAAGGTGTACAACGGCCGCACAGTCACGGCGCACGGATCTAGCAAGGTCACGGCGTTCGGAACCAGCAAGGTGGCGGCGCACAACGACAGCACGGTCAGGGCGTACGGAACCAGCACGGTCACGGCGCACGACGACAGCTCAGTGATGGCGTTAGACGAAAGCACGGTCACGGCGCACGAGGACAGCACGGTGGCGGCGTACGACCGCAGCACAGTCACGGCGTACAACGCCAGCACAGTGGCGGCGCACGACTACAGCACGGTCACGGCGTACGGAACCAGCACGGTGGTGGCGTACAACGGCAGCACGGTCACGGCGTTCGGGGCTAGCACAGTCGCGGCGCACGAGGACAGCACAGTCGAGTCTTACGGCGACAGCAAGGTGAGGTATTCCTGATGCCGGGTACTCAGGTACGTACCGTTAAGTCGCAGGTTGATTTGGATGCGGCGCTGGCCGCTGGGGTTGATGTTGTGGTGGATTCCCCGCCGGATGTGTGGTTGCGGATCCTGCACACCGGGGGCGTCACCTTGACCGGGTCCAGCAAGGTAAACGCGTACAACGACAGCACGGTGACGGCGTGCGGGGCTAGCACGGTCACGGCGTTCGGAACCAGCACAGTGGTGGCTTACAACGACAGCTCGGTGGTGGCGTTAGACGAAAGCACGGTCAGGGCGTACGACGACAGCACGGTGGCGGCGAACGGGGACAGTAAGGTCACGGCGCTCGGATCTAGCACGGTAAAGGCGTACAACGGCAGCACGGTAAGGGCGCTCGGGGCTAGCAAGGTCACGGCGTACGACCGCAGCACAGTCACGGCGTACAACGCCAGCACAGTCGCGGCGCACGACTACAGCACAGTCACGGCGTACGGAACCAGCAAGGTGGCGGCGCACGACGAAAGCACGGTCAGGGCGTTCGGGGCTAGCACAGTCGCGGCGCACGACGACAGCACAGTGGCGGCGTTCGGAGCTAGCACGGTGGTGGCGTACAACGACAGCACGGTAGCGGCGCACAGCGACAGCACAGTAACGGCGCACGAGGACAGCACAGTCGAGTCTTACGGCGCCAGCAAGGTGAGGTATTCCGGACATAATCGTTGTGTGGGGTAAGACGTACGAAGCGAATGCGAATTCGATTCAGGTCAAAAGCCTTTGGGTTTTAGACCCCGATTAGGAGGAAAGATGAACCAACACGTTCCCGTCGACCCGAGTGCACCGTTGAGTCAAGCGGTCGCCGCAGGGAAGGCGGCACGCGAAGCCGATGCGAAGACGGCAGAGTTCGAACGCGAACTTGCCTCGCTTCTCAACCGGCATTCGCAGGAGAATCGTTCCGGCACACCGGATTTCATTCTCGCCAACTACCTGACCGGCTGCCTCAAGACCTACGCCGAGGCAATCGAAGCGCGCGAGAAGTGGTACGGGCGCGAGCAGGACGACCGATTCGGTACACCCAAGGGAGGATTCTGATGGAACAGTCCGACGCACGCCCCGGCATCATGGCGACGACCGAGGGTGCCGCAGTTCCCCGGCGCAACATGTTCGCGGGCGTCGAGAGCGTGAGCGAGCTACTGGGCCAGGTCGTTGGCGCAGGCTCGGTGTGCTGGGAGAACCCCGGTGGCGCAGGCGTTTTCGATGACGGCCAAGCACGCAAGGTCGTCGCAGACGCAGAGGATCAGCTTGCGTTCCTGCTCAAAGAACGCGGTAAGACCTACGAAGCGAATGCGAATTCGATTCAGGTAAAGAACATTTGGGTTCTGGACCCTGATTAGAATGGGCTTCTGGATTATAGGGACGAGGCATCTCATGGAACAGTCAGACGCACGACCGGGCATCATGACTACGGGTGACGGCAACGCTGTACCACGTCGCAATATGTTCGCGGGCGTGAAGAGCGTTAGAGAGCTTCTGGGCCAGGTTGTTGGCGCAGGCTCGGTGTGCTGGGAGAATCCCGGTGACGCAGGCGTTTTCGATGACACCCAAGCGCGCAAGGTCGTCGCAGACGCAGAGGATCAGCTTGCGTTCCTGCTCAAAGAACGCGGTGACTTTGCGATGAGCAATCGGCAACAGCGGCGCGCATCGCGTCCACAGGGATCGTAGGTGTGAGGTATTCCTGAGTACCAGACCCTGGTTTCCTTCAGCACTTGCACCCAACTGTATAGTTCGATACACTGATGGTATGGGAAAAGCAGCGGAACAGCAGGTGCGTACGGTGAGTTCGCAGGTTGATTTGGATGCGGCGCTGGCCGCTGGGGTTGATGTTGTGGTGGATTCCCCGCCGGATATGTGGCTGCGGATCGGCCGGACCGGCGACAGCTACGTCAAAGTGGCCGGGGCCAGCACGGTTGAGACGCACAACGACAGCACAGTGGTGGCGTTGGACCGCAGCACGGTCACGGCGCGTGACGAAAGCACGGTCAGGGCGTACGACGACAGCCAGGTAAAGGCGTACGGAACCAGCACGGTGGTGGCGTACAACGACAGCACGGTGGCGGCGTACAACGACAGCACGGTCAGGGCGTACGGATCTAGCACGGTGGAGGCGTTGGATAGCAGCACGGTCACGGCGAACGACCGCAGCACAGTAACGGCGCGCTGGGGTAGCAAGGTCACGGCGTACAACGGCAGCACGGTCAGGGCGCACAACCGCAGCACCGTCACGGCGCACGACGACAGCACAGTGGCGGCGTACGACCGCAGCACGGTGGATGCTTTGGACCGCAGCACGGTCAGGGCGTACGACGACAGCACAGTGGTGGCGTTCGGGGATAGCAAGGTCAGGGCTTACGACCGCAGCACAGTCACGGCGTACGACCACAGCACGGTGGCGGCGTACAACGACAGCACGGTAGCGGCGTACAACGGCAGCACGGTCAGGGCGCTCGGAGCTAGCAAGGTCACGGCGTACAACGGCAGCAAGGTCACGGCGCACAGCGACAGCACGGTGGCGGCGTACAACGGCAGCACGGTCACGGCGTACGGAACCAGCACGGGGGTGGCGTACAACGCCAGCTCAGTGGTGGCGTTAGACGAAAGCACGGTAACGGCGTACGGATCCAGCACGGTGGTGGCGTACGACGACAGCACGGTCACGGCGTTCGGGGGTAGCAAGGTCACGGCGTACGACCGCAGCACGGTCACGGCGCACGAGGACAGCACAGTCGAGTCTTACGGGGACAGCAAGGTGAGGTATTCCTGATGCCGGGTACTCAGGTGCGTACCGTTAAGTCGCAGGTTGATTTGGATGCGGCGCTGGCCGCTGGGGTTGATGTTGTGGTGGACTCCCCGCCGGATGTGTGGTTGCGGATCGGCCGGACCGGGGGCGGCGCAGTCACCGTGACCGGGTCCAGCCAGGTAAAGGTGTACAACGGCCGCACAGTCACGGCGCACGGATCTAGCGTGGTAACGGCGTTCGGAACCAGCACAGTGGTGGCGTACAACGCCAGCTCAGTGGTGGCGTTAGACGAAAGCACAGTCGAGTCTTACGGAACCAGCACGGTCACGGCGAACGACCGCAGCACAGTCACGGCGTACAGCGACAGCACGGTCACGGCGTACGGGGCTAGCAAGGTCACGGCGTTCGGGTCCAGCACGGTGGTGGCGTACAGCGACAGCACAGTCACGGCGCACGACGACAGCACAGTGGCGGCGTTCGGAGCTAGCACGGTCAGGGCGTACAACGGCAGCACGGTCAGGGCGTACGGAGCTAGCACGGTCACGGCGTACGACCACAGCACG
This sequence comes from Mycobacterium sp., assembly GCA_051306175.1. GTDB lineage: Bacteria > Actinomycetota > Actinomycetes > Mycobacteriales > Mycobacteriaceae > Mycobacterium. The sequence goes on along the minus strand of JBPPMS010000067.1, from coordinate 6,988 downwards.
GTGGCGGCGTACGACGGCAGCACAGTCGCGGCGCACGACGGCAGCACGGTCACGGCGTACAACGGCAGCACGGTCACGGCGTACAACGACAGCACGGTCACGGCGTACGGGTCCAGCAAGGTTGAGGCGTACGGGGGGATAGCACGGTGGTGGTGAGACATTGCTGGAGAGTGTTCCACCAAGTCACCGTCCGAATGAGAATCCGGGTGGAGACGCCGAAAAAACGCCCCAACCAAAATTTGGCGGGGCGTCGGTTAGTGGGCGCTGCTGCTGGTGGCGCCGCTTTTGATCAGTCGTCTATCTGCGGCATCTCTGGCAGCGGCTCCAACACGTGCGGTGTGTAAGGGATACTCGCACGGGCCGCTAACTCAACTAGCAAACTGTTCTGATCGTCAATTACAGTGACCGCGCGGCGACTCCACGGGATAACTTTTTCAAATCCCCAGTTTTCCATGCGCAGCAGGTGCCGGTCGCGGCGCGCGTTGGCTGCCGCTGATTCTTTGTTGATCTCAGCGCGCACCTTGTCGATGCTCACCGCGTCAAGTTGCGGCTTTTTGCGGCTGCTGTGCCATGCGTTAGCTGCGGCGACAATAGCGACAACAGCTGCGGCGAGCGGCGCCCAATCTATCAGTGGCGTCACGGCTGTTCCTGCCCGTCTAGTCTCGCTTTAGCTTCGGAGATCAGTACAGAGTCCCATTTCTCAAACGTTCGCATGGACCGGTACAGCATGACAATGGTCAGTATGCAAGCGGCGGCGAGCGAACCTGTGAGCCATCCGCCGAGGGACCCCGCGGTGCTCTGGAAGCTGGTCTCTGAGTAGATGGCAAAACTGACCATTGTTGCGCTTAGCCCTGCGATCGCTACCCGATAGGGGAGTCCGACGTCGTCGCCCAGGACTGGCGCAGTCAAATGTTCACGGACGTTTTTACCGAATGTCCACCGACCTACATGGGCGCCTAGCAGTGACCCGATCATCGCTAACATCGACCCGACGATGAAACAGCCTGCCATTGTGTAACGCGTTTGCGGTGCCAGAGCAATAACGTTGCTGGTCAACGGTGACCCGGCGTAAACGCACACCGCGTAGGCGATGACCCCAAAATGGACAAGCACATAGAACGGGTGGCGGTCCATTCGTGACATCTGAACTATCTCAGGGTGCAGCAAACGAACCTGCACCACCCTGTCAGTGGCGGCGGCGGACAGCTCAACGTATTTCACGGTCCGCGCCCGGTCGGGGTTGAATTTGAGGGCACCCCACAGTGGTATGGCAAACAGAAATATAGCGGCGACACTGACCAGGATGGCCGCCCAAAACATTATGAGTTCTCCGATTCTATTTGCATGCCGCGCTGAATCTTACGTATGGATTGCGCGCAGAGCAGCGCTGTGCCCCCGGTCCATGCCAGCAGCAGCGAAGCAGTGAAGATCGTCAAACCGGCGTATTCGTTGGGCCCGTCGTAATTCCAAACCGCTATCCACGCTGCGATTTGGAACATCACCATCAGCACGTGGCATACAGCATGTCCGGTCGCTTGTAAGATGAGTCCCATCCAGTCGCGGAACAGTAAGCGGTCGCTCATGCGGTTAACCGCGGAACCACCCGCGCGCATCCATAACCCGATCATTGGGAACGCGTTGGCGGGGATTGCTATCCATACCCACAACCAGTACGCGGCCGTGCCCATGGAGTCGTAAATGGTGGGCACTGGCGGGAAGACAAGTATCGCCAGCATCGCCCATGTCAACCAGATCGTGCAGTAGGGCGGCACCCACCGTCTCACGGAGTCCTCGTCGAGGGTGTCGAGCCACCACACCTTGAGGCGGTGCGTCAGGGTCATTTGTCTGCGCTCACCTCTTCCTATTGTTGTGGAGCAACCACAGTGACAGGACTACAGACGCTATGCAGTAACCGTCCACTAGGATGTTCAGCCAAACCAGCTGCCAGGTGGTGGTCAAGATCTCAGGAACGCGATGGCCGGTTGGGTTGAGTAGTTCGTGTGGGGTGTCAAACCTCTGCCGATGAACATCCCAGCGTCGAGGATCGCCTTGAACGCGCCGACAGCGCCGGGAATGGGTTGCTTCGCGATTTCGAGGAACTGCTCCAGCAGTGTGTCTGGGCCGACGAAGAAATCCTCACCGCGGATGATCCGCCATATGGCCGTTTTGTCCTGACCCGCAGCATCATTGGAACCGGTTGTGTACAGGTCTCCTTTGTGTGCGTAGTCGCGCCACTGTGTGGGTGTGTTCTTGAGCCTGTCGTCCGGGTGTGCGACGCCACTGGTGTGCGCCGGGGCGACCGGTTCGGGGGTGCCGTCGGGCCAGGCCCGGCCAAGCTCTCGGGACGGGTTGCCCCATGTGACCGCTCTGCGGAAATGTGGGTACGCCCAGTGCAGCACCCCGGCGGCTGGTTTTATGTCGAATTCCCAAACCTCGCTGGCGGCGACGGCGCCCTGGCTGTAGGAGGCGACTGCGAAGCCGTTGCTCACCACTTGAGCCCGGTGCATGTTGAATTGGTTGCGTAGCTCCGCTTTACCGGCGGCGATGCTGGGACCCATCGGGAACGGCTGCGCGGGATACCCGACCGGCTGCCACTTGTACAGTGTTTCCACCGCGCGCGCAGTGTCGGCGTCGGGGCCGACCCACCATGGCACACCGGTTCCGCAGACGGTGAACAGCATCGGCCGGATGTCGACGGGTGTCGCTTTGAGGTAACCCATCGCCACTTTCGTCGAGGCGCCGATGAATCCGTTAGCGAACTGCGGTTTCAGTGTCCCGCCGCGGACGTAGGCGCGTTGCATGACCAGAGTTGCCTCCGTCATGGGTGCGTCGAACAGCGGCACCCCACGGGGGTTACGTGTGTCTGGCAGCGAACCTGCGTAGCTGCGGAATTTGCGGCGCATGAAGTCGCGTATGCGCCCCACCTCGGGGTCGGCGTCGCCTAGTCCCAAACCGACCCACTGGCCTGCGATGGTCGCCACGGTGCGTTACGGCTTCGGCCAAGGAGGTTGCCACTGGTATTCGGTTGTATTTCGGTTAGCGGCGGCGGGTTCGGGGGTGATCACGACCTGGCCGGTCGGCGTGTTCGGGATGGTGTACACACCGAGGACCGTCAAGACACCGATGGCGCCGGTGATGACCGCCGACCATTGCGGCGGCAGGTAGGTGAGCAGCGACGTCACCAGCGGCACCACCACGGTCAGGACGGCGCCGATCGACGCCACGATCGTCTTGGTCGGTTTCGTGACCGGGGTGACAGGGGCGGCTGGTTCGGTCATACTTGTGCTCCGTTCTTGGTGGACAGTACTGAGATCAGCGCAGCCAGCGGTGCGCGGGACTCGATGGGCAGGGCGTCGGCGAGGCGAAGCGCCTCTAGGGAGTCATAAAGCCTGCCGATCACATCGCCGGTGCTGTGCCCGGACATGTAGTACTCGGCCGGGGCGACCGGCAGCACGGGCGGCGGCTCATCGGACGGCTTAGCTTCGCTGTACGCGTTCTTAGCCAACGCGCTTTCGAGCTGCGCGCGCAGGCGCGCGTTCTCTTCCCGCGCGGCCGCCAACTGGCCATCGTCGACGGGTGGTGTCGGCTCGGCGGCGCGCACCACCGGCGCCGCCGCGGTCGGTTTACTCGTCACGTCGGCGAGGATCGCCTGCGCCAGCAGACGATCATCCTGCCTGTCCGGGTGTTTCACCGGGTCCGCGGCCGCCAACTCGCGCAGATGGGTCAACGTTTCCGGGTGCCCGTATCCGGCGAGCGCGCGGATATGCTCGAAGTGCTGCATACCGTCGATGTTGAGGACCATCCCCGCGAGGGTGTCGACGCCCTTCGGGTGACGCGTCGCCTGGTCGAGGTAGCGCAGCGGTGACCGCGACGGGAGCAGTTGGGTGAGTTCGCGATAGATCACGTCGATCTTCCGCTCGGCTTCTGCGGACAATTCGTCATCTCCTTGCGGGTCAGTGGCATTCGTGGTCGGGGAGAGCTTGTTATAGAGGGCGACAGCCTCGCCCATGTGCTCGTCGTAGCGGCTGGGGTATGCGGAGCGCTGAATGGCTTGTGCGTAGCTGCCGGGGCTGCCGGGGCCGTTGTAGTCGATGCGTGCCAGCCGGTCGTAAAACAAGCCAGCAGAGGACTCCACACCCATGCAGGTGGTCTCGTCGCCCCACCACCAGCCGTTGCCGGTGTCTTTCACCTGCTGCTGGAAGATGCCCACACTGAGCCCATCGCGTCCGACCGCGTCATGGGGCAGCGCCATGGACTTCGGGAGCTTCTCGTTGGCATAGACCTTGATGTTTGATTCGACAATGGCGGTGGCCAGAGCGATCTGTATGCCACGCGGTGTGATGCCGCGGCGCTTGCCCTCGTTGATGATGCGCAGAGCGTAGCCGTCGGTGCGTGAAAGCTCGGGCGGCTGAGTCGGTTTGGGTGGTGGGGCTGTGCTGCTGCGGCGGAAGGTGGAGAACCCGTCGGGGCGGATTTTGCGTTTGATGAAGTCCGCGGTGCGCGGGTTGTTGTAGGTGTTGCCACCCATCTGAAAGTGCATCCAGTCGCGGATGGACCAGTCACCGCCGCAAAAGACGAGACCTTCGTAGAAATCGAGCAGTTCACGAACAGCTCTGTTCTTGGGCGGCGGATAAGCCCTCTCTTCGGGGATTTGGAATCGGAAGGTCTTGCCGTCCGCCCCGTTCCAGTTCAGATCCATTGCGGTGCCTGAGAGGTGGCATGAGCTGGCGACTGAGTTCGTTGCGGTCCAGCACGCAGAGTCCGCGTCGCGCAGTGGTTCGACGTAGGTGTTGAAGTCGGCCGCGAACGCACGGAGGATGACCTCTGGTTGTCCCTCGCGGATCTGCAATGAGACGTGCTCGGCCCCGGGGATGCGCACCCAGCGGCACGAACCCTGATCGACCATCGGCCAACCGTTCTCGGAATGTGTCCGACCGTATACCGTGCGGTTCGCCATCAGCTCACTTCGTCGCAGACGGTTTGAAAGGGGAGAGGCATCAGAATTGGACCCCGAATTGGTTGAGGGCTTCGCGGGTGCGCTCGACGATGGTGTCTACGACCCAGTCATCTACTGGTCCGGGGATCACGTCGGTAACTTTGTCTGTGGTGTTGACGACGAGCTGCCCGGCGGACTGCGAGATCGAGACCACTACAGCTTTGATGATTTGCGGCATGTATTCGGCGAATTTGTTTGCGATCAGTTCGGCGAGCAGCGGCCAAATAAGTGTGAAAAGTTTGGCGGCGATGATGCCCAATATTTTATCCATGGTCCCTTAAGTTCTTTCGCTTCGCGGGCCTGGTTATTGACGACCAGAATGTGTGCCTAATTTTGCATGCCAGTATGTATTTAAGGGGTATTTTGGTGTGGTCGCAGATCGGTGCGCCGCAACAGATTGCACGTTGTGTGTTGATTCCGTATTGGGCTGGGGTTGACGGGATCATGTGACGTCTGCGTCTTGTATGTTCACACCTGCTGCTAGGGCGGTTTCTTCTGCTTCTGCCCGTTCCACACCGCGCACGATGTCTTTCACGTATCGGGCGATCATTGCTTTCGCGAATTGGTTTCGTGCCGTGTTGTCACCGAGGTCTCCTTTGTATCCGCCTGCTTTGCACAGCGCGGTGGTGATGCGCTGCACCTGGTTGTTGGGAATGGTGATGGTGATGTCGGCCATCGTTTTCTCCTTACGCCGCGGTTACTGTTAGTGTTCCGCCGTTGGCGATTTTGACCCGGTATCTGGTGCCGTCTGGTGACTTCAACACTATTCCTTTAGCTGAGTCTGTTAGTTCGACGTCTCTTCCGCCGACCATTATTTGGTCGGATGCTGTGGTGGATGTTCCGTATCCGAGTGCGACGGACGACGAGTGGCCTGCGGTGGCGGTTGATCCGATGGCGGTTGCGTTGGCTGCGCCTGCTACTGCTCTGTATCCGATTGTTGTGATGTCGTCGAGTTGGGTTGCGGTGTTTTGTCCGGCGTCGGTTCCGAGGACGGTTTGTTTGGATGCGGTTGTGGTGGCGTATGCAGAGTTGTTGAGGGGTAACGAAGCTGCCCGGTACCCCGCGGCTGTGTTGTTGGTGCCGGTTGTGTTCGCAGCCAACGCCTGGTACCCGGCGGCTGTGTTGCTGCCGCCGGTTGTGTTCGCAGCCAACGCCTGGTACCCGGCGGCTGTGTTGTTGCCGCCGGTCGTGTTCGACTGCAACGCCTGCCGACCGGCGGCTGTGTTGTTGGCGCCGGTCGTGTTCGACTGCAACGCCTGGTACCCGGCGGCTGTGTTGCTGCTTGAAGCTGCATCCGACCGCAGCTCTGTACCAGCCGCGACAACACCAGTCCGTTGCGAGACCAGCACCACCTGGCAGTCGGTCACATTCAAAGAACCAAGAGAAGTGAACGTCACAGACACCGTGATGGAACCCGTCGACGGGGCGACGAAACCCAACTTACCCGACGGCGAATGGAAGGCCTGAACCGAATTGAACCCGGTGTTCGACCCGAACACAATCGACCACACACCTGTCGACAGCGCCGCCGAAAAGGTCGGAATGAACGAATACACCCGGCCCGATGTCACAGACACCGAGAACGACATCGTCGACCCGTTCACAATCGCCAACGTCGTGTTGTTCGTCCACGAAGCGCCGCCGCCTACAGTGAAATTCCCAGCGGACTGCCCCCACACCGGGGCGAGGTTGGCGCCCTCGGTGGCGTTCGCGCTGGTCTCTGTCGACGCGGCTGCGATGGTGGTGCGCGCAGCGGCGGCGTCGGCTTGTGTGAGTAGCGACCGCCCGTAGCTGGTCGTCGTCAAAGCCGCTATAGCTGTTAGATCAGAGTCAATCGGCTGCTGCTGAACGTTATCAACACTGCCCAACCCCACATGCGTTTTGGTGATACCTGTCGGTGTCCCCGTGAACGCCGGCGACGCTAACGGGGCCTTCAAATCCAGCGCAGTCTGCTGCGCTGTAGACACCGGCTTAGCCGAATCGGCAGTGTTA
>JBPPMS010000066.1:0-9448 GCA_051306175.1 Mycobacterium sp. | reverse complement strand
CACCCAAATGTAGTCACTGTGGCACCAGCATGACGAAGTGGGCTCCGACGGCGCCTGCCTCGACGACCAGGCTTCCGCCATGTGCTCGAGTGATTTCGCGGGCGATGGATAGCCCGAGACCTGTGCCACCGCTTGCCCGGGTCCTGCTGTCGTCCAGACGGACGAACCGTTCGAATACCCTCTCCCGGTCGGCGTCGGGGATACCCGGACCGTCGTCCTCGACCTCGATCCGGACGAAGTGGTTGTCGGTCGTGAGTCGCAGATCTATGCGCGAGTGGGCATGCCGGGCGGCGTTGTCGGTGAGGTTGCGCAGGGCACGGCTGAGGTGGGCAGGGTCTCCGTGCACGCGAACTGGTGGGGCCTCGACGATTATTTCGAGGGTGCCGAGTCTGCGGAGGCGTGTGGCTTCGGCGAGGAGGAGATCGTCCAGGTCCACGTCGCCGCGTCGAAGGGATAGTCCGTGCTCGTCGGCCCTGGCGAGCAAGAGGAGGTCTTCGACGAGGCGGTCCACTCGGTCGAGTTCGGCCAGGATGTCGTGGCTGGTCTCGGACCAGGTGTGTTGGTCAGGGTGCAGGGCAGCGATCTCGTACGCGGCGCGGATGGTCGCCAGCGGGCTGCGTAGCTCGTGGGAGGCGTCGGCGACGAATCGGCGCTGTTGGTCGCTGGCTGCCTGTAGCCGTTCGAGCATGCCGTTCATGGTGAGCGCTAGCCGGGCGATCTCGTCACCGCCTCCGGGGACGGGTACCCGTGCGTCGAGTTCGGAGGTCCCTTCGACTTGCGCGACCCGGGCTCGGATGGCCTCGACCGGCGCCAGTGCACGTCCGGCGAGCCAGAAGGACACGACGGCGACTCCCAGCACCACGACGGGGTAGCCGACCAGCAGCAGGCTGACCACCACAGCTGTGGATTGTCCGACCAGTTCGAGGCTTTGAGCGACCACCACCACCATCGGTCCGTCCGGTCCGGAGACTCCCGTGGCCACGACGACGAAGGGCTCGCTCTCGCCGATGGGGAGGGACATCGATCGGATGACCGTAGTGGTCCCCGGCGCCGGTCGGATGTCGACTACGGCGGGCTCGCCGTCGACAGAGGGGCTGGCGGCGACCACATTTCCGTCGGGGTCGAGGATCTGGACGAGTGACTGGTCGCCGGCACCGGTGGCGAGGTCGGCGGTGGATCCTTCACGTTGGACCTGGGCGGCGATGTCGGCGGCCTGGTCGCGGGATGCCTCGGTGATCGAGCTCTCCAACTGTTGGCGTTGGGCCAAGGCGAAGGCCAGTCCCGCGATGGCCAGGAAGGTGGCGACTGTCAGCGTCGCGGCCACCGTGGTGCGCCACCGGACCCCTCGGAGCTTCTCTCGTAGGCTCAACTTCCGGCGCCCGTCAAGCGGTAGCCGACGCCCCGCACTGTGTGGATGCTCCGGCGCTCGAAGGGCTGGTCGATCTTGCGGCGCAGGTAGCCGACATAGACCTCGACGACGTTTTCGTCTCCCTCGTAGTTCGCGTCCCAGACTCCTTGGAGGATCTCCAACTTGGAGACCACCTGATCGTGGTGGCGCATGAGGAAGTGGAGCAGCCCGAACTCGCGCGGAGTCAGGTCGATCCGGGTCTCGCCGCGGTGGACGATCCGGGTTCCGGGATCCAGGTACAGGTCGCCCACGGTCAGGACCGCTGGCCGCGCCGGAGCGCCGCGTCGGACCAGGGCACGAAGGCGGGCGACGAGGACGACGAAGGAGAACGGCTTGGTGAGATAGTCGTCGGCGCCCAGGTCGAACGCGTCGACCTGGTCGTACTCTCCGTCCTTGGCTGTCAGCATCAGCACTGGGGTCCACACACCGGACTGGCGCAACGACCGGCACACGTCGTATCCGTTCAGCGAGGGCAGCATGATGTCGAGGATGATGACGTCGTAATCGCGGGCCTGCGCCTCGAGCAGTCCCTCGGCGCCGTCATGCACCACGTCAACCACGAATCCTTCGGCGCCCAGACCGCGGCTCACCGTCGCGGCAAGACGGACCTCATCCTCCACCATGAGCACCCGCATCAGGCGCACCTGCCTTTCCTCACCTTCATGGTGACCAGCGACGCCTGTGGACACGCTGAGAGAAGCACAGCGGCCCTTGGTTCGTTCAGCATCCTCTCAGCAAACATCGCCACCGGCGGGACAACCACCCGGCGCGAGGCCCCATACGAGGACTTCACCGGGTTTCGGTGTCTGGACCATCACCACGTCGACCTGAGCCGGTGAGGACCGGGCAGTTTGATTGACGCGGTCGCGACCGCGCGCTGAGGACGTTCTCAGCGACTCTCAGGTTCCCCACAGCGGCTCTCGGACAACCTGAAGGCAACTAGGTCGCAACCCGCGGCCACCAACCGAGGAGACACCATCATGAGAAACCTCAAGCGCAACGCAGCCATCACCGGCGCTGCCGCCATCCTGGCCGCATTCGGCGTCGGCGGCGTAGTCGCTGCCCAGGCGTCCGACAGCCCTGCCCCGGTCGTCCAGCAGACTGACGGCGACGGCGAGGTCGATGACGCCACCGAGGTCGAGGGCGCCGAGGAGGCCAACGACGGTCCCGACCAAGGCCCGGACGCCAACCCCAACGAGCCCGGCCACCAGGACGCCGACGAGTCCGGCGAGACCGAGGGCGCGGAAGGTGCCGAGGAGGCCAACGACGGTCCCGACCAAGGCCCGGACACCAACCCCAACGAGCCCGGCCACCAGGACGCCGACGAGTCCGGCGAGACCGAGTAGGCGCCCGTTCCGCCGTTCGTGTCGCTGAACCGCCGGCAGCTGTCGGCACACGGTGGGGCCTGTTGTCACCCGCATCAGGCCCCACCTTCACGCCCGGAGCAACTCCGGGCGCCTGTGGGGCCGAGCCCCCGCCCCGAGCACTGTGAGGACCACGTCATGAACGAACCCGCGATCGAGCTACGCGGACTGCAGCACCGCTACGACACCGACCTCGTCCTACGGGGAGTGGACCTGCGGATCGAGCACGGAGAGGTCTTCGGATTCCTCGGCCACAACGGCGCCGGCAAGACCACCGCCATGAACATCCTGACCACCCTGATCACCCCCACCGCCGGCACAGCCGCGGTCTGCGGGTACGACGTGGTCACCGAACGCAGCGAAGTGACCCGCCGCATCGGGTACCTTCCCGCCGACGTGCGCATGTACGGCCATATGAGTGCTCTGGAGAACCTGGAGTTCCTGGCCAAGCTCTCCGGTCTCCCTGACGCCCGCACCGCGGCCATGGAGGCACTCGAGTTCTTGGGGTGCGCCGACCTCGCCAAGCGCAGAGTCGGCACCTTCTCCACCGGCATGCGGCAGCGCATCGGGATCGCTCAGGCGATCGTGCATCGGCCCAAAGTGCTGCTGCTCGACGAACCCACCTCCGGCCTGGACCCGATGGGCGTCCGTCAGCTGCGCCACACCATCACCCAACTCAACGCCGAGCTCGGCATGACGGTGTTCATGAACACGCATCTGCTCGGCGAGGTGTCCAAAGTGTGCACCACCATCGGGGTCCTCAACCACGGCGAGCTGATCTACAAGGACAGCATCGAGAACACCGCGTTGCGGTTCCCCGACGAAGCCTCTCTGGAGGACATCTACATCCGGGTCGGTGGGCCGACACCATGACCGTCCCCCACGCCTCCGTCGCGACCGTCCCCAGCGCCCGGGCCGTGATCGGTACGGTCTGGGCCCATCAGGCCCTGACATCTCGGCGCCAGCGCGTCCGCCTGATCGGGTGGTCGACCCTGCTGACGGTCACCGCCATGGCCGGCATCCTCGGCTGGTCGAGCCACCACACGATCGTGCGGGTCTTCGACCAGGCGGTCCAGTTGCAAGCCGCGGCAGGGAACCCGGCTCCGGCCAACCCGTTCCTGCTCAAACCAAGCCTCTCGCTGCTGTCCAACATGGTGGTCTACATCCCCCTCATCGGGGCCTTGATCGCCCTCTTGGTGGGGCACCTGGCCCTGGCCGAGGATCAGACCAACGGGATGGGGCGCCTCATCTTCACCCGGCCCATCGCCCGCACCCACTACGCCCTGGGCAAGATGCTCAGCGTGGGCCAACTGCTGGCCACCGTTCTCGCAGGATGCTGGGCCCTCAGCCTGGTCGCTCTGCTGGTCGTCAATCGCACCGTCAGCGGCCCGGATCTGGCCAGACTCGCCGGCTTTTACGCGCTCTCCTGGGCCTACCTATCGGTCTTCGCCCTGATCGGGATGCTCACCGCGCTCCTCATCCGACGCAGGTCGCTCGCATTGCTCTCGGCGATCGCGGTGTGGATCGTCGTCACCTTCGTGCTGCCGCAGTTCGTCTCCGGTCTGCGCCCGACCCAGTCCCTTAGTCCGATCAGCGAGCCCGCCGGCCTCTCCCAAGCCTTCTTCCGCGTCACCAACTCGGCGCAGCCGCTCTCGCTGGTCGAGGGCTACAAGGACGCCGCCGGGAGCATCCTGCGCACGACACCCGCCACCCCCGCCGCCGAGACGGCCATCACCGTTGTGCCCATCCTGATCGCCGCCGCAATCCTCGCCCTACTGGTGCTCTGGCGGATCCACCGACACGACTACTCCAGGAGCGCCAGCGATGAGTGAGTCCACCCGCCGGATCATCCAGGTGGCTCGCCACGAGTACCGCGCCGCCCTGCGGAGCCGCGTCCTGATCATCCTGATCGCCCTCCTGGTCGCCTCCACCATCGGGTCGGTACTGATCGGTGCCAGCGACTATGCCGCCCAACTCGCCGACTACAACGCCTACCGTGCGGCCGCCGAGGCTCAAGGGCTCACCCGTATCGCCCCCTCCCCGCTGGCCGTACTGTCCCTTCTGCGCGGTGCCCTGGAGTACGTGGAGATCCTAGGGGCGATCATCGCGATCACCCTGGGCTACCTCTCGGTCTCCCGCGAACGGGTCAGCCGGACCCTGCCGTTGCTGCGGTCCCGGCCCCTGACCGGTGCCGAGCTCGCCACCGGCAGCTACCTGGGCGCGCTGGGCATCTTCACCACCCTCATCACCAGCGCTGCCGTAGCCGGCGTCGTCTCCCTCGGTCTGATCGGCAACGACTGGATCAGCCCGATCCAGGTGCTGCGCGTGACTCTCGCCTGCTTCGCCGCGCTGCTCTATCTCAGCGCCTTCTACTGCCTCGGCGCCATCGCGACCGCCAAGGCGAAAGTCCCCGTGAACGGGTTGACCATCGCGCTGGGTATCTGGCTCGTGGTCGTCCTCGTGCTGCCCCAGATCGGCGACACCCTCGACGCCGACAACCAGCTCCCTGGAGGGCTGTTCCAAGCCCTGGGCCTCGACCATGACGGTGAACTCGCCGTGCTCACTCACTTCACCGGCTACGAGCGCGTCCGCACCGGCATCGAGGAAGCCTCCCTCGCCAAGCACTTCGAACGCTTCGCCTTCGCCATGACCGACGTCAAGGAGCGCTACCGCCCCTACGGCCTGTCCTGGCTACTTAACGAGACCCGCAACAACATCGCCTGGCTCCTTGCCTACTCAGCGTTGCTCTTCGCCGCCCTACGCCGCACCATTACCCGCCAACAGCCCATCGAAACCGGAGGAAACTCATGAACACCACCACCACCGCCACCCATCCTCACCGTGCTCGCGGGGCGGCTCTCGCCGCCGCCGGGGTGGTCACCGTCCTGGCCCTGGCCAGCGCCTGCGGGGGCTCCACCGGTCCCGGGGCCGGAACCGGCATCTCCGGTGCGCAGCGTTCGGCCGGCAACCAGTCGGCGGGCGCGGTACTGCCCGTCACCGAGAACCCGATCGCCAACACGTCGACCGCGCAGTCCATGGTGATCGACAGCGTTCTGGTCGAGAACAACGTGGATGCCTCCGGCAAGGCCGTCGACGACCACCTCGAGATCGCCATCATCAACGCTGGGACCACCGAACTCACCGGATTCGAGGTCTACTACACGATCACCGACCCCCAGACCTCCGACACCGAGAGTTACTACGCCGATCTCCCGGACGACTTCGCTGTCGCCGGCGGGGGCAGCCGCGTCATCCACTTCGACAACACCGGCGCCACCGACCACTTCCCGGTCAACCAGTACAGCCTCTACTACACCGACACCAACGCCCTCGACCTCACCGTCGAAGTGAGCGCCACCGAAAGCGCACCCCAGACCGCAAGCGTCACCAAGGATGCCGGCGGTGCCGAGGAAGCCGACTGAGCCGGCCGAGTGGCCCGGCACCCATCATGCGGAGGGCGCTCGGGTCGCCCAGGTCAGGAGCTGGCGAACTAGCGTCGCACTCGAGGAGGGGTTCGCCATCGCATCCATGGCGCCACCGGAGCACGCATCGATCAGCGGACGGACCACGGCCTAGACATCACGTCCGGAGGTTCGCGCCCTACGCAGCGGGCTGACGTGGATGGTGGCGCCAACCAGCTTGGGGACGTCGTGGAGGAGTCGTGTCTCGACGCGGTGGGCGACGGTGTGCGCGGCGTCGAGGTCGAGGCTCGCCTCGACCACGATCCCGGCCTCGGCGATCGTGCGGTGGCCGATCCAGCGCAGCCGCAGGTAGTCGACGTCGAGCACCCCATCGGTGGTTTCGATGGCCTCGGTCGCTCGGTGGGTGAGCACCGGGTCGACGGCGTCCATCAGCCGGCGGTAGATGTCGCGGGCCGCGCCGCGCAGCACGACCAGGATGGCGATGGTGATGGCAAGTCCGACGAGCGGGTCGGCCAGTGGGAAGCCCAGCATCACGCCTACCGCGCCGAGCACCACGGCGAGTGAGGTGAATCCGTCGGTGCGGGCATGGAGGCCGTCTGCCACCAGTGCGGCCGAACCGATGCGCCGGCCGATCCGGATCCGGTAGACCGCAACCAGTTCGTTGCCTGCGAAGCCGATGAGCCCCGCTGCCGCGACGACCCAGGGGTAGGTCAGTTCTGTGGGGTCGATGAGCCGCCGGACGGACTCGAAGCCGGCGACGACCGCTGACAGGGCGATCATGATCACGATGAAGACCCCGGCGAGGTCCTCGGCGCGGCCGTAGCCGTAGGTGTAGCTGGCGTTCGGTCGGCGGCGTCCCAGCACGAAGGCGATCCACAGTGGTACTGCGGTCAGGGCGTCGGAGAAGTTGTGGATGGTGTCGGCCAGGAGTGCGACCGATCCGGTGGCGATCACGACGGCCGTCTGTGCGATGGCCGTGAGCATGAGTGCGACCAGGCTGATCTTCACCGCGCGGATGCCCTCGCCGCTGGCTTCGAGCGCGGAGTCGACGGAATCCGCGGCGTCATGACTGTGCGGTTTGAACAGCTCAGCGAGCGCTCCTCGGACTCCGCCGTGGTGGTCGTGGTCGTGCGCGTGGTCTTCGTCGTGGGGGTGTTTGTTGGAGTGATCGTGCTCGGTGTGATCTGCGTGACTCATGTCGGCTTCTCGGCTTCTCTCGGACTGGCGGGGCGGAGGGGTCAGGCGTCGTACGCGATCGAGCGGAGCCAGGCACGGCTGAACTGGGGCAGGGCGCCGACATGGACGGTGTTGCAGGTCATCTGCTGGTCGTCTGTGACGACGGACACCTGATCGCTGTCGTCGTCTCGGGTGCCGACGAGGAGAGCGGCCGGCTCGGACTCGGTGCTCGCGCAACAACTCCAGGTACGGGTCGGTGAGGTCGGCGACCGTGCACCCGCACGCAGCAGCGACAAGCGCGCGGAGGCGAAGCGAGATGCGTCCGGGAGTGTCACAGGAGTCCTCGACAGAGCGGGCTGGCCGGGTGGTGCTCGTTAGAGAGGCTAGAACATATGAAGATGTTCTCATGCATCTTGCGGGCTAGGCTGCCCGGGTGGCCCACCGACCAACGCGTCATCGTCTCGCGCCCCACCTCGACCCTGAGGCTGCCGCGGCGGTGGCGTCGACCCTGCAGGCGCTGGCCCACGCCGGTCGGCTACGAATCCTGGCGACGTTGCAGGCGGGGCCCGCCACGGTGGGCCGGCTGAGCGAAGGGCTCGCCATGGAGCAGTCCGCTGTATCCCACCAACTGCGACTGCTGCGCGACCTCGGGTTCGTCACCACGGAACGCCAAGGCCGACACGTCGAGTACCGGCTCTACGACAACCACATCGGCGAACTCATCGAACAGGCCCTCTCGCACGCCGAGCACGTTCGGCTGGGCGTGATGGAACGGACCTCGTCGACCCGTTCGTCTTCGCTGACCTCGCGCACCTCGTGAGCGGCACCGACGCAACCGGTGACCCGCCGTCAGCGCAACGGGAGGGTAGGTAACCCGATCAGTCCACTCGGCAGCGTCGCTTGCTCCCGCCGCGAGCGCGATCTCATCGATGGCGCGCGCCATCGGGAGCGCTGTGTTGATGATGAACACGCCGGGCATCGCCACGCCTTGCGCAACCCACTCGTGTGCAAAGTCCGGAGTCGTCGAGATGTCGTGGGTCAGACGGATCCGACCCTCCGCCACGGCCGAGCAAAGATTGTGCCGCCGCGCGGGCGCTCGTGTCGCTGGTCCGCCCGTGAGTGGCTCGGCACGACCGTCAGTGGGTATCTGGGGTCGTGAATGCCCAGTCGAGGTGGCCCTCGTCGTCGTACAGGTAGGTGCGGGCACCTTGCACATGGCCTGCTCGAGTGCGCGGCCGATGAGCCGATTCGCCGACCTGGGCATCTGACCTCGCCACTGTGCCAGTGGCCCGGGTTTCCGCCTTGGACCGCTGAACGGTCAGCGTCTTCAGCGCCCTGGCCGCTTCGCGCCGTCCGTACGACTGGGTCGCCGTGAACGCTCTACTCACCCGGAGGATAGTCGCCGACCTTCGCCGCTACGTGCGGTCACGGTGCTACCTCCACACGCCAGGAAGGACCGCAACACAAGGCCAAGGCGGCGTCAGTTTGCTCGGGGGACTGCCGTGCTTGCCCGCACTTCATCGATACATCCATAAGCGGGGAAGCAAGCAATGAGGAAGAACCGTACGTGTGCCGGGATAGCGGCGATTGCCATCGCCGTCCGATGTGATGGGACAGGCACACACCGCCGGTCGGGCGGACAGCACAGTGACGAGGCGCGGCCAAGCTCCTATCAAGTCACACTCCGTCCGGCCGGTGCGTGCGCCCCGGTCGGCGACAGTTCAGGTCAAAGGCACGAAGCCGGCGGTTACGAGAGTCAACCGACCGGGGACCTCCACCACGATCCACCAGGACCAGGCAGCCACACCATCATCACTGTGATCACTGGGATCACCTGACTTCGGCGTCCGTGGTGGTGCGGCAGGTCTGGAGCGACCTGGATCCGGCCGGCATACTCAGCCAGCCGTTCTGACTTGGCGGTTGTGACTGGCCGTTGTGACCTGGCGCGGAAAACCGACACCGGCGGAGCCGGTCACAGGCCGAGGTCGCGGCCGATTAGTTCCTTCATGATCTCGTTCGACCCCGCCCAGATCTTGGTCACCCGGGCGTCACGCCAGGCCCGGGCGACCCGGTATTCG
>JBPPMS010000065.1:0-3249 GCA_051306175.1 Mycobacterium sp. | reverse complement strand
GTCGGCACGTTGCGATCCTGCAGATCCCGCAGGATCGTCGTGATCGGCGTGTCCAACGGGTACTCCGCCAAGTTGATGCCGGTATGACTGGACAGCGTCGACAGTCCCACTTCCGGATGCACCAGACTGTTCAGGTATTCCGATCGTTCCTGCGCCACGGCCTTGGTCTCCCCCAACACCGGCATCACGGCGGTGAAGATCTTCGTCTGATCGGGATCACGCCCGGCAGCCTTCACCTCTGCTTTGATGCCCTGATAGGTGGCCTGCATGAACGCGAGATCGGGCGCGACACTGAAAACGGCCTCGGCCCACCTCCCGGCGAAGCGCCGACCCCGCGGCGACAATCCGGCCTGAAGGATCACCGGCTCACCCTGAGGTGAACGAGGCACCTGCAGAGGCCCGCGCACATTCAGCCACTGCCCGTGGTGATCGACGTAGTGAACCTTCGCGGGATCGGCGAACACGCCGGCCGCCTTGTCCAGCACGAGGGCGTCCTCATCCCAGCTGTTCCAGAGCTTCTTGACCGCCTCCAAGAACTCGTCAGCCCGGTCATAGCGGGCGTCGTGTTCCAGATGCTGATCAATACCGAAGTTGCGCGCTTCAGCGTCGTTGAGCGAGGTCACCACGTTCCAGGACACGCGGCCCCCGGACAGGTGGTCAAGCGTCGCGAACACTCGTGCGACGTGATACGGGGGATAGTAGGTCGCCGAAATGGTGGCCCCGAGACCCAGGTGCTCGGTCACCGCGGCCATGGTTGCGACCACACTGGCCGGCTCCAAGGCGATTGCGCCCTGCCCGCCAAGCCCGACACCGGTGTCCAGGTTGTCCCCATAGCTGTCCTCGACGGCCAACCCGTCAGGAAGGAACAACAGATCGAACTTGCCGCGCTCCAGGGTTCGGGCGATGTGTTGGTAGTACTTCCCGGTCAAAAAACCATTCGACGCGTCCGGATGCCGCCACGCCCCATGTGCATGAGTCACATTGCCGGCCGAGAAGAAACCGGCCAGATGCAGTTGTCGCCGTTGAGCCATTGCGTATATGTCCTCTAACCGTCAAGAGCGGAGCGCTTCGTGTCGCCAAGAAGCTTCACCCCCACCCCCGGGGTGTGCCCACCGTTAAAATTCGTCCGATTTCAATTCTTTGCTGGGGAACAACCCGAACACTGGTTCGGCCGTGTCGCCGATGCAGATCCGGTTCGACGCCAGCAGGAATGCCCGATCGGTGTATCGCTGACCGTCGGGCCCGATATGGTACCGGTATGACGATGAACCGCACCGTCGACCTGACCGGGACCTTTTCGGCTGACCTTCACGGTGTGCTCGGCGGGCGGCACGGCATGGGCCGCTGGCCACGGACATAGCGACCGGCGCCACCGTCGTGTTGCGCCAAGGCGACCTCGAAGCGTTGGCCCACGATCAGCGACTAGAGGGAATCGGGCTGGCGTTGTTCGACATGATGGGCGTCACCGACGGACACCTGCGCGACTGGTACGGCCGGGTGATGTTCACCACCGAGGGGGATTATCACCGCCGTCTGCGATCGCTCGTTTCCCCTGCCTTCACGCCTCGGTCCGTCGAGGCGCTACGCGCGACGGCCGCCGACATGGCCGCCGAGGCCGTCGCTTCGGTCCGCCAGGGCGGTGACCTTGTCGCGGCATGCTCGACTCTGGCGACGCGGCTGATGTGCCGCCTGATCGGCATACCCGACGACGATGTCTCGGTGTTCGCGCGGTGGCTCGACGTCTTGAGCCCGGTATTTTTTGTCATGACGCCCGAACAAATCGCGGCCGCGACGACTGCGATCACAGAACTGCAAAGCTATGTCGATGAGTTGACGACGCGTCGCAGCAAGGACCCGGGACACGATCTCATTACTGCGCTGCTGGCATCCGAGGCCGATGGCGAGCGCCTCACCCACGGCGAAACCGTCACGATGATCGCCAATCTGCTTGTGGCCGGACATGATACGGCCGGGAGCCAGATACCCTGCAGTATTCTGGTGGCCCTGCAGCACCGCCACGAACTCGACGGCGTTCATGAAGACGAGGCCCGGCTGGCAAGCGCAGTCGCAGAAACCATGCGCCTAGAGCCCAGTATCCCGTACATTCCTCGCACGGCCGTGGCGCCGATCGAGTTGTACGGCACGACAATTCCGGTCGGCTCGATGGTGTTTCTCTGCATAGCCGCCGCGTGCCGCGATGCATCGGCGTGGCGCGAACCCGATCATTTCGACCCCCACCGCTTTTCGCGGCCCGACACACCCAGACTGCTCAACTTCGGCGCCGGCACGCACTACTGCGTGGGCCACGCCCTGGCGAAGATCGCGGTGGAAGAGAGCGTGCGCGCTGTACTGGCAGCTGATCATCCCCCACTGCGGCTGACCGAGGATCCGGCGGACATTGCGTGGCGTCAGGTGCTTGGCCGCAGCCCCGCTCGACTGCTCGTCAGTTCCGAGTGAGGAACCTAGGCCTACCCACTCCTCGATGATGTCGCCCCCCGCGTATTCGAACCGGCATGAGAGGGTTCGGTCGCCGAGGCGCAACAATGAGTCCATGGATCTGCCTGTGATGCCGCCGGTGCGACCCATGTTGGCGAAGTCTGTCACGTCAATTCCGGCCGGCGCTTTGTACGAGCCCAAGTGGGATGGTTTCCGATCCATCTGCTTTCGGGACGGCGACGACGTTCATCTGGGCAGCCGGAACGAACGCCCGTTGACCCGTTACTTTCCCGAACTTGTAGAGGCTGCGAAGTCAGAACTGCCACAACGGTGCGTCATAGACGGGGAGATCGTGGTCGCATTGAACGAGGGACTCGACTTCGAGGCACTCCAACAACGCGTTCATCCTGCGGACAGTCGCGTCCGGATGCTCGCCAAGAAAACACCGGCGTCGTTCGTGGCCTTTGACATACTCGCGCTCGCCGACGACGACCTCACCCGGCGATCCTTCGCCAACCGCCGCGCGGCGCTGACCATTGCGCTGGCAGCCTCGGGCCCGACCTTCCACACCACGCCCGTCACCGATGACTTCGCCACGGCGGAACGTTGGTTCTCCGAGTTCGAGGGCGCCGGCTTGGACGGGGTGATCGCCAAGCCGTTCGACATCCCGTACCTGCAGGATAAGCGTGCGATGTTCAAGATCAAGCACGTGCGAACGGCGGACTGCGTGGTCGCTGGCTATCGGACGCACACGTCGAGCAACGCTACGGTGGGCTCGCTGTTGCTCGGGTTGTACAGAGCTGACGGTGTCCT
>JBPPMS010000064.1:0-3291 GCA_051306175.1 Mycobacterium sp. | reverse complement strand
ATTGACCAGAGCGGTAACGTCGGTGTGCCACTCGTTGGTGTAGCTCGCCGCCTTGACCCCGAACTTCCGCTCGTAGTCGCGGTTGTCGATCTTCAGGATCTCGGGGAAGTCGGTGGGCGCATCGTCGTCATAGGGATGCGAGGCGGTCACCGGGCCGAAGGTCCGCGCGAAAGCGATCTGCTGCGCGTGATCGATGTGTTGGTCGCGGAAGAACAGCACCTTGTACCGGTGCAGGCCTTTCACCACGGCCTCGGCCTGCTGGAGGTCCAGCGGCGCGGTCAAATCGATGCCGGAGACTTCGGCCCCGATATGACCGGCGACGGGTGCAAAGTCGAGTCTGGTGGCGATGATGTTGTCGGTGATGGTCATGATTGCTTCCCTCGTTTCTGTGGGCTGGTGTTGTCGGTGCTGTCAGGCGGTACGGGCGTAGAAGGGTCCACCGGAGATCGAACGGGACTGAACACCCCCGACACCTAGCGGGATGTCACCCTCGACGGTGGTGCGGTGCAGCACCCTGACGACGTCGAGATGACCGAGATCGGTTGGCGCCTGGTGGATCGTGGCGCGGTTGTCCCAGATGCCGACACTGTTCGGGGTCCACCGGACACGGACGGTATAGGCCGGGTTGGTGATCTCGGCGAACAGCAGGTCGAGCAGACGATCGCTCTGCGAGGCACTGAGGCCGATGATCCGGCTGGTGAAGCCGGGATTGACATAGATGAGCCTCTGGCCCGTGACCGGGTGAACGCGTACCACCGGGTGCTCGCTGATGATCGGGGTCTCCTCGGTGAGTGCGGCGGCTTCGGACCGCTTCTCCCAACGCTTTTCGCGTCCACCGAACCGGTTCTCGGCATACACTCCTTCGAGGAAGCGCTGGAGTGAGGTCGGGAGATTGTCGTAGGCCGCGCCCAGATCTGCCCACGTCGTGTCGCCTCCGACATCGGGAACGAGCTCCGCGCGCAGCACGGTGATCGCAGGCGGGTTGATCAACGCGGTCACGTCCTGGTGCCAGAAGCTCGCGTAACTGTACTGGCGCGATCCGGCCCGACTGGCGTAGGTGCGTGAATCCACTGTCAGCACTTGCGCGTATCCGGCAGGCGACTTGTCCGTATAGCCGAGCGGATGGGCATCGGTCACCCGACCGAAATACTCGGTGAACTGGACCTGCTGCGCGTGATCGATGGCCTGGTCACCGAAGAACAGCACCTTGTATTCGTAGAGCGCCTCGGCGAGGGCGCGCTGGGTCGACGACCCCTGCTTCTGGGTGAGGTCGATGCCGGATACTTCGGCACCGATGTATCCCGCGATGGGAGCGACATCAATCGACTGTTGTGGCGTCGCGATCCGCGCTGAGGTTTCTGTGATCGTCACGATCGTGGTCCCTTCAGAGAGTAAATGATTCACCGCCGACAGCGGCCTGAGGTGAACAATCAAGGGTGCGGTGATCAAAAATCCAGACCCACTTCCACATCGTGGAATCACAGCCGGTATTCAGAAACCCCGGTGAACAGATCACGGCGCGCACAATCCTTCAGTTCGCCGGCGGGAGCGAACAGGCTCGGTGATTATGGACACTGGTGACACGACGTCGCTGCGACCACGGACGGGGTCGCAGGCGATCGAGCGAGCGATCTGCGTGCTCTACGCGCTCGAGAGCGCCGACCATTTCATCTCGATCAGCGAACTGGCCTACCGCGTCGGGCTCCCGGTGAGCACCACCCACCGGATCGCCCAGGCGCTCGTCCGGGGACGTCTGCTGACCCAAGACCCGCAGACCGACTGCTATGGGATCGGCGACGGGCTGCTGGCGCTGGCCACCTCGACCAACCGACGGATCGATGTCGAGGCCGCGGCCCCGCACCTGCATGCACTGTCGTCACAGATCAGGATCACCGCGAGTCTCGGCATCGCCGAGGATGATCAGGCTGTGACGGTCTACTCCGCGCGGCCGCCCGTGGCGTTCTGCCGCCACCAGATCCCTCAGCCGCGGGCCGCACTCGACACCACGGCGATGGGCCGCGCGATCGTCGCTTTCGCCGGCCGACGTGGTCGCCGCGACGGCCACGCACCCGCCATCGACACGGCTCGGCGCCGCGGATACGCCCTCTCCGACCCTGCCGACGTCACCGCGATCGCGGTACCGGTGTTCGACGCCGGCGGCCGCGTCCGGGCCTCGGTGGGCGTGCAGGCCCTCAGTATTCGCCTCAATCCATCGCTGATCTCTCAGATCTATCCGGTGATGCGTTGCACCGCAGCGATGCTGTCCGACTCGGTCACCGAAGCCTCGCAACGGATGGACCCGGCGGCGCTTTTACGCGGCACGATTTAGAGTCGAACGGACTCTCGTGAACCACACACCATCGCGCCGAATACGAGCGGTGGCCGCACTGACCCTGGCGCTGTCATTGGGATTGACCGCTGCCGCGTGCGGGTCGTCCGATGAGGCAACCATCACCTCGGACGGCAAGACCGAACTGCGGTACCTTACGGTGCCTGCGTCGGTCCAATTCCCGCAATTGGCTGCCGATCTCGGCTATTTCAGCAAGGTCACCCTGAAGTCGGTGGGTGAGACCACCAGCGGACCGCAGTCGATCCAGGCGACCGCCACCAACGACTCCGACTTCGGCACCGCATTCAACGGCGCGATCGTCAAACTCGCCACGGCGGGATCGCCGATCACCGCCGTCGTCGACTCCTACGGCGCCGACGCCCAGACGTTCAACGGCTTCTACGTCCTCGACGGCAGCCCGATCCGCGATGCCCGCGACCTCATCGGCAAGAAGGTCGGCGTCAACACCCTGGGCGCGCACTCGGAGTTCGTGATCCGCGAATGGCTTGCCCGTGAAGGTCTTTCGAAAGACGAGATCGCAGCGGTGCAACTGCTTGTGGTGCCACCCATCAACACCGAGACCGCGTTGCGCGAGGGACAGATCGATGCCGGCAACTTCAGCGGTATCTTCCAGGAACGCGCCCTGCAGAAGGGTGGTGTGCGGGAGTTGTTCACCGACAACATCTGCGGTGAATTCAGCTACGGCAGCTACGTCCTTCGCAACGCTTTCATCAAAAGGAACCCCGACGCCGTCAAAGACTTCGTGCAGGGAGCCGCCCGCGCGATCCGCTGGACCCAGGTCACCCCGCGCGCCGAGGTGGTGGCAAGGTACAAGGACATCATCACCAAGCGCGGTCGCGGCGAAGACTCGGCGCTCGCCGAGTACTGGAAGAGTTCGTCGATCCCTACGCCCGGCGGCGTCATCAAGGAGCAGGAAATCCAGCTCTGGGTCGACTGGCTGG
>JBPPMS010000063.1:0-51723 GCA_051306175.1 Mycobacterium sp. | reverse complement strand
CACGTGTCGGTCGCGCGGTTGCGTGCGGTGCACGACCAGGCCCATCCGCGCGCCTGAAAGGCTGACGCGGCATCGCTGAACAGCAGGTGAATGTTTCGCGCCATTATCGTCACGGTTGTATTCGATTCATCCGCGACACGTTTCGATAAAGTGGTCACAACGACATTCGGGGGAGTGTTCACAATGGCCGCAGCAGTGAAATTCAGCGTTGCTACCTTCAATCTCTTCAACCTGAACTTGCCGGGCGCGAAGATGTACACCAGTCCAGGCTGGACTGAGGAGCAATTCACAAAGAAGCAGGAGTGGATCTCGTTCCAGCTCAAGCTCCTCGAAGCGGATGTGTTCGGGTTTCAGGAGTTGTGGGACAGGGCGGCGCTCGAACGCGTGCTGGCATTCACGAAGAACGACGACGACGTAGCGCTGACCGACGCCTACGACCTGCTCACCAATCCCGACAACCATGACGGCGACGGCATCTCCTGCGCGGCGCTGGTGCGCAACGGGCTGCTGAACAGCGATCCGCAGTGGATCAGCGATTTCCCTGAAGAGGTGAAGATCCAATCCGACAACGATCCCGACGACCCGGACGCGCCTTACATCGACGTGACCATCAACAAGTTCTCGAGGCCCGTGCTGCGGTTCACGGTCCGTCCGCATCCGACCGACGAACCCATCGAGATCTACGTTGTGCACCTGAAGTCGAAGCTGCCCACCCGCGTGGACCAGGAACCGTGGTACGACAAGCCGACCTTCAGCCCACACGCCGATGCGTTGGGCTCGGGCATCTCGACCATCCGTCGCACCGCGGAAGCAGTGGCGCTTCGCATCCTGCTCACCAAGGTGATGAGGGAGTCGGACAGGCCCGTCGTTGTGCTCGGCGATATCAACGACAGCCAGCACAGCAACACTGCCAACATCCTGACCGGCCAGCCGAAGTACCTGGTGGGCGGTCGA
The DNA here is from genome assembly GCA_051306175.1 of Mycobacterium sp. Classification (GTDB taxonomy): domain Bacteria; phylum Actinomycetota; class Actinomycetes; order Mycobacteriales; family Mycobacteriaceae; genus Mycobacterium. The sequence continues at coordinate 50,769 of JBPPMS010000063.1, read as the reverse complement.
AGCGGTGGTAGCGACGTCGACCTCTACACGGCACAGACACTGCAGGAGTACCGCGACACCCGAGACGTCTACTACACCCACATCCACCAGGACGTCAGGGAGTCGCTGGACCAGATACTCGTCAGCGAGCAGTTCTACGACAACAGCCGCAGGCGTCGCTGGCTGTTCAACGGCATGGTGATCAACAACGATCATCTGAACTTCGGCAATCACAGGGATTCGGGGACCGGCGACCACGGAATCGTGCTGGTCGGATTTGTACATGACCCGCGTTAGCGCAGCAGCGATTGCTCCGGCACTTCACCCCGTTAACGGTTTGAGCCGGATCGGTGTCGACGCGAGCAGCCCGAGCGGATCCACATAGTCGGCATCCGCAGTCGGTCCCCACATCGCGCCCCAGTGCAGGCAGGCGGCCACGGGGCACCCGGCATGCCCCGCGACGACGACGCCCAGCGCGGTCCCGGCAGCGACGCGCTGGCGTGCCCGAACAGCAGCCGTCACCGGTTCATAGCTGGTGCGCAATCCACCAGGATGGGCCACGGACACCACCGGTCTGCCAGCCAGCGTCCCGGCGAATACGACCGTTCCCTCGCCGGCGGCGTACACCGTCTGGCCCGGGACGGCAGCCAGATCGACGCCGCGGTGCCCGCGTTGCCAGTCGGGAACGGGCGCGTCGAAGTCCCGCACCACTGCGGGTGTGGGTTGCAGCGGCCAGCGCAACCTGCCTAGTACGGCACCGGCCGGCGCGGCGGCCCACACCGCCACCACCAGCACGGCCGCCAGGAATCGCATTCCTCCAGCTCAGGCCATGACCGTCGCCGAAAGCAAGGCACCCCGCGCGGACTGTGGACAGGCAGGCCGGGGTGGAGAAAATACACGTGAAACCGGTGTAAACTTTGTCCCGCAGCTCACGAAAGTGGGCTGACTTCGCGCGCCCGCACCGCGGCCCCCGTTGGGTCCGCATACGGAAGCTGGCGGTCTCTTCGCAAGAAGGGTTCGGCATCCCGCAGGCGCCAGGGCCCGGCATCACCCGACGCCGGGCGGCAACCGACACAAATGAAGGCTGGGCACAATCATGGCTGTTGTAACCATGAAGCAGCTGCTTGACAGCGGCACCCACTTCGGGCATCAGACCCGTCGCTGGAATCCCAAGATGAAGCGGTTCATCTTCACCGACCGCAACGGCATCTACATCATCGACCTACAGCAGACGCTGACCTACATCGACTCGGCATACGAGTTCGTCAGGGAGACCGTCGCCCACGGCGGCACCATTCTCTTCGTCGGCACCAAGAAGCAGGCGCAGGAATCCATCGCCGAAGAGTCGACTCGCGTCGGCATGCCGTACGTGAACCAGCGCTGGCTCGGCGGCATGCTCACCAACTTCTCCACCGTGCACAAGCGTCTTCAGCGCATGAAGGAGCTCGAGGCGATGGAGCAGACCGGTGGCTTCGAAGGTCGCACCAAGAAGGAAATCTTGATGCTGACCCGCGAGAAGAACAAGCTCGAGCGCAGCCTCGGCGGTATCAGGGACATGGCCAAGGTGCCCTCGGCGATCTGGGTCGTCGACACCAACAAGGAGCACATCGCCGTCGGTGAGGCCCGCAAGCTGAACATCCCCGTCATCGCGGTCCTCGACACCAACTGCGATCCCGATCTGGTCGACTACCCGATCCCGGGTAACGACGACGCGATCCGCTCGGCCGCTCTGCTGACCAAGGTCGTCGCAGCCGCGGTCGCCGAGGGCCTGCAGGCCCGCGCGGGCGCTGGCAGCGCCGACGCCAAGCCGGACGCGGCCATTGAGCCGCTGGCTGAGTGGGAGCAGGAGCTTCTAGCTTCTGCCACCACCACCGCCGCCGCGACCGAAGCTGGCGCGGCACCTACCGAATCGACCCCCACGGAGAGCTGAGAATGGCCAACTACACCGCTGCCGACGTCAAGAAGCTTCGTGACCTGACCGGCGCCGGCATGCTCGCCAGCAAGAACGCGCTGGTGGAGAGCGACGGCGACTTCGATCGCGCCGTCGAGCTGCTTCGTATCAAGGGCGCCAAGGACGTCGGCAAGCGCGCAGAGCGTGCCACCGCCGAAGGTCTGGTCGCGGCCAAGGACGGCGCGCTCATCGAGATCAACTCCGAGACGGACTTCGTCGCGAAGAACGCCGCATTCCAGACCCTCGCCGACGAGATCGTCGCCGCCGCCGTGGCCGCCAAGGCCACCGACGTCGACGCTCTCAGGGCCGCTGTGATTCCTGGCGGCCAGGCGTCCGCTACCGTCGAGCAGGCGATCGCCGACCTGTCGGCCAAGATCGGCGAGAAGCTCGAACTGCGTCGCGCCGTCTACTTCGACGGCACCGTCGAGACCTACCTGCACAAGCGGTCGGCCGACCTGCCGCCCGCGGTGGGTGTCCTGGTCGAGTACACCGGCGACAGCAAAGAGGCGGCGCACGCCGTCGCACTGCAGATCGCCGCGCTCAAGGCCAAGTACCTGACGCGCGACGACGTCCCCGCCGATCTGGTCGCCAACGAGCGGCGGATCGCCGAGGAGACGGCCAAATCGGAAGGCAAGCCGGAGAAGGCGCTGCCCAAGATCGTCGAAGGCCGCGTCAACGGGTTCTATAAGGACGTCGTGCTGCTGGAACAGTCCTCGGTCTCGGACAACAAGAAGACCGTCAAGGCTCTGCTCGACGAAGCGGGCGTGACCGTGACCCGGTTCGCCCGTTTCGAGGTCGGACAGGCGTAGCTTCGAACGAAGCGTGCAGCAGCCCCGCCCCCGGAGACCCCGGATCGGCGGGGTTGCTTCTTGCGGTCACCGGGTGCCGCCATCGTGGAGGCAAGTCTCGGACGTGAGTTCGGGGTGCGCCGGTATATCCGCGACCACGTCGTAAGCGGTGCGGCGGTCCCGACAACCGAATCCGTACGGCCACGGCCAGCGCACCGCCGAGATCGACGGCGGAAAGGCATATCAAAACGACGACATCCGTCGTCCGGCTGTCACGCCGCCGTAACTCGGCCGCTGTCCATTAACCGCGCCGACACGCCGGAAATCAATAGGCGAAACACCGCGCTCGCACCATCGGCGGTGTGGAGACCTTTGCGCCCACAACAGTCGTTCGATCGCCGATGATCGAAAACTCGTTCGGCAACACCTTCGTCTGCCTCGTCCGCTTCGCGTGGGCCAATATCCGGCGACGGCCGGAACGCTTCGTGCTGTCGGTCCTCGGCATAGCGCTGGCCATCCTGTGCGTCACCGTGGTGCGGACCATCTCCGCGAGTTTCGCGATCACCGGTGCGGATTCGGTGACCGACGTGCTCGACGGTGCGCAGCTGTGGGCGGTGCCTGCGGCCGGTGTGAGCTTTGATCCCGACGTACAGGCGTTGGTCGCCGACGGGCCCGCCCCGGCGATCACGGCTCCCGAGGGTTGGTCGGCGGTGCGAACGTATTCCGGCGTCGCGGAGATCGACGGCACACCGGCCTCGCTGCGAGGAACCGACGAGATCGCTCCTGAGACTGCTGTCCTGGGCACCGGCATCGCCGACACGCTGGGACTCGGCGCCGGCGACCAGATCACCGTCGGCGGCGAGACCCTGATGGTCGACGTCGCCGGGGCCGGGCATTCAGTGACGGTGCCCTCAGAACTTGCCCGTTCAATCGTCGGTGAGAACGGGTGGTGGACGGTGTTCGCTCCCGCCGGTCTGCAGAACAACCGCCAGCTCGGCCAAACGCTCGGTGCCGCTATGGGATTGACATCCACACCAGACCCAGCGGTGCAACCCGATCCGAACGGCCCCGGACTGCTCTACGACACTGTTGGCGGATCCGGGCCCCTGACGTTCGAACAGAACTTCGCCGCCCTGTTCTCCGGCAAGGTCACCAACTCGACGCTGGGCCTCATTTCCACGATCGGACTCGGACTGGGCTTCGTCATCGCCGTGTCGTCGTTTCTCGCCGCCGTGCAGGAGCGGCGCCGGGAATTCGGCATCATGTCGAGCATCGGCTTGGCCGACGAGGTGCTCTACTTCTTCCTCGTCGAATCGTTCATGGTGTTCATCGCCGCCTACGTCGTGGGAATCGCCGGTGCGGGAATCGCTGTGGCACTGGTGATCCCGGGCATCGCGACTCCGACGGCGTGGGCTCAGGCGGCCGCCATGGTAGCCGCGTTCCTGCCTGCGATGGCGATCGTCGGGGCCTTGGTGCCGGTGCACAGGTTGTTGCAGCAGCGGCCGGTTGACCTCCTGGGGGATCGATGATCGGCAAGGGCCTGAGCTACGGCTGGCTGTCAGCGCGGCGGCGGATCCGCGAGATGGTGCTGCCCGCGGTCACCACCGCGACGGGCGCGTTCCTGGTGGTGATCGTCTTCGGCATGTCCGACGGAATCCGCGCGCAATCAGCGTCATTGGGGCACGCGGAGGAGATCAGTCGCGCAGTGGTGCTGATCGCGGTGACTGTACTGCTGGTCGGTGTCGTCGAAGTCGCTGTCGCCACCACACGCACGGTGGCACACCGCACCAGGGAACTCGGTGTGTTGAGCGCCAACGGGATTCCCCGCAAACCCATCATCACCGCGCTCCTGGTTGAACCCGTTGTGTCCGCTGCGCTCGGCTCGGTAGTCGGTGCGCTGCTAGCCGCCGTTGTGGCGGCCGGTCTTTCGGCCGCAGGACTCGTCGCCACCGGCGTGTCGATGAGCGGTTTGGCGCTGGGCGTCGGCCTGGCGATAGGAGTCAGCATCATCGCGGCGCTGGCCACCAGCATCGTCCCCACGTGGAATGCCGCATCCCGGCCACCCATCCGATCTTTGAGCGGAGGTTAGACATATGACTGCTACCGACGAGACCACCGTAGAAGAAACGCTGGAGAACGGTGCTCAACCTGTCATCGAACTGTCTGACGTGTGGAAGCTGCACAAACTGGGTGACGATGCTCGGGGCAAGCGAAGCGACGGGGAAATAGAGGTGGTCAAGGCGCTGGTGTCAGCCGAACTCCGGGTTATGCCAGGCGAATTCGTCTGCCTGATGGGACCGAGCGGAAGCGGCAAGTCTACGCTGCTCAACATCATCGGCGGACTCGACAGGCCTACCAAGGGCACGGTGATGATCGGCGGCAAGGACACTGCGACGCTGACCGAGAGCCAGTTTGCGGCGCTGCGCCACGACACCATCGGCTTCATCTTCCAGAGTTACAACCTCATTCCGTTTCTGTCTGCGGTCGAGAACGTCGAGTTACCACTGATGTTTGAGCCGTACAACCGAAAGTCGTTGCGCAAGCGGGCACTAGATCTGCTGGACCTGGTCGGGTTGAGTCACCGGATACACCATCAGCCGACCAAGATGTCCGGTGGGGAACAGCAGCGCACGGCGATCGCGCGCGCGCTGATCAGTAATCCGACCCTGGTGCTCGCCGACGAGCCCACGGCCAATCTCGACCACCGAACGGGGGAGACGGTGGTGCGCATGCTGCGCGACCTGTGCTCGACGCTGGGCGTCACGGTCGTCGCAAGCACTCATGACCCCACGGTGGCCGACGAAGCGAGCCGTGTTGTCCGTATGCAAGACGGACAGATCGTCAAGTGAATGAACCCCCTTCCTATGCCTGATCGTTTCGGGTACGTGACCCATTCGGAGATTCGATGACCCAAGAACTCGAGGCGACCTCGCCGCCTCCGTCAGACCGCGACAAACTCATGACCGCCGAATTGGTCCCCGAGCAAATTCTGCCCAAGGTGATGGGTACGTTCGGCCTGACGGCCGCCTACGTCTTCATCATCTGCTGGATCACCGGCTCGTCGGTGATGGCGACGGGCGGCTGGACCGCCATACCCATGTGGGTGCTCGGCATCGTGACTTTCCTTGTCCCGGCAGGCATGGCCGTCGTCGAGCTCGGCAACCTGTGGCCCGGCCAGGGCGGTGTGTACATCTGGGCCACCAGGACGATGGGGGAGACCTGGGGCTTCGTCGGTGGCTACCTGTCCTGGGTGCCGGTGATCCTCAACGCCGCGTCCTCACCCGCGGTGGTGCTCTCGTTCCTGCTGCTGGCGTTCCATACCGAGGTGGGCGTGACGGCGAGCGTCATCCTGCAGATGGTGATCTTGTGGACGGTGATCGGGCTGGCGCTGGCGAAACTCGCGGCGAATCAACGCATCATGAACATCGTTTTCGTCATTTTCGGCATTCTCGCGTTGACCATCTTCGTGGCCGGTCTGCTCTTCGCCGTGCAGAACGGCTCGGCGACACCGTTCAACTGGTCGGATGCGTTGGTCCCGAACTTCGTGGTGGCGGGTTTCCTGTACGGCACCGTGCTGCTGTATCTGCTCGGCGTCGAGACCCCCTACAACATGGGTGCGGAGTTCCTGTCGGTGCGCAAGAGCGGCCCGCGCATGATCCTCTGGGGTTCAACGGCTCTGGTGGCGATCTACCTGCTGACGACGCTCGGCACGATGATGGCGTTGCCCACTGATGAGATCGACGCGGTGACCGGGGTGATCGGCATGCTGGAAGTCGCCGGATTCCCCGGGCTGATGGAGATCTGCGCCATCGTGTTGGCCCTGATCATCGTGGTGGCGTTGATGACCTACCAGGTCGCCTACTCCCGGCTGATCTTCGTGTCAGGTCTGGAACGTCACCTCCCGAGGATCTTCACCCACCTGAATCCGCGCACACGCAACCCGGTGTCCGCCATCCTGATTCAGGGCGTGATCTCGTCGTTGATCCTGGTCGGGCTCTACTCGCAGAGCAGCCTGGTCAACACGACGATCTTCCTGCAGGGCGGCCTGTCCACCGTGTGGTTGATTTCCGGCTTCTTCTTCCTGATTCCGGTCATCATCGCGCGCAAGAGGTATGCGGATCGCTATGAGAACGAAACGTTCTGGCGCATCCCCGGCGGCATGGTCGGCGTGTGGATCACGGTCATCGTCGGCACCATCGGCACCATTGGCGGCATCTACTACTCGTTCGCAAAGTCGTGGCTCGCCAGCGCCGGAGTGGGCGATGCCGAGTGGATGATGTGGGTCGGTAGCATCAGCCTCGGCATGATCGCCCTCGGCGCCGTCGTCTACATCTTCGGACGGCGCTCCGCCCACATGACGTCGCAGGAAGACGCCTTGGCACACTTGGCGGTGTTCGATCTGACCAAAGACGAAAAGGAAGCAACGCCATGACGATGGAGGCAACCCGAGACGTCAACACCGGGACCGTCAAGAGCTATCCCCTGGACCCGTTGTCCGGGGCGGAGATCGAGTCCGCTGCCCGCGTCATCTCCGAGTCCGACTATGGCACGCCCACACTGAAATTCGTCATGATTCAGTTGGCCGAGCCGGGAAAGACGCCTGCGCTCACGTTCGATGCGGCGGTTCCTGTGCCTCGACAAGCCTTCGTCACGATGTACGACGCCGCCGCGAAGCTGATCTACGAGGCGGTGGTCGACGTGGCTGCAGGCGCCATCGACGCCTGGACGGCGATTCCCGGCCGGTTCCCGTCCTATCTCGTCGAGCACATGACGGGTGTCGAGGAGAAGGTGCGCGAGGACCCGCGTTGGCAGGAGGCGATGCGCAAACGCGGCGTCACCGACTTCGGCTTGGCCATGATCGATCCCTGGCCCGCAGGCTATTACGGCCCGCAGGACCACTATGACAGCTCGGCACTGATCTGTCGTCCGCTGACCTTCCTGCGGGCGGCGCCGTCCGAGCACGGCTACGCCCGGCCGGTCGAGGGCGTGATCGTGACATTCGATCTCGACGCCATGGAAGTCATCGACGTGGAGGACCACGGCGTCGTTCCGTTGCCGCCGACCGCGGGCAACTACTCCGAGCAGTTCATGTTCGACGCGAACAACCGGCCGGCCTTCACCCAGTTCCGTGACGATGTGAAAGCCATCGAGATCAGGCAGCCCGACGGCCCGAGCTTCACCGTGGATGGCTGGAAGGTCGACTGGCAGAAGTGGTCGATGCGCATCGGCTTCAACCCGCGCGAAGGCATCACGCTGCACGAGGTCACCTACACCGACCGCGGCAAGACCAGGCCGATCATGTACCGGGCCTCACTGGCGGAGATGGTGGTGCCCTACGGCGACACCTCACCGACACACTGGAACAAGAACGTCTTCGACATGGGTGAAGTGGGGATGGGCTTCTCCGCCAATCCACTCACCCTCGGCTGCGACTGCCTGGGCGAGATCCACTACTTCGACGGCACGGTCAACGATTCGTCGGGCAACGCCGTGGTCATTCCGAACGCGATCTGCATGCACGAGGAGGACTACGGAATCTCTTGGAAGCACACCGATTTCCGGACGGGCGAGGTCGAGGTGCGCCGCTCGCGGCGGCTGGTGGTCTCGATGATCTGCACGGTGGGCAACTATGAGTACGGATTCTTCTGGTACTTCTACAACGACGCGTCGATCGAGGTGGAGGTCAAGCTGTCGGGCGTGCTGACCACGGGCGCCATCGCCGAGGGGGAGCAACCGCGGTGGGGGAAGCTGGTGGCACCGGGGATCTACGGCCCGAATCACCAGCACTTGTTCAACTTCCGGCTGGACATGAGTGTCGACGGTGCGCACAACAGTGTCTACGAGGTGGATTCGATTCCCGAGCCAGATCCTGAGCTCAACCCGCACCACAACGCGTGGATCACGCAGGACACGCTGATTGCGTCCGAGGGCGAGGGGGCGCGCGACTGGAACTGGTCCACGGGCCGGTACTGGAAGGTCGCCAATCCGTCCAAGAAGAACGAGCTGGGCAGCCCTGTCGCCTATAAGCTGACGCCCAAGGAGATGGTTCCGGTCATGGTGCAGAAAGGTTCCTTCATCTACGACCGGGCGCGGTTCGTCCAGCACAACCTCTGGGTGACCAAGTACGACGCTGCCGAGAAGTTCCCCGCGGGCGACTACATGTACCAGAGCGCCGATCCGCAGGGGCTCCCCGAGTTCATCAAAGATGATGCCCCGCTGGACAATACCGACGTGGTGCTGTGGTACACCGTCGGCGCGCACCACGTGGTGCGGCCGGAGGACTGGCCCGTGATGCCATGCGCTTACACCGGATTCCATCTGAAGCCGATCGGCTTCTTCGACGGCAACCCTGCTCTCGATCTGCCGCCGTCACCACCGAAGGCGTGCCACAGCCATGATGCGGGCCTGCCGGTGGTCGACGTGGCGCGGGAGTCGTAGCTCAGACGAGTCGGGACAGCAATTCTCTGAACTCCCCGCGTTGGGCGTCGGTCAGCGGTGCGAGCACCCTGAGCTCGGCATTGCGCACCTCGATGTCGATGCGCGCTAGCGTGGCGGCACCCTCGCGGGTGAGTGCGGCGGGTAGTGAGCGGCCCGAGGCGACCGTTGCCGGACGGGCCACCAGGCCGCTCTCCTGCAGGCTGCGGATCACCATGTTCATCGCCTGAGGGGACACGCCGACCTCGCGGGCCAAGTCGGCGTTGGACCATCCGGGCTGGAGCGACAGAATCCGCATGCAGATGTACTGCGGAAACGACACACCCGCGGGTTCCAGCGCGCCGCCGGTAACCTCAGTGCGCAACGCGGAATTCAACCTGTGCAGGAGATAGCCTAGCGGTTGGCCTCCGTCATCTGACATGTCAATCATCTTGACACGCATCAACTAGGTTGATAAACCGGAGGCATGATCCCGCCAACATCTGAGATGTTCGATGCCGCCTACCGCGGCGAAGCGCCCGAAATGGGCGATGGCAAGCCGCCGTGGAGCATCGGCGAGCCGCAGCCCGAGATCGCAGCGCTGATCGAGGCGGGCAAGTTTCACGGTGACGTCCTCGACGCCGGTTGCGGCGAAGCAGCGGTGTCGCTCTACCTCGCCGAACTCGGATTTACCACTGTCGGGCTCGACCAGTCGCCGTCGGGAATCCAGCTGGCCCGTGCCGAGGCGGCGAAACGCGGCCTGAGCAACGCCACATTCGACGTCGCGGACATCAGCGCATTCGCCGGATACGACGGACGCTTCGGCACCATCGTCGACAGCACGCTGTTCCACTCCATGCCTGTCGAGCTGCGTTGGGGCTACCAGCAGGCGATCGTGCGTGCCGCCGCGCCGGGAGCCTCCTACTTCGTCCTGGTCTTCGATCGCGCGACGATGTCCGCCCAGGGACCCGTCAACCCGGTCAGCGAGCAGGAGCTGCGCGACGTCGTCGGCAAGTACTGGGTGATCGACGAGATCCGGCCAGCACGCATCTACGCCAAGGTGCCCGAGCATTCCCTCGACGTTTTCGAGGGCTTCGCAGGTTCCGACATCCGGGACGAGGCCGCGGGTCGTAAATCGGTGGGAGCGTGGCTGCTATCGGCGCATCTGGGTTAGCGCCCCATGACGCCGTGATCCCCGATTCCGGTAGTACTGTTGCCCCCGGCATAGCTAGTTCCGCAGAGAGCGGGGAAGATCGATGGGTACATTGCACGCCGACCTACATACGTTGGCCCACGAGGCCTACGTCTACTTCTATCCGCTGGTGACGATGGACGTCACCAGGCGTCAGGCCGTCAACACACCCGCGGGGAAGACGCCAGGGTTCGGTCCACCTAACGAGTTCCACCACATGCGCGAGTTCCCGTCCGCGGAGTTCCGCGCCGTGGTGCGGCCCAACTTCGACACGCTGTACTCCTCGGCTTTTCTGGACCTGAGGCACGGACCCGTCATAGTGCACGCGCCCGACACCGATGACCGCTATTACATGTTGCCGCTCATCGACATGTGGTCCGAAGTGTTCGCCAACCCCGGTAAGCGCACGTCGGGCACGGAGCCGCAGGACTATGCGATCGTCGGTCCCGGTTATATCGGCGAGGTGGGAGATGGGCTGCGCGTCATCGAGGCGCCGACACCGTACGTCTGGATCATCGGGCGCACCCAGACCAACGGCCCCGCCGACTATCCCGCCGTGCACGAGGTGCAGGACGGCTACCGGATCACCGTGCTCAACGAGGCGGCGCCCGCGTTCGACGCCGATCCGTCGGTTGACCTCACCACCGAACCGCTCAACGTCGTCAACGGTATGGGTGCGCTGGACTACTTCGCCTACGCCGCCGAGTTGGTGGCGCTCAACCCGCCGCACTCCACCGACTTCTCGCAGCTGGCCCGCCTGGCGATGCTGGGCATCGAGGTGGGAAAACCGTTCGACGGCAGCGCTTTCAGTGCCGACCAGGTGGCCGAGATCGAAGCAGGGTGCAAGGCCGCGTTGCAGGACATGGCGGGGTCGCTGCCCACGCTGGGCCGCAGCGTCAACGGTTGGACGGTGATCACCGACCTGATCGGCGTGTACGGTAACGCGTACTTCCGCCGGGCGGTCGTGACGCTCGTCGGGCTCGGAGCCAACCCGCCCGAGGATGCGGTGTACCCGTTGCTCACCGCAGACGCCGACGGCGATCCCGTCACCGGCGACAACGCGTACGTGCTGCACTTTGCCGCGGATGCGCTGCCTCCTGCCGAGGCGTTCTGGTCGGTCACGATGTACGACGCCGAAGGCTTCCAGGTGGCCAACGAACTGGATCGCTTCGCCATCGGGGACCGCGACGCCCTGACCTACAACGCCGACGGTTCGCTGGACCTCTACATCCAGCACACCAACCCCGGTCAGGAGCGGCGGGCGAACTGGCTGCCCGCGCCGCCCGGTCCACTGGGCATCACGATGCGGGTGTACGCCCCGCGCCAGGCGATGCTGAACGGTACCTGGGACCCGCCACCGCTCGCCAAAGCCTGAGTGCCCAACCCATCGCAGGCGCCGCCACGCCGATGAGGCAGGATGGACGGGGCCATCGGTGATCGACGGAAAGCACTGCGTGGGAGGAGTTCAGGAGTCTCATGGCGGAGTCCGGGAAAACCGCACTGTCACGTCCCAAGTATCAACGGGTGCTGCTCAAACTCGGTGGCGAGATGTTCGGCGGCGGTCAGGTGGGCCTCGACCCCGACGTCGTCGCCCAGGTCGCGCGCCAGATTGGCGAAGTGGTGCGCAGCGGTGTGCAGGTAGCCGTCGTCATCGGCGGCGGCAACTTCTTCCGCGGCGCGCAACTTCAGCAGCGCGGCATGGACCGTAAACGTTCGGACTACATGGGCATGCTCGGCACCGTGATGAACAGCCTTGCGCTGCAGGACTTCCTACAGAAGGAAGGCATCGACACCCGAGTGCAGACTGCGATCACCATGGGCCAGGTGGCCGAGCCGTACATCCCGCTGCGCGCCGTCCGGCACCTCGAGAAGGGTCGCGTCGTGATCTTCGGCGCTGGCATGGGCTTGCCGTACTTCTCCACCGACACCACCGCGGCCCAACGGGCACTGGAGATCGGCGCCGAAGTGGTGCTGATGGCGAAAGGTGTGGACGGTGTGTTCACCGACGATCCCCGGACCAACCCGGAAGCCGAGATGTTGACCGCCATCACCCACCGCGAGGTGATCGACAAGGGTCTGCGCGTCGCCGATGCCACCGCATTCAGCTTGTGCATGGACAACGGCATGCCCATCCTGGTTTTCAACCTGCTCGTCGACGGCAATATCGCCAGGGCGGTCGCAGGTGAGAGGATCGGAACATTGGTCACCACGCACTAAGGTCGCAAGGGGCCACCGACGTATGACAAGCCTGCACCCCAGGAGGATGCCGTGATCGAGGAGGCGCTCTTCGACGCCGAGGAGAAAATGGAGAAAGCCGTGGCGGTGGCTCGCGACGATCTGTCGTCGATCCGCACCGGCCGCGCCAACCCCGGCATGTTCTCCCGGATCGTCGTCGACTATTACGGCGGCGCCACTCCCATCACGCAACTGTCCAGCATCAACGTCCCTGAAGCCCGGATGGTCGTGATCAAGCCGTACGAGCAGTCGCAGCTGGGGCCCATCGAGACGGCGATCCGCAACTCCGATCTGGGCGTCAACCCCACCAACGACGGCAACATCATCCGCGTCTCCGTTCCGCAGCTCACCGAGGAGCGTCGCCGCGACCTGGTCAAGCAGGCGAAATCGAAAGGTGAGGATGCCAAGGTGTCGCTGCGCAGTGTGCGTCGCAAGGCGATGGAAGAATTGTCCAGAATCAAGAAGGACGGCGAAGCGGGCGAGGACGAAGTAGGGCGCGCCGAGAAGGACCTCGACAAGACCACCCAGCAGTACGTCAGCCAGATCGAAGAGCTCGTGAAGAACAAAGAAAGCGAGCTGCTGGAGGTCTGACCGACTTCCAGCGACACAATCCGTGGCCCCCTCCGACTCCGGCGATTCCCCGTCGCTTCGCTCGCCCCAGGGCGGCGATTCCCCGTCGCTTCGCTCGCCCCAGGGCGGCGCCGACGAGGCCGTAGCGCCGGCAGCCGCCCCAACGTCACGAGCCGGCCGCAACCTGCCCGCCGCCATTGCGGTCGGGTCGATTCTGGGCTTCGGCACCATCGCGGTGCTGATCTTCGCGCCCAAGATCTGGATCGGCATCGTCGCGGTCGCCGTCGCGCTCGGCACCCACGAGGTGATCCAGCGGCTGCGCGACGGCGGCTATTCGATCCCCGTCATCCCGTTGCTCGTCGGTGGCCAGGCGATGGTCTGGTTGACGATTCCGTTTCAGGCCACCGGATTGCTCGGCGCGTTCGGTGGCACCATCGTCGTCTGCCTGATCTGGCGGCTGCTGAGCCAGGGCTTGAAGTCTCAACCCGTGAACTACCTGCGCGACGTCGCGGTGACGATTCTCATCGCCGCCTGGCTTCCCCTGTTCGCGACGTTCGGCGCGCTGCTCGTTTATCCCGACGACGGCGGCTACCGGGTGCTGTGCATGATGCTCGGGGTGGTGTTCTCCGATATTGGGGGCTACGCGGCGGGTGTGCTGTTCGGTAAGCATCCGATGGTGCCCGCGATCAGCCCGAAGAAGTCCTGGGAGGGATTTGCGGGGTCACTGGTCTGCGGCACCACGGCCGCAGTGTTGGCTGTGGTCTTCCTGCTCGACCAACCCGCCTGGGTCGGCCTTCCGCTGGGCATCATGCTGGTGTGCACCGCCACGCTGGGCGACCTCGTCGAATCCCAGGTCAAACGCGACCTCGGGATCAAGGACATGGGCACCATGCTGCCCGGTCACGGCGGCATCCTCGACCGGATCGACGGCGTGCTGCCTTCGGCCGTCGCTACCTGGATCGTCCTGAGCGTGCTGGCCTGAGCGCTCCTGCGCGCCGAGCAGGCAGGCGGCCCCACCCAACACCAGACCGATCACCATCCCCGCGTCCAGCCGCTGACCCAGCATCACCCAGGACAGCACCCTGCGGTCACCAGCACCACCGCGGCCACGGTGATGAATGCCTGGCGTTCCTCGCCTTGGGGCCTTGCCTGGGTAATTCACGCGGGTAGGTCGTGGTGGGGTGTCGTGAACGCGAAAAGTGCACTCGCGCTGGGATAATGGGGCTTCTTGAGGACTCCGAACCGGCAGAACGGGTGCACTTCTCAGATGCAGACTACCAAGACCCACATCTGCGATCTGGCAGTTCTGGGTAACCAGCAGCGGGTCTTCGGGCCTGTCGCCTCGACGTCCACGATGTGGCGGGCACTCAACGAGATCGACACGAAAGGATTGACCGGGATCACCGCGGCCAGTAACAAGGTCCGACGCAAAGTGTGGGAGCTGATCGTGGACCGACACGGGATGATCCCGCCGGTGCAGACCTGTTATGGCGACCTCACCCGAGGTGATCGGCATCCGCATCGACGCGACCCTGGTCAATTCGTATTCGGACAAGCAGTTGGCCAGCGGGAACTTCGAGGGCGGGTACGGTTTTCACCCGTTGACATCGTGGTGTGACAACACCGGGGAGTCCCTGGCGATCATGGCATGGACCGGCGGCGCGGGCTCCAATACCGCCGCGGGCCACATCGCGATCATCGACGCATCGATCGCGGCGTTGCCGGTCGCCCATCGCCGCCGCCGCTGATCACCATCGACGGTGCCGGCTCGACCCACGACGTCCCCGACCACCTCGCCGCGCTCAACGCCCGCCGCGGATACACCGTCGAATACTCCGTGGGTTTCGACCTCGACGCCCGGGTTCGCGGCGCGATCACCGCGATGCCCGAAGACGTGTGCTCTGATGTCCTCGACCCCACCGGTAAGGCCCGCGACGACCACTCGGGGGTCGCGGAGATCACCGGCCTGCTGCGCCACAGCCACGGCGGCGACCGACTCGCCGGGTGGCCCGACGACATGCGGGTGTTCGTGCGCCGCGAACCGATCGAGCACGGCACCCAACTGTCACTGTTCGAGCAGCACAACCGATGCCGCTACCAGCCGTTCGCGACCAACACCGGCACAGGTCAGGCCCAGCGTATCGAGGCCCGTCACCGCGTCCACGCCCGCGTCGAGGGCTACATCCGCTGCGCAAAGGACACCGGCCCGGCCTCATGGCCGTCCACCTCGTTCGACATCAACCAGGCCTGGGTCAGCGCCGTGGCGATCGCGATCGACCTGCTGTGCTGGACCCGACTGCTGCTGCTCACCGGCCCCCTGGCCGACGCCGAGCCCAAGACCCTGCGATACCGGCTGCTGCACACCGCGGCACGCATCATCAAACGCGCCGTGGGCCACCGAACTCGAAACCGCGTTCGGCCGCGTCCTGGCCATCCCCTAACCAGCCGGACCTACCCGAACGGCCCAGGAAGGAGCCAAACAACCACCGGGACAGTGGAACCCGGCGAAACCCCCGCGACATGCGGCGACTACGCCGACCCGCAACCCCCGCGGCTGGAATGAGTTCACTGCCGGAGCACGTGTGAGGAGTTTCTTTACTGGTATCAAGAGCGGAGCTCGGAGAACTGAATGTTGTTTCGCGCAGACCCATTTGACGTCCACACCGACGCCGTTGCGGCTGTGGCCGCCGCGGGCGGCACCGTTCCGCCGGAATGGACCGAACTTCGAGCTGGCCGCCGAGTTTCACACAACGGGCGAACCCTGGCTCGTCGACCGAGCTGCGGAACCGGGAAAAGGTGTCGGGCACGACGCTTGATTTCCTGCGGGGCCTTCGGATTCGGTACGGCGACCGGGAGCCCGAAGGCGATACGAGCCGGGGTGACGGACATCGCTGATTGTCGTCGACTTGCGATCTCACGTTCCGCCGCGTGGAAGCCCAAGAGGGCTGCACCGGACAGCTGGCTCGTTAGTCGCCGGTGCGCACCAACTTGTCGTCGAAATCACCGCCTGTGCAGGCAGAGCCGGTTGAATCCATGCGGCCATGCCCGGTCAGCACCGCGATCGGATCTTGCGGCGGCGCAGGCAACGGATACTCCGCAGTGACCTTCTGATGTGTCGTGCCTCCTAGCGGGCACTCAGCGTCGAATTCGCTAGTCCGGGTCATCCAAGAGATCGACACGCGCGTCTGCGGTGCGGGTGAAGGTCACGGTGCGCTTGAAACCGCATCCTGCCGCGGAGGTGGCACTGTATTCGCCGGTGAGTGTGCCGCCGGGTCGTGGTTGCAGCGAAAACACCTCCCAGCTCTCGGCGTCTGCGTTCCCACATTTCCCTGTCGCCAGGGCCACGGCCAGCCAGCCCCCGCCGACATCATCGAACACCAACGCCGAGCTCAGCGACGTGTCGCCGCTGACCCGCGACGCGGTCGCCACACAGCCGCCCGCTTCGCACACCGACCGCACATTCCAGGTCTCCTGCGCCGGTGTCCCTTCCGGGTCTGTGCCGTCGATCAGTGTTTGCAGGCCGAAATCGGCGCTGAACCTCCCCGTGAACGGCCCCGTGTTCGGGGGCGGGGTGCTGACGGTCGCAGAACGGGAAGTGGCAGAAACCGACCCGGCACCGCTGTCGCGGTTGACCATCACCAGCACCACGGTGACGACGACCGCGATCCCCGCTGCGCCGGCGGCGATTCCCGCCCACCGCGCCCTCTTGCCGCGCGAGGCTTGCCGCCGGCGGTTGGGCGGGTTGTCCAGGCCGCTGCAGCTGGGTGGGCGCTGAGGGCGACACACCGCTTGGTGTGAACCGATCGTCGGGCCGCGCAAGGGATCCGTCGGGTGAGATAGGGGCCGGTTCGGTGCGCTGCGGGGCCGTGGCCAGCTCCCGGG
This sequence comes from Mycobacterium sp., assembly GCA_051306175.1. Lineage (GTDB taxonomy): Bacteria > Actinomycetota > Actinomycetes > Mycobacteriales > Mycobacteriaceae > Mycobacterium. The sequence goes on along the minus strand of JBPPMS010000063.1, from coordinate 33,758 downwards.
TGGTCGCATAGCGGTCGTCGGGATTTTGGCCATGCCCGTGGCGATGACCGTGTCCAGTTCGGCCGGCAGATCTTCGCGCATTGTTGACGGGCGCGGCGGTGCCAACGACACATGGGCGGCGATCTGCTGTTCGAGGCGATTGGCGGGGAACGGTTGGCTGCCGGTCAGGCACTCGTGCAACACACACGTCAGGGCGTAGATGTCGGCGCGGGAGTCGATCTGCCCCTTGGTCAGGCGTTCGGGCGCCAGGTACGCCCAGGTGCCGATCACGTCGCCGGTCCCGGTCAGCCCCGTCTCCCCGGTGGCACGGGCGATGCCGAAATCGATCAGATACGCAAAGTCATCCTCGGCGACCAAAATGTTGGATGGCTTGACGTCGCGGTGCACCAAACCAATCTGGTGCGCCGCGTGCAGCGCCGAGGCGACCTGTTCGATGATTGCCGCGGCGCGGGTCGGCTCCAGCGGCCCGTCGGTCAGGATGGTTTGCAGGTCGCGGCCCTTGATGAGCCGCATCGTCACATACAGGCGTCTGTCGATTTTGCCAACATCGTGAATCGGCACCACATCGGGCTCGTCCAGGCCGGCGGCGGCGCGGGCCTCGCGGCGAAACCTCTCCTGAAACATCTGATCGTCAGCGAATTGTGGTGGCAGCACTTTCAGGGCCACCACCCGAGCCATGGTGGTGTCGAACGCCCGCCACACCTCGCCCATGCCGCCGCGGCCCAACAACTCGATCAGCCGGTAGCGCCCGAACGGTGTTCCGTCCACCGCGGCCTCCCTCAGCGCCCTGCCAGCAGACGTTCAGTTTGCACTTTAAGCGCCATCGCGACGCCTCGCGGCAACGTTGTTCGCTTTTCGTAGGGCTCGCTGCCGTTTGTCGCACGATCACGGAAACTGGGATTGAGCCCTCTAGGACGGGTGTGAGTTCTGCGTAGGGGGAGTCGCTGACGGTTGGAGTCTGCCGTGGGTTACTGGCCCGCAACCATCGTGCGGGTGTATACCGTCGGGCGACGAAGGGCGGCGTCGCGAATGGTCGGCGCCTGGATCACGTGTTCGCGCACGCGCCTATCCGAAGTGGAAAAGCCAGCCAGCCGCGCGGCGGCAGGGCCGTCATACGGAGCCGGCAGGAACCACCCATTCCATCGGCTGCCGGGTGACCGCCGCGATGCGTTCGAAATCGCGGTCGTAGTGAATCACCGCCACACCGTGGTGTTCTGCGACCGCCGCAGTGATCAAGTCGGGGATCTTCACCGTCCGGTGCAACCCATCCGCCGCCAGCGCTTGTTGTACCTCCCACGCCCGATCCCACACGGTGTCCGGTGTGGTCAGGTATTCCAGCGCATCCCGGCGATACTGCCCCAGAGCCCGGTGATCGGCGGACGACCGCGCCGACACCCCTGCTTCCAAATCGCTTATGCCGCACCGCGCAAGCAGCCCGCGGCCCATCAGTGGTTGAAGTCGCTTACGCACATCCGGTATGTGCGTGCGGTACGCCGCTGACTTGTCCAGCAAGTAGCGGACATTCACCGCGGCGCCTGCCCATCCACGCTCCGCACCGAGGCGGCGCCATCAGGTTGCTCCCACATCGCGTTGGCGGCATCCTCGTCAGCCTCGGTGCTTTGCGCCATTCGATCCATCAGAGCCCGTGAGGCGTTCTTGCGCAACGCAGCACGCAGCGCCGCGTGAATGGTGTCCTTCTTGCCCGTGGTTCCCAACTCCTTGGCGGCCCGTGCGAGCAACTCGTCATCAAGATCAATCGTCGTCCGTGACACACATCCAGCATACCAACGATGTGCATCGTGCGTGTGCATTGGCAGGATGCGTAGGTCACCCATCAACGCGCATCCACGCTCCGGCGGACCGACGGCAATAACGGTGAATTCATCACGACCGGGCTGCAACGCGACTACAGCCCGCGGATCTGTCCGGTGACGGGCGGGGACTGTCCGTGACCCGTGCGCATCAGTGGATCGCACGCTCTGAAGTTGTTGGTACACCACTCATCTGAATCGTGTGACTGTTGTTCGCTTGCGCTGACAGCGCAGCTCGCTATTCGAATCCACGATCTACTCGCAGTGTCCATAATTGAAGTAGTCGACTACTCGCACGACACAACTGGTGCCGGGTTAGCGTCAATTCTTCGTTGCGGGAGGGGCGGTCGTGGACGGCAGGCAGCGTGGGTATGGCTGGCGCGTTCTCACTCGGATGGGCTCGCTTCCCCTCCCGGGGAACGCCAGTCACACTGGACTGTTAGACAACCCAATTCGTGTCCGTCAATGCGAGGGTGTCGGCGCTTCCGCAAGACGCACCGCGTTATCGACACGTTCCGCTATCGCGCCGCACCGAACGACATGCGGGCTCAGGCTGGCTCTGTTATTGAACCGCGATATCCGGGGGAAGACAGATCTGGCGGTGCTTCGCCCGATCGAGATCAGGGCCAACATCGAGGGAGATGTCGCCCGGGCGTTGGCGATGCTGGGCGATCCCGATCCAGCAGACACGCGACGCGTGTGGTTCCTGGAAGCTCGCAGGGGTCTGCATGCCGGCCGGCTGGACATGCTCTCGCGAGGAGTCATCATTCGTTTCCGATGCGGTTCCGACGGGAATGGTTCCACGGCGACGTTGCGGCTCAGTGATGCCGACAATCTGGTCGACGAATGGGCGCAGCCGTTCACGACAGCAGCCTTCACATACCGCGTCGAGAGTGACTGGTCGGGCGACCGCCGCGCGGTCGCCGCTTCCGCGGAGATCAGCCATCCCCGGGGCGCGCTCATCGAAGCCCTCGGCGCGGACAACCTTGAAGCGATACTCAACGCTAACCAGCGCAAGCTGCTGCGGGATTGTGCACATATCGATGTGGAGAGCGAACGGCTAGACGCGCTGGGTCCGATCGCTTCGGCTCGATGGCAGGATCTGTGGGTCGGGGCGGCAAGCGATGTTGACGCAGAGCGCTGGACCGTGCTGGACCTCGACTTTCTGGAGCTTTCCGTCCGCGTCAAACCCGGCGATGACGAGCCCGCAGAGGGGTCCAACGGTTATCGGTGCGGGCGCTGCAGGTGGGATACTGGGCGGTAATCATGCCCACCGCCTTGCCCCTGGTTTTCGACGCACCCAAGCGCGCGTTGCCGCCGCGACACCTGGCCGACCTCGACGAGGCCGGTCGCATCGCCGCGGTGACCGAGCTCAGATTGCCCGCATTTCGGGCCAAACAGCTGGCCAATCAATACTACGGTCGGCTCATCGCCGACCCCCAGCAGATGACCGACCTGCCCGCAGCCATCCGTGCACAGGTCGCCGACGCGTTGTTCCCGACCTTGCTCACACCCGCGACCCAGATCGAATGCGACGCAGGCGATACGCGAAAGACGTTGTGGCGTGCGGTCGATGGCACCACCTTCGAGTCGGTGGTGATGCGCTATACCGAGCGCAACACCGTGTGCATCTCGTCGCAGGCGGGATGCGGTATGGCGTGCCCCTTCTGCGCAACGGGCCAGGGCGGGTTGAAACGCAACCTGTCGACAGCCGAGATCTTGGAGCAGGTTCGGTCGGCTGCCGCTGATCTCCGCGAGAACCACGAGACGCGACTGTCCAACATCGTCTTCATGGGCATGGGTGAACCGCTTGCCAACTACAACAGGGTACTTGCTGCGGTGCGCCGCATCATCGTGCCCGCACCCAACGGATTCGGTATCTCGGCGCGATCGGTGACGGTGTCGACGGTCGGACTGGCGCCCGCGATCCGCAAACTGGCCGATGAGCGGCTCGGCGTGACACTCGCGGTGTCACTGCACACGCCCGACGACGCGCTGCGCGACACGCTGGTGCCGGTGAACACCCGGTGGAGTGTCACCGAGGTGCTCGACGCGGCGCGCTATTACGCCCAGTCCACGGGCAGGCGGGTGTCCATCGAGTACGCGCTGATCCGTGACGTCAACGATCAGCCGTGGCGCGCCGACCTGCTCGGGAAGCGCCTGCACGCTGCGCTGGGGCCGCTGGTGCACGTCAACCTGATCCCGTTGAACCCGACGCCCGGCAGTGAGTGGGACGCCAGTCCCAAACCGGTAGAGAAGGAATTCGTCCGACGGGTGCATGCGCAGGGCGTGTCGTGCACCGTCCGCGACACCAGAGGTCGCGAGATCGCCGCAGCCTGTGGGCAGTTGGCGGCCAGCGGCTAGGTCAGCGGACCACGCCTTTGCGCCGGCGCCACCAGTCGCGGGCCACGATGAACAGCACGGAGACCGCGAACACGAGCAGGAACCAGTCCTCGGTGCGGCCCACATGGTTGCCGTGGATGCCGATCCAGCCAGCCCAATGTGTCATCGCCAGCAGGAACAACGCCACCAGGATGCCGCCGACGTGCCAGACACGGTGGTAATCACCGCTCCAGCCCCACTCTGCCGAGGGCACGTCTTCGGGGTCGACTCCGGTGTGGCGTTGAACCTCGGTGCTGACCACGGCTGCTCCGTTCGGGTGGTGTGGGGCTGCTCATCCCACGTTTTTCGCTGCGCACATTCTGGCACACGGGTCGGCGTTCAGGTGACGGCGTTCAGGTGACGGCGTTGTACCGCCGCAGCGCCTCCTGCCGTTCGGCCTTGTGGTCCACGATGGGGCCGGGGTACTTCGCAGGCCGGGTGTCGGCCGTCAGCTTGTGCACGTCGTCGACGTCGGACAGCTCGTTGACCCACCGCTTGATGTAGGTGCCGGCCGGGTCGAACTTCTCTCCTTGGGTACTGGGGTTGAACACCCGGAAGTATGGTGCCGCATCGGTCCCGCTGCCCGCAGTCCATTGCCAGCCGTGCTGGTTGCTGGCCATGTCGCCGTCGACCAGTTGGTCGAGGAACCACCGCGCACCCCACTGCCACGGCAAATGCAAATCCTTGACCAGGAACGACGCGACGATCATGCGTACCCGGTTGTGCATCCACCCGGATTGGCTCAGCTGCCGCATGCCGGCGTCCACGATCGGGAACCCGGTCTTGCCTGCCTTCCAGGCGCCGAACAGCTCCTGTGCGTGCTGGTCCTCGTCGACTTCCATGCCGTCGAACGACTGGTTGTAGTTCCACCACACACTGCGCGGCCACTCGTGCAGAACCGTCGCATAAAAATCGCGGAAGGCAAGCTCGCGCAGGTATGCCTGCGGCCCCTCGGCCTTGCCTCCGAGGTCGACGGCCATCGTGCGGGGATGGATGGTGCCGAACTTCAAGTGGGCGGACATCCGGCTGGTCACGTCGAGGTCGGGACGGTTGCGATCGGTCGAGTACCCGGCGAGATCGTCGTCGACGAAGCTACGCCATTGGGCCGTCGCGGCTCGTTCCCCGGCCGGAAGATCGATCTCGGCGTCGCCGCTGGGAATGTCGACCCCGCCCGATACGTCTTTCGGATCGATCCACGTGGCGGTTTTCGGACCGGTTTTCGCCGGCGCCCGCCAACCGTGGTCATGCCATTGCCTGTAGTACGGCGTGAACACCTTGTAGGGGGTGCCGTCCGGTTTGGTGAGACGGCCGGGGGAGACCAGGTACGGCGATCCCGACGCGACGAGCTCGATATCACCCAGCGCCTCGCGCACCTGCTCGTCACGACGCCTGCCGAACGGGGTGAAGTCTCCCGAGACGTGCACGGACGACGCCCCGACCGCCTGCGACAGCGCCGGAATCCGCTTCTCCGGCCTCCCGCGGGTGACCAGCAGGCGCCCACCGAGACGGTCGCGAAGTTCGCGCAGCGCGTCGTACAGATACGTCAGCCGACGTGCACCCGAGGACGCCCGCAGACGCGGATCGAGCACATAGCACGCCAGCACGTCACCGTCGCCTGCCGCGGCGTCGTACAGCGCGGGAAGGTCGGCAAGACGCAGGTCACGTCTGAACCACATCACCGTGGGCATGACACCAATGCTGCCCGTTTCGTCGCGACCGGAAACCCCGGACGCTGCCACAATGCCTGTCATGCCCCTTGACCCGGCGAACGCCTATCCGCGCGACATGATCGGCTACGGGCCGAAGCCGCCGCACCCGCTGTGGCCGGGCGGAGCCAATATCGCAGTGCAGTTCGTCCTCAACTACGAGGAGGGGGCCGAGAACAACGTCCTGCACGGCGATTCGGGTTCGGAGACTTTCTTATCGGAAGTAGTTGGGGCGCAGTCCTTTCCGAACCGTCACATGAGCCTGGAATCGCTGTACGAGTACGGTTCGCGGGCGGGTCTGTGGCGGGTCCTGCGGCTCTTCGACCGGCACGACCTGCCTCTGACGATCTTCGGCGTCGCGGTGGCACTGGCCCGTAACCCCGAGGCGGTGGCAGCGTTCACCGAGCGCGGCGACGAGATCGCCTGCCACGGGCTGCGCTGGCTGAGTTACCAGCTGGTGGAGCCCGAGATCGAACGCGCCCACCTGGCCGAGGCGGTGGAACTGATGACCAAACTCACCGGCGCGGCACCGCTGGGCTGGTACACCGGGCGCGACTCACCGCAGACCCGCCGCCTGGTGGTCGAGCACGGCGGTTTCCTCTACGACTCGGACTCCTACGCCGACGATCTGCCGTACTGGACGCGCGTCGCGGGCACGAATCACCTGGTGGTGCCGTACACGCTGGACACCAACGATATGAAGTTCGTCTCGGCCAGCGGATTTCCGTCGAGCGACGAGTTCTTCAGCTATCTGCGGGACGCCTTCGACGTGCTCTACGCCGAGGGGGTAGCGGGTGCACCCAAGATGCTGTCCATCGGGTTGCATTGCCGACTGGTGGGGCGGCCGGCGCGGATCGTGGCCCTGGAGCGGTTCCTCGATCACGTCCAGTCGCACGACAAGGTGTGGATCGCCCGGCGGGTGGATATAGCCAGGCACTGGGTGGACCACTTCCCGCCGTGACGGGCGCCAGGGGCACCGTGTAGCTCTAGCACTCGAGATGTACCGATGACCAGGCCGGGTTGCAGTCGTGAGCTACCCGTAGGTGAACGAGAATGCTTGCAGCCCTTGGCTCAACCGGACCTCGAGGGTTGCGCTGCGTGGCTGGGAGTCGGCGACGATTTGGTGCAGTGTCGGCGGGCCACCGATCGGAATCTCGGTGGTGATCCCGTCCCTCGTGACGCTCACTGTGCCGGTCCCACCGACCACCAGGTACACCTGCGCTGCCGAGTAGTTCAGTTTGATCGCGCTGTCGTCGCCGACGGCGGTCACGCCCTGATAGTCCAGCGCCCAGGGGCCGCGCAGTGCGAAGCTGTCGGCAGCCAGATCCTCAGGGTACGTGAAGGTAGCGGTGCCCTCGTCGTAGATCTGAGTGCCACCGAAGTTGACCATCTTGCCCACCGAGAAGTACGTCTCTGGCGTCGTCACTGCCTGCGGCGTGGTGTCCGATGCGTCGACCGGCGACGGTAGCTCGACAGTCGGATCGGCTGCGGCCAGTAACTCGCGGATCAGTTCTTCTGTGACGGCGTAATCGCCCTCGCCGAACTTGATGTGGCGCACGGTGCCGTCAGCGTCGATCAGATACTTCGCCGGCCAGTAGCGGTTGCGGTAATCCGTCCATGTCGAGTAGCCGTTGTCCATGGCGACCGGATAGGTGATGCCCAGTTGGTCTGTGCCACTTCGGACGTTGGACTCGACGCGCTCGAACGCATATTCCGGGGTGTGAACGCCGATTACCTCGAATCCAGCATCATGGTAGCGCTCGTACCAGTCCACGAGGTGCGGGATGGCGCGCTGGCAGTTGATGCACGAGTACGCCCAGAAATCGACTAGAACCACCTTGCCGCGCAACGACTTCAGATCCACCGCTGCGCCCTCGGGCGTATTCAGCCAAGCGGTGATACCCCGGATGTCGGGGGCGGGCCCACAAGTCTCCAACTCCGGTGCCCCGTTGGAGCAGTTGGACAGCTGCGCGTTCTGCTCGGTGATAAGTCCACCGAGATTCAGTTGCTCCCTGATGTGGGCGTCGTCGCCGACTTCTTGCTGCAGAGCGCTGGTGTAGTCGGGGACCGCGCGCTGCACCAGCGCCGGAAGGTTGAATACCAGCCCCACTGCCAGGGCAATCGTTACGACGCCTGCGACGACCCGGATTCCGCGCTGCCGACGCCGAAACGCCGCCACCCGCTCGGTGATTCGCCGCCCCGCCAGAGCGAAGCACAACAGGGGCAGCGCAGCACCCACGGTGAACGCCAGCGTCAATGCGACTGTCTCGGTGCCGATCTGCCCGGTGGCCCCGGCCAGCACGATGGCAGCGAGTACCGGACCAGCGCAGGGGACGTACAACACCCCCAGCGCCAGGCCGAGACCGAAACCGCTTCGGCCACCGGTGAGATTCCGCTGGGGCAACCGGGAGAACGGGCGCTCCAGCAGCGCGTCGAGTCGCGGGAAGATCAGTCCTAGTCCGATGGCCACCAGCGCGACCAGCGCCACCCACCGCAACGCGTCTTGTGGGAGCCGCAGCAGCGTCAACAGTGCAGAGCCGGCGAGAGTCACCGTGCTGAAACTGCAGACCAGCCCGGTGATCACGAAGTACGGAGTCCGTTGGCGCGTCGCCGTGTCGGCTGCGGAGAAGAAGATGACGGGCAGCACGGGCAGGATGCACGGGGACACACCGGTGATCAGTCCACCGACGAACCCGATCAGGATAAGGGTGCCCATGCCAGGTATTCGGCGCGGCACGGACCGCGGATTGGTCGGTGACTTCGAAATATGTTGTTGGATAAAGCTTTAACTCAAAACATGGCAGTGCAGCCCGGCGGGGGGACCGGGCTGCACTACGGATGGGGTGGTGTGGTGATCAGGCCGCGGGCGGCATCAGCACCGTGTCGATCATGTACACCTGTGCGTTCGCGGTCGAAACGCCACCGCACACCAGGCCGGCGTTGTTAACCATGAGGCCGTCACCGGAACCCGTGACGGTGACCATTCCGCCTTGCAGCGTGGTGTGTTCCCCAACCACCTGCGCCGGGCTGGCCTGGCCCTCGACCACGTGGTAGGTGAGGATGCTGGTGAGCAATTCAGAATCCGTCTTGAGGGATTCCACGGTCGCAGCGTCAAGCTTGCTGAATGCGTCGTCGGTCGGGGCGAACACGGTGAATTCTCCGGCGTTCAACGTGTCGACCAGGTTTACGTCGGGATTGAGCTGGCCGGACAGCGCCGAGGTCAGCGTGGTCAGCACGGGGTTGTTCGACGCCGCTACCGTCACCGGGTCCTGTGCCATGCCCGCCACCGAGCCGGGACCTTCGGGCACCTGCTCGGCGTAGGCGGCACACCCGGACCCGATCAGGCCGCCCGCGGGCTCGGCGGCCATGGTGCTTGACATAGCTGCCGGAGGGGGTGCCATCGCACTGGTCGGCGCCGCGCTGGAGGTCGATTCCGGCTCTGCGGCAGCGGTGTCGTTCGCACAGGCTGCGAGGCCGAGTACTGAGGTGGCCGCAATCGCCGCGGCGGCCACTGTCGTGCGGTAACTACTTCTCATGCTCGTCGAGCTCCTTTGTCCACGACGGCCGGTTGCCGTCATGACACATTCGGAGTTCCGCTGCGCCCGGATGTGTCGAGAAGTCTTACGAAGATGTGACGCGCAGCCGGGAATATCGGGTCAGGACGGCGGCAAGACCTGACGTTGAACGCACGCGAAACGGTGCACATGCGCTGCGCGTGCGGAATCCGCGGCACAATATTGCGGTGACCTCTGAATGGCCCGTTGTGGTCGGCGACCGAGCCCAGCGCAGACAGCGGGTGCTGCTGCTGGGCAGCACCGGCTCGATCGGAACGCAGGCGCTCGAGGTCATCGCCGCCCATCCCGACCGGTTCGAGGTCGTCGGCCTGGCCGCTGGCGGCGGCAACATCGACATCCTGGCCCAGCAGCGTGCCGCCACCGGTGTGACGAACATCGCCATCGCCGACGAAGCGGCGGCGCAGCGCCTCGGCGGTGTGCGTCACAGCGGACCCGACGCAGCCACCAGGATCGTCGAGGACACCGACGCCGACGTCGTACTGAACGCACTGGTGGGCGCACTCGGCCTGCGTCCCACGCTGGCGGCGCTGCGCAGTGGCGCCCGGCTGGCGCTGGCCAACAAGGAGTCGCTGGTCGCAGGCGGTCCGCTGGTACTCAAGGCCGCCGCACCGGGCCAGATCGTGCCCGTCGACTCCGAACATTCCGCGCTGGCGCAGTGCCTGCGTGGCGGCACCGCGGACGAAGTGGCTCGATTGGTCCTGACGGCCTCGGGTGGGCCGTTCCGCGGCTGGAATGCCGCAGACCTCGCGCACGTCACGCCCGAGCAGGCAGGCGTCCATCCCACCTGGTCGATGGGGCCGATGAACACGCTGAACAGCGCTTCCTTGGTGAACAAGGGGCTCGAACTCATCGAGACGAACCTGCTGTTCGGCATTCCGTACGACCGGATCGACGTAGTCGTGCATCCCGAATCGATCGTGCACTCGATGGTGACCTTCGCCGACGGCTCGACCATCGCCCAGGCCAGCCCGCCAGACATGAAGCTGCCGATCGGTCTCGCCCTCGGGTGGCCTTCCCGGGTTCCCGGTGTCGCGGCATCGTGCGACTTCACCACCGCGTCGACCTGGCATTTCGAGCCGTTGGACGCCCAGGTGTTCCCGGCGGTCGACCTCGCCCGCCACGCAGGGAGCGCCGGCGGTTGCATGACCGCGGTCTACAACGCGGCCAACGAAGAAGCCGCTGCGGCGTTCCTCGCCGGGCGCATTCCGTTTCCCGCGATCGTGGCCACGGTCGCCGACGTCCTGGCCGCCGGCGACCAGTGGGCCGCCGAACCAGCTACCGTGGACGACGTACTTGACGCGCAGAGCTGGGCCAAGGAGAAAGCCCGCCAGGCAGTCGCACAGGAGGTCTCACCCATTCGATGATGTACGCAATCGGCGTCTTCGCCTTCGCTGTCGCGATTCTGGTGTCAGTGGCGCTGCACGAGTGCGGCCACATGTGGGTGGCCCGCGCCACCGGGATGAAGGTGCGTCGCTACTTCGTCGGGTTCGGGCCCACGGTGTGGTCCACTTACCGGTCCAACAAGCTGGGCGAGACCGAGTACGGCGTCAAGGCGATCCCGCTCGGCGGCTTCTGCGATATCGCGGGGATGACGTCGGTGGAGGAACTGAAACCCGACGAAGAGCCCTACGCGATGTACAAGCAGAAGACGTGGAAGCGCGTCGCGGTGCTCTTCGCAGGCCCCGGGATGAACTTCGTCCTCGGGCTGGTGCTGATCTACATCGTCGCGATCGTCTTCGGCCTGCCGCAGATCACCGCACCCACCACCGCCGTCGTCGGCGAAACCGTCTGCATCACACCGGAGATCGCGCCCGGCGAACAGGGCGAGTGCAGTGGTGCCTATCCCGCTGCTTTGGCGGGCATCGAGCCGGGCGACGTGGTCCTCACGGTCGGTGACACCGACGTGGCCACGTTCGCCGAGATGGTCGACGCGGTGCGCCCTCTCGACGGGCCGACGGAGTTCGTCGTCGAACGCGACGGCAGGCAGTTCACCACCACGGTGGACGTCACGCAGACGGAGCGGTTCACCGACGCCGCCGCCGCGGCATCCACGGTGGGCGCCATCGGCGTCAGCAGGGCCGAGTTCCCGCCGATCCAGTACAACGCGGTGGACGCGGTGCCCGCCTCGATCGCCTACACCGGTGACCTGGGTGTGGTGCTGGTCCAGTCGCTGGCGAAGATCCCCACGAAGGTCGGTGCCTTGGTGCAGTCGATCGGCGGCGGTGAGCGCGACCCGGAGACCCCGATCAGCGTCGTGGGTGCGGCGCGGATCGGCGGCGAGACCGTCGAAGCCAACCTGTGGATCGCGTTCTGGTTCTTCCTGGCCCAGCTGAACTTCGTGCTCGGGATCGTCAACCTGGTGCCGCTGCTGCCGTTCGACGGCGGTCACATCGCGGTAGCTGTTTACGAGAAGCTCCGCAATATGTTCCGTAGCGTTCGCGGGCTGGCCGCCGCGGGGCCGGTCAACTACCTCAAGCTGATGCCCGCGACGTACGTAGTCTTGATAGTGGTGGGCGGATACATGCTGCTGACCGTGACCGCGGACATCGTCAACCCGGTCAGCATCTGGCAGTAGCTCGATTGTCGATAGTTGAGAAAGGCACGCTTGTGGACGTGGGATTGGGGATGCCGGCGGCACCACCGCCGACACTGGCGCCCCGGCGCAAGACGCGCCAATTGATGGTCGGTGACGTGGGTGTCGGTAGCGATCACCCGGTGGCGGTGCAGTCTATGTGCACCACCAAGACGCACGACGTCAACGCGACACTGCAGCAGATCGCCGAGCTGACGGCCTCAGGCTGCGACATCGTCCGCGTGGCCTGCCCGCGTCAGGAGGACGCCGACGCACTGTCCGCGATCGCCAAGAAGGCGAACATCCCGGTGATCGCCGACATCCACTTCCAGCCGAAGTACATCTTCGCCGCCATCGACGCCGGTTGCGCCGCGGTCCGCGTCAACCCCGGCAACATCAAAGAATTCGACGGCCGGGTGAAGGAAGTGGCCAAGGCCGCCGGGGCGGCCGGCATCCCCATCCGGATCGGCGTCAACGCCGGATCGCTGGATCCACGGTTGATGAAGAAGTACGGCAAGGCCACCCCCGAGGCGCTCGTCGAGTCGGCGCTGTGGGAGGCGTCGCTGTTCGAGGATCACGGCTTCGGCGATATCAAGATCAGCGTCAAGCACAACGATCCCGTCATCATGGTCGCCGCCTACGAGCAACTGGCCGCCCAGTGCAATTACCCACTGCACCTCGGTGTCACCGAGGCGGGTCCGGCGTTCCAGGGCACCATCAAGTCGGCCGTCGCGTTCGGCGCTTTGCTGTCCAAGGGCATCGGCGACACCATCCGGGTGTCGCTGTCGGCCCCGCCGATCGAGGAGATCAAGGTGGGCAACCAGATCCTGGAGTCGCTGAACCTGCGCCCCCGCGGTCTGGAGATCGTGTCGTGCCCCTCGTGCGGGCGCGCCCAGGTAGACGTCTACACCCTGGCCAACGCGGTGAGCGCAGGCCTGGACGGCCTCGACATCCCGTTGCGCGTGGCTGTGATGGGCTGCGTGGTCAACGGACCGGGCGAGGCGCGCGAGGCGGACCTCGGCGTCGCGTCCGGCAACGGCAAGGGACAGATCTTCGTCAAGGGCGAGGTCATCAAGACGGTGCCCGAGTCCCAGATCGTGGAGACGTTGATCGAAGAGGCGATGCGGATCGCCGATGAGATGGGGGACGCGCACGACAACCCAACCGCCAGCGGTTCACCGGTCGTGACCGTAAGCTAGGAGCTGGCTCACAGTCGGTGGGCCGTTAGGCTGCGCCCGCAGAAAGTGCCCATATGTCGGCTCCTCCACTGTATCGTCTGGTCGACGATCGGCGGGTTTCCCTGGTGCGCGACGCTGCCGCGGTCGCACGCGTCCTGGATGCCGATCCGGTGGGCTCATGCATGGTGGCGGCGAGGGTTGCTGACAGTGGTATCGCGCCCGGTGCTATCGGGGGTGAGTTGTGGACCCGTCGCGGTGCGCAGGAGTCGCTGTGTTACGCGGGCGCCAATCTGATCCCGTTGCGCGGTTCCGCGAGCGATATGGCGATCTTCGCCGATAAGGCGACCAGCACCGTGCGGCGGTGTTCTTCGCTGGTCGGCCGCGCCGAGCTGGTGCTGCCGATGTGGAAACGCCTCGAACAGTCCTGGGGTCCGGCACGTGACGTGCGCGAACAGCAGCCGCTGATGGCGTTGACGTCGGCGCCCGAGAGTCCGCTGGATCCCGAGGTCCGGCGAGTGCGGGTCGACGAGTTGGACGCCTACCTGGTGGCCGCCGTCGACATGTTCATCGGTGAGGTCGGGATCGACCCGAGGCTGGGCGACGGCGGACGCGGCTATCGGCGGCGGGTCGCAGGTCTGATCGCGGCCGGCCGTGCGTTCGCCCGGTTCGAGCGAGGCGAAGTGGTATTCAAGGCCGAGGTGGGTTCGCAGTCTCCCGCCGTGGGACAGATTCAGGGGGTCTGGGTGCATCCCGACCGTCGGGGTTGCGGATTGGGAACTGCGGGCACCGCCACCCTGGCGGCGGCAGTGCTCGACACCGGCCGCATCGCCAGCCTGTACGTCAACAGCTACAACTCCGTCGCCCGCGCTGCCTACACGCGGATCGGTTTCCGGCAGGTGGGGACCTTCGCCACCGTTCTGCTGGACTAGTCAGCCGTCGACGATTCCGTCGTACCTGCGCAGTTCGAACAGTCGGCCTCCCATTCGGTGTGCCTAAGTCGTTATCAACCGTCATAGTCTTAACATCAGCCACGATGGCTACTTCTACATCACTGGTATCACGCGTCACAGGGTTGGCGGTGGCGGTGATGGTCGTGGTCTGCGCGGCACTCACCGGTTGCACGCCCAAACTCCAAGGCCCCGGCCCTGCCGCCGAGCGCTTTCTGGCCGCTCTCGCCAGCGGCGACACCACCGCAGCCGCCAACCTGACCGACCGACCGCAGGACGCCAAGCCGTCGATGGACGCCGCCTGGGCCGGCCTGCAGGCCACCAGCCTCGAAGCGCATGTGCTGAGTTCGCGCTACACCGAGGACACCGGCACCGTCGCCTACCGATACATCTGGCACCTGCCGAAGAATCGCACCTGGACCTATGACGGCGAGCTGAACATGGTGCGCGACGAACGCGGCTGGGCAGTCCGATGGGCCGCCACCGGCATCCACCCGAAGCTCGGGGACAACCAGACCCTCGAGCTGCGCGCGGACCCGCCGCCGCGGGCGTCGGTCAACGAACTCGGCGGCACCGACGTGCTGGTTCCCGCCACCATCTACCACTACACACTCGACGCAGCCGCGGCAGGCACGCAGCTGATGCCGACGGCGCGCACGTTGGCCGCGACCCTGCGCGAGTTCGACGACGCCCTCGATGCGCAGCGCCTTGCCGAGGAAGCGAGCTCGTCGACCACGCCGCTGAGCATCATCACGCTGCGCAAGGACGCCCATGACCGGGTGAGCACCGCGCTCGACGGATTGCCGGGTGTCGCCGTCAGCCCACAAGCGGATCTGTTGCCCACCGATGACACCTTCGCGCCCACAATCGTCAGTGAGATCAGAAAAGCCGTCATCGACGAACTCGACGGTCAGGCAGGCTGGCGAGTGGTGTCGGTCAACCAGAACGGCGCCGATGTCGACATCCTCACCGAGGCGCCCGGCGAGCCGTCTCCGTCGGTGACGATCAGCCTGGATCGGGCGGTGCAGAACGCGGCGCAGAACGCGGTCGGCACTCAGGGCCTCAAGGCCATGATCGTCGTGCTCAAGCCGTCCACCGGCGAGATCCTGGCCGTCGCGCAGAATGCGGCCGCCGATGCCGACGGGCCCGTCGCGACCACCGGTCTGTATCCGCCGGGCTCGACGTTCAAGATCGTCACCGCAGGTGCAGCCATCGACCGCGAGATGGCCACGCCCAATACCCTGCTCGCGTGTCCCGGCACCGCCGATATCGGGCACCGCACCGTTCCGAACTACGGCGGGTTCGATCTCGGGGTCGTCCCGATGTCGCGCGCCTTCGCCAGCTCATGCAACACCACATTCGCCCAGCTCGCCGCAGAGATGCCGCCGACCGGCCTGACGGTGGCCGCCGCCCAGTACGGCATCGGTCCTGACTACAACGTCGACGGGATGCCGACGGTCAGCGGTTCGGTTCCGCCGACGGTCGATTTGGCCGAACGCACCGAGGACGGCTTCGGTCAGGGCAAAGTGCTGGTTTCCCCGTTCGGGATGGCGCTGGCGGCGGCGACCGTTGCGGCAGGCAAAACCCCTGTGCCCCAGCTCATTCTGGGGCATTCGACGGAGATCACCGGCGATTTCACGCCGATTACCCAAGCGATGATCGACGGGCTGCGGCCGATGATGCGCCTGGTGGTCACCAACGGCACTGCCGAGGACATCGCCGACTCGGGACTGGTCTATGGGAAGACCGGCGAGGCCGAGTTCAACGGCGGATCGCACTCGTGGTTCGCCGGCTACCGCGGCGACCTGGCCTTCGCGACACTCGTCGTCGGGGGTGGCAGCTCAGAGTGGGCCGTGCGGGTTACCAAAATGATGCTCGACGAGCTCGGCCCCGACTACCTGGCCTGACAGCGCGTGCTGGCGGTACGTTGGTGAGCAGTATGAACCGATCATCCGATGGTTTCGTCGCGGAGATGCGTGTGTCGGACGCCGACCGCAATGGGACTCTGCGCCGGCTGCACAACGCCGTCGCACTAGGACTCATCGACATCGGTGAGTTCGAGGAACGTTCCGCGCAGGTGTCTCTGGCGCGGATGCGTGCCGAGCTCGACATCCTGGTCAACGACCTGCCCGGTCCTGGCGCCATCGTGACCTCTGCCGCGGACCGCGTCGAGTTGCGCGGAGTGCTGGGCTCGCTGAAGCGTCACGGGGAATGGATCGTGCCCACTCGGCTGGCGCTGGTGCGGCGGATGGGCTCGGTGGACCTCGATCTCACCAGGGCCAAGTTCGCGGGTCCGATCGTCGTCGTGGAGCTCGACATGAAGTTCGGCGGCGTGGACGTCACCCTCCCCGAGGGCGCCAGTGCCTCCATCGACGATGTCGAGGTGGTCGTCGGTAGCGCGCACGATCATCGCAAAGATGCTCCGGCAGAGGGCAACCCGCACGTGATCTTCACCGGCAAGGTGGTGTGCGGCTCGGTGGAGATCCGCGGACCCCGCCGAGGGTGGCGGCTGCGTCGCGACAAGGGCTAGCGATCGTGAGACATCGGTAGCAAGGTTCTCGCCCCAGAATAGTGCCGTTCACCTTGGGTACGCTCCTGCCGTCCGGCCCGCTACCCTGGGGTGATGCCTGTGCGTTCTGCCCTGCGGCCCCGCAACATCTCGCCGACGCTCCCGGTCCCGAAATCGATCCCGCGCCCCGAATACGCCTGGAAGTCTACTGTCCAGGAGGGCACCGAACCGTGGGTACAGACGCCCGAGGTGATCGAGAAGATGCGGGTGGCCGGCCGCATCGCGGCCGGCGCACTGGCCGAAGCGGGTAAGGCAGTCGCCCCCGGCGTCACCACCGATCAAGTGGACCGGATCGCCCACGACTTCATGGTCGACCACGGCGCCTACCCGTCGACATTGGGATACAAGGGTTTCCCGAAGTCGTGCTGTACGTCCCTGAACGAGATCATCTGCCACGGCATCCCGGATTCGACGGTGATCTCCGACGGCGACATCGTCAACATCGACGTCACCGCCTACCTCGAGGGGGTGCACGGTGACACCAACGCCACATTCCTCGCGGGCGACGTCTCCGAAGAACATGCCCTGCTGGTCGAGCGCACCCGCGAGGCGACGATGCGCGCCATCAAGGCGGTCAAGCCCGGGCGGGCACTGTCGGTGGTCGGCCGGGTGATCGAATCATACGCGAATCGGTTCGG
Organism: Mycobacterium sp.; assembly: GCA_051306175.1. GTDB lineage: Bacteria > Actinomycetota > Actinomycetes > Mycobacteriales > Mycobacteriaceae > Mycobacterium. The sequence goes on along the minus strand of JBPPMS010000063.1, from coordinate 16,380 downwards.
CTACAACGTCGTTCGCGATTTCACCGGTCATGGCATCGGCACCACGTTCCACAACGGTCTGGTGGTGTTGCACTACGACCAGCCGTCGGTCGAGACCGTCCTGGAACCGGGCATGACGTTCACCGTCGAGCCGATGATCAATCTTGGCTCGCTGGACTACGAGATATGGGACGACGGCTGGACGGTGGCGACCGTGGACAAGATGTGGACCGCGCAGTTCGAGCACACGCTGGTGGTCACCGACTCGGGCGCCGAGATCCTGACGCTGGTATGAGCCGTCTCACCGCCGCGTGGTTGGCGTTATCGGTTACCGTCCTCGCGGGTTGCTCGACCGCGGTGCCCGGAACCGCGACGTGGCCCGGCGCGATCCTGGACCAGGTGGTGTTGACGCAGGCCGATTTTCCGGCCGGAGTCCGATACGAGCGCCTCGCCGAACAGTCCGGGCAGCCCGACAACGCGGGCGGCGCGTCGCCGATGCTGTCGCGGCCGGAAGGTTGCTCGAACGGTCTCACCGACGTCATCGCCGAGTCTGCCGAGCGTGGTCCAGGCAGCGCCGTCAAGTACAACGTCGAGTACGACGGGGCCGAGCTCAACATCACCGTGCTGTCGTGGACGCTGGACCTCGCCAAGCTCGAGCAGACAGCGCAGCGCTGTGAACGCTTCGAAGCGCTGTTCGACGCGAGCTCTGAAGGCATCCCCATCACCACCACGCAGCTGGCCTATCCGGACGGCAGTGCTCTCGTTTACCAGCAAACAATGGAACTGAGTGGCGCGCAGAGTAGTGTCTACATCGCTTTCCAGAATGTCGGCCGGCTGGCAGTGTTCGGCATAGCCAACGACGTGCCCAATTCGGAAGTGCCGGTGAAGGCTTCGTTGCCGCAGACGTTCACCGACGTGATCGCCTTACAAGCCGAAAGGCTGAGGACAGCCTGAGTGTCGGCGAAAAATGGCCCGCCGTAACCGCATCAAGCTGTAACGTGCGGAAATGTTCTCGACCATGGTGACCGTCGACGGCTTCGGCGTGCCCGTAAGCGTGGCAGGACCGGAGAAAGGAGCGGTTGTCGTCGTGCTGAGCGCCGCACAACACTCGCCCAACGCTTACGACGCGATCTGTTCGCGGCTGCACACCGCCTCGCTGCGTACCATCGTCATCGGAGCCGACCGACGCCTCACCGCCAAAGCGGTGATCGGGATCCTTGATTCGCTGCAGGTTCGCTGGGGGTTGCTGGTCGGCGACCGCGTGGGCGGCGAACTCGCCTGGGAGCTGGCCGCCACCCGCCTGGACAGATTCACCGGCCTGGTGGTGGTCGACCGCGGTCATCCCCGAGTTGCCGACCTCGGCGGGGTCGTCCGCGACGAACACTGCCCGCCGGTCGAACTGAACACCACGGCGCTGGTCAGCACACCCGCAGCGGTGGCGATCGCACGGGCCAGTCAGCGGTACGTCTACGGCGACTACCGTCAGGTTGAATTGCTCGGCAGGCGCAATGCCCAGGAGTCCACCGCGCAGTTGGCCGCCGAGATCGTGCTGCGCACCAGCACCTGGTAGGCCCGTCGGGCGAAACGCCATCCGTGGATCACGATCGCTGTCGGTGAAGGGCCTTATCCTCAGCACATGGCCCCTTCACCAGGTTGGTTCTTCGACCATAATGCTCTTGACGCCGACTTCGAGCACTCGACGCTCGCTCGCGGCGCGCACTATGCCGACCAAGGTCGTGTGGTCACCACGGCGTGGAGCCGTGATGGGCTTACGCTCACCGGGACCTGTTCGGGTTCCGGCGGCCGTGTGTACAGCGTCACGGCTGACTTCGAGCTGATAGACGACGAAATGGAACTCATCTGGACCGACTGCACCTGTCCGGTAGGCGTCTACTGCAAGCACGCGGCGGCCCTCTTACTGACGGCCGCGGTCAGCGGTCCACGGGTTGAGCCTCCCGACCGTTGGCGCACGGTGCTGAGCAAGGTCCTGGAGGAGATGGGAACGCCAGATTCGGGTGGCGGCTCCCCGGTCGGTTTGGAGTTCTCGATCGCTGCGCCGACGCGCTACCGTGCGGTTGCTTCGGTTGCTGTGCGCCCTGTGACCCTCGGCAAGCGGGGTACCTGGATAAAGACGGGTCTGGGCTGGAGTAGGTTGCTGTACGATACAGACGCGCACGGATTCGATCGTCGTCAGTATCTAGCAGTCCGCGCCCTTGGGAATGAATTGCAGCGGTCCGCGCCGATCGTCAATGGGGCAGCCGCGCCGATCGCAACAGCCCGTCCTGCATTCTGGCCATTGTTGGACGCTGCGGTGGATGCGGGCGTGACCACAGTGGCCGACAAGGCCAGCGGTCTAGTGGCCGTCGACTTCGTCAAGAGTCCGCAGTTGAGGCTCGATTTCGCCTCTGACGATTCCGGCGGCGCCGTTATGTCCGTGGTGCTGTCTGTCGACGGCGAGGAATGCGATCCACGCGAGGTGGGTCTGATCGGCTCACCCGCGCCAAGCGGGATGTACGTGGTGGCCGACGGCACGTTGCGGCTCGGTCGGTTCGATCCGACGCCCGGGCCTACCGCGCTGGATCTCATCGCACGCGGAGAGCAGCTTCGAATTCCGGCCGAGACCGTGCCCGAATTCGTGCTGGACCTCCTTCCGAGGCTCGCGGACGTCGCACCGCTGGTAATCGAAGAGGGCCTGTTCGCACCGCCGAAAGTGACCGGCCCGGCGCCCGTCCTGATCATCGAACTCACCGATGTGATGGCGCGCGCATTCTGGAGTACACGCTACGAAGTCAACGACGCCCACCACGATTTCGACCCTGATTCACCGCCACAGCAGACCGGGTTCCGAGACGCCGACGCCGAGCATCTGGCCTGGGAACACGTTCTTCCCGCTCTACGAACCGTCGCGTCGGCATCAGGTACCTGGAAGCGGCAGGCGGCCGCGCATCTGCAGCGGTTGATGGCCCGGCGGTTGGACGCGACGGTGCTGGCAGAACAGCGGGCGATCGACGAAGCCATCGACGCCTCCGGCGCCGCAGCGGCCGCTTCGCCAGCGACCCTGCGTTCCGCGGTCGACCTCACCCTGGCCGAGGTTGCGGTGTTGTGTACCGAGGTGCTGCCCGGGCTGGACTGCCGCGACGCGTTCACGGTTGAGGTCAGCGAAAGGATGCCCAATTTCCGCGCCGCGAGCACCGAACCGCAGGTGGCGTTCGGCAGCGGCGACAGGGCACCGGCCCGCAACGATTGGTTCGACCTCGACATCACTGTGCAGGTGGAGGGGCATCAGGTGCCCGTCGCGTCGGTGATCACCGAGTTGGCTTCGGGTGCAACGCATATGCTGCTTCCAGACGGTGTGTACTTTCGCCTCGACACCCCTGAACTCCTGCGGCTCCGGGAACTGTTGGACGAGGCGCGAGCACTCGGCGAGATCGATGGCGACAGGGTGAATGCAGGCTCGTACAACGCCACGTTGTGGGAGGAGTTGCTAACCCTCGGGGTTGTCGATCAACAGCTGGGCAGGTGGCGGCAGAGTCTCGCGCGGCTCACCACGGCCCGACCGCCTGAGCCGGTCGAGGTGCCAGACGGGTTGGATGTCACGCTGCGCGACTACCAGCGCGACGGCTTGAACTGGCTATGGTTTTTGTGGCACAACGGCCTTGGTGGTGTGCTCGCGGACGACATGGGGTTGGGTAAGACGGTGCAAACCATCGCTCTCATCGCTCGTATCATCGCCGACGAGGGACCCCACCGATTCCTGGTGGTCGCGCCCACCAGCGTTGTCACCAACTGGGCCGCCGAATGCGCCAAATTCGCGCCCGATCTCACGGCGGTGGCGATCAGCAGCACCGAAGGCCGTTCGGGCCTGACACTGGCGGACCAGGCGGCGACTGCCGATATTGTCATCACGTCATACGCCCTACTCCGCATCGATTTCGAGGCTTATGCCGGGATCGATTGGGCGGGAATGATTCTCGATGAGGCCCAGTTCGTGAAGAACCACAACAGCAAGACGCACCAATGCGCGCGCCGCCTCGACGCCGGCTTCAAGCTCGCCATCACCGGCACGCCGATGGAGAACAATCTGATGGAACTGTGGTCCTTGCTGTCGATCACGGCGCCGGGACTGTTCCCGTCACCCAAGGCGTTCAACGAGTACTTCCGCAAGCCGATCGAATCGGGGGCCAACAGCGACCGCCTGGCGGTGCTGCGCCGTCGAATAAAGCCAATGATGCTGCGGCGCACCAAGTCGCAGGTCGCCTCGGACCTGCCACCGAAGCAGGAACAGGTGCTGACGATCGACCTCAGTGCCAAGCACCGCAAACTCTACGACACCCGAATGGCCCGTGAGCGCCAGAAAGTGCTTGGTTTACTCGGGGACTGGGAGAAGAACCGGTTTCAAGTGTTTCGTTCGCTGACCCTGCTGCGACAGCTCAGCCTACATCCGGGCATGATTGATGAGACGAATGCCGATGCCGGATCGGCGAAGGTCGAATTCCTGGTCGAGCAACTACCCGCGTTGGTGGCCGAAGGGCACAGTGCATTGGTTTTCAGCCAGTTCACCAGTTTCTTGAGCATTCTGCGAACCCACTTGGACGCCGTTGGGATCAGCTACAGCTACCTCGATGGATCATCGAGTGCCCGCCAGCGCGAGGCGGCGGTCCGAATGTTTCGTACGGGCGTCAACCAGGTTTTCCTGATCAGCCTCAAGGCCGGTGGTTTCGGACTCAATCTCACCGAAGCCGACTACTGCTTCGTCACCGACCCGTGGTGGAGCCCGGCAGCCGAGGCGCAGGCCGTGGATCGGGCACACCGAATCGGTCAGCGAAGGCCCGTCACGGTCTACCGACTGGTATCGCAGGGCACCATCGAGGAAAAAGTAGTCGCGTTGCAGGATCGGAAGCGCAAATTGTTCTCTGCCGTCGTGGACGACGGAGCCATGTTCGGGTCGGGCATCACCGCATCGGATGTGCGTGCGCTCCTGGGCTAGCTAGGTGAGGTCGCTTCGCTCGCCCCGTTCGGCGTCCAGGCCGCAGGCAGTCCCGGTTGCCCGGGAAACAGGAAATCGACGAACGCCGACGCAGTGGGTTGTGGTTCGTGGTTGGCCAGTCCGGGGCGCTCGTTGGCCTCGACGAACACGTACTCCTCGCAGGTGACGTCGGGAACCAGCAGGTCGATTCCGGTCACGGGGATGCCGATGGCGTCCGCGGCGGTGACGGCCACACGGCACAGCTCGGGGTTGACCTTCGCCGTGACGTCGTGGATGGTGCCGCCCTGATGCAGGTTCGCGGTGCGGCGTACCCGCAACCGCTGCCCCTCGGGCAGCACATCGTCGAACGTCGCTCCCCCGTCTCTCACCGTGCCTTCGGTCACCTCGTCGATGGGGATCTTGGATTCGCCCCCGGTCGCCGCCGCGCGGCGCCGGCTCTGCGTGTCGATCAGCTCGCGCACCGTGTGCTTGCCGGTGCCGATCACCTCGGCGGGCATTCGCAGCGCGGCGGCCACCACCTTGCCGTCGATGACCAGCAGGCGTAGATCGTCGCCTTCGGCCCGCTGTTCGATGAGTACCTCGGGATGCTGTTCTGGCGTAAGTCGCGGCGAGTGCGTTGGTCAGCGACGCGCCGATGCCGGGCAGGCTCGCAGTCGGGTCGACCGCCAATGACCACAGGCTGGAGCCGTGCTCGGGGTCGTTGAACAACTGCTCGTGGTCGACGCCTGTGACCGTGCCGACGATGGCCTGGTCCTCGTCGCGGACGGCCACCAGGTAGCTCACCACGGGGGACTCGGTGTGGTTGTCCCAGATCGTCTCGACCGGTGCGGTCACCATGCCGCAGCTGACGTACACCCGGTTCATGTCGTCGGCTTCGCCGCGGTTCTCCAGCGGTCGGATGGAGAAGCCGACCGGCGCCGCCGCAGGAACGTCGCCCTCGGCGAACCGCAGCCGGTAGGTGTGGCTTGGGTCGATGAACAGTTCGCTTGGTGCCAACGCCACCAGGACGTGCGATTCGCGCGCGTAGATGCAGATGTCGCGCCGCCCTGGTCCCTCCCGGCGCAGTATTGCGGCGAGTTCGGCCGGGTCGGCGAATGTCTGGCCGAAAATCAATCGGCCCCAACCGAGTTCGAGTACTACATCATCGTTCATCGCGTCGACCATGGGCTGGGGAGAGGCGGCGTGCAGGCCCAGTGTGATGGCCTCGGGATGACTGGCACCCGGATCCAGAGTGCTTTCCTGGGCGGTCATGCGGCTGCGCCCGTGATGTTGTGGTTTTGCGGCCACAGCTCTAGCAGCGCGATCTGCCAAAACTCAGTGCCGCGCAGCGGGGTCGGGCGACCGTTCGGATCCGCCAGCAGTGTGTCGACTGCTTCGGGGTTGAACAGGCCGCGTTCCTTGGCGACCGGCGCATAGAGTGCGTCGCGGACCATGTCCAGGTACGGCCCTTCCAGGTGCGTCAACGCCGGTACGGGAAAGTAATCTTTGGGTCGGTCGATCACCGCCGACGGCCCTGCTGCTCGGATCGCCACCGGCCAACGCGCATGTACCGCGGTGGGGTTGCGATCGAAGAATGCGCTGCGGTAGGCGTCCAACGAGCCGTCGACACTGGCCGCCGCGGCCCAGTAGTGCCGGCAGCGACGACGCGAAGCGGATGCGGTCCGCGTCCCCGGTGAGGTAGAGCGGTTTGATGCCGAGGCGGTCATGTCCCAGCACCACCCGTCCGCTGTCCCGCTCGACGATCGCGAAGGCGAACATGCCCTTGAGGTGCTCGACAAACCCGTCGGCCCCAGTGGTGGTAGCCCTTGAGTAGCACCTCGGTGTCGCTGGTCGAGAAGAACCGGTAGCCGGGCCTGCGACGTTCTTCGCGGAGCTGCCTGTAGTTGTCGATGCAGCCGTTCCACGCGATGGCCAACCCGAGATCGGAGTCGACCATCGGCTGAGCGCCTGCCTCCGACAGGTCGATGATCTTGAGGCGGCGATGGCCGAGACCACTCTGCCCTGGGTCCACACTCCGGCGCCATCAAGCCCCCTCGGTGTCATCGCTTTTGCCGTTGCCGCGACAGCCGCAGCGTCTGGCACTCGCCCATCGAAGCGAACCTCGCCAGCAGCTCCACACACTGTCCGACCCCAACCCCGTGTCCTAGATGTGAGTCACAATCTCCGGTGCGCTAGACCGCGCCCCTCGGCCGCGAGGACACGAGGGGCGCGGGGGCCGGTCGAGCCGGCCCGAGGAAGTGGTTTGCGGTGACTGCGTCTAGACGGCCGGTTCGACGGTCTCGCCGGTGGCGTCGACCTGTTTGATCGGGCCGGTGAACCAGTTCTTCACCGACACGTGCCAATAGATGAAGAGCAGGATCAGCACGCCGCCTACCAGGATCGGTGTGTAATTGACGTACTTCCACTCGAAGGAGTCTCCCCAGAACACTCCGCCCGAGGATGTCGGGAACATCGCGATGATCGAGGTGATGGCGATTTCGATCACCGCGACGGGCGCCATCCACTTGTGATGACCGCGTAGGTTCCACTTGCCCACCTGGAAGTCGTCGCCCATGCGCCACCGCAGATAGATCGGCACCGCGAAGCAGAGATAGAGGCCGACGACGCCGATCGACACCACCGCGAAGAACGCGATCGGAACGGGAGCGCCGTTGATGTCGACCTCGACGAGCGCGGGCAGGGTGATGACCGCAGCGAGGATCGCCGTGACGATGACGCCATTGGCCGGGATCTTGTTTCTGCTCACCTTCGACCAGAGCTGATGGCCCGGCACCGCGCGGTCTCGGCTGAACGCGAAGAGCATGCGAGACGAGCTGGTCTGGCAGGCCGTCGTGCAGAAGAACTGACCACACGTCGAGATCAGCAGGATGATCGCGACCCACCGCGAATCGAGCGCCTGATTGAAGATCCCCACCACCGCGCCGCCGCCTGCCGACACCGCGTCTGAGTCGTTGACGGCGAACAGGAAGCTCAGCAGCAGGATCCAGCCGCCGATCGCGGAGTAGAAGATGGACCGCCAGATGCCTTTGGCCGCACCGTCGGCCGCGCTCTTGGTTTCCTCCGACAGGTGTGCCGACGCGTCGTAGCCGGTGATCGTGTACTGCGTGAGGATCGCCGAGATGGGCAGCACGAACAGCAGTACGCCGATTCCCGACATCTCGCCGCCGAACATGCCGCTGTTGTTGATCGTCTTGGCGAACACGTCGCCGAAGCTCGCGTGTTGTTCAGGCAGCAGAAAGAGGATCAGGATCACGGCCGCCGCGCCTGCGACGTGCCACCACACCGAGATGTTGTTGATGACGGCCAGCAGGTGCGACGAGAAGATGTTGATCACTGCCGAGATGGCCAGGATCAGCACGAATAACACGAATGTCCTGGTGAGGCTGTAGCCGTCGAGCCATGTCTTGCTGAACGTGCCAAGGGTGAGGTCCAGGAACGTGGCGCAGCCGTAGGCAACGGAGGCCAGGATGGCGATCAGTCCGATCAGGTTCAGCCAGCCGGTGTAGAACCCCGCCTTGGGCCCGCCGAGTTTGGCTGCCCACCAATAGATTCCGCCGGATGTAGGGTATGCCGAGACGAGCTCGGACATGCAGAGGCCGATGATCAGGATAAAAATCGACACGATGGGCCAGCCCCAGGCGATTGCCGCGGGGCCACCGTTGTTCCAGCCCAGGCCGAACGATGTGAAGCAGCCTGCCAGTATCGAGATGATCGAGAACGAGATGGCGAAGTTGCTAAAGCCGGACCAGGAGCGGTTCAGCTCCTGGGTGTACCCCAGACTCGCGAGGTGCCTCTCGTCGTCGTCGAGCAGTTCGTGACCTTCCGGCACGGTGTCCTCCTTTTCGCCGCCCCCGGTCCTAGAGGCAGAATAGAGTGCTATTGGTCTGGTGTCCTACCTTTGGGATAACTGGGAATCTGCTGCGAGGTGCGTAAATGTAGCTCCAATGGTTGACTGCACGGCATCTCGCGGAGGACGAAAGGGAACTCGATGCTGACGCTGCACGAGCTGGAGAAGTTGGTCGCCAAAGGCGACATCGACACCGTCATCGTCGCGTTCACCGATATGCAGGGCCGGCTCACCGGCAAGCGCGTCAGCGCGCGGCTGTTCGTCGAGGACACCGCAGCGCACGGCGCCGAATGCTGTAACTACCTGCTGGCCGTCGACGTCGACATGAACACCGTCGACGGGTACGCCATGTCCAGCTGGGAAGCCGGCTACGGCGACATGGTGATGACGCCGGATTTCAACACTCTGCGGCTACTGCCGTGGCTGCCGGGCACCGCGCTGGTGATGGCCGATCTCGGCTGGGACGACGGCCGCCGCGTCAGCCCGGCCCCGCGGGGCATCCTGCGCACGCAACTCGACCGGCTGGCTGAGCGCGGAATGACGGCCGTCGCCGCCACCGAGTTGGAGTTCATGGTGTTCGACAACACCTACCGGCAGGCGTGGGCGGCTGACTATCGGGGGCTGACGCCCGCCACCGACTACAACATCGACTACGCGATGCTCGCATCGACCCGCATGGAGCCGCTGCTGCGGGATATCCGGCGCGGCATGGAAGGCGCAGGTCTGTACTGCGAGGGCGTCAAAGGCGAGTGCAATCTCGGTCAGCAGGAGATCGGGTTCCGCTACGCCGACGCGCTGGTCACCTGCGATAACCACAGCCTCTACAAGAACGGCGCCAAGGAGATCGCGGACCAACACGGCAAGGCGCTGACGTTCATGGCGAAATTCGATGAACGCGAAGGCAACAGCTGCCACATTCATATTTCTTTCCGGGGCGTGGACGGGTCTGCGGTGTTCGCCGCCGCCGACGATCCCCGCGGCATGTCGTCGATGTTCAAGAGCTTCATCGCGGGGCAACTGGCCACCCTGCGCGAGCTGACGCTGTTCTACGCACCGAACATCAACTCCTACAAGCGATTCGTCGACGGCAGCTTTGCGCCCACCGCCGTGGCGTGGGGGATGGACAACCGCACCTGCGCGCTGCGCGTGGTCGGCCATGGCCACGGCATGCGCGTGGAGTGCCGTGCCCCCGGCGGCGACGTCAACCAGTACCTAGCCGTGGCCGCGCTCATCGCGGGTGGGCTCCACGGCATCGACGCGGGCCTGCAGCTCGAGGAGCCAACCACGGGAAATGCGTATATCGGTGGCGCGGCACGGCTTCCGACCACCCTGGCCGAGTCGGCCGCTCTGTTCGAAACGTCCTCGGTGGCCAGGGAGGCCTTCGGCGACGAGGTGGTCGCGCATTATCTCAACAACGCGCGCGTCGAGCTTGCCGCCTACAATTCGTCGGTCACCGACTGGGAGCGCAGGCGCGGCTTTGAGCGCCTCTAGGCCGGTACTTGGCCTCACCACCTATCTGCAGCAGGCCCAGACCGGCATCTGGGATGTACGGGCAAGTTTCCTGCCAGCCATCTACATCGAGGGTGTGACGCTGGCGGGCGGCATCGCGACGTTACTGCCGCCACAACCGGTCCATGCCGACCTGGCCGATCGCGTTCTCGACGGCATCGACGGCCTGGTGATCACCGGCGGGCGCGATGTCGATCCAGCCACCTACGGCCATGCGCCGCACCCGAAGACCGACGAACCCGCCCGCGACCGTGACGCGTGGGAGTTCACCCTGGTGCGACGTGCCATGCAACGCGGCCTGCCGGTGCTCGGGATCTGCCGCGGGGCACAGGTTCTTAACGTCGCTCTTGGCGGCACACTGCACCAGCATCTCCCCGATGTCGTCGGGCACCACTGGCACCAGGCGGGTAACGCCGTGTTCAACACCTCCGCGATCACCACGGTGCCGGGGACCCGCGTCGCCGCGATGATCGGCGACTCGACCGACGCGCAGTGTTACCACCACCAGGCCATCGCCGAGCTCGGCACCGGGCTGATCGCCAGCGCGTGGGACCGTGACGGCGTGGTGGAAGCGGTGGAGATGCCGGCCTCGGAGCACTTCGTCGTCGCGGTGCAGTGGCATCCCGAGGAACGGCTCGACGACCTGCGGCTGTTCGCTGGCGTAGTGCAGGCGGCGGCAGAGCATGCAGGCAGAAAGGTGAATCAGTGAGTACGACGAGCGTGATCAATCCTGCTACCGAGGAGGTGTTGCGCACCGTCGACCAACTCGGTGTCGAGGCCGTCGACGACGCCATCGCGCGCGCAAAAGTCGCTCAACGTACGTGGGCGGCGCTGGCACCCGCCGAGCGTGCCGCCGCGCTGCGGTCCTTCGCCGCGGCGGTCGACGCCCACGTCGGCGAACTCGCCGCGCTCGAGGTCGCCAACGCCGGGCATCCGATCGGTAACGCCGAATGGGAGGCGGGCCAGGTCCGCGACGTGTTGCAGTACTATTCCGCTACGCCGGAACGCCTGTCCGGCAAGCAGATTCCGGTGGCGGGCGGCCTCAACGTCACCTTCAACGAGCCGCTCGGCGTGGTCGGCGTCATCACGCCGTGGAACTTCCCGATGCCGATCGCGTCCTGGGGGTTCGCGCCCGCACTGGCCGCGGGCAACGCCGTGGTGCTCAAGCCCGCCGAATGGACGCCGTTGACCACAATGCGCATCGGTGAGCTTGCCGTCGAATCGGGCCTGGATCCTGATCTGTTCCAGGTGCTGCCGGGCCGAGGCTCGGTGATCGGTGAGCGGTTCGTCAGCCATCCGGGAGTTCCCAAGATCGTCTTCACCGGCTCCACCGAGGTGGGCACGCAGGTGATGACCGGTGCCGCCAAGCAGGTCAAGCGGGTGACTCTGGAGCTGGGCGGCAAGAGCGCCAACATCGTGTTCGATGACTGTGACCTCGAGCAGGCCGCGGCCACGGCGCCCTACGGCGTATTCGACAACGCGGGCCAGGACTGCTGCGCGCGAAGCCGGATTCTGGTGCAGCGCAATATCTTCGATAAATTCATGGAGCTAATGGAGCCTGCCGTCAAGGGTATGGTAGTCGGCGACCCCGCTGCCCGCGAGACCGAGATGGGTCCGTTGGTGTCCAAGAAGCACTGGGAGTCCGTCGCGGCCTACGTGCCCGACGACGCCCCGGTGGCCTACCGTGGCTCGACGCCGTCCGGCCCGGGGTACTGGTTCGCACCGACGGTGCTCATCCCGCAGCGCACCGATCGCAGCGTCACCGACGAGATCTTCGGTCCGGTGGTGACGGTGCTGCCGTTCGAGGACGAGGCCGACGCGATCGCGCTCGCCAACGACACGCCGTACGGGTTGTCGGGGTCCATCTGGACCGACAATCTGTCGCGGGCGCTGCGCGTGTCCCGGGCAGTGGAATCCGGCAACCTGAGTGTCAATTCGCACTCGTCGGTGCGCTACAGCACGCCGTTCGGCGGCTTCAAACAGTCTGGGCTCGGCCGTGAGTTGGGACCGGACGCCCCGCTGTCGTTCACCGAGACAAAGAACGTCTTTATCGCGATTGGAGAGGCCTAGTGGCACAGATCGACCTGACCCAGCGACTGGCGAGCAAGGTGGCCGTCATCACCGGCGGCGCCAGCGGCATCGGGCTGGCTTCGGCACGCCGGATGCGCGCCGAGGGAGCCACCATCGTCGTCGGCGACATCGACCCGAAGGCGGGTAAGGAGGTGGCCGACGAACTCGGGGGATCGTTTGTGCCCGTTGATGTCTCCGATTCGATTGCGGTCGACACGCTGTTCGACACCGCCGCCGAGAAGTACGGTTCGGTGGACATCGCGTTCAACAACGCGGGCATCTCGCCGCCCGACGATGACGTCATCGAGAACACCGGCCTCGACGCGTGGCAGCGGGTCCAGGACGTCAACCTCAAGTCGGTCTTCCTGTGTAGCAAGGCGGCGCTGCGACACATGGTGCCGCAGCAGCGGGGCTCGATCATCAACACCGCCTCGTTCGTGGCGGTGATGGGGTCGGCGACGTCGCAGATCTCCTACACCGCCTCGAAAGGCGGGGTGCTCGCGATGTCGCGTGAGCTAGGAGTGCAGTTCGCGCGCCAGGGGATTCGTGTCAATGCGCTGTGCCCGGGCCCGGTGAACACCCCACTGCTCAAGGAGTTGTTCGCCAAGGATCCCGAACGCGCGGCGCGGCGGTTGGTGCACGTCCCGGTGGGACGGTTCGCCGAGCCCGAGGAACTTGCGGCGGCAGTGGCATTCCTCGCCAGCGACGACGCGTCGTTCATCACCGGATCGTCGTTCCTGGTGGACGGTGGCATCAGCTCCGCCTACGTGACGCCGCTGTAGCTCATGTCAGTCCAGCCGGAGCCGGATGCGCAGCTCGCCAGCGAGGCGCTCCTGCGTCCGGTGCGGCCCGGCAATGCCTTTGAAGACACCGTCGGACGGCTGCTGCAGACCATCCGGCTCGGGGTGCTGGTTCCGGGGGAGTCGCTGCCGCCCGAACGAGAGCTCGCCGCGCGACTCGGGGTCAGCCGCGACACAGTCCGCGAGGCCATCAAGTCGCTGGCCGACGCAGGCTATCTCGTGTCGCGGCGCGGCCGCTACGGGGGGACGTTCCTGGCCACCGAGCTGCCTGCTGAGGGCGACGGCTCGGTGGGCGTCAACCGCGCCGAACTCGACGACGCATTGCGTCTGCGCGAGATCCTCGAAGTCGGTGCCGCGCGAATGGCGGCCACGCGCACCCTGACCGCGGCCGAACGCGATGTGCTGTGGTCGCGGATGGTCGACGTGCGGGGGGCGACACCCGAGGACTACCGCAGGCTGGACTCACGGCTGCATCTTGCGATCGCCGAGGCGGCAGGGGCGCCGTCGCTGGTACCGATGGTGGCGGAGAACCGGATGCGACTCAATGGCCTGTTGGATCGAATTCCGCTGCTGGCGCGCAACATCAAACACTCCGACGAGCAACATGAGGCCGTCGTCATCGCGATTCTCACCGGCGACGCCGACGGCGCTGCCACGGCGATGCGCACCCACACGGACGGCTCGGCGGTGCTCTTGCACGGCTTCCTGGACTAGGCCCAGTGGAACGCCTTCCGAGACTAAGATCTGACGCGTGGACGGTGGAGACCAGAGGGCGGTGCATCGGGCGACCTCGGGGCGTGCCGACGTGGACATCGCCGGCTGGACGCAGCGCTTCGACCTGCTGTCCGACCCCCACCGCCTGGAGATACTGCTCAGTCTGCATCGCGCGCCCGGCATCTGCGTCAGCGACTTGGCCGCCGCTCTCGGGCGCTCAGAAAATGCTGTTTCGCAGGCCCTTCGCGTTCTCCGCCAGCAGGGCTGGGTCAGCTCGACCCGCATCGGCAGACAGGTCAGCTACCGACTCGAAGACCACATCATCCACGATCTCCTGCACTGGATCGGCGCAGCGCACAACTGACCACTCGGGTAGTTTCTCCACTGCCCATCTGTTCATCTAGACAGATGGTGACCACGTCGATAGGCTCGGCGTGTGGTCGTTTCTCCGGTTGCCATGCACATGAGCGACGGCATCGTCAATGCTCCCACTTCGGCCCTGTTCGGCGTGATCGCGCTGTTGGCCTTCGCGGTGTGCACCTGGCGGGCCCGCACCGAACTCGACGAGCGCACAGTGCCGTTGGCGGGGCTGGTGGCCGCGTTCATCTTCGCCGTGCAGATGGTGAACTTCCCAATCCTGCCCGGTGTCAGCGGCCATCTGCTGGGCGGGGCGCTCGCGGCCATCCTGGTGGGCCCCTTCACCGGTGCTCTGTGCGTGTCGATCGTGCTGATCGTGCAGGCGCTGCTGTTCGCCGACGGCGGGATCACCGCGTTGGGCGCGAACATCACCAACATGGCCGTGATCGGTGTGGCGGCGGGATATTCGGTGGCATATGTGGCCTACCGGATCTCGTCGCGGTCCCGGTCGGTCCAGGCGCCGGCGCTCGGCATCATCGCGTTTGTCGCGGCCATTGTCGGAACCGTCTGTGCAGCAATGGGATTCGTGCTCGAATACGCTCTCGGCGGAGCGGCGACCGCGTCGCTGGCCGCAATGCTCGGGTACCTGGCGGGCACCCATGTGTTGATCGGGATCGGCGAGGGAGTGATCACCGCGCTGACCGTGATGGCCGTCGCCCGCGCCCGTCCCGATCTCGTCTACCTGCTGCGCACCTCCCGAGAACGGACGGCAGCCTTCCCGTGACCGAGCAACGCACCTCCGCTCGCCGGAGCTTCTGGATCTTGTTCGCCGTAGCCACACTCGTCATCGCAGGCATGGTGTCCTACTTCGCCAGCTCAAGTCCCGACGGACTCGACTCCGCGACACTGCAGGGTTGCGACGTGGTCGAAACCGCTGCGGGCGAGCAGCTCACCGGCAGCTGCATCGCTCAGAGCGCCACCGATCATCACCTCAGCGCCTCGCCGTTGGCCGACTACGCGATCGCCGGTCGCGCGTGGTCCGGCGGGCTGGCGGGAATCCTGGGCGTCGTGGTCACACTCGTGGCTGCAGGCGGCGTGTTCTCGATCATCGCCCGCAGCCGCGGCAGTTCGCCCGCGGAGTCCTGACGTGGCTGCGGGGCATTCCCACCCGCTGTACCGCGACGGCGATTCGCCCGTGCACCGGGTGCCTGCCCAGGTGAAGATCGTCTGCCTGGTGGTGTTCGTGTTCTCGGTGGTCGCCACGCCTCGCGAAACTTTCTGGCCCTACGCGGTTTACGCTGTCGTTCTGCTCGGGGTGTGGCACATTGCGGCCATCCCCGTCGCGTGGATCGCCCCGCGCCTGCTGATCGAGGCGCCGTTCGTCGTGCTTGCCGTGTTGCTGCCGTTCACCGAGGGCGGCGACCGGATTCACCTCGCCAGCGTCGACCTTTCGGTAACGGGTCTGTGGGCGGCTTGGGGGATCGTGATCAAGGGCACCCTCGGTGTCGCGGCGTCGCTGACGGTGGCTGCGACGACGTCGGCGCGGGAATTGCCCGCTGCGCTCAGCCGGCTCGGGGTGCCGAATCTGGTGACGTCGATTCTGGTGCTGATGATCCGCTACGTCGATCTCCTCTCGGCTGAAGCCGCCCGAATGCGCAAGGCGCGGCTGTCGCGCGGCGACTCGGCACGATTCCTGCACCAGGCCGGGGCTGTCGCCCGCGGCGTAGGTGCGCTGTTCCTGCGGTCGTATGAACGCGGCGAGCGCGTCTATGCGGCGATGCTGTCCCGCGGCTACGACGGGCGGGTGCCTGATCTGGCCGCTGTCGGTGCCCGACCGCGCGCCGCGGCGGCGCAGTGGGCGGCTGCGCTGGTGCCTGCGGCCATCGCTGTGACGGTCGCCGCGTCTGCGTGGGTAGCGCGATGAGCGCCATTCGGATCGCCGGACTGCGCCACGTCTACCCCGACGGTCATACTGGTCTCGACGGCGTCGATCTCGCCGTGGCGGCAGGGGAGAGGGTGGCGGTGCTCGGGCCTAACGGGGCAGGCAAGACCACGCTGATGCTGCACCTCAACGGCGTGCTGACTGCCACCTCCGGCACGGTCAAGATCAGCGGAAT
>JBPPMS010000062.1:0-7054 GCA_051306175.1 Mycobacterium sp. | reverse complement strand
GAGACAGGTATCCGGCGAGGAACCGGATGTTCGCCAATTCGATGACGGGCGGTTCACTGGCCACCTCGTAACGCCATCCCTGGGCGTCCACGACTGTGCGGGTCCAGTCGAAAGTCGACGAAACCTTGAGATCGGCCAACCGATGTTGGGGTTTGACGTCGACCACGACAGCGCCGGTGTCGGTCATCAGAAGGAAGTCCGGAATGTGTCTTCGCGCCTGCCCGTTGATCTCGGTCGTCAGCAGAAAGGGTTGGGCAACAATTCGATTCACGCTGGGGCCGAAGTCGGCATACAGTAACCGCGCAAGCTCCAGTCGCGACTCGTAGATCACATGACCGGCCTCCGTTGCCGACCAATACGTGCCCGAATAGTGCTTCTGGCCCTTGACCCAGCGGAATGTCCGCCACGGAGCCGCACCCGCGAGGGCGGCGGAGGTTGCATCCCTCAACTTAAGGGTCTTCTCCTGGCCATCACTCGCGTTCCGGTAGGACACGCTGGTTTGCGCAACGAGATCTGGAACGGCGCTCGGGGCATTCGAAGAAGCGGACTCCGTACGCACAATCGCGGCTCCCAGCACTCGGGCGAATCACCACGATCCTCAACCCGCGCTCTGAATGGAGGCGATCGACACGCCGAATCAAAGGGCGTCGAATCTCACTGCCGTGTCATATATGACATCCGTATGACATCGCGGATGAGAATATGACATCAGGAATGAGAACCTACACGGCACCCAGAACATCATGCTCCGCTTCGAGCGGTCCGGGCGCCCGTATGTGTTCCGGCGCGGCCCGAAGCACCTGCGGCCAATCTCGAACACGGTGATCCTCCGGGAGACGACGGTGCTGGGCGCGCTCGCCGGCTCCGACGTGCCGCATCCGCGGCTCATCGCCGTGTGCGACGACACGAGCGTGCTCGGCGACGCGGTGTTCTACCTGATGGAGCCCGTCGACGGGTTCAACGCGGGTTCAGAACTCCCCGACCTGCACGCCTCCGATCCGACGATGCGGTTCAACATGGGTCTGTCGATGGCCGAGTCGCTAGCCAAGCTGGCGGCCGTCGACCACTTCGCGGCCGGGCTCGCGGACTTCGGCAAGCCCGACGGCTTTTTGGATCGTCAAGTGCCACGCTGGCTTTCGGAGCTCGAAGGCTACTCAGGATTCGACAACTACGCTGGGCCCCAGATCGGCGACGTCGAAGGCGTCGCGCAGTGGCTGCGGGAGAACCAGCCGTCGAACTGGGCACCCGGAATCATGCACGGCGACTACCACGCCGCCAACGTGATGTTTTCCCGCACCGGTCCCGAGGTGGTGGCGATCGTCGACTGGGAGATGTCCACGATCGGCGACCCGCTGCTTGACCTGGGCTGGCTGGTGGCGACCTGGCAGAACCAGGGCGGCGACATCCTTGGCCATGCCCTCGCAAAGGCTGGCGGTCTGTGCACCGCCGAGGATCTGATCGAGGCGTACGCCAAGAACAGCACCCGAGATCTGTCGAGCATCAACTGGTATGCGGTGCTGGCCTGCTTCAAGCTCGGCATCATCCTGGAGGGCACCCACGCCCGCGCCTGTGCGGGCTTGGCGCCCATGGAGATTGGTGACCACCTGCACCACGCCAGCCTGCTGCTGTTGCAGCGGGCCCGGGCGTTGATCGAGGGAGAGTTGTGATCGATCAGGCGCGTACCTGGGTCATCATGGCGGGTCGAGCCACATTCGTATGGCCCGCCATCTTCTCCAACATCCGCACGTTCCGGCTCCACGACGGGGCCTATCGTGGTGCACGAGCACGCGATCGCGCTTCAGATGCTGAAAGCGCCGTGATGCGCACGACGCTGATCGCCGCGGTTCTCTTGGCGGTGGCCTGTGCTCCTACGGCAGCGGCGTCCCCGACCTTCCCTATGTCGGGCGGGGCCGACTATCAGCTGGGCGAGCCGTACCCGCCGCAGGCAGGCGTGACGCTCCTCGTCCGCGACAGCGCCGCATCGCCGGTTCCGGGGCTGTACAACATCTGCTACGTCAACGGCTTTCAAACCCAACCCGGCGACGGGGACCGATTCAGCGGACTGATACTCACCGACGCCGACGGTGAGCCGGTGGTGGACCCGGACTGGCCCGACGAGTTCATTCTCGACACGTCGACCCCGGCCAACAGGGACGCACTCGTCGGACTCCTGACGCCGACCCTGCGGATGTGCGCCGACAAGGGTTACCAAGCGGTGGAGTTCGACAACTTCGACTCGTTCACCCGATCGCACGGCGGGTTGGGCGCTGACGACAATCTGGCGTTCGCGGGGAAGTTGATCGGCGTGGCTCACGGGATGGGACTGCAGGCCGGTCAGAAGAACGCCGCCGAATACACAACCGCGGGTAGGACAGCGGGCTTCGACTTCGCGGTGGCCGAGGAATGCGCCCAGTACGACGAGTGCGGATCGTATACAGCCGTTTACGGCGCCCGCGTCGTCGACATCGAGTACACCGACAATCTCGACGGCTCATTCGACGACGTCTGTGCCGCTGCGGACCAGCCGGCGATGACGATCCTGCGTGACCGGTATCTGCGGGCTCCCCAACAGTCCGACTACACCTACGAGCACTGCTGACCTCAGACAACACGCCCGTGTCGGCACCCCGCCGCCACGGCGGGCCCTTCGGCGAGCAAGGCGCCGAGCGAGGGCGTCTCCCCGTCCGGGCTCAGCTGCGCGACGGGAGGAAGTGACAGGTGCACCTCATAGATGACGCTGCCTTCGCCGTTGACGTTGCGGCACACCACACCGACCCGTTGCCCTGCGCCGTCCCCGAACGCCGCTTCGACGGCGTCGCTCAGCGTGCCCTGCGATACCTGCGAGCCGTCTGCATCCGCGAGCAGCGGCTCGAGAACAGCACGGGCCTGGTCGGTGAGCGCTGCGGCATAGCTGAAGTAGGCGTCGGGGGTGACGCCGGAACACGTGCCATGTGCGGACCATTCGTGCGGAGCTAGTGCCGCGACGTCCGACATCATCGACTGCAATCTGGCGCGGACGTCGTCGGAGAGCTCGAGCTCCGCGCTCGATTGACGCGGGCCGCAGTACTGGTTGTCCTCCGGTTGGGGCCAGAGGCCGTGGAGGATCCACGTCCGCCCCAGCTCGGCGACGTGCCCGCTGGTACACCCCAGGTTGGCTGGGTCCACCCTGCAGAGACTGGGGCCCCAGGTGACGACAAGCACACTGGCGTCGGTACTTTCGCGAAGAGCGGTGGAGCTCGGCGCACGATCGAGCACGACGAGACTGAAGGTGACCGCCGCGATGACGACCGCGGCGAGCGCCGTCGATATCGACAACACCGCTGCGTCCCCTCGCCGCATAGTGCACCCTTTCCTCAGCGATGGCTCAGAGTGTCCCACAACGAAAGGCCTACCTGTTCGGTGAACGACATCGATCAATGGTTCGACCGGACTGCCCGCCGTGAGACCAACACCGTCTCCCTGTACTCGTGCCTCGTCACCGGAAAAGTGTTCGCGTACTTCCGGTATCGCCTGCGCTACGCGCTGGTGCTGGACGCGACGCGGTTCGTCATCCACGTCGCGGAGTTCCTGATCATCCTGACCAGCCTCGGGGGCTTGGCGGCGTTCACCGTCATGATCCTGCGCGTCGGCAGCCTCATCGCGGGCGGCGCGTGGTGGGGGTTACTCGAGGTCATGCGCGAGCGGATCAGGGCGTTCGTGGAATCCGGTCAACGCGATGCCGCCGAAAAGGAGATCGGCAGCTGGCTCATCCTCTCGGTGCTCGTGGCGATCATCGTGACCGTCGCGGGCAACGTCGTCCTGGTCGTCATGCTGCCGTCCACTCACGACCCGGCAGGGCGCCTCTACGCCTTCCTCGTCGTCATCGAGCTCGCCATGAGCATTCCCGTTCGGACCCTGCACTCCGGCCTGTTCGCGACGCGGCGCATCTATCGACCGCTGTGGTCGATTTTCGTGCCGACCGTCGTCCAGCTGCTCGTGGTCGGCCTCGGGGTGTCCTTCTATCCGACCGCGGCGATCGCCGTCGCACTCGTCGTGTCCAACGCGATCGGTATCTGGATAACGGTTCGCTACACACGCGAGTCGTACCGGCTCACGGGCCTGACTCCCAAGTTTCGGGTGGCGGGCAGGCCGTTCTGGCAGACACTTCCGTCGATTCCGCCCGGCATCGGGGTGGAGGTGACGCTGGCGGGTCTTGGCCTGCGGCTGGACGCCGTAGCGGTACTCGCGATCGTAGGCATCTACGGTACGAGCACCCGGGCGTTCGACCTCACGGCGGGATTGTCAGTGTGGCGCGACATCGACGCCTTCCAATTCTTCTACCTGGCGTTGCCGTTGTTCCGAGGATCCTATGAGGCCACCGGGATCTTCTATTTCGATTTCGTTCGGCTGCGACGTCTCGCCGCACTCCGCCAGTTCAGGCAACTGTTCTTTCATCGGTTGCTCTGGACGGCGCCCATAGTCACCCTGTTCTTCTGGGCGCTGGCGCTCGCGCTGGGACTGTTTGTCCTGCCGGACGTTCCCCTCAGTTTTCTGGTCGCGCTGCTGCCACTCTTCACGGTGCGCAGCTTGATCGGCGCCTACCAGTTCCGGTTGTTCGCCGAAGGCCGGTTCCGAGTCCTCAACGCCACCTTCGTGCTGTCGATAGGGCTGTTCGCGTTGGTGTGGATCGACGTCAACCCCGCGTCCGATCTGGTCCAGATCACGGCGGCGATGATCGCGCTCCTGATCGTCCACATCAATCTGCAGCACATCCAGGACCGCACCGCGTCACTGCCGACGCTGCTGGCACTGGGCGATTGGCTGCACGCGCTGGCACAGGAGCCGGACCCGGTCCGAGTGACCAGTGTGGTCATCCCCGATTGGATACCGTCACGTCAACGATCGTCGGTCGTCGCGCTGTTGAAAGAAATGCTCAACGGCACAGGGCATCTCGCCTTCCGATCGCCGCACTCGCTGCTCAACTTCGAACGAGTCACGCCGGGTGACAACCGGGACCGCACGTCTCTGGCCATTCAAGCGGCCACCGGTGGCGCGGCGAACCGGGCGGCAACGATCGGGCCGCTGGCAACCGGACGCGACGCCATCGATCGGCTCGTCACCGCGGGATGGCTCGCGTCGTCAGCTGGGCCAGGCGCCGGTGCCGAATCCTTGAAAGCAACGTTCCGCGCATTGTTCACTGACGGCGTCGTCGCCGATCTGTTCACCCATGAGGGACAACGAGATCTGCGGGGTTTTGAACCCAGCCTGTTGGCGGTGGTTCTCCCCATGTCCATCAAGAGCCTCGGCGAGGGTGTCGGCGTCATCCGGGTATCCGAGCGGTGGCTGACACCGGTCTTCGACCGGGGCAGGCTGCGCGTGATCTTCGTCCTTCCGGTCGACGTCGACCCCAGCCAGTTGCAGAACTGGGTTCAGCTCGTGAAGGCGTGGCAGCAGGGGATTCCGCTGGAAGAGGTGACTCATGTCCGCACCCCGTGAACCCTTTGAGCCGCTGAATATCGAGAAATACCTCGCCGAACCACAGACCTACGAAGAGACCATCCTGCGGATCTTTTCGAAGAAGAGCGTGCGCGGTTCGGCGTTCAGCGAAGCTGCCGACAAAGTCACCTATTTTGCCGCGGCGAGCGACAGGAAGACACTGGCCAAGGCGATCGCGCGCAGCGTGGCCGCCGGCATTTACCGACCACAGCCGGTCGACCTGTGGTTCCTCGAGGCAGGCGGTAAGCGGCGGATGGCCCATATGCCCGCGTTCGTCGATCACGTTGTCGGCGCGGCGCTCTTTCAGTTGATGTCCCACAACGCGCGCTGCTACGGGCTCCCCGGCGTGTATTCGTATCTGCCCGGCATGACGAATCTGGGGGCGATGCGCACGTTCGCTCGCTTCGTGCGGGAGCATCGCAAGCAGACTGCGCCGCTGTATGTCCTGCAGTCCGACTTCGCCGCGTACGGCGACAGCCTGCCCGTCGGTCCCGGCGCGGCACTCTGGCCGATCCTCTACGACGTCGCCAACCTCGGCTGCCCATCCGGTGAAATCAGTTCCAGTACCTGGGATCTCATTACCGCGCTGGTTCGGCCTATCGTGCGGGACGACGACGGCGCGCAGTTCACTCGGCTCAACGGAATCGCCATGGGCACCCCGCTGGTGCCGGTCCTCGGAAATCTGGCAGTGGTGCCTATGGACAAGGCGATCACCGCGATCGACGGGGTGTTCTACGCGCGATACAACGACGATTTCATCATCGCCCATCCAGATCTCGACGCGCTGCACGAAGCGGACACCAAGGTCGATGCACTAGTCGAACGCCTCGGCGTCACAAGGAAACTCACGAAAGAGGTACGAACGGCGTTAAGCGCGAACGGGCAACCCGCTGCCGCCGATCCCGC
This sequence comes from Mycobacterium sp., assembly GCA_051306175.1. Taxonomy (GTDB): domain Bacteria; phylum Actinomycetota; class Actinomycetes; order Mycobacteriales; family Mycobacteriaceae; genus Mycobacterium. The sequence goes on along the minus strand of JBPPMS010000062.1, from coordinate 673 downwards.
CTACCGCGGGCGCGACCGGATCGACTGCCTCGGTCTGACAGTCACCCACACGGGGACGGTGAGCGTGGGCCCGCATCGTCTGCGCCGATTCGTCCAACGCATCACCACGCGACTCGACGCGTCCGCACCAGCGTTGATGTCGTTGCCCGCCAAGGAGCGGGCTCGTCACCTCGTGGCGACGACCAACGTCATGCTCGATGCGTCGAGTCCGTTCGCGGTCGCAGGCTTGGCCGCACTCTTGGAGGCGACGACTGACCGGGGGACACTCAAGGACATCGACGCCCGCATCGCGCGCAAGATCGTTCAGGTGGCCACGGGGGTGCTGGGCGTTCGAGGCTTCCGGCAGGTGCCGCCGGAGGTGTTGCGCGGCGAGTTGGGGCTGGTGTCGCTCGTGCACCTGCGAAACGTGCTGTGAACGATTATAGTTTGATCGGCGCGGATCCCGTCTCGTGCGGTTTTCGTCGAAGGGTCACAGAGGTTACGGCTTTCGGCCCTTCATTTTTTTGCTTTTTCCCCGCGCCTTCACAAGGACCCGTAATTCGTGGTGCGCCCGAAGGGATTCGAACCCCTAACCTTCTGATCCGTAGTCAGATGCTCTATCCGTTGAGCTACGGGCGCAGTGTCTATTCAGTTGTCGGCAGACGGTCGCCGGCCGTGGCGGAGGCGAGAGGAT
>JBPPMS010000061.1:0-12704 GCA_051306175.1 Mycobacterium sp. | reverse complement strand
TCGGGTCGAACCAAGGAACTACTTCATGGAGATTCCAGATGATCATTGAGACCTCAGGTGATCTCCTCCAAGCCGACGTCGACGCCATCGTCAACACCGTCAACTGTGTCGGAGTGATGGGCAAGGGGATTGCCCTCCAGGTAAAACGGCGCTACCCGGCGGTCTTCGACGACTATGTCCGCGAGTGCAAGCTGGGCAATGTTCGCATCGGCACCATGCTGCCTGTCGCCACGAACGAGTTGAGCGGGCCGGCGTGGGTCATCAATTTTCCGACCAAGACGCATTGGCGCGCCCCGTCGCGACTCAGTTACATCTCTGAGGGTCTACTCGATCTGCTCCGTGTCGTGAAGGAACTCGACCTACGCTCCATCGCCATTCCGCCGCTCGGGGCGGGCAACGGAGGTCTGGATTGGGCAGACGTGGAGCCGCTGATTCGGAACGCATTCGAGCCGGTGGATGGCGTGGACGTACACCTCTTCGCTCCTAGCAGCTCGCACCATCGCATCGCGCCCGCTGGCCGCGTGAAGATGACCCGCGGACGCGCGACCGTTTTGACCCTCATGGAGCAGTACGCGCAGGCACGCGCCGAGGTCGAGCCGTTGTCGGGACGAGGGCTATCCCATTTGGAGCTTCAGAAGCTCCTCTATTTCGCCGACTGGGTCGATCCGTCACTCAAACTCTCCTACGCCCAAGGGAGGTACGGGCCCTACAGCGACCGGGCGCGGCACGTACTGCTCGGCATGGAAGGCTCCTTCGTCTCGGGATTCGGCGACGGTGCCGACAAGGTCCTAGACCTGAGCCCGATCGCTCCCACGGATCGAGGGCGATTGGAACTCGACCACTACTTGGAATCCGCGCCGGACGCAGTAACACCGGTGGTTGACCGGGTGATGGACATCGTTCGTGGTTTCGAGGAACCTTACGGACTCGAACTGCTTGCCAGCACCCATTGGGTCGTGGCGCGCGAGCAGGCCCGCTGTGCTGCAACTGCGGCCGAGGCTGTTCGGACGTGGACTGAGCGCAAGGGAAGAATTTTCACCGATCGTCATGTCGAGCGTGCATTCCGGCAGTTGGACCGCGCGGGCGCGATCTCCCAAGCGCATTAGGCGCGGCCTGACGGCGCCGTCGGAGCGCCGTCGTAGGCTCGCCGAATGAGCGCGCTGCTACCCACCCTGCAGGCCGCGCATCTGCGTGAAGGCCTGACCGACTACCTGGCCACCACGTTCGCGCTCACCGACCCCGATGCCCAATCGGCGCTGACCGACTTCATCACCGACCCCGACACCGGGATGTTCAAGGGGCCCTACGTCCGGCTTCGGCTGCCCTTCGCCCCGGCCGACGACGACTGGGCCGAGCACCTGGACTGGTGGCCGCAGGACTTCACGCCGTACGGACACCAGGCCCGCGCGTTCGCGCAATTGTCGACCAAGCGAGGGCAACGTCCGCGGCCGACGCTGGTCACCACCGGCACCGGGTCGGGCAAGACCGAGGCGTTCCTCTACCCGATCCTCGATCACGTGTTGCGCGCCAAGAAGTCTGGTGTGTCGGGGATGAAGGCGCTGATCCTCTACCCGATGAACGCGCTCGCCAACGATCAAGCCGAGCGGCTCGCGAAGCTGATCGCCGGCGACCCCGCACTGGCGGCGGTCAGCGCCGGGCTCTACACCGGTGAGCAGTCCACTGGCGGGCGCACCCGGGTGTCGGGCGACGGCCTGATCACCGACCGCGCGCTCATGCACGACGCGCCGCCGGACATCCTGCTCACCAACTACAAGATGCTCGACCACATGCTGCTGCATCCGGGCCGAGCCGACATGTGGCGGCTGTCGGCGGAGTCACTGCAGTATTTGGTGCTCGACGAATTCCACACCTACGACGGCGCGCAGGGCACCGACGTCGCGATGCTGCTGCGTCGCCTCGGCCTCACGTTGAAGAGTCACTGGACCGCCACGCCGCGGGTCACCGACGAGGATCGAAAACGCCCGCTCGGCAGGATCACCCCGGTGGCAACGTCGGCGACGTTGGGGTCACGTTCGGCGCCCGCGGCCATGCTCGACTTCGCCCACACGGTGTTCGGTGAGGTCTTCGACACCGATGCGGTGATCGAGGAGACCCGGCTCACCCCCGACCAATGGCGCGGCGCGCGGCTCGGGACCCGCGACCACGAGTGGCGACCCGTCGAACCGGCGCTGCCCGACGCGCTCGGCCGGATCACCGACGCTGTTCACACCGCTACCGGCAACCATGACATCGCCGCCGCGGTGTTCGCCGAACTCTTCGAGAAACCCACGCAATCAGCGACATCCGCTGGTGAGGTCAACCTGGACGTCGCTGACATGCTCGATCAGCTCAAGCGCCACCGGTTCATCCAGGCCGTGTTGGAAGGGTCCGTCGACGCGGTGTCGATGGCCGACCTGGCCGAGCGGGTGTTCCCAGCCGTGGCCGTCGACCGCGACGCCACCCGCACCCACGCCACCCGGACTCGCTTCCTGGAGTTCGTCTTTGCGTTGCTCTCCCACGTCCGCGCGGAGGCCGGGCGCGCAGCGCTCGGCGTCGACGTCCACCTGTGGATTCGGGAACTCAGCCGGGTCGACCGGGCGGTCCGGGCCGCCACCGAGTACCGCTGGTCCGACGACGGGGCACTGGCCGACGACAACGAGCTCTACCTGCCGGCGATCTACTGCCGGCACTGCGGGCGCTCCGGCTGGGGGGCGCGACTCGCACCGACGGGAACAGCACTGGACGTCACCGACGAGGCGATCCGCGCCGACCACGCCGCGGGCGCGTCCCGGTTTCGCGCGCTGATCTCCGCACCAGCCGAGGCGCAGGTGACCGGCGGCGTCGACGGGCTGCGCTGGTTTCACCTGGATCACCGCGAATTGCTGGACACCACGCCTGATTCGCAGAGCGCCGACGTCGTCGACGGGCGGCTGCTGCCGGTGCTGACTCTCATTGGTCCCGATGCCGACGAGCAGTCCAAGGAGGATGTGTGCCCGGCCTGCGGGGCGACCGACGGCATCCGGTTCCTCGGCAGCGCCGTGGCCACGCAGCTGTCGGTCACGCTGTCGAACCTGTTCGGCGACAAGACCCTCGACGCCGCCGAGAAGAAGGCGCTGATGTTCACCGACAGCGTGCAGGACGCCGCGCACCGCGCGGGGTTCGTGCAGGCCCGCTCGCACAGCCTCACCCTGCGTACCGCGCTGCGCGGCGCGCTCGGTGACAGCGAACTCGACCTCGACGAACTGAGCCAGGCCGTCATCAGCCGAGCCGGCAGCGATCCGATGCTGCGCTACCAACTGCTGCCACCCGACATCGTCGATCGCGACGAATTCGTCGCGTTCTGGCAGCCCGACGCCCACCCCAACTCGCGGCGCGCCGCGGAGAACAAGGCCAAGCGAAGGCTGCGGTTCGACGTCGACCTGGAATTCGGGTTGCAGTCGCGCACCGGCCGCACCCTGGAACTCACCGGCAGCGTCGCCGCCGAGGTCTATCTCGGTGCGCCGCACAAAGCACCCGTCTTGGGGCGACGCGCACTCGAGCGCGCCGAGCCCGCCCAACTCCCGCTGACCGGGGCGTCCGACGAAGCGCTGGCCCGCTGGGTGCGCGGCACGGTCGAACGGGTCCGCACCCGCGGCGGCATCCACCACGACTGGCTGCGGCCGTATATCGAGAAGAACGCCAACCGCTACCACGTCTGGGGCGGCCGCCCACGCGGGCAGGGTATGCCCGCCTTCCCGAAAGGCCGCCCCGCACCGGCTTTCCCGGCACTGAAGTCTGGCAACGGAGTGCTGCCCGAAGGCTTCGATCCGATCACCGCGCCGTCGTCCTGGTACGCCCGCTGGACCTCGCGGTGCCTGGACGTCAGCCCACAGGACGGCACCTTCCTGGCCAAGGCGTTGTTCGCCGAACTCGCCGAGCAGATGCTGCTCTCCACCCTGACCACCGAAACCGGCTCCACCGTCTACGGTTTGGCGCCCGCCACCGTGCAAGTGAGCGCGCCCACCGTGGCAGCACTGCTCGACGCGCGGCACCTGCTGGCGTGTGACGTCTGCCAGACCCCCGTGCCGGGCAGCGCCACCACGGTCGACGAATTCGACGGCGCACCCTGCATCCTGATCCGCTGCCCGGGCCGGCTGTACCGAACTCCCAAGGCCGACAACTTCTACCGCCGGCTGTACGACTCGACCGAGATGAAGCGGGTCGTCGCGCGCGAGCACACCAGTCTGCTGCCCACCAAGACCCGGCTGGACTACGAGACCGCCTTCAAGCGCGGCGGCACCGACCCGCAAGCGCCCAATGTGCTCGTCGCGACACCCACGTTGGAGATGGGCATCGACATCGGCGACCTGTCCACCGTGATGCTCGGATCACTGCCCCGCTCGGTGTCCTCCTACCTGCAGCGGGTCGGGCGCGCGGGCCGACTCACCGGAAACTCGTTGATACTGGCCTACGTCCGCGGCCGCGGGGAACACCTCCCGAAGCTGTTCGAGCCACTGTCGGTGATCCAGGGCGACGTGCGCCCACCCGCCACGTTCCTCAGCGCCGAAGAGATCCTGCAGCGACAATACGTCGCCCACATCGTCGACCAGTTCGCCCGCAACGCCAAGCTGGACCCACCCAAGGATGCGCGCTCGGTGCTCGGCGACAACGGCGACGACAGTTGGCTGGCGCGCCTGCTGGACACCGCTGCCACCGACAGCGCCGAACTACTGGACCGATTCCTCGGCCAGTTCGGCGAGCACCTCAGCTCGGATGCGGTTGCGGCCCTTCGCATGTGGGCCAGCGCCTCGCCTGAGGGCGGGCCGAGCGGTCTCACGCAAAGGCTGATGGCTGCGAGTCACCAGTGGCGAATGGATCTCGACGAACTCACCACCCGCAGAGCCGCCGTCGAGACCGACCTCCCCGAGTTCGAGCGCCGCGCCGCCTCACCGGCAGCCACCGACGACGACCGCCGCGCCTACAAGATCGCCAAAGGATCGCTGAAACTCCTTGGTGCGCAGATCAACTCGCTGACCCGTGACTACTGGATCTCGGTACTCGAGCGCTACGGCGTGCTGCCCAACTACACGCTGCTCGACGACGCGGTCACCCTCGACGTTGGGGTCACCTGGATCGACCCGGACAGCAACGAGTACATGGGTGAGGAGCTCAGCTATCAGCGCGGCTCTCGGGTGGCGCTCACCGAGCTCGCCCCCGGGGCCACGTTCTACGCCCAAGGGCTGGCCGTCACCATCGATGCCGTCGACCTGGGCACCGGTGAGTCCAACATCCACGCCTGGCAGGTCTGCCCACAGTGCGGGTGGGCCAGGACCGGACCGTCCGGCGGCGCGGTGGAACCAGCGGCGAGCTGTCCTCGGTGCCACAGCACTGCGATCGCCGACGTCAGTCAGCATCTACCCGTCGTGGAGATGACCCGGGTGTCGGCAGAGGTCCGCCGCGACGAGGCCACCATCAGCGACATCCGCGACAGCCGCAAACGCGAGCCGTTCACCGTGGTCACCGCCGCCGACGTCGACCCCGCCCAAGTGGGCCGCACCTGGTTCCGGTCGCCCTCCGCATTCGGTGCAGAATACCTGCGGCGCTTGGACATTCGCTGGATCAACCTCGGGAGGCGAACGTCGAAGGGCAAGAAGAGACTGATCGCCGGCCAGGAATCGGCCAGCGGCCTGTTCCGGGTCTGCGCGGCCTGCGGTCAACTCGACAGTGTGGCCGGACGCAACAACCGCTACGAACACCGCACCTGGTGCCGGCTACGCGATTCGCCCACCGAAGACGTGCGCGACGTCGCGCTGGCCCGACGGCTGCGCACCCAGGGCGTGCTGCTGCACCTGCCGCCGCAGATGGAATACGACAACTTCGCCCACCCCAGCCTCGCCTCCGCGATCCTGCTGGGGCTGCGCCAGGTGATCGGCGGCTCGCCCGAACACCTCGACGTCGCCACCATCAGCGACGCACTGTGGGCGCCGGACCGTCGCGCCCTGCTCATTCACGACACCGTGCCCGGCGGCACCGGTTACCTCGCCGAATTCGCCGATCACACCAAGGTGTTCGCCGCACTCGCTGCTGCACGCAAGATCGTGCGCGAGTGCTCCTGCCGTGACGAGGACCGACTGGCGTGCCATCGCTGCCTCCTACCCTTCGCGGCGCCCTACGACCTGGACAAGGTGTCCCGACTGACTGCGCTGACACTGCTCGACGACATCCTGGACGTCGGCTCGCACGCCACCCCCGACCTCGAGGACTGGACCGCCGAGGTCACCGAGACGGCCCCGCCGCCCACCCCGGTCAGTGACGAGTCGTTCCTGGAACGCGACTTCTATTGCGCGTTCATTGCTCGGCTCAAGCTGATGGGTGCCGCCATCGTCGAAAAGCCCGGCACCTACGGACCGTCGGCGACGATCACGCTGCAAGGCAACACACCACGCAAATGGTCACTGCGACCACAGGTTTCGCTTGACTTCGTCAAACCCGACTTCGTCTTGCAGACCGCCGACCCCGACATCCCCCGCGTCGCAATCTTCGGTGACGGGCGCGCCTTCCACGCCGTCCCGGGCTGCAACCGCGTCGCCGACGACGCCGACAAACGAGCCGCACTCCGCCACGCCGGCTACCTCGTGTGGTCCTTCGGCCACGACGATCTGCAGCGCTTCAAGGCCGGCGACACCGCAGAACCCGAATGGTTCGACCAGAAGGCCGCCAGCGTCGTCACCAGCCGATTCCACGTCCAGCCGAACCTGATCCGCCTGCAGTCCAAGGATCCGGTGTCCCAACTGCTGGAGTTCATGGTCGAACCGGACATCGACACATGGACGCACCTCAGCACGTGGATGCCCTACCTGTTCGTGCGCGGCGACAACCGCCGGCACGGCGCAGCCGAGGACGTCGCAGGTGCGGCGATCGCCGCCCTCGACGGAACGGCACCGTTCACCGACCCCGGCTCCGACGTGTGCTGGACGTATGTCGCCGGTGGGCTCACCGTGACCGCCAGCGTGAAGACCACCGCTGACCCGCCCCGCGCGGTGCTCGCCGTCGACGACCGCGACGACCGACTCGAGCACTTGAGTGGCGCGGCCTGGAAGGAGTGGGTGCGACTGTCGAACTGGCTAGGCATCAGCGACCCCGGCCGCGTCACCACGCGGACGTTGCTGGACACCGCACCCGCCGCGGGGCCCGACGGTGTGCAGGACGCTGCGCTGCCCGCGCAATGGCAGGCGCTGCTCGACGAAACGGTCTCCGATGCCGAACGCAGCCTGATCCGGGCCCTCGCCGAACACGGCACCGCCGCACCGGTATTGGGTTTCGAGACCCCCGACGGTGACGTTCTGGACCTGGCCTGGTCCGATGCCCGCATCGCCGTGGTGTTCGACGGGGGTGCAGAAGCGGCGACGCCGGAGGGCTGGACCCTATGCCCGCCGGATGCTGCGCGGATCATCGAAGCACTGACTGCGAATGGAGTGGTGTAGGTGGCGAACCTGGTCATTGCCTCGAACAGCAAGGCGATGTCGAAGCTGGACGGCTCGGTCAAGAACAAGGTGTACGACTTCTTCGAGAAGCTCAACGCAGACGACACGTCGCCCAAACTGCACATCGAGCCCATGAAGGGTGCCGTTGATTCACGGGTCCGCACCGGGCGGGTCGATCTCTTTTGGCGGGCGATCCTCTTCCGCGTCGACGACAAGTCGAGCGGAACGACGTACATCTACATGGGTACCTGGCCGCACGACGAGGCCAACAAGCTTGCGGAACGGGCCACCCTTCGCGTCAACCCCATCAACGGCACCCTCGAAGGGCTCATCGGCGAAACCCCCGAGGCCAAGGCGCCGGTGGTGGAATCGAAACCCGTTCAGGCTGAATTAGTTCCGTACCTGATGAATGTGGGTTACGCACTCACCGATCTCACCGGCGGATTGGGCATCGACCCAAAGTTGGCCGCGGCGGCGATGGCCGCGCCCAACGAGACGGCGCTGCTCGACGTGGCTGCCGCTGGCCTGGACTGGGAGGGTAGCGCCCTCCTGGACCTCGCCACCGGAATTCCTATCGAGACCATCCGCGATAAGCACGGGTTCACCGAAACCCCCGTGGACATCTCGCTCGACGAGGACCGTCAGATCATCGAAGCGCTTGAACGGCCCGCCTCGAAGATGCAGTTCGCGTTCATCGAGGACGACGAGGAACTGCGGCGCGTCATCGAAGGCGGTGACTTCGCCGCCTGGCGCACGTTCCTGCACCCCGAACAACGCAAGTACGTCGAGGCCAGCCACAACGGCGCGTTCCGACTCTCCGGCGGCGCAGGTACGGGCAAGACCGTCGTGGCCATTCACCGTGCGCGCCGGCTCGCGCGGGACAATCCCGATGCCCGGATCATCCTGACCACCTTCAATGCCACCCTCGCCCAGGGGCTCAAGGCCGACCTCGTTGCACTCGACCCCGGACTGCCGATCGCCGAGAAGCCCGGTGACCGCGGTGTTTACGTCGGTGGCATCGACGCCCTGGGCAGAGACGTGCTGTACCGGTCTCCCCAGACGCTGGCGGCAGCCTCAGAACGCATCTTCGGACGTGCCGTCGACTTCGGCTCCAAACGGACGGCTTCCGATGTGGTGTGGCGTGAGGTCGCCCAGGCCGTCGACTCGGGTCTCGACGCCATGCTCGCCACGCCGGCGTTCCTGGAAAGCGAGTACGTGGCGGTGGTGCTTGCGAACCGAATCACGACGCTGGAGCAGTACGCCAAGGTCGCCAGGCCCGGTCGGGGTGTGCGACTGAGCCGCCCGCAGCGCATCGGGGTGTGGAAGCTGGTCGACGGGTTTCGCAGACAGAGTCAAATGGACGAGACCATCAGCTTCCCCGAAGTGTTGGCGGTCGCCGCCGAAGCGCTCGCGATTCGCGCCGAAGGTGACGGGACCCATCTGGCCGACCACGTCATCGTAGATGAGGCTCAGGACCTACATGCCACCCATTGGGCACTGTTGCGTGCATTGGCGGTCGAGGGTCCGAACGACCTCTTCATCGCCGAAGACTCGCACCAACGCATCTACGGCAGCCCGATCGTGTTGAGCCGCTTCGGAATCAAGATCCTCGGACGGTCCCGGCGGCTGACGCTGAACTACCGTACGACGGCCCAGAATCTGCACTTCGCGGTGAGCGTCCTGTCCGGGGCGAAGTATCACGACCTCGAACAGGGGGAAGAGGAAACGAATGACTATCGGTCAGCCCGTAACGGTCCCGTACCGGAATTGATTTCGTGCGAGAACCAGATTGCCGAGCTGGGTGTCGTCGCGGACAAGCTGAAGTCCTGGCTCGACGAGGGCGACGTCGAACCGGAGAGCATGGCGGTGCTCACCCGCAGCCAAGATGAGCGCGATCGGTTCGTGCGCGGCCTCGGTGAGCGCGGTGTCACCGTCCGCGCGGTCGACAAGAACCCATCAGTGCCCGGCCAGCCGCTGGTGATGACCATGCACCGGGCAAAGGGAATGGAGTTCTCCCGCGTCATCCTCTCGGGCGCTGACGACAAGCACGTCCCGTCCCCGGCGACGTTGCGCGCCGTACCCGACGAGGAGCGCGCTGAGGCGCTGCTGCGTGAACGTTCGCTGCTGTACGTCGCCAGCAGTCGAGCGCGGGATGCGCTGGTCGTGACCTGGAGTGGCAACCGCTCGGAACTGTTGGGCTGAGTTGTCAGCGGATGACGAGACTTGAATTGCGCCAAGATCTCGGACGCGGCGGGGGCGCGGGACTGCGCTTTCGTTCGGTCATGATGCAGCCGACTCCCCGATTCACTCGCCATCCCAAGGCCTTCACGGTCACCTTCATTCAGCCCCCGATCTGCGACCCCGAGATCATCAGTTCTCCGTCGACGAGTTCGGCGCTGAGCCAACGGTTCTCCGACTGCGAGCGCCCGTTGATCACGTAGGTCAGGCGAGCGACCACGCTGGTGTCGCTGCGCGGCGAGACGGATTGGACCGTGACCGAATCCACGCTGCCCCAAAAGTCGAGGTAGCTGACCTGTCCGGTCTGCTCTTGGTACTCCGGCGTCAGCATGGACCATGCGGCGCCGGGGTTGCCGGGCAGTTGGCCGTAGTAGGTGGTGACCAGATCGCTCATGGAGTCGAAGTTGACCGCCGGCGTCGTCGACGTGGGATCCATGGTCGTTACGGCGCTGGTCGGTGCGTTGCTCCCCGCCGTCGAACCATGTCCAGGGCCGTCCCCTCCGCGTTGGGTCAGCACGATCCCGATCACCAGCACCAGCCCGATCAGCCCCCCGACGGCGAATGGCGTGACCCAGCCGTGGTTTCGGGGAGCTGCGGGTGCCATCGGCGGCGGTGAGAACGTCGGCACGCGCGCAGGCAGCGGCACCGGCAGGACTGCTGTCGGCGGCTTCGGATTGGGGGCTACTGGCACCTGGCTGCCCCGGTCGGCAGGCATATGCGCCGCCATGGCCAGCGCGAAGTCGGTGCAGCGCGGATAGCGCCGTGCGGGATCCTTGGCCATGCCGGTTGCGAACACCGGATCCAGCTGGGCGAGCTCCGGGCGTTCGGGGCTGCCAATTGACGGCGGCGGCATCGACAACTGATGGCCGATCACCACGGCGCTGTTCGGATCGTCGAACGGTGCGAACCCGGTGATCAACTGGAACGCGGTGGTAGCCAGCGCGTACTGATCGGCGCGGCCGTCCATGGCTTTGCCGGTGAGTTGTTCCGGTGAGCAGTAATTGGCGGTGCCCACCGCGGTGCCGAGTTTGGTGAGATCGCCGGTGTCCGACAGGGCGCGCGCAATTCCGAAGTCGGCCAGCAGAATTCGTCGTCTGCCCGTGGCGGGCCGCGTGAGCAGGATGTTGCCTGGTTTGACGTCGCGGTGCAGCAGTCCCGATGCGTGCGCATAATCCAGCGCGTCCGCGATCGCCGTCACGATCTCGACGACGTCCGCCAACGGCAGGCCCGACTTGAAGTGACGGTGCAGATGGCGCCCCACGTCGGTGCCGTCGATGTAATCCATCGAGATCCACAGCTGTTCGTCGAACTCACCCCGGTCGTGAATACCGACGATGTGGGGATGAAACAGCCCGGCCGCCAGGTCGGCTTCCCGGTTGAACCGCTCGCGGTACTCGGGATCAGCGGACAACGCGCGCGGGAGCACCTTCAAGGCGTCCCGTCTGGGTAGTCGGGGGTGTTGTGCCAGGTAGACCTCGCCCATACCCCCTGAGCCGAGCATTCCCAGGATCCGGTAGCCCGCGAAATGCTCGCCGCTGTTCAACGGCATAGCGGGAAGTGTACTGAGGTCCACCAGCCGGTTCTTTCAACGCGGGCCCGATCCAGCGGTGCAGGGAACGTCGGCAACTTGGGGTTCGAGTTCGGCAGATCCGACGGTGCGACGACCATCGACTGGAGGATCCGCAGCGTGGCTAGGGAACAGGCCGAACACGCAGTCGGGCATCGTGTCGTCGGCCTCGATCGCGACGGTGGGCCAGCCGCTGCGTTCCAGCGCCGCTCCGGGTCGGAGCCGAGGAGCCAGCCGTTCAGCTCGGTCACCATGGGGTCGAGGGTGGTGGCGGAAGCGTGGGCCGCGGATACCGTGTGCCCATGACCACCGAAATCACTGTGCGGGGATCGTCGTCGGTCTTCAAGCCTCCCGAGCGCGGCACGGTCCACGCGGCGATCGCCTTCGAGGGGGCGTTGATTCAGCCGGTGTACGACGGCGTTGCGCACGCCTTGGAATCGGTGCAAGCGTCGATCACTCTGCTGCACGACAGGGAGCGGGGACCGGTGACGTGGTGGACGGCCGAGCAGTTGCGGACCTGGTCGAACCGGCCATGGAACAACGAGGGAAGGCAGCTTCCCCTCGTGCACCACGCCAGTGTCGCGGTGCAGGCGCGGTTCCGGGACTTCGCGGCGCTGACGCGGTGGGTGGGCGAGCACACCGTCGGGACCGAAGGTTTCCGGGTGGCGCAGATCGAGTGGGTGCTCACCCAGAGCAGACGCGACGAACTGCAACGTCAAGTCCACCAGGACGCGGTTCGAGATGCGGTCGCCCGCGCACAGCACTACGCGGACGCGCTCGACCTCGGCCAGGTCCGACCGACGGCCCTTGCCGACGCAGGCATGCTCGGGGGAAACAGTCGTCCAGACGTCGGCGCTTCCAGCTCGCCGTACATGCGTGCCATGGCAGTTCCAGCGGGCGAGGGTGCAGCGCCCGACGTCGAACTCGTCCCCCAGGCGATCGAGGTGTCGGCGTCAGTCGACGTCAGGTTCGTCGCCGGCGACTGACGGGTCAGAGCCCGGCCAGGTCGTCGGGAACGTCGACGGCGTGCTTGCGCAGGATTTCGAGCGCAACGACCTCGAGAGTGCGTTCGTGCGTCGCGGCCAGCACCACCGGTGCCGCCGAGCCGTCCTGGTGCGCCCGCAGCCAGTTGAGCGCGGTCACACACCAGCGGTCGCCGGGCATGAGACCGGGGAACCGGTACTGCGGCATCGGGGTGGATAGATCGTTGCCGATGGTGCGTTGATGATCGAGGAACTCACTCGTCACCACCGCGCAGATGGTGTGCTTGCCCTCGTCCTCGCGCCCGGTCGAGCAGCAGCCGTCGCGGTAGAAGCCGGTGAGCGGATCGGTGCCGCAGGGATCCAGAGGTCCGCCGAGAACGTTGAGCTCAGACATCGACCCAGTATCGCGCAGTTGGGCGCGAAAGCGCCGTCCCACAACGGCCCGTCAGGCAG
>JBPPMS010000060.1:0-24687 GCA_051306175.1 Mycobacterium sp. | reverse complement strand
CTGGCGAGTCCGCAAACGGCCCGACGGCCGCGCCGAATGGATCCCACCACCACACTTCGGCGGCCCCGAGGTCAACGACCACTTCTTCCCCGAAGACCTCCTCATGCGCGCCGCCGAAGAAATCACCAAACGCAACAACCCCGACACACCGGAAACGGGTTGATAGTTATCGCTTTTGGTGGTGTCTACGTCTTATGCGGCAGGGAAGGAACCCGGCTTCGATCTGATCACCATGTTGGCAGCCATCGACGACGAACTCTGCACCCGTCGAATACGACGACTCGTCAGAGGCCAGATACAGGATCCGGCTAACGCCGTAACTTCGGGCTAGGGCTAGGGCTAGGGCTAGGGGCCAGTTGCTAGTAAGGCTAGGTTAGGACAGCTTTTCGGCCAGTAACTGTGCCAGATGGACGCCGTGCCGGTCGCTGAGATCGTCGAGCTGAGTGCGGCAGGAGAACCCGTCCGCAAGGATCGCGGCATCCGCATCAGCGTTTCGCACGGCGGGCAGCAGCTGCTGCTCGGCGACGGCCACCGACACCTCGTAATGCCCCTTTTCGACCCCGAAATTGCCTGCCAGACCGCAGCATCCACCCAATCGCGTCAGCTTAGCGTCGGCGGACTGCAGGAGCTGGGCGTCCGGGCTCCAACCCATCACCGAGTGGTGATGGCAGTGTGGTTGCGCAACTACCTGCGTCCCCGCCAATGACGGTGGCTGCCAGCCTCTTTCGCTGAGCAGCTCGGCCAGCGTCCGCGCCGCGCCGCCCACCTGTGCCGCTGCAGGTGTGCTGAGCAACTCGGCTGCCTCAGATCGCAGTACCGCTGTGCACGACGGCTCCATCCCGACCACAGGCACGCCGCGCTCGACGAAGGGCGCAAGCGTCTGCAACGTCCGGCCCAGGATGCGTCGCGCCGCATCCAACTGTCCCGTCGAGATCCACGTGAGTCCACAACACTGCTGCTTGCCGGTCAGCCTCGGCCGGTAACCCGCGTCCTGCAACACCCGCACGGTCGCGATTCCGACCTCGGGAGAGAAGTAGTTGGTAAATGTGTCGACGAACAGCAACACTTCGTCGCCGCTGCCGCCACCGCCGCCGTGACGCTTGAACCAGGACCGGAACGTCTGTGGCGCGAACGCCGGAACGCTGCGACGGTGGTCGACGCCGGCCATCTTCATGCCGGCGGGTCCGACATAAGGCATCCCGATCGCCCCGTTGGCCAGCTTCGGAGCCGCCCCGGCTAGCTTGGCCCAGCGCGGTAACCACCCCAGCGAGTAATGGGATGCGGGACGGAGCCGGTGCCGGTAGCTCTGATGCAACACCTCGGCCTTATAGGAGCCCATGTCGACGCCGGTGGGACAGTCCGACGCGCATCCCTTGCAGGAGAGGCAAAGGTCAAGTGCCTCATGAACTTCGGGCGACCGCCAACCGCCCCGGACATCGCTGCCGTTGAGCATCTCCTGGAGCACTCTGGCACGTCCGCGGGTGGAGTCCTTCTCCTCCCGGGTGGCAAGGAACGATGGACACATCACCCCGCCCGTCGCGCTGTTGTCCGCGCGGCACTTGCCCACGCCGGTGCACCGGTGGACCGCCTGGGTGAAATCGCCGTCGTCGTGCAGATACGCCAGCGCCAGATCCCTGCGCAGCGGTGGCGCGGCCGGAATGCGCAGGTCAGCGTCGAGTGGGGCGGGATCGACCACCACGCCGGGGTTGAGCATGTTGTCGGGATCGAACGCGTGCTTCACCGCGGACAGCAACGCGAGTGCATTCGCGGAGTACATCAACGGCAGCAGTTCACCGCGCGCACGGCCGTCGCCGTGCTCGCCGGACAGCGACCCTCCGTAACCGGCCACCAGCTTGGCGGCAGCCACCAGGAACTGACGGAACACCGCGGTGCCGCCGGGACGGTCGAGGGGCAGGTCGATGCGGACGTGCATACAACCGTCTCCGAAATGCCCGTACGGCATACCGGTCACGTCGAAATCGGTCATCAGAGCCTCGAATTCGCGCAGGTAGGCACCTAGGCGTTCGGGGGGTACCGCGGCGTCTTCCCAGCCGGCATGGGCAGGGCGTCCTGCCGGACTGCGACTGGACAACCCGGCGCCGTCCTCCCGGATGCGCCACAGCGCAGCCGCAGGTGCAGGGTCCTCGACCACCAGCGAATCCATTGCACCGCAGGAGCGTTCGACCGCCTTTGCCCGGGCGACGGCCTCGTCGATGGTGTCACCGATCATCTCGACGAACAGCCACGCCCCGCCGGACGGCAGTGCTGGTACCGCCGCGCTGCCCTTCCGGTCGCGGACGACGTCGACGATGCGTGAGTCGATGCCCTCGCAAGCGGTCGGGCGGTGTTCCAGGATCGTGGGTGTCGCGTCGCCTGCCGACGCGATATCCGGGTAGCCGAGCACCACCAGCACCCGGTGGGCCGGGTCGGGCACCAAACGCACTGTCGCTTCGGTGACGATCCCGAGAGTGCCCTCGCTGCCGACGAGTAGCCGGGTCACATCGAACCCGTTCTCGGGCAACAGATTCTCCAGGGCGTAACCGGAGACTTGGCGGCCCAAGCGGCCGAATTCGGTGCGAATTGTGGCGAGACCTGCACGGGTGATCGAGGTCAACTCGTCGACGATTGGGGACGTGGACGTGGGGTGACCCAGCAGCAGTTCGTCGCCGGCGGCGGTCAGGAGTCGGAGCGCGGCAACGTTGTCGGACGTGCGCCCGTATCCCAGTGCGCGTGAACCGCAGGCGTTGTTGCCGATCATCCCCCCGATCGTGCAGCGGGTGTGGCTCGACGGGTCGGGCCCGAACCGCAACCCGTACGGCGCGGCGGCCTTCTGCAACACCGACTGGACGACTCCGGGTTCGACGACAGCGGTGCGAGATTCGGGATCGACCGAAACCACGGCGTTCATGTACCGGCTGAAGTCCAGCACCACACCTGAGCCCACGGCATTGCCGGCGATCGACGTCCCGGCCCCACGCGCGGTGACAGGCACGCCGGTGCGACGGCACACCTCAAAAGCGGCGGCGACGTCGCCGCGGTCGACGGGGAAGACCACGGCGGACGGCGTGACGCGGTACAGCGAGGCATCCGATGAGTAGGCCGCCCTGCTGGTGGAGTCGACGCGCACGTCTGCGATGCCCGCGCCGAGCAGGGCATCCCGCAGCGAATTGACCCCAGCCATTCGTAGCATGCTACTCCGACGTAGCATGCTACGACGTGCCGGATCTTGCTACAGTTCGCTGATGGCCAGCCGACCGGCCGAGGCCGAGTTCGCTCTGGCGCCGCTGCCCGTCGCCGACGGTAGACGTGCCGAGCAGGTGATGGAGGCTGTGCGGGCGGCGCTCGACGGTGGCGTGATGCGTGCCGGTGTGAAGTATTCGGTGTATCAGCTCGCGGAGGCGCTCGGAGTCTCGCGCACGCCGGTACGGGACGCGCTGCTGCGACTCGAGGAAGTCGGTTTGATCCGGTTCGAGGCACGCCAGGGCTTTCGCATTCTGCTGCCCGACCCCCGTGAGATCGCGGACATCTTCGCGATCCGCCTGGCTCTCGAACTGCCGGCGACGGTCCGTGCCGCCACGGTCTGTGATGAGGCGCTGGCCGAAAGTCTCTGTTGTCGAAGGGAATTGATGTTGCAGGCCGCTCGCGCCGGCGACGATCACACGTTCGCGCGCCACGATCAGCTGCTGCACGACGCGATCCTCGAAGCGGCGGGAAATATGCGGGCCCGCGAGATCGTGCGGTCGCTGCGCGAACAGACCAGGCTTCTCGGCGCTACCACTGCGGACCGGACGAGGAGCCTGTTCGACATCGACGCGGAGCACCTGCCCGTGATCGTCGCTGTCACCGCCAATGAGCCGTCGGAGGCGACCGAGGCGATGCGCGCGCATCTGAGCTCGACCGGGCAACTGCTGGTCGCGCAGGCGATCCGTGACCAGGGCGCGGACCTCGACTGCGCGACGGTGTGGGCGCAGGCAGTGGGACTCTAGTACTCAGAGATACTCGGGAGTACTCAGAGGTATTCGGGCAGGCCGAAATTCGGGAATATCGATATGTCCAAAAACGCCACCACATGCGAAATTCCGCCCGGCTTGATGTCCATCACGTGCAGCTGGAACGGTTGATGCCGATCGGACCCGGGAGCCTTGTAGTACATGGCCACCGCTGGCTGGCCGTTGGCGGTGGTGCGGTGGAGGCGCATATCGCCGGACTTCTCGGCCGGGCACTTGTGCTGCGACAACAGGCCGATGGCCTCCGGTCCCTGGTACCAGCCGTCGTACGGCGGCATCTCCCAGATGGCGTCGGCGGTGAACAGCTGCACCAGTGTGTCGATGTCGTAGGCCTCGAACGCCGAGATGTAGCGGTCGAGCAGATCCTTGGCCTCCGGTGAATCCGGGGCGGCGATCTTGTCGTCCCGGCTGGGCCCGACTTGGTCGAGTTGGGCGCGTGCCCGCTGCAGCAGGCTGTTGACCGCCGCGGTGGACGAGCCAACGGCGTCGGCGACCTCGGCTGCCTTCCACTGCAGCACGTCGCGCAGGACGAGTACCGCGCGCTGCCGAGGTGGTAGGTGCTGTAGCGCGGCGACGAACGCCAGCCGCACCGACTCGCGCGAGCCCACGATCACCGAAGGGTCGGACGGGTCCTCGGAGACATCCGGCAGCGGCTCGAGCCACGGCACCTCGTGGCGCTCGTTGAGCTCGCCGACGGGATCGGAGCTGGGCTGCCCCAGACCGCTGGGCAGCGGACGTCGTTTGCGGCCCTCGAGTGCGGTGAGACACGTGTTGGTGGCGATCCGGTGCAGCCAGGTGCGCACGGACGCGTTGCCGTTGAACCCGGAGTAGGCCTTCCAGGCCCGCAGGTAGGTCTCCTGCACCAGATCCTCCGCGTCATGCACCGAACCGGTCATCCGATAACAGTGCGCGAGCAACTCGCGCCGGTACTGCTCGGCATCGGCAAGGAAGCCGTCGGCGCTGTTTTCGTCGAGATTCTCCGCGAGAACACTCACCGGGCCGAGTTTACCCAGCGCCTCCGACAAGCACCCAGGCCGAAGGGGCGACTGGACGAAACTCCAGGTCTGGGCGGCGGCTACGCTGCGGAGCATGGCGAGTACCCGCAGCGAAAGCACCTTCGACGGCGTCGACGGGGTCCCGATCGTGTACGACATGTGGATTCCGGATGCCGAGCCCAAGGCCGTCGTGGTGTTGTCCCACGGACTCGGGGAGCACGCCCGACGCTACGACCATGTGGCGCAGCGATTCGGGGAGGCGGGGCTGGTGGTGTACGCCCTCGATCACCGTGGGCACGGCCGCTCCGGGGGCAAGCGCGTGCTGTTGAAGGACATCAGCGAGTACACCGGCGACTTCGACACCCTGATGCAGATCGCCGCGAAGGACTATCCGACGCTTAAGAAGGTGGCGCTCGGCCACAGCATGGGCGGCGCCGTCGTCTTCGCCTACGGGGCCGATCACCCCAGCGATTACGACCTGATGGTCCTCTCGGGCCCCGCGGTGGCCACGCAGACGGGCGTGCCGCCGGTGAAAGCGTTCATCGGTAAGAAGCTCGGTGCGGTGGCTCCTGGGTTCCCCGTCGAGACGCTGCCTGCCAGCGCGGTGTCGCGTGACCCGGAGGTGGTCGCCGCCTACGAGGCTGATCCTCTGGTCCACCACGGCAAGGTGCCTGCGGGCATCGCCAGAGGCATGCTCATGGTCAGCGACACGATGCCGCGACGTGCGCACGACATCACCGCTCCGTTGCTGGTGGTGCATGGCGAGAAGGACCTGTTGGTTCCCGTCGTCGGAAGCGAGCGCCTGGTCGAGCACGTAGGGTCCGAGGACGTGCATTTGAAGGTCTATCCGGGGCTGTATCACGAGGTGTTCAACGAGCCGGAGCAGGGGGTCGTCCTCGACGACGTGGTGTCCTGGATCGAGGCCCATCTGTGAGGAGCTGCTGGCGGCAGCTGGCCGCGCTGACCGTCGTGGCCGCCACCCTGGTGGCGGGATGCTCCGGCGGTGACGACACGGCAGCCACGGGTTGGACTGACCAGGAAGTGACGTTCGATTCCGCCGGGTTGACGATCTACGGCACCTACCGGCACCGCGACGCCGACGACGCAGCAGGCCCGGCCGCGCTCCTTATTTCCGAGAGCGGGGAGACCGACCGCAACGGCGACAACAACATCGCCGGACCGGTCGGCAACATGCGTCAGCTCGCCGAGCTGCTCTCGGAGCGCGATGTGTCCAGCCTGCGCTATGACAAGGTCGCCACCGGCGAGACCGGCATCGGTCCCTACCGACCCGCGGACGTCGACAACGCCGTCTACATTGGCGGTGCGCAGTCCGCCGCCCGGTTCCTCGCCGACCAGCCTGCGTCCGACCAGGGGAGGATCTCGGTGTACGGCGTCGGCGAGGGCGCTGTTCGCGCGCTGGAACTCGGCGTGGCGGGCGATCCCGGCATTCACTCCCTGGCACTTCTGCAGCCTCTGCCCGGGCGGTATCTCGACCTGATCACCACCAAGTTGGAGGGGTCTCTGTCGGCGGAAGTCGACGCAGGAGCCCAGGCCCAAGCGGACGCCGACGCGCTGCTGGCGGAGTGGCAGGCAGCGGTCAAGCAGGTCCGCGAGTCGGGCACCGTCCCGGACGGCTTGAGCCCCTCACTGGCGGCGATGGTCAATCCGCAGAACGTGGCGGTGGTCAGCGAAGCCGACGCCATCGACCCGGTCGCGCTGGCCAGCACGCTGCCTGCTGGCATGCCGGTCCTGCTGACCTGTTCGGACATCGACTTCCAGGCGCACTGCGACGACATGCAGCCGCTGATCGATGCCTTGGCGCATACCGACCTGCAGGTGGTCCGCTTCACCAAGGTGAATCACGTCCTCAAGGACGACGAAGCTGACAACGTCGCCAACTACGCCAACGGCGATCCGCTGTCGCAGCAGCTGGTCACCGCCCTCGACACGTTCGCGGTCAAGTAAGCGCGACTAGACTCGCGCGCATGACGCTCACGGTGGCCGCGACCGGCTACGGCGGCCCGGAAGTACTTGCGGTACAAGACATCGTGCTGCCGCATCCCGGGTCTGAACAGGTTCTGATCGACGTCCGCGCCGCTGGCACCAACCCGGTGGACTACAAGCTGTACAGCGGCTACATGGGCGACGATCCCGACAATCTGCCGATGCCGGTGGGCATCGAGGTGGCTGGCGTCGTCGCCGCAGTGGTGCCCGGGGTGTCGGGTTTTACCGGTCCGTTGGCCGTTGGCGACGAAGTGATCGCCACGGGCGTGCGCGGCGGTTACAGCGAACAGGTGATCACCGACGCCGCCGACGTCGGGCACAAGCCTGCGTCGCTGAGCTTCGAACAGGCCAGCGGTCTGCTGCTCGCCGGGGGCACCGCGTGGCATCTGTTAGCGAAAACTCAAGTGGGGACAGGTGACACCGTCCTGGTGCACGGCGCGGCCGGTGGCGTCGGGCTGATGGTGGTGCAGCTGGCGGCAGCTAGGGGGGCGCGCGTGATCGCCACCGCCAGCCCGTCCAATCACGACAAACTGCGTGGTTACGGCGCTGTTCCAGTGGAATACGGAACCGGTCTGGCCGACCGGGTACGGGCGCTCGGGGCGGTGGATGCTGCGCTGGACCTCGTGGGAACGGACGAGGCACTGGACACCTCCGTCGAACTGGTCGCCGACCACGCCCGGATCGCGACGATCGCGGGGTTCGGCCGCGCCGCGGAGCTCGGGATCTCCGTCCTGACCGGCGCCGATGGCGGTGATGAGATCCGCGCCGCCAGCAGGCCGGAGTTGCTCGCGTTGGCCACCGACGGCAAGCTCGTGGTGACCGTCGACAAGGTTTACCCGCTCGCCGAGGCAGCTGACGCGCACCGCTATCTACAGTCAGGCCACGCGCACGGAAAGGTCGTGCTGGTTCCCTAAGTTCGGTTGCATGACTTCAATCCAGACGCGGAGCAGATCCATCCATGAGTGACGACAAGATGCTGTCGCGCATCGCCGCACTGCTGCGGCAGGCCGAAGGTACCGACAACGCCCACGAGGCCGACGCGTTCATGAGCGCAGCGCAGCGGTTGGCCACCGCCACGTCCATCGACCTCGCGGTCGCCCGGTCGCATGCGGCGAAGCGCACCGCGGCGCAGGCGCCGACGCAGCGCACCATCACCATCGGCGAGGTGGGCACCCGCGGGCTGCGTACGTACGTCCAACTTTTCGCGGTGATCGCCACAGCCAACGACGTGCGCTGCGACGTGGCCTCCAATTCGACGTACCTGTACGCCTACGGGTTCGGTGAGGACATCGACGCCGTCCACGCCCTCTACGCCAGCCTGGTGGTGCAGATGGTCAGGGCTTCCGATGCGTATATCTCGTCCGGTGCGCACCGACCCACACCCACCATCACCGCCCGGCTCAACTTCCAGCTGGCGTTCGGCGCCAGAGTGGGGCAGCGACTGGCCACGGCGCGTGAGGAAGCCCAGCACGAGGCCACCAAGGGCCGCGACAGTCAACCGGGTACGGCGATCGCGTTGCGCAACAAGGAAGTCGAACTGCGGAGCCATTACAAACAGGCGTCGCAGGCTCGTGGCACCTGGCGCGCCACCCGCGCCAGTGCCGGGTACTCGTCGGAGGCGCGTAGGGCGGGCGACCGCGCCGGGCGCCGCGCACGGCTGGGCAACAGTCCCGAGTTGCCCGGCAGGCGGCGCCAGGTGGAGTGAGCGTCACCGACGGGGCCGGGGAGACGCGACGTGATGGCGCACCGCGCGACTGGCAGCGTGCCAAGGTGTACGCCGCAGAACAGTTCGTCCGCACCATGTTCGACCGCGCCATGTTCGACCGCGCTGCCGAACGCGGAAACCGCTCGGTCGAATTCTTCGGCACGAATCTGACGCTACCGCCGGAGGCGCGGTTCGGGTCGGTGGACGGTGTGCGGCGCTACGTCGACCAGGTGCTGTCCATGCCCGCCGTCGTGCAGCGATGGCCGGTTGCCGGGCCACTGCGGGTGCGCGCGCGACGCGGTGTGACCGCCGCGCACTACGAAACCTGCGGGGCCGACGCGGTGATCGCGGTACCCGACACCGCCACCCGGTGGGCGTTGCGGGAACTCGTGGTTCTTCACGAGCTGGCGCACCACCTGTGCCAGGCTGAACCGGCGCACGGCGCGCAGTTCGTTGCGACGTTCCGCGAACTCGCCGAGGTGGTGATGGGGCCCGAGGTCGGGTACGTGCTGCGGATCGTCTATGCCAAGGAAGGGGTTCGGTCAGCGTGACGGGCACAGACCAATCGTCGGAACTGGCGGTGGATCAGTTCTTGAACCATGTGTTGCTGGGCGAGGACGCAGCGCTGTCGGCGGCTCTGGCCGACAGCTTGGCGGCGGGGCTGCCGCCCATCGAGGTGTCCCCACAGCACGCGCAGCTGCTCGGTCTGCTCGTTCGAATAGCGGGCGCCACAAGGATTTTGGAAATCGGCACCCTCGGTGGCTACAGCGCGATCTGTCTGGCCCGCGCGGCCGGGCCGGATGGGCGCGTCGTTACCCTGGAGTATGAACCGCGGCACGCTGAGGTGGCGCGCGTCAACCTCGAGCGGGCAGGGGTCTCCGATCGGGTCGAGATCGTCGTCGGGGCGGCGTTGGACTCACTTCCTGGGATCGCGTCAGGCCCGTTCGACTTCGTGTTCATCGATGCAGACAAGGAGAAAAACGCCGCGTACGTGCAGTGGGCGGTCGAACTCGGTCACCCTGGCACCGTCATCGTCGTCGACAACGTGGTGCGCATGGGGCGCATCCTCGACCCTGCTGAGGACGACACGCAGGCCAGGGGCGTCGTCGACATGTTGGAGTTGATCGGCGAGCATCCGCGGCTCGAGGCGGCTGCGATTCAGACTGTCGGCACCAAGGGGTGGGATGGTTTCGCGGTCGCGCTGGTGAGGTAGACGGGTTTCGTAGGCCAGGAGCAAATCGACCCGGGACAGGAATCTTCATGTGGACAGTTGGCCGCGACATCGCCGCCCCAGCGGAGACGGTATGGCACCTGCTGACCGACCTCGACGCATGGCCGCAGTGGGGACCCACGGTCGCACGGGCCGAATTGGAGGATTCGAGGCCGCTGCGGCTCGGGGCACGGGGAAGGATCTGGACGCCCGTCGGTGTGCCGTTGCCGTTCGAGATCACCGATTTCGACCCTGGGCGGGCATGGGCGTGGAAGGTGGCAGGCGTCGAGGCCACCCGGCATGTGGTGACAGAGCGAGGTAACGGCTGCAGGCTGAGCTTCGGCGTTCCGTGGTGGGCGCCGGGTTACCTGGCGGTGTTCGTCCTGGCGCTCGGGCGCATCGAGCGCATGGTTATTGAGCGTTGAACCGGGCCCGCGCTGCCGCCGGCCGTCGACACGAGCCCCGCCGTCGAGAGTGCTGGCTAGCGCTAGCAGCTAGCTAGCTAGGTGCAGACCGCCCCGCCCGCCGCCGAGCCCACCAACTTGGCGTACTTGGCCAGCACTCCGGTGGTGTAGTGCGGCGGCAGCGGCGTGAAGCCCGTTGTGCGCGCTTCGAATTCATCTTTCTCGACCAACACGTCCAGAGTGCCGTTGGCGACGTCGAGCCGGATCCGGTCGCCGTCCTGCACGAAAGCGATGGGACCGCCGTCGACGGCCTCGGGCGCGACGTGGCCGACACACAGCCCCGTGGTGCCGCCGGAGAAGCGCCCGTCGGTCATCAGTAGGACGTCCTTGCCCAGTCCGGCGCCCTTGATGGCGCCGGTGATCGCGAGCATCTCCCGCATTCCGGGCCCACCTTTGGGGCCTTCGTAACGGATGACGACGACGTCGCCGTGGGTGATGGTGCCGTCCTCCAGCGCATCGAGTGCGGCGCGTTCACGCTCGAAAACCCGTGCAGTGCCTTCGAACACGTCGGAGTCGAAGCCTGCAGATTTCACCACCGCGCCCTCGGGTGCCAACGATCCGTGCAGGATCGTGATGCCGCCGGTCGGATGGATCGGGTTGTTCAACGCGCGCAGCACTTTGCCATCCGGGTCGGGCGGGGCGATGTGCGCGAGATTCTCGGCCATGGTCCGGCCGGTGACAGTCATGCAGTCACCGTGCAGCAGGTTCGCGTCCAGCAACGCCTTCATCACCACTGGGACCCCGCCGATGCGGTCGACGTCGAACATCACGTGCTTGCCGAAAGGCTTGACGTCGGCCAGATGCGGGACCTTGGCACCCACCCGGGTGAAATCGTCGAGGGTGAGTTTGACGTTGGCTTCGTAGGCGATGGCGAGCAGATGCAGCACGGCATTGGTGGACCCGCCGAACGCCATCACCACCGCGATCGCGTTCTCGAAGGCCTCCTTGGTCAGAATGTCGCGCGCGGTGATGCCGCGCCGCAGCAACTCGACCACCGCCTGACCGCTGCGTCGCGCGTACCCGTCGCGGCGGCGGTCGGTGGCGGGAGGAGCGGCGCTGCCGGGCAGCGACATGCCGAGCGCCTCGGCCGCCGACGCCATTGTGTTGGCGGTGTACATGCCGCCGCACGCGCCCTCGCCGGGACAGATCGCGCGCTCGATGGTGTCGACGTCCTCGCGCGACATCAGGCCGCGGGCGCATGCACCCACCGCCTCGAACGCGTCGATGATCGTGACGTCCATCTCGGTACCGTCGGACAATTTGGCCCTGCCGGGTAGTATCGAACCGGCGTAGAGGAACACGCTGGCCAGGTTGAGGCGGGCGGCGGCCATCAGCATGCCGGGCAACGACTTGTCGCAGCCAGCGAGCAGCACCGATCCGTCGAGTCGTTCGGCCTGCATGACGACCTCGACGCTGTCGGCGATCACTTCGCGGGACACGAGTGAGAAGTGCATGCCCTCATGGCCCATCGAGATGCCGTCGGAGACCGAGATGGTGCCGAACTCCAGCGGGTACCCGCCCGCCGCGTGCACACCGTCCTTGACCGCCTTGGCGAGGCGGTCCAGCGACAGGTTGCAGGGGGTGATCTCGTTCCACGACGATGCGACGCCGATCTGGGCTTTGCCCCAGTCTTCGTCGCCCATTCCTACGGCGCGGAGCATGCCGCGGGCGGCGGTCTTCTCCAGACCGTCGGTAACGTCTCGACTGCGGGGCTTCATATCTGGCTGGGGGCTGTCGGCCATCGTCTCAGTATGCCCGCGCTGATCTGCAGGACAAAACGGATAAGTATACCCTCTAGGGGTATCGGGTACGGTGGTGTCATGCCCGCTTTAAGCACCCGCGTCGCCGCCGCTGCGGCGGCGCTACTTCTCGCGCTCACCGCCTCCTCCTGTAGCCAGGACGCGCAGGACACCGACGGCTACGGTGGCCACGACCACAGCGAGTCGTCCGGAGCCGGCGACGCAGCCCACGATGCGGAGGACCTCACCTTCGTCACCAACATGATTCCGCACCACCAGCAGGCTGTCGACCTGACCCAGCTGTTGCCCACTCGCACCGACGACACCGCGATGATCGACCTCGCGAGCCGCATCGCCGAGGAGCAGACCCCCGAGATCCAGACGATGCAGGCGATGCTGGCGCAGTGGGGTCAGGAGGTCGACGCGCAGGCCGATCACGGCGAGCATGAAGGCATGGCCGGCATGGTCGGCATGGTCGACTACGCCACGATGACTCGGCTCGAATCGCTGAACGGCCAAGAGTTCGACAGACTGTGGCTGCAGTCGATGATCGCTCACCACCAAGGCGCCATCGAGATGGCGCGCACTGAAGTCAACGACGGCCAGAACGCCGACGCCACCACGTTGGCCGAGCACGTCATCACTGCACAGGAGTCGGAGATCGCCGAGATGACCGAGATGCTGGGGGCGTAAATGACTGTCAGCGACGGGGATACGTCTGCCGCACATGGCTATTCGCTCAACAAGGAGAACTACGCCAAACGCCTGCGTCGGATCGAGGGACAGGTGCGCGGAGTGGCGAAGATGATCGACGAGGACAAGTACTGCATCGACGTGCTGACCCAGATCAGCGCGGTCACCAGTGCGCTACAGTCGGTGGCTCTTGGCCTGCTCGACGAGCATCTAGGGCACTGCGTCAGCCACGCAGTCTCCCAAGGCGGCCAAGAGGCCGAGGCCAAGTTGGCTGAGGCGTCAGCGGCGATCGCCCGCCTCGTCCGCTCCTGACGTCGGCGCACCGACCCGCGCCGAGATCAACGAAATGGGCTGTCCTCCGCCGGCGTGGCCACCGCCATCACCTCGTCCCACGCACCCTCCATGCTGGTGAACATCGAGTTCGTCTCGTTGGGAGGCCGGACACGCGCACCGCCCGGATCGCGGCGGCGACAACGTCGCGCACACCGCCCGAGTTTCGCGGCCGTGGGTTCGGCACCGCCGCTGCGGCCGCCCATGATCGAGACGGCGCGTGCCTCGGTGAGGTCGGCTTGGTGGTCGCCCACACCGTGCCCCGCCAGAGCCCTTCGACGGGTGCTGTGCCGCCTCGGCATCAGTCGGGACGGCTCGGCTGTCGATCCTGACGAGGGCGAAGTGTGGCGGCGGCACCAGCCGATCCGGTCAAGCTCACGGCCGCCGCCCAGATCAGGAAGAGGACGAAAAGCCACAGGTAGAGGTTGCGCAAAACGTCTTCGTCGACCCAGGCGGTAGGGAACAGGTACAGGCCGACGCGCGGATCGCTTGGATCATCGTCGAACGTGTACGCCCAGCATCCGATCAAGGCCGACAACCCCACGATGCAGACCCACCAGCGCGGACTGGTCACGGCCCGGTGCATGAAGTAGACGACGAGAGGCACAAACCACACCCAGTGATGGGTCCACGAGTACGGCGACACCACCGCCGCGCTCATCCCCACCACGGTCACGGACAGAAGTTGCTCGTCGCGGCGGTACAGCCGCATCGCGACGTAGAGGCTCAGCACGGCGATGGTGACCGCGAGCAGCAGCCAGAGCCACGGCGCCGGAGCGTCTCCCGAGAGGCGGGCCATCATTCCGCGCAGCGACTGGTTAGCCGGGTGGTCCAGATCTTCGTCGACGCGCGAAGAATCGAAGAATGTCTTGGTCCAGTACTCCGTCGAATCCGTCGGCAGCACCAGCCAGCCAACGGCGACGGTCGCCAGCGTCGTGCCCACCGCCACCGCCGCGGCCCGCCACCTCCGCAGACCCAGATAGAAGAAGACGAAGAAGCCGGGTGTCAGCTTGATCCCTGCCGAGATCCCGATCCCGACGCCCTTGAGACGACTGTCATCCTCGCGGGAGGCATCCCAGAGGATCAACACCAGCAGCAGCAGGTTGACCTGGCCGAAGAAAAGCGTGGAGCGCACCGGCTCGAGAAATAGAGACCCGAAGGCGATGAGCGTCGAGATGCCGATGAGGTACCGCGTAACTCGATAACCCAGCATCTGCCAGCAACGCACCACCACCGCGATCAACAGAATGAAGTTCACCGCCATCCAGATGTACTGATCGGCGCCCGTCTCATCCGGTGCGGTCGGCAGGAACTCGAACGGTAGGAACACCAGCGCTGCGAACGGCGTGTAAGTCCACCAGTGCTCCTCGAAGAGCTGGTGCTCGTAGAGCGGTAGCCCCTGCACGACGTGCCATGCGGCATCGCGGTAGACGAAGTAGTCGGAGTTGCCGCGGAAAAAACCGTTCTGCGGCGTCAACGGGTTGACCGTCACACACAACGCCACCACCGATGCCACCGACCACGCGACGAGCACCACCAGGCCCACCCGACTGAGCTTCAGTGAGCGCTCATCGGAAGCTTTGTGCTCTTCGCGCGAGCGCTCATCGTCCGCGATGGCCATGCCCGGAGATTAGCGACTCGTCGCCGGACACGCCTACTGCTCTCAGCGACTCAGCAGCTACTGCTTGCTGTACGCGGTGGGCCGCACGACGAGGATCACGCGGTCGGCCTTATCAGCGGGCGCTTCGGTGAGCGGACCGTCGTATCGGTCATTCAGATGAAGGTAGAACGCGCCCTCCGGGTCTGCGATGATGTCCTCGACGAGACCACGCACCTCGAGGTAGCGGTACGGGTTGTCCGGGTCGCTGATGGACATCGCCACCGCGGGGTTGGCGGTGATGTTGCGATACTTCTGCCGCTTGGTGGTGTGCGTGAACCGCAGCACTTCCCCGTCCCAGTCGAACCACATGGGGTTGACCTGCGCGGTGCCGTCCGGCCGGGTCGTGGCCAGATGCCCATAGCTGGGCTGCTCCAGTAGTTGGGCATAGCCGTCGGGAACTGCCACCATGTCGTCTGTCCTCTCACCGGTTGGTCGTAACCGTCGACACCAATCTAGATCTTCGGCTGGCCCTTCCCGCAGGAAGACATCGCGTCGACGCGGAATGCCCACTACGTTGGTGCCGACATGACAGCGGAGCCCACTGCCGAGCCGACGCGGCCATGGACAGTCCGCACCGCTGTCCAGCTCACTGTGCTGGCGGCGGCGGCGTTCACCTACGTCACCGCGGAGATCCTGCCGGTCGGCGCGCTGCGGGCGATCGCCGCCGATCTCGATGTCAGCGAGGGACTGGTGGCCACCCTGCTCGGCACATACGCCCTGGTGGCCGCCGTGACGACGGTTCCGCTGGTGCGTTGGACTGCGCATTGGCCGCGGCGCCGCACCCTGCTGCTGACGCTGGTGTGCCTCACCGTGTCGCAGCTCATCTCGGCGCTGGCACCAAACTTCGCGATCCTCGCGGGGGGGCGGGTGTTGTGCGCCGTCACCCACGGCTTGATGTGGTCGGTGATCGCGCCGATCGGTGCCCGTCTGGTTCCGCCGGGCTACGCGGGCCGTGCCACGACGGCGGTGTACGTCGGTACCGGTCTGGCGCTCGTCGCCGGCAACCCGTTGACCGCGGGGACGAGTGAACTGTGGGGTTGGCGCCTCGCGGCGGCCGCGGTGACCGCTGCCGCAGCTGCGGTTACCGCCGCGGTGTGGTTGACGTTGCCCCCGATGGTGCTGTCGGCCCAGCACATCGCCGCGGTGCGCAACCATGAACGGCACCATCGCAACAACCGACTGGTGCTGCTCAGCGTGCTGACGCTCGTCGGCGTCACCGGACACTTCATCTCCTACACGTTCATCGTCGTGATCATCCGCGACGTGGTCGGTGTGCACGGCCCGCAGCTGGCGTGGCTGCTGGCCGCGTTCGGGGTCGCCGGGCTTGCTTCGATGGCCGGGATGGCCCAACCGCTGGATCGTCGCCCGAGAGCCTCGGTAGTGGGCTGCCTCGCGGTGCTCGCTGGTGCGTTCGGCGTGTTGGCGGCGCTGGCGTTCGACCACCGGACGACCGTCGCCGTCGTGATCATCGGGGGGTGTGCCATCGTGGTTTGGGGTGCGTCGTCCACGGCGCTGCCCCCGATGCTGCAGTCGATCGCGATGCGCACCGCACCCGAGGACCCCGACGGCGCATCCGGGTTGTACGTCGCCGCTTTCCAGCTGGGCATCATGGCCGGATCACTGGGTGGGGCGCTGCTCTACGAGCGCGCGGGCCTGGCGTTGATGATCGTCGCTTCGGCGGTTCTGGTGGTCGCCGCATTGGTCGGAGTGGTGGGCAACAGGCGTCTCTTCGATGGTGGTTGATGCTGCCAGCAGCCAACAGGGTGCCGGTGGCCACCGCAGCCCTGTGACAACGCCCGCCCTGCGGCGATGTTGTCCACAATATGCGCAGCTCAGCGCAGTGCGCCGGGGTGAATGTGGTGGGACCAACAACGTCAACGACTCCGTTGCCACAGGCCGGTTGTGCGACACTGGTGCTGCGAGTGGGAGGAAACACATGGCGATGACGACTAGTAGGGCGCTTGCAGCTGTGCTTGCGGCCGTTGGGGTAGCGACCGCAATGACGTTCGGTGCGCCCTACGCGCTGGGCGAACCGGAACCCGTACCCGGCGATCCGGGCGTGGTCGATGCGCCTGCGGTCGATGGCGCGCCACTACCGGTTGGGGCGCCCGTCGATGTGGCCGCCCTCCCCGCGCCCGGGGCGCCCGTCCCCGAGGCCGTACCTGCCGCGGAGCCCGCCGTCCCAGGCGCCACCGCCACCTATGTAGGCCCCGCGCCGTTCCTGCCGCCGACCTTCGATCCGCCCAATGGCGAGGCGGTCGGTGTGGGAGCGCCCATCATGATCAACTTCCAGCGGCCCATCATGAACAAGCCGTTGGCCGAGTCGGCGATCACCATCACCTCCGAGCCGCCCCGCGCAGGGCACTTCTACTGGGAGAACGACCAGCAGCTGCGCTGGCGGCCCGAGACGTTCTGGGCGCCTAACTCCGTTGTCACCGTCGACGCCGCGGGAATCAAGTCGTCATTCACCACGCGTGACGCGCTGGTGGCCGTCATCGACAACAGCACCCATGAGATGGTGATCACCCGCAACGACGTGGTGCTCCAGACGATGCCGGTATCGCTGGGCAAGACCGGTGACGAGACGGCCAACGGCACCTACTACGCCATCGAGAAGTTCGCCGACATGTGGATGGACTCGTCCACCTACGGCGTGCCGATCGATGAAGAAGAGGGCTATCGCATCAAAGTGCTTGACGCCGTTCGTATTTCGAATACCGGCATCTTCGTGCACGGTGCGCCGTGGTCGACGTGGGCGCAGGGCAACACCAATGTGAGCCACGGTTGCGTCAATGTCAGCGCGTCCAACGCCCAGTGGTTTTTCGACAACTTCAACTACGGCGACCCGGTGATCGTCAAGAACTCGGTGGGCACCTACAACCAGCGCGACGGGCGCGACGACTGGCAGCGCTGACGCCAAGCCGTTTGTCGCGTCGCCTGCGTCACAGCTGCCACCTGCACGTGTCTCTGGAGCCCGGCACGTCGACACCCGGTGCCGAATCGGTGACGGTGGGGCGGCTGAGTTTCCCGCACTGGGGACGGCGCCAGAGAACCCCTTAGCTCCAGATCCTGACCCGTTGCTCGGGCGGCAGGTACAGGGCGTCGTCCGCGCTCACCTCGAACGCATCGTAGAACGCGTCGATATTGCGGATCACCCCGTTGCAGCGGAACTCAGGCGGTGAATGCGGGTCGACCGCCAGACGGCGGATCGCCTCGGCGTCGCGAGACTTGGTGCGCCACACCTGCGCCCAGCCGTAGAAGACCCGCTGCACACCGGTCAGTCCGTCGATCACCGGCGCGTCCTGTCCGTGCAGCGACAGCTGATAGGCCAGCAACGCGATCGACAGCCCGCCGAGGTCACCGATGTTCTCGCCGACGGTGAAGGCGCCTTGGACATGGGGTGGGCCGGGGTGGCTTCTCAGTTCGGCAGGTGTGAAGCTGTCGTACTGCTCGATGAGGGCCCTCGTGCGCACTCCGAATTCGTCGCGGTCGGCGTCGGTCCACCAGTCGACCAGATTGCCGTCGCCGTCGTACTTGGCGCCCTGATCGTCGAAACCGTGCCCGATCTCGTGGCCGATCACGGCGCCGATACCACCGTAGTTGGCGGCGTCGTCGGCGTCCGCGTCGAAGAAAGGCGGCTGCAGAATCGCCGCGGGAAAGACGATTTCGTTCATGCCGGGGTTGTAGTACGCGTTGACGGTCTGCGGTGTCATGAACCACTCGTCGCGGTCCACCGGCCCGCCGAGCTTGGCCAGTTCCCGATCGGATTGCACGACGGCGCCACGCAGCACGTTGCCGTACAGGTCGCCACGCTCGATCACCAGCGCCGAATAGTCGCGCCAGCACACCGGATAGCCGATCTTGGCAGTGAACTTGTCCAGTTTGGTCAGCGCGCGCGCCCTGGTCTCGGGCGTCATCCACTCCAGGTCGTTGATGCTGACGCGGTAAGCTTCGCGCAGGTTGTCGACCAGCACGTCGATCCTGGCCTTGGCTTCGGGCGGGAAGTGCTGGTCGACGTATAGCTTGCCCAGCGCGTCGCCCATCATGCTCTCCACCAGCGAGACGCCCCGCTTCCAGCGGTCCCGGATCTCCTCCGTACCGCTGAGCAGCTGCCCGTAGAACGCGAAGTTCTCGGCCACCAGATCGTCGGTGAGGAACGCTGCGCGACTGTGGACGAGGCGCCATCGCAGCCAGCGCTTCCAGTCCTCGAGGCCGACGCTTCGCCACAGGCTGGCGAACGCCGTCAGGTAGTCGGGCTGTCGCACCACGACCTCGGACGCCTGCTCGGGCGTGGCGCCGAACGCAGTCACCCAGGCGGCCCAGTCGAATCCCGGTGCCTCGACCGCCAGGTCGGTGAAACGGCGCAGGTTGTAGGTGAGATCGGCGTCGCGGCGTTTCACGACGTCCCAGTGGGCGGCGGCCAGCTTGGTCTCCAGCGCGACGATCCGCGCCGCCGCGTCGGCATGCTCGGCGGCGTCGGCTCCATAGGTGAGTGCGAACATCGCAGCGATGTGGCCGGGGTAGGCGTCCAGGATCGCAGCGTGCTTCGGGTCCCGGTAATAGGACTCGTCGGGCAACCCCAGGCCCGACTGCGACAGATGCAGCAGATACCGTGTCGAGTTCTTCGAGTCGGTGTCGACATAGCAACCTGTGCCACCACCTACGCCGGTGCGCTGCAGCGCACCCAGCAGGTCCGCCAGCACGTCGGCGTCCGCCGCGGCGTCGACGCGCGCGAGTTCGTCGAGTAGGGGCGCCACGCCCACCCGCGCGACCGTCTCCTCGTCCAGGAAAGTGCCGTACAGGTCGCCGATCCGTTGCTGATCGGTGCCGTTGGGGGCAGCGCTGTCGGCCGCTTCGCCGATGAGGTTACGCACCTGCTTTTCGGCGCGGTCGTACAGCGACCGGAACGCACCGTCGGTGGCCCGGTCCGGCGGGATCACGTAATCGGCCAGCCATCGACCGTTGACGTGGCTGAACAGATCGTCCTGCGGGCGGGCCGCGGGTTCGACGAACGACAAATCGATGCCTGAGGGAAGCGCTTCTACCGTCACCCCCGCCATACTTCCACGCGGTCGCGCGGGCGAGACCTCGGTAGCGGCCAGGTACCCTCACGCCATGCCTGAGGAGCCCACCGAGGCGCCGGAGGACGGCGACGTAGATCTGATCAGCGACTCCAGCACCGAAACCGCCAAGGCGGCGAAGAAGCCACCTCCCGCCAAGACCAAGGCCAACATCAACACCAACACCAAGGCCAACACCAAGACCAAGGCCAAGGCCAAGGCCAAGACCAATGCCAAGAATCCCCGCCCCGAACCCGAGCCCACCGAGCCGTTGTTCAGCCCCTACGGCATCGCCTCGGCCGCGTTGGCCGCGGTGTGTGTGGCCTCCGTGGTGCTGGTGGCGGTCATGGTCGCGCAGCACCGCGCCCACAACGCCGAACTGGAGTACCGGGCCAGGACGATGCAGGCGGCTTACGACTGGTCTTCGACGCTGATCAACCTGAACCCGGACAACGCGCAGGCGAGTTTGCAGACGTTGCGTGGCGGCACCGTCGGCCAGCTCAATGCCGATTTCGACGCCACCGTCGAGTCGTTCCTCCAGGTGCTCCAACAACTACAGGCCACCACTGAGGGCCGCGTGGACTCTGTCGCGATCGAGTCGCTGTACCACGGTCCCGCCGCAGCGCCGGGCGCACCGCAGGCGGCACCCCAGCAGCAGCCCGAACTCACCGCGTACGCCAGCCGCACTGACACGGTTCTCCTCATCGCGACCTCCGTCAGTCAGAACGTGTCGGGGGAACCGCAGACGATCCGGTGGAATCTGCGCCTTGATGT
This sequence comes from Mycobacterium sp., assembly GCA_051306175.1. Classification (GTDB taxonomy): domain Bacteria; phylum Actinomycetota; class Actinomycetes; order Mycobacteriales; family Mycobacteriaceae; genus Mycobacterium. The sequence goes on along the minus strand of JBPPMS010000060.1, from coordinate 4,046 downwards.
CTCCGAGGTGGACGGGCGGTTCCTCATCTCGCGGCTGGAGCAGATTCAGTGAGGAACGGACTGCGAATTCTCGGCTTCGACATCCTGGCGCCCGTCGCCGCCCTGGCGGCCTTCGTCGTGATCGGCATCGCCATGGGCTGGCCGCTGTGGTGGGTGTCGGTGTGCTCGGTGCTGTCTCTGCTCGTCGTGCAGGGCGTGGTGATCAATTTCGTGCTCTCCCGCCGCGACAAGGTGACGGTGGGGACCGACGACGACGGACCCGCCCTGCGGTTGGTGGTCGTCGGCGTCACCACCGCTGCGCTCGTGGCGGCCGTGTCGGTCTGTTACCTGCACTGGACCCGGATGGACGACGCGTTGCGCGCCGACTCCACCGAGGTGGTCAACATCGCCAGCAGCGTCGCCGAGGCCACCACCACGTTCTCCCCGCAAGACCCGACGAGTTCGCTGGACCGGGCTGAGTCGATGTTGGCCCCCGACTATGTCGAGCAGTTCAGGGCCGACTTCGGTGTGGCGGTCAGCCAACTGGTGACAGAAAACGTGACCGCTCAGTACAGCACCGTGTCTGCGGGCGTCGAGGCGATCGGGTCACGCGACGCGAGCGTCGCGGTGTCGCTGCGCGGCATCCAGACCGCCCCCGGTGAGGAGCGCAGCGTACAGGTCGTCGCGCTGAGGATCTTCCTGGTCAAGCAGGACGAGGGCGGCTGGCTGGTCTCCGGCGTGGTGCCGATCAACTCGCTGTGACGTCTCGCAATGGATTGGTTGCATGGCAGCGGGATCTCCTGCCGAACTTCTCAGCGCGACGACGTAGGCCGCTGCGTCTTGAGCTTCGCGAACCGCTCCGAGAGCCTGCGCATCCGGATCATGAGGGACGCGGGCGGGCTGACGGTGCCTTCCAGATAGGTGCTGAAAACGTCGACCGGCACTCCGATGCGCGAGGCGAACTCCTGCTTAGCCAGCCCCGAACGCTCCAGTAGCAGCCGCGCGTGACGCGCCGCCTCGACTCGCTCGTTGGCTTCGAGCTGCGCGCGGCTGCGGGCGAGCACCTCGTTCATGGCGTTGCGGACACCCCTCTGATCGGAGGTGTCGAGCACCTCTTCGACCTGACGGGCGGTACGGCCGAACGGATCGCGCCGGATGGCGAAGACGATGTCCTGCCAGACCTCGAGATCACCACGGTCCAGGGCAGATCGGATGGCGGCCGTCGGCCAGAACTCGACGGGGCGGTCCTCGCGCGTCTGCACCGGTCCTTCGCCGGGGCTCGATGACGTGCAGCGCCCCTTAGGTGCGTCCAACTGGTCGTAAGGGTCGCGACTCTGTGGGGCTGATCGCGCCTGGGATGGTGAGGTCACTGCTACGCCGCGGGTGTCCGCAGTCAACGTCACCGTGCCTCCTCCAACATCGCAACCGCCACCGATAGACAACTCTGCCTGACCTTGTGCCAATCCGCATCCGCTTCGGCCATGGACGTATGGTCCGCGGGCCGCGGGTCGGCCAGTCGGCTGACCAGCTGGCTGGCCACCCAGTGTTGCCTCGTCGGTTGACGCTGCCTGGGCTGCTGGTCGCAGTAGTAACGATCCATACCGGCCAGCACCTGGCCCGCGGTCCTGGCATCCATCGCATTGACCAGGTCTGCGAACTCAGCATAGTCGCGCGCGCGGTTTCTGCAGATGATCAGGTAGCTCGCCAGCCGCAGGGTCTCGGCACCGGTCGGAATCTGCAAGCGGTCCCCGGTGGGCAGTTGGACGTTCGTCGTCTCCACGGGGATCAGTCGTTCGACCGGTGGACTGACCGCGTCGGCCTCGGCTTCGAGCGCGTCGAGTGCCACCGACAGCCGCTCGCGCCACATCGTCACGGGGTGCACCGGGGTGATCACCTTCGGTGTCGGTCGGGTGCTCAGGTCGTAGCTACCGGTGGCCCTGCGCGGCCGGGCCGTGCCGTTAGGCGTGGCAGCACCGTTGGCTGTGGTTGCCCGCGTCGGGCCCACGCGGATCGCTGCGCCGTCGCCGCCACGCACCCGGCGGGTCGGCATGTCCGCGATGCGGCTGCACCCGCTGAACGCCAGTGGATCGGCCACGGTGATTGCGTCCGGTGCCAGGTCCTTGAGGCGCTCCGAGGACCTCATCGCGTCCCGCAGTTCGGAGTTGGACGCTACCAACGCGGAGATGTCGTCGGGGATGACGACGACGTCGTCCAGGTCGAGTTTGGGTAGCGGCTTCTCGAAGTCGACGGACGGCAGGATCCGGCTCAGCCAGGCGGGCAGCCACCAGTTCCACTGATCGAACATGGCCATCAATGCGGGCACCAGGACCAGACGTACGACGGTGGCGTCCACGGCGATGGCCACCGCGCACGCGACGCCCAGTTGGGCGACCAGCGGCATGCCCGCGAACGCGAACCCGATGAACACGGCGATCATGATCAGCGCGGCGCTGGTGATGGTGCGCGCACTGGTGCTGACGCCGTGGGCGACCGCGTCGCGGGTGTCGCCGGTGTGCAGAAACCGTTCCCGGATGCGGGACAGCAGGAAGATCTCGTAGTCCATCGACAGGCCGAACGTCATTGCCAGCACTAGCGGTGGGATGGTGCTGTCCAACGAGCTGATGGGATCGAAGCCGAGGTCGCGTAACCAGCCCCATTGGAAGACGACCACCAGGCTGCCGTAGGCGGTGGCCACGGAAAGGACGGTCATCACCACGCCCTTGAGCGCCAGGAAAACCGATCGCACCGAGATCAGCAGCATGAAGAACGCGATCAAGGAGACGAACACGAAGACCAGCGGCTGAGTGGCAGCCACCCGGTCGTCGAAGTCCTTGATCAGCGCCGTGGGACCGCCGACGTCGACGCGGGCGTCCTGCAGACCTTCGGTCGACGGCAGGTTGGCGCGCATCCAGTCCACTGTCTCACGGGCTCGGAAGTCCTCTGGGTCAACCGTCAACACCGCGGACAGCAAGGCGCTGCTCTGGTCTGCGGCGAAGGCAGGCGGCGTGACCGAGACGATGTTGGGTGCGCGTTCCATCCCGGCCCTCGCGGCCACCAGCGCCTGGCTGTGCCCTGGGCTGTTCGCAGGCTGGTCGTCGGGGAACTGGATGAGCACCCGCACCGGTCCGAGAGCGCCCGCGCCGAGCGCCTCGGCGGCGGCGCTCACGCCACCGCGGATTTCATGGCTCGGCTCGAACTGTCGCTGCATGCTGTTGCCCAACACCATCGAGAACGCGGGCGCGGCCAGGGTCAGCAGGAAGATTGCCGCCAGCAGTGCCGACAGCCACGGTCGGTGCATCACCCAGCCCGTCCACCGGGTCCAGAACCGCGACGCCGTCGTCTGCGGCCGCCGCGACCAGTGCAGCAGCCAGGAGCGCTTGGCGGCCGCCCTCCCGAACGTCCCGAGCACGGCCGGAGTGAGCGTCGTCGAAGTCATCACCGCGACGGCGACGGCCAGGATCGCGCCGGTGGCCATCGAATTGAGCACCGGCGTGTCGATGACGTAAAGGGCGGTCACCGACGCGATGACGGTGAGACCGGACAGCACGACCGCGAGACCGGAAGTGGCCATCGCCGAGTCCACGGCCTGGCGCGGATCGCGACCGGTCCGCAACTCCTCGCGATAACGCATGAGGATGAACAGTGAATAGTCGATGGCCAGAGCGATGCCGAACATCGACACCGTAGAGGTGACGAACACCGACATCGTGGCGAACATCGACAACAGGTAGACCAGTCCCATGGTCACCGCGACCGTGCAGATGCCCAGCACCAACGGCATGGCGGCGGCAGCCAGCGAACCGAACACCGCTAGCAGGACGATCAGGATGATCGGAAGGTTCCAGCGCTCGGCCTGCGCGATGTCGGTTTTGGTGGCCTGCGTCGCCGCGGCACCCAACGCCCCCTGGCCGATCACGTAGAGGCGGACATTACCGTTCGGGATCTCCCCGGCAACGTCGCCGTCGACGCCGATCTTCTCGCGTAGCTGCTTGGCCACATCCACGGCCCCGGTGTTGTCGAAGTCCAGTTGCAGCGGCAGGACGAACGGCCGATCGGGCTGGGGCGGG
>JBPPMS010000059.1:0-3547 GCA_051306175.1 Mycobacterium sp. | reverse complement strand
TACGCGCCGCCCACTGGTTGTCGCACGCTGTGTGGACCGATGGATGGGACGAACATGCCTGATGAGCGCTTAGGCACCGGGCCGCGGGTCGGCGTCATCATGGGCAGTGACAGCGACTGGCCGGTCATGGAAGCAGCCGCCGAAGCGCTCGCCGAGTTCGGAATCCGATTCGAGGTAGGCGTCGTCTCGGCACACCGGACGCCGGGGCGGATGCTCGACTATGCGCAGACGGCGGCCGACCGCGGCTTGGAAGTGATTATCGCCGGAGCCGGCGGGGCCGCCCACCTGCCGGGCATGGTGGCCGCGGCCACGCCACTGCCGGTGATCGGTGTTCCGGTGCCGTTGTCGCGGCTCGACGGCCTGGATTCGCTGTTGTCGATCGTCCAGATGCCTGCGGGTGTACCGGTGGCAACGGTGTCGATCGCAGGTGCGCGCAACGCCGGCCTGCTCGCGGTTCGCATCCTCGGATCCGCCGATCCTGCGCTGCGCGCTCGCGTCGAGCAGTTCCAAGCGGGACTGGAGGCGATAGTGCTCGATAAGGATGCGGCGCTGCGCACCCGATTGCTCGGCGAGGGCGAAAGCCCGTAAAGTACCGGGCGAGCAGCAAGGAGGGCACCATGACCGATTGGGCCGGTGATCCGTCGTTCGATCTGTTCCAGCTTCCCGAGCAGCACGTCGAGCTTCGGGCGGCGATTCGGGGTTTGGCGGAGAAGGAGATTGCGCCGCACGCCGCGGACGTCGACGAGAACTCGCGCTTCCCCGAAGAAGCCCTGCAGGCGCTGAATGTGTCAGGTTTCAACGCGGTGCACATACCTGACGAGTACGGCGGTCAGGGTGCGGACTCCGTTGCCGCGTGCATCGTCGTCGAAGAGGTGGCGCGGGTCGACGCGTCGGCGTCATTGATTCCCGGGGTCAACAAACTCGGGACGATGGGCCTGATTCTTCGCGGCTCCGACGACCTGCGCAAGCAGGTGCTTCCCGACCTTGCCGACGGTGCGTTGGCGTCGTACGCGTTGTCCGAGCGCGAGGCGGGTAGCGACGCGGCGTCGATGCGCACCAGCGCCAAGGCCGACGGCGACGACTGGATCCTCAATGGCGCCAAGTGCTGGATCACCAACGGCGGGAAGTCGACGTGGTACACGGTGATGGCGGTGACCGACCCGGATAAGGGGGCCAACGGTATCTCGGCGTTCATGGTGCATAAGGACGACGAAGGCTTCACCGTGGGTCCGAAGGAAAAGAAGCTGGGGATCAAAGGCTCGCCGACGACGGAGCTGTACTTCGAGAAGTGCCGCATTCCGGGGGATCGGATCATCGGTGAACCCGGTACCGGGTTCAAGACCGCGCTGGCGACGCTGGACCACACCCGCCCGACGATCGGCGCTCAGGCGGTGGGGATCGCTCAGGGGGCACTCGACGCGGCGATCGCCTACACCAAGGACCGTAAGCAGTTCGGGCAGTCGATCTCCGATTTCCAGGGCGTGCAGTTCATGCTTGCCGACATGGCGATGAAGCTGGAGGCGGCGCGGTTGATGGTGTACTCGGCGGCCGCGCGTGCCGAGCGGGGCGAGAAGAACCTGGGTTTCATCTCCTCGGCGAGCAAGTGTTTCGCCTCCGACGTGGCGATGCAGGTCACCACCGATGCCGTGCAGCTGTTCGGCGGCGCGGGCTACACCACCGACTTCCCCGTGGAGCGGATGATGCGCGACGCCAAAATCACCCAGATCTACGAAGGCACCAACCAGATCCAGCGCGTCGTGATGTCGCGTCAACTGCTGCGCTGATCCCGGTCATCCGGAGATGAGAGCGCGAGACGCGCGAGGTGCTGGCGGCCTTGGCGCCTCACCCGGCGTAGGTGACGAACGTCCCCATGCCTGCTTCCAGGTGATAGGTGTTGTGGCAGTGGGTGATCCACAGCCCGGGGTTGTCGGCGTCGAAGTCGACTTCGACAGTCGCCATCGGTGCCACCAGCACGGTGTCCTTGCGGGCCAGCGGTCCGTCCGCGCCCACCACCTCGAAGGTGTGGCCGTGCAGATGGATCGGGTGGAACATCATCGATTCGTTGATCAGGCGTAGGCGGACGCGCTGGCCCTGGCTGACTTCCAGCCCGTGGTGCGGTGGATCGTAGAGCATGCCGTCGATCGGCCAGGTGTACCCGTTCACCGGGCCGCTCAGCCGGAGGTCCAGAGTGTTGTCCGGCTGCCTGGGTGCCAACGTCACCTCCGGCGTCGCGTGCAAGGTGGCTGTGTCCAGCGGGATCTGGCGGCGCACCGCAGCGACGAAGGAATCGACGTCGGTGTTCGTCGGCCGCCCGTCGACGCGCACATTCAGTTGGGCGTGCCCGTCCTTGCCCTCGGGGACGGCAACCACCGGAACCGACCGGTCGACCGTGAGGATGGCGTCGACGCGCTCGCCCATGCCCAGCAGTACCGACTGCGCCTGCGCCGGCAGCACCGGATAACCGTCGCTGTGCGTCACGGTCAGGGAGGTGTCGGGTATCGCGATGCGGAACGCGGTGTCCGAGCCTGCGTTGATGACTCGAATCCTGATGCGTTGTCCCGCTGAGTAATCCGTCACCTGCGGATCTGCTGGAACCCGTCCGTTCACGAGAAAATGGGGATAGGTCACGTCGCCGCCGTCGGAGCCCAGCGGAGTCGTCGCAGTCACGCCGGTGGTGGCGTCCATGCCCGGCATCCCGGTGGCGCGCAGGTTGGCCAGCACCTGGTCGGGGTCGGTGATCTTGCCCTCGTCGCCGGTCCCGTCGATCCAGTCGTCAAGCACCAGCACCAGTTCGTCGTCGTAGTCGCTGCCGTCTTCGGGGTCCTCGATGATCAGCGGCGCGTATAGGCCGCGGTCCAGTTGTGTTCCGACATGCGAGTGCGCCCAGTAGGTTCCGGCGTCGGGCACCGTGAAGTCGTAGGTGAAGTCAGCACCGGAGGCGATGGGCTGCTGCGTCAGCACCGGCACCCCGTCCATGGCGTTGGGAATGGCCAGTCCGTGCCAGTGGGCGGTGGTGGGGGCAGGCAGAGCGTTGCGAACCGCGGCACGCAGTGCCGCGCCCTTGTGCAGGCGGATCTCACGACCGGGCACCCTGCCGCCCCATGCCCAGGTGCGGACGATGACGTCGCCGCCCAGGTCGACGTCGGAAACCGTTGCGTCCATCGTGATGTCGAGACTAGATGTGGTCGAGCGACGCGAGCAGCCGACCATGCCCGCGACGCCGAGCGCGCTCACAGCCAGAAAGCTGCGCCTGTCCACGTCGGGAATCCTAACGGTCGTCGACGACCTGGTGACCCTCTCCGTGGAATTGCGTCGATCCGCCTTGGTGCGCGTCTCGGCGGCGAAACGCGCCAGTCCGCTACGAGGTTGCGGATACCTGGTCGGACGGGGCGGATTCTTCGTCGAGCACAGGCTTCTTGCCGAGGGCCGTCAAACCGGCGATGAACAGGATTGCAGCGACGAGCGCCCACCCGCTCCCGAAAGCCCACTCCCATGCTGTGTCAGTCGGCGAAGTCGATAGCCAATAGGTAGCTACCGCGGTCGTTGC
>JBPPMS010000058.1:0-2589 GCA_051306175.1 Mycobacterium sp. | reverse complement strand
GTCACCGTCGGTAGAGTGCTGGCGTGGGGTATCCGGAGAAAGTATTAGCCGCTGACGAGCAGGTGGTACTGCACCGTCACCCGCACTGGAAGCGCTTGGTCGGACCGGTGCTGGTGTTGCTGTTGGCCAGCGCGCTGGCCGCGTTCGTCGCCGGCGTGGTCAACACCCAAAGCAGCTGGACCCCCGCAGCCAAGAACATCATCATGGCGGTCATAGCCGTGATCTGGCTGGTGGTGGTGGGTTGGCTGACACTCTGGCCGTTCCTCACCTGGTGGACGACGCATTTCGTCATCACCGACCGGCGCGTGATGTTCCGCCACGGACTCCTGACACGGTCAGGAATCGATATCCCGCTCGCTCGCGTCAACAGCGTCGAATTCTCGCACGGCGTCGTCGACCGAATGCTGCGTACCGGCACCCTGATCATCGAGTCGGCGTCGCAGGATCCGCTGGAGTTCCACGACATACCCCGCGTGGAGAACGTCCACTCACTGCTTTATCACGAGGTGTTCGACACCCTCGGCAGCGAAGAATCCGACAGTCGGGCCACCAGGCGCAGACCCTCGAATTAGCTGACGCGTCGCGAGTCCGGAGGCAGGCGCAGCGGGGTGACGGTGGAGTCGTGTTTGGCAGCACGATGGGCTTCGTCCTCGTGTTCGAGAGCCTCGGCTAGGCCGGCGTCGGTGAAGGTGGAACCCATCGCCATGTCAGGCGTGCGGGCGAACTCGTCGGGAAACACGAACCGCCGGAACGCCCAGAATCGGAACGCCATCTGCATCAGGTTGCCGATCAGGTACGCGGACACGAAGTCGGCGATGTTCTCGACGGTCAGGCTCACCTCGGGGACCCGCAGTCCCAGGACGTAGCTGGAGACCCACAGCGGCGCCATGCTGAGCACCACTCCGACACCGCTGACGCCGAAGAACAGCAGCGCCTCGTGATGGCGTTCACGGCCACCGCGGTGACGGAAGCTCCATTCCCGGTTGAGGATGTAGGACGCGATCACCGCGACGATGCCCGCGATGATCTTCGCCGTCACCGGCTTTGGCTCCAGGACCGTCAGCTTGAGGGTGAAGAAGATGACCGAATCGATGACGAACGTCGTCGCACCGACGATCGCGAACTTGATCAGCTCGTGGTGGCGCTCTGCGAACGGCTGCAGAGGCCGCGGCAGGCGAGCAATTGTCGCATCGGCGAAGGACACAACTGGCGAGTGTACGTAAGGCGGCTGTGTGGTGCCTTAGCGCAGGAGCCGAAGCGCCCGAACAGCCGGGATGAACACATGACACCATGAACGCCGTGTCGACACACCCCAGCTCCCCGCCGGTGGTTGCCATGATCGGTGGCGGTCAACTGGCGCGGATGACGCACCAGGCGGCCATCGCGTTGGGCCAGACCCTGCGGGTCCTCGCCGCATCCGCCGACGATCCCGCCGCCCAGGTGACCCCCGATGTGGTCCTCGGCGTCCATACTGACCTCGCCGATCTGCGCAAGGCAGCCGCCGGCGCCGCGGCACTCACCTTCGATCACGAGCACGTCCCGACCGAACTTCTCGAAACGCTCGTCGCAGAAGGTGTCGTCGTGGCTCCGCCGCCCGCAGCGCTTGTACACGCGCAAGACAAGTTGGTGATGCGTCGGCGCCTGGAAGCTCTCGGCGCCCCGATTCCCCGCTACGCACAAGTGGGCGATGTCACAGATGTCGACGCGTTCGTCGATACCATCGGTGGCCCCGTCGTCCTCAAGACGGCACGCGGCGGCTATGACGGACGAGGTGTCACGCTGGCGTCCGATCTGACGCATGCGCGTGAGGCCGCGCAGCGGTACCTGGCCGACGGCGCCGAGGTGCTGATCGAGGAGCGCGTTGCCATGCGGCGCGAGCTGTCGGCGCTGGTGGCGCGGTCACCGTTCGGGCAGGGAGCGGCCTGGCCGGTGGTGCAGACAGTGCAGCGCGACGGCATCTGCGTCGAGGTGCTGGCACCCGCCCCGCGGCTGTCGGGAGATCTTGCGGCCGAGGCCGGGCAGTTGGGCCTGCACATCGCCGCCGAACTCGGGGTGGTCGGTGTGCTGGCCGTCGAGCTGTTCGAGACCGAGGACGGCAGGCTTCTGGTCAACGAGCTGGCCATGCGGCCGCACAACTCAGGGCACTGGACGATGGACGGCGCCCGGACTAGCCAGTTCGAACAGCATGTGCGCGCTGTCCTGGACTATCCGCTGGGCGACACCTCGGCGATCGCGCCCGTGACGGTGATGGCCAACGTGCTGGGTGCGCCGGCCGCGCCAGCGACGACCATCGACGAGCGGCTGCACCATCTGTTCGCGAGGATGCCCGATGCCAAAGTGCACATGTACGGCAAGCAGGAGCGGTCGGGACGCAAGGTCGGGCACGTCAACATTGTTGGCGCGGTTGATGGTTCGCGGGATGATCCGGTGTATGTGGCAGACGTTCGGGAGCGCGCGGTACGCGCCGCCCACTGGTTGTCGCACGCTGTGTGGACCGATGGATGGGACGAACATGCCTGATGAGCGCTTAGGCACCGGGCCGCGGGTCGGCGTCATCATGGGCAGTGACAGCGACTGGCCGGTCATGGA
>JBPPMS010000057.1:0-4961 GCA_051306175.1 Mycobacterium sp. | reverse complement strand
CGAGGAGGCCATCGAGGCGTTGACCGCCACCGCACTGGAGTCGCTGGAGTCGTCGGTGGCCTCCGGAGTGGTGCGCGCCGACGCCGCCGGGGTGCTGGCCGGGTTGGCCTCGGCGGCCACCAAACGCTCGCGCTAGCGGTAACGCCCGGGTGCGACACCTCCCAGGGCGCGCTGAACCGCTGTCACAACTGTCCCCCGACGATGATCATTCGGGACCTCCTCCGTATGCCGGCAGGCAACTCCGAGATCACGACCAGTGCCACGAACCCGCTGACGAGTTTGTCTCCCACTGAGGTCACCACGTTCGAGAACCCGGCGGCGAGCACGAAGGTGTCGATGGATCCCTCGATGCTCCGGGTGACGGCGTCGCGGCCTAGGTCGAGGTCGTGCCCGAGGAGGACCAGGATGAGGGGAACGGCCACGCTCGAGCAGGCAAGGGCGGTGAGGACGTTCAGCGCGATGAAGCGCCGCAGACTCCGGCCCATGCCCCAGCGCTGGACCCCGTCGCCCCAGACCAGCGCGCCGGTGATGTTGGCCAGGGCGAACGGCAGACTGATCCAGCCGCTCCCGAGCACGCCGATGAGGTTGGTCAGGCCACCGACGGCGGCGCCTCGCCATGGTCCGAGCGCGATGGGAACAATCGCAGTCCCGGTCATGTCCAAGAAGATCGGCAGCTGGGTCGGCGTCCATGGCCCGCCACAGGGTGCCGCTGCGAGTCGTCCAAGGTCCGTCCAAGAACAACCGCCTTCCTGGACGGGCATCCGCGCGAGGTCTAGGCCGCCCACAAGCACAAGAACGTCCGCGACTGGCTGACCCAGCATCCTCGGTTCAAGGTCCACTTCACCCCCACCCACGCATCGTGGATGAACCTCGTCGAGGTCTGGTTCGGCCTCGTCGAACGCCGGGCCGTGCGTCGCGGGGTGTTCAAGTCGGTGCCCGACCTCAACGCGAAACTGCGTACCTACATCGAGGGCTGGAACGAACCCGCCCACCCGTTCGTCTGGACCAAGACCGCCGAGGAGATCCTCAAGAAGGCCAACCGTCCCACAACTTCAAATCCGCGCCACTAGCTCTGCAGGGTCTCGAAGGCGTCGTCGATCAGCTGCTCGACACTCTTCGTCATACCCGGTCCCTGGCTGGTGTACCGGATGAGCGCCCGGCGGGCGGCGGCAACCGCGGCTGCGGCAAGGACCTCGCAGTGAAGGTCCGGCTTGCTGCCATGCGCCGACTCGGAGCCGAGCGGAGGGTGGTGGAGTCGTTCGTGGACGGCTTCGGCGAGGGTCTCCTCGATACGCAGGAGCAGATTCGCGCCCGTGCGCGCCAGACGGACTCCGGGGGGTCCGCTGTCGAACAGTCGCAGGGTCGACGGCTCGTTGGGGTCGGCGGCGGCAGCCGCGACCATCGCCCGCATCACGGCGTGGATCGCACCGAGCGGTGCCTCTTCCTGCGGGCGGGCCACGATGGCGGCGCGCAGGGCTGGCAGGGTGTCCAGCACGCGGTGGGCGACTAGCTCGTCCTTACTTGTGAAATAGCGGAAGAAGGTTCGCTCTGTGACGTTGGCGGCTGCTGCGATCTCCTGCACGGTGGTCTGCGCGTAGCCGTTGTCGGCGAACAGCCGTTCCGCCGCCTCCTGCAACGCCCGCCGGGTGGCACGCTTGTGTGCCTCGCGACGTCCGACTCCGTCGCCGTCCGCGTGGGCTTCCACGTCTCTCCGTCCGTTCTGCGTGGTCACCGATTGTCGCACAAGAAACTGACATGACCGACACTTCTGGTAATGTCGGAACTGTCATAACTGACAGTTTCATTGACTGAGGGCGGTGCTGAGCATGGACCCACGGCCCATGGTCGTCGCGGAGAAGATCTCCAAGACCTACGTCCTGGGCTCGGTGACGGTGCCGGCGCTGCGCGAGGTAAGCCTGGACGTAGCGGCCGGCGAGATGGTGTGCATCATGGGTCGCAGCGGCTCGGGCAAGAGCACGCTGCTGCACCAGCTTGGCCTGATCGACCGGCCCAGCGACGGGCACATCCTGATTGACGGCGACGACGTCGGCGCGCTCTCGGAACGGCGTCGATCTGCTCTGCGGTTGGCGAAGCTCGGCTACGTCTTCCAGGAGTACGCGCTCATCCCCGAGCTGACGGCGCAGGAGAATGTCTTCCTGCCCGCGATGATGCGAGGTCTGTCGCGGCAGGGGTGCCGGGCGAAGGCTGCCGGCCTGCTCGAGCGAGTCGGCCTGGGTGACCGGTTGCGGCATCGACCGCGTGAGCTGTCTGGCGGTGAGCAGCAGCGGGTCGCGATCGCCCGGTCCTTGGTCAACGATCCGGCCGTGCTCTACGCCGACGAACCGACCGCCAACTTGGACAGCTCCTCGGGGCTGACCGTGATGCAGACGTTGACCGACCTCAACCGCGAGATGGGCGTCACGGTCCTGTACGTGACTCATGACCCGACCGAGAGCTCGTTCGCGAGCCGGCTGGTCCATCTCCAGGACGGGCGCCTGGTCGAGGAGCCCGGCGATGGTGTCGACGGCACGGTCGCCGGAGGCGATCGATGACCCGGGCGTGGGGCCGCGATGTCCGCGTGGCCGTCTTCTTGGCCTCTCGATCGCTGCGACGGGGCAACGTCAACGTGACGTTGATGACGGTGGTGATGATGGCGGTCGTCTTCATCAGTGTGATGTTCCTGCCGTCGCTGATCAACGGTGCGGTGAACTCGCTCCAAGTGCTGGTGATCGACACAGCCACCAGCGACCTGTCCGTCTCCTCGTCCGAAGACACTTCGATTCACCACTCCCCGGGACTGGTGGAGAAGGTTGGCCACCTCGAGGGGGTGGTCGCCGTGACCGGAACCCGCCGGGTCGGCAACCAGGTGAGTCATGGTGACCTGTCGAACGCCTGGGGGGTCGACGCCGTCGATCCCGAGAGCTACGCCGCCGTTTTCACCACTGCGGACCACATGATCGAGGGAAGCTGGCTCACCCCCACGGATCGCGAAGGAATCGTCCTCGGTATCGATGTCGCCGGAGCCGACCAGCGGCTGCTGCGGGGATACGCCGAATCCCTCAAACACGTCCATGCCGGCGACAAGGTCAAGGTCGAACTGCTCGGCGGGTCGACGGCGAGGTTCACGGTCCGGGGGATCTACCAGAACCAATTCGCGCTCAGTGACCGAGGCGCCTTCATCACAACGGCCGCCGCCGACTCCCTCGAACCCACCACGGACTACGCCGCCACGGTCGAGGACCTGTTCGAGGCCACCGACCAGCTCACCGGGGCCCTCGCCGCGGCCCAGGACGGCGCCGAAGGCCTCGCTTCCGGACAGTCGGCGCTCGCGGACGCCTCCGAGGACCTCGCTCAGGCGGCCCGTCAGCTCGCCGACCAGGCGAGCCAGGTCGCCACCGCCAGCACCCAGACCAAGGTCGCCGCGAGCCAGTTGGCCTCCTCCACCAGGGACACCGCGACCTTGGCCCACCAGATCGCGAAGGCAGTCGACAAGCTGGCTAGTACGGTCAGCACCACGGTTGTCCCGGCCGCGGACACAGCAGCCCGCGACGCCGCGGATACCGCCAAGACCGCCGCCGGGCTCGCCTCCAGCTGCCCGGTCGAGGTCGCCGACCCGCAACACTGCGCCCAGGAAGCAGCCCTCGCCGAAGATGCGGCCCGCGTCGCCGAAGAAGTCGGCACCGTCGCGGCTCAGATTCGTCAAGTGGGCAACTCGATCACCGACCTGGCCGCGTCCACCGCGGCACTCGACGAAGGCGCCGCTCGGCTCGCCGCCGCCGCGAGTGACCTGTCCCAGGCGACGGCGTCGCTGGCGTCGGCGATCAGCTCGCTGGAGTCGCCGGCACACCAACTCGCGCACGCCGCCGGACAGGTCAGCAGCCAAGCCGACGCCCTCGACCAAGCCGCACACGACCTCGCGACAAGCCTCAGCTCCACCGCGACTACCGGCCCCGCCGGGCTGGACGACGACGACCGCGCCGAGATCGAAGAGGCGCTCACCGCCCCGAAGAACATCCCCGGCCCCAACACCGCGACGAGGGTCTATGTCAAGACCATGCCAGGCACCTCTCTGCCCGCCCTCGAAAACGCCATCGACCAACTGCGTGACGACCTTCAGTACCAGACCTCGGCCGAGCTGAGCGGTGCCATTCAAGACCAGATCGACTCCTTCACCTTGATCAACAACATCATGCGGGTCATCTCGCTGCTGGTCGCCGCGATCACCGTCTTCATCCTGACCTACGTCGAGCTCACCAACCGGCGCCGACAGATCGGGATCGAGCGCGCCATCGGCATCCGCGGCAGCGCGATCACCACCAGCTATGCCCTCAAAGCCGCTACCAACGCCGTCCTCGGTATCGCCCTCGGGTTTCTTGCCTACCGGATCGCCCTGATCCCCTTCGTCCGACAACACCCGTTCGAGTTCCCCAACGGCGACGTCGTCCTAGTCGCCAACCCCGACACCACAAGAACCAATGTGACCATGCTGATCATCGTGGCCATCCTCGCGGCCCTGATCCCCACGGTTGCGACCATCCGGATGAAGCTCCTCGACGCGATCTGGGGACGCTGACCCCGACGATGTCAACCGCGGCCGCTGGTCTCGTTCAAGGTTCCTGGGGCTCCGAACGCGACGCTTCGGTGCGTCTCCACGCCCATTGCGGTGTGGGCGAGCGACGGGGCCGCCGATCGCTCACCTAGGGTGGTCGTCGTGGAGTGGGACAGTTGGGATCAGGCTGCGTTCGCGGATCGAATTGCGAGAAGTCTGGCGGCGTTCATCGACGAGCGTGATGCTGCACTGGCCGACTTGGGTGCCGACGCCGAACGCCTGGTCGCCGCTGCCCGGCACGCGGTGGGCGGCGGCAAACGCCTGCGGGCCTCGTTCTGCTGGTGGGGCTTCGCTGCGATCATCGAGCCCTCCGACCCTGACGCGCTGGTCCGCGCCGCGGCGAGTCTGGAGT
>JBPPMS010000056.1:0-19266 GCA_051306175.1 Mycobacterium sp. | reverse complement strand
TCGTCGCTGTCGACGGTGTGGGACGACCCTCGAATCGGACCGCCGCCAGCGTAGCGGCGCCGAGCGAATCTCGTTCTGGTGCCCAGCTTGTCAAACGTGA
The DNA here is from genome assembly GCA_051306175.1 of Mycobacterium sp. GTDB lineage: Bacteria > Actinomycetota > Actinomycetes > Mycobacteriales > Mycobacteriaceae > Mycobacterium. The sequence goes on along the minus strand of JBPPMS010000056.1, from coordinate 19,166 downwards.
CCCCCAGTTCGCCGAATCGTACTTTTGGGTGGGAAAGTGCGAGTGGATTCCCCCATTGCGTTGGTCTCGGCGCGTGGGCCGTTGGGCGTGAATTCACTTGTGTCACTGCAGTTTCAGGGCGGAAAACTTGTCGGACCCCGGCGATAGCCTAGATGTATGTCGATGGGGTTGCTGGATCGGTCGCCGCGGTGGAGGCCGCGGTCGACGCGCAGCGCAACGGGCTGATCGGCGAAGATCATCTGAGGACGGCGCGCAAATTCTTCACCACGTTGCCCGCCTTCGTCGACGCCGCCGGCCGCGCCGACGCCGAAGAGCTGCTGGGCACGATCGCCGGCCGCAAAGGGCCCAAGGAGTTCGCCAACGCCGCCGCCGAGTTGGCCTATCTGCTCAATCAGGACGGCGACTACAGCGATGAGGACCGCGCCCACAAGCGTGACCTCACGATCGGCAAACAAGACATCGACGGAATGTCGAAGATCTCCGGCTACCTGACCCCCGCAGCGCGGGCCCTCTGGGACGCGGTGGCGGCCAAGCTGGCCGCCCCCGGCGCCTGCAACCCCGAGGATCACCGCCCGTGTCTCGACGGTGAGCCGTCCCCGGAGGCGGTCACCGGCGATACCCGCACCCAGAAACAGCGCAACCACGACGCGTTCGCCGCGATGTGCCGCGCCCTGCTGGCCTGCGGCACGTTGGGTCAGGTCAACGGGTTACCGGCCAGCCTCGTCATCCTCGCAGGACTGCACGAACTCGAAGCCGGCCACGGCGACGCCCACACCGGCGGCGGCACCCGGATCCCGATCACCGACGTCCTCGACATGGCCACCGCCGGCCACACCCGGCCCTGGCTGGCGATCTTCGACAACGCCACCGACATCCCGCTGCACCTGTTCCGCAGCCGCCGCCTGGCCTCCCCCGGACAACGCCTGATGCTCTACGCCAAAGAACGCGGATGCACCTTCCCCGACTGCACCGTCGCGGCCTACGGCTGCCAGGTCCATCACTGCGAAAGAGATTGGGTCGACGGCGGCCTGACCAACATCACCGACGAAACCCTGGCCTGCCCACCCCACAACCGACTGGCCACCGAAAAAGGATGGAAAACCATCAAACGCCAAGACGGCACCACCGAATGGCACCCACCACCGCACCTCGACCACGGCCAAGACCGCGTCAACAAACACTTCTTCCCCGAGAACTACCTCTACGACGACGCCGACACCGAGCCCGACACCACGCCCAACGACACCACGCCCAACGACACCGGCTGACCTGGCAGGTCATCCGAACAGGTCGGCCGGCGTCCTCGGCGCGTTGGTCAGAAGGGCCTGCGGGCCAACTTCGCGATCTTGCGCACCACGGTCGCGAACTGTTGGGGCAACGGGCCCTTGTTGTAGGGGATGCCGTAGCGCTCGCAGATCTCCTGCACCTCTTCGGAGATCTCCGCGTGCCGGTGAGCCGGGATGTCGGGGAACAGATGGTGCTCGATCTGAAAGCTGAGATTGCCTCTGAGAATGTGGAACCACTTGCCGCCGGTCAGGTTCGCCGAGCCGAGGACCTGGCGGAAGTACCACATGCCGCGGCTCTCGTTCGCTGTGTCCTCCATGGTGAATTCCTGTGTGCCGTCCGGGAAGTGGCCGCAGAAGATGATGGCGTAGGACCAGACGTTGCGCATCGGGTTGGCGGTCATGTCGCCCGCGAACACCCACGGCGCGAACGGGCCTGCCAGCAGCGGGAAGATGCCTGCGAACAGCAGTGCCCGGCCGCCGACCTCAAGTCCACGCTGCGCCTTGATGATTCGCCGGATATAGGTGGCCTCGCGCTCACCGAGATCGGCGATGACGCGCTCCCGGATGGCGTCGAGTTCGCGACCGAGCTCGTCGGCCACCTCCGGCGTCATGGTGACGGACTTGCCGCTGACCACCTTCGTGATGGCCTGACCGGTGGGAGCGGTCTCGACGACGGCTTCTTCGGTGTTCTGGTCAATCGGACGTTCGAGGATGGCAGTCATGACTAGCTCCTTCTCGTAATGGGTTGGTTTACCAGGCGAGTTCGACATCGCCGACGGGAGCGGTGACGCAGATCTGCACGTCCTCCTCGTCGGCCGTCGACACGGCGCGAGTGATCAGGTTCTTGACCGCACCGCTGGTCTTGCGGCGGGTGCAGTTGTGGCAGATACCCATTCGGCATCCGCTCTGCGGTGACAGTCCCGCCGCCTCGGCCTGTTCCAGAAGCGAGCGACCGTCGTCGGCACGCGCGGGCACACTCGGCCCCAACCGCGTGATCGAATCGTCCGTGGACATCCTGATCGCCGGTGTCGAGGAATGCAGCGAACACTGGCGCTTCATCGGCCGTGAGCGGTCCAGCGGCGTCAGCGTGCTGCGCTACGCCATCCGCGCCGAGATCCGCTGTATCGCGTCATCGCGTCCGAACTTGCTATCGACCTGGCTCGCTTCCCCGGCCTGCGCACGTGGCGCGCCGAGACCAACGAAATGTCAGAATCTTCACGCACTGTCGAACCCAAACGTTCGGATGGGCGTTAGAGAGTGCGGTGGGTTTCGAATCGGCGGCGACCGCCACGGACCGGATCGTCGAACTCGATCGAATGCGCCAGCAGCTGCAGGGGATCTGAGAAATCGTCGGCAGCGACGTCCACCACGGCGGGATAGAGCGGATCACCGACGATCGGCAGTCCGATCGACGCCAAGTGAACGCGGAGCTGATGCGTACGGCCGGTGCGTGGCGTAAGCCGGTACAGCCCCTTGCCGAGATGCTCGACGACGGTCTCGGCATTCGGCTCACCCGCTCCCTCGAAGGCCTGTAATCGACCGCGCTCCTTGATGATTCGGCTCCGCAGCGTCAACGGAAAGTCCACCGACGAAGCCGCCGCACGCGCCAGATAGGTCTTGTGCACCTCGCCGCGCGCGAACAGCGTCTGATAGCTCCCCCGCACCTCGCGTCGCGCGGTGAACAGCAGCACTCCCGCTGTGAGCCGGTCCAGCCGGTGCGCGGGTGAAAGCTCGGGCAGATCCAGCTCACGCCGAAGGCGCACCAGCGCGCTCTGGGCAACGTGGCGTCCCCGGGGCATCGTCGCCACGAAGTGTGGCTTGTCGACCACGACCAGATCGTCGTCGCGGTACAGCACCGGGATGTCGAACGGTACCGGAACCTCTTCGCGCAGTTCACGATAGAAGAACACCTGCGCCCCAGGCGGCAACACGGTTGCTGCGGTGACGACGGCCCCGTCTGCCGCGACCACCTCACCACCCAAGACTTTGGCGGCGGCACCTTCACCGAACCTGTCCGCCAACTCCACCAGCACCGCGCCGCCACGTAACCGAACCCGGGCAGGGCCCAGCCCATCCCGATCCGGTAGCGGCGAAAGACGCCTCACGTCAGCGGCACGGGTTCCAGGATTTCCGCGCGCGCCTCGGGTGCCGCAGCACGCAGCGCGTCGGCGGACTCGTCATCGGGTTGCGCCTGCGACAACACCTCGGCTTCAACCCGCGCCAGATAGGTGCCGACCTCGCGGTCGATGGTCTGCTGATCCCAACCCAGCACGGGCGCAACCACTTCGGCGACCTCACGGGCGCAGTCGACGCCGCGGTGCGGATACTCGATCGAGATCCGCATGCGTCGCGACAGGATGTCCTCCAGGTGTAGCGCCCCTTCGGCGGCGACCGCGTACACCGCCTCGACCTTCAAGTACACCGGGGCTTCGGTGATCGGCGTCAGCAGCTCGGGCTTGTCTTCGGCCAGTGCCAGCACCTCACCGATCAGCGCGCCGTAGCGGTCCAGCAGGTGGCGCACCCGATACGGGTGCAGTCCGTACATCTTCCCCACGTGCTCGGTCTGGTTGATCAGCGCGAAGTACCCGTCGGCGCCCATCAACGGCACTTTCGCGGTGATCGACGGTGCTACCCGGGCGGGCACGAATTCGGCGGCCGCGTCGATCGCATCGGAGGCCATCACCCGGTAGGTGGTGTACTTGCCGCCCGCGATAGCGACCAGTCCCGGGGCAGGTACGGCGACGGCGTGTTCGCGCGAGAGCTTGGAGGTCTCGTCGATCTCGCCCGCCAGCAGCGGCCGCAGCCCTGCGTACACCCCGTCGATGTCGGCGTGGGTCAGTGGCGTGGCTAGCACGGTGTTGACGTGCCCGAGGATGTAGTCGATATCGGCCTTGGTGGCGGCGGGGTGCGCCAGGTCGAGGTTCCAGTCGGTGTCGGTGGTGCCGATGATCCAGTGGGTGCCCCACGGGATGACGAACAACACGGATTTCTCGGTGCGCAGGATGATCGCGACCTCGCTGACGACGCGGTCTCTGGGCACCACGATGTGCACCCCTTTGGACGCCCGGACCCGAAAGCGCCCGCGCTGCTTGGACAGCGCCTGAATCTCGTCGGTCCAGACGCCGGTGGCGTTGACGACGACATGACCGCGCACCTCGGTCACCGCACCGTCTTCGGAATCCCGAATGTTCACTCCGACGACCCGGTCACCCTCGCGCAGCAGCGACACCACCTGTGTCGAGGTCCGCACCACCGCTCCGTAGTGTGCGGCGGTGCGCGCCACCGTCAGGGTGTGCCGGGCATCGTCGACGACGGTGTCGTAATAGCGAATCCCGCCGATCAACGACGAACGCTTCAGCCCGGGTGACAGCCGCAGTGCACCGGCGCGGGTCAGATGTCTCTGCGCGGGAACGGATTTCGCGCCACCGAGCTGGTCGTACAGGAAGATCCCCGCCGCGACGTATGGCCTCTCCCACCACCGCTTCGTCAAGGGGAACAGGAACGGTAGCGGCTTGACCAGGTGTGGTGCCAGCGTCGTCAACGACAGTTCACGCTCGTGCAACGCCTCGCGGACCAGACCGAACTCCAACTGCTCGAGGTAACGCAGTCCGCCGTGGAACATCTTGCTGCTGCGACTGGACGTGCCGGACGCGAAGTCGCGCGCCTCCACCAGGGCGACCTTGAGCCCGCGCGTCGCCGCGTCGAGCGCGGAACCTGCGCCGACGACACCGCCGCCGATGACCACGACATCGAACTGTTCGCTGCCCAGGCGTTCCCACCCCTGGGCACGTTGCTGTGGGCTGAGGAAGGTCTGCCCGCTGCCGGTTGCTGGGATGCGGTCACTCACCGGTGTGACTTTACGGGCTTTCAGTCGAGGTCGTCGTGCGCGATCAGCCTGCGGGCCGCCTCCACGATCGAACCGGACAGCGACGGGTACACCGACAGCGTCTGCGCCAGGTCGGTGACCGTGAGGTTGTTCTGCACCGCCAGGGCGATCGGGAGGATCAGCTCTGAGGCGATGGGTGCCACCACGACACCACCGATCACCACGCCTGTCGCGGGCCGACAGAAGATCTTGACGAAGCCGTGCCGCAGCAGCGACATCTTGGCCCTGGCGTTCGTGCTCAGCGGCAGCATCATCACCCGCGCCGGCACAGTTCCGTCGTCGATCGCCGACTGCGGGATCCCGACGGCCGCGATTTCGGGGCGGGTGAAGGTGGCCGACGCGACCGTGCGCAGCCGGATCGGCGAAACTCCTTCTCCCAAAGCGTGATACATCGCGATCCGGCCCTGCATGGCGGCCACCGACGCCAGCGGTAGCAGTCCCGTACAGTCACCCGCGGCATAGATTCCCGAGGCGGGCGTGCGTGACACCCGGTCGACAGGAATGTAGCCACCTGGCTTCAGCGCGATACCCACACGCTCCAGCCCCAGCCCCGACGAGTTGGGCACCGACCCCACCGTCATGAGCGCGTGGCTGCCCTCGACGACGCGGCCGTCGGCCATCGAGACCTGCACGCCGTTGCCGGTGCTGACGACGGAGTCGGCCCGGGCGTTCTTGACCAATGTCACACCGCGCTCGGCGAACACCTCTTCCAGCGCGGCGGCTGCGTCGCTGTCTTCGTGCGGCAGGATCTGGTCACGGCTGGCCACCACCGTCACCGTGACGCCCAACTCGACGTAGGCGTTGCAGAACTCGGCGCCCGTGACACCGGATCCGACGATGATCAGATGCTCGGGCAGCTCGTGCAGGTCGTAGAGCTGACGCCAGGTCAGGATGCGCTCGCCGTCGGGGACGGCGCTGGGCAGCACGCGTGGGCTGGCGCCGGTGGCGATCAGCACGACGTCGGCCTTGAGGACGCCGATCTTGCCGTCGGGCGTGGTGACCCGGATGCGGTGGTGGGCCATTCCGGGCACGTCGTCGACGAGTTCGCCCCGCCCACGCACCACAGTGACACCGCGGGACAGCAACTGTGAGCCGATATCGGCCGATTGCGATAGCGCCAGTGTCTTGACCCGGTTGTGGATCTGGTCCAGCGAGATCTTGGCGTCTTCCACCGCGATGTCGAAGCCGAGCCCGTCCGCGCGGCGCAGTTCGGTGCGCACACCGGTCGACGCGATGAACGTCTTGGATGGGACGCAGTCGAACAGCACGCACGCGCCACCGACCCCGTCGGAGTCCACCACGGTGACCTGCGCGACCTGTTGACCGTGCGCCGCTGCCACCAGCGCGGCTTCATAGCCCGCCGGGCCTCCGCCGATGATCACGATGCGCGTTGCCACGGACATCAATCTAGTCGCCGGGTCGCTGCACGCCCGCCCAAAGACACTCTAGGCTTTCCCCGTGCCGATCTACGCCGCCTACGGGTCCAACATGCATCCGGAACAGATGTTGGAGCGGGCGCCGCACTCCCCGATGGCAGGGACGGGCTGGCTGCACGGCTGGCGGCTGACGTTCGGTGGCGAGGACATCGGTTGGGAAGGCGCCTTGGCGACGGTCGTCGAGGATCCGTTGGCGAAGGTGTTCGTGGTGCTCTATGACATGACGTCCGCCGACGAGCAGACCCTCGACCGCTGGGAAGGATCGGACTTCGGCTTCCACAAAAAGATCCGGTGCCGGGTGGACCGCGAATCATCGGACACCACAACCGATCCCGTCCTGGCGTGGCTCTATGTGCTGGACGCGTGGGAGGGCGGGCTACCGTCGGCCCGCTACCTCGGCGTGATGGCTGACGCCGCGGAGATCGCGGGCGCCCCCGCCGACTACGTGCACGATCTGCGTACCCGACCGGCTCACAACGTCGGCCCCGGTACCTGACCCACGATCCAGTTGACGGCTCAGAAAGCCGCCGACTGCTCGACGATGTTGGTCAGCACCCGCACGCCGACGGCCAGCGCGCGCTCGTCGAGATCGAATGTCGGCTGGTGCAGGTCGAGCTGCGGACCGCGGCCACTCCACACGCCGAGCCGCGCCATCGCGCCGGGCACCTCTTCGAGATACCAGGAGAAATCCTCGCCACCGCCGGACTGCCGGGTGTCAGCCAGGACGTCGGGGCCGAGGGCTTCGATGGCGTGGGTGAGGATCCGGGTGGAGATCTCCTCGTTGACCACCGGCGGTACGCCGCGGTTGTACTGCACGGTGTGCTCGACGAGCAGTGGCGCCAGCAGCGAGGCGACCGTCTCGCGGACGATGCCCTCCAGCGCCACCCACGTCTCGCGGCTCGCGGTACGGATGGTGCCCGCCAGCGTCCCGGACTGGGGAATCGCGTTGGCCGCGACCCCTGCGTGCACCGCACCCCAGACCATCACCGTCGAATCGCGGGGATCGATGCGCCGGGTCAATACACCGGGTAGTCCGGTGATCAGTGTGCCGAGCCCGTAGACCAGATCCGCCGTCAGGTGCGGGCGCGACGTGTGGCCGCCCGGCGACACCAGGGTGATCTCCATCGAGTCCGCCGCCGAGGTGATCGGCCCGGCGGTCACCGCCACCCGGCCCACCGACAACCGCGGGTCGCAGTGCAGCGCGAAGATCCTCGCCACCCCGTTCAGCGCGCCCGCCGCAATCGCGTCGATCGCGCCGCCCGGCATGAGTTCCTCGGCCGCCTGGAAGACCAGCCGCACGCCCACGGGCAGGTCGGGAACCGTCGCCAGCGCCTGAGCTGCCCCCAGCAACACGGCGGTGTGCGCGTCGTGCCCGCAAGCATGGGCGACGTTCGGCACCGTCGAGGCGTAGGGCGCCCCCGTGCGCTCGGCCATCGGCAGCGCATCCATATCGGCGCGCAACGCGATTCGGGGCCGGTGCTCGGGGCCGAAATCGCACGTCAACCCCGTCCCGCCCGGCATCACCTTCGGGTTGAGGCCGACATCGGCCAACCGCTCGGCCACGTACTGGGTGGTGCCGAACTCCTGCCTGCCCAACTCGGGGTGGGCGTGAATGTGCCTGCGCCACGCGACGAGATCGGCAGCGTGGTCGCCGAGCCACGACTCAGTGCAATCCCTAATTGTCACGACTGTGCCCTGCGCCGCTGAGCCGACCTCTTCTCGCGGGCGGCCAGCACCCGGTCGCGTTCGGTAGGGGTCTGCGCCAGGGCGACGACGGTGCGCGCCAGCATGATCGAGCCTTCGATCACGGCCCGATCGGCGCTGGGACCGACAGCCGCGGTTGCGAACTCGGGTTGGTGGATCACGGCGCCCCCGGAATCGATGCCGACGACGGGATGGATACCGGGCATTACCTGTGTGACGTTGCCCATATCGGTACTGCCCAACGGCAGCGCTACCTCGACATCGGCGGGCACCGGCGTGCGGTCCTGCCGTGCCATCTCGGCGCGGAACACCTCGGTGAGCCAGGCATCGGGCGTCAGCTCGGCGTACGGCGGCTCGGCTTCGACGATCTCGAAGGTGCAGCCGGTGGCCAGTGCGCCTGCCTCAAAACACCTGTGCACCTTGGCTTCCAGCTCGCGCAACGACTCCGACTGGGTGGCGCGCATCGTGTAGAGCAGCTCGGCGTGGCCGGGGACCACGTTGGGCGCCTGCCCGCCGTCGGTGACGATCCCGTGCACCAGCTGGCCCGGCGCGAAATGTTGGCGTAGCAGGCCGATGGCCACCTGGGCCACGGTGGTGGCGTCGGCTGCATTGATCCCGAGGTGCGGCGCGACGGCGGCGTGCGACTCCCGGCCGCGGTATGTGACGATCACCTCGGACAGCGCCAGCGAGCGCGTTCCCGCGATGTCGATGGGACCGGGATGCAACATCACTGTCGCGGCGACGTCGTCGAAGGTTCCCGCCTTGAGCAGCAGGGCTTTTCCGCCCCCGAACTCTTCGGCAGGGGTGCCGATCAACGCGATGGTGAGCCCGAGGTCGTCGGCCACATCGGCGAGCGCCAACGCGGTACCCACTCCCGCGGCGGCGATGATGTTGTGCCCGCAGGCATGCCCGATGGACGGCAGCGCGTCGTACTCCGCGCACACCGCCACCACCAGCGGTCCACTGCCGTAGTCGGCGCGGAACGCCGTCTCCAGTCCGCCGGGCGCCTCGGTGATCGCGAATCCCCGCTCGGCTGCCAGCGCCAGTGTCTTGGCGCAGCTGCGAAACTCGGCGAAGGCCAGTTCGGGTTCGGCGTGGATCGAATGGGACAACTCGAGCAGATCGCCCCGATTGCGCAGCACCGCCCCCTCGACGCTGGACAACGCGGTGGCAGTGGGCATCCTGGCAGTATCTCAGACCATGACCGCTGACCCCGACCTGCTTGCCGAGCAGGCAGCCCGCGCCATCGCCGACCGGACCGGAATCGAGTCCCACGACGTCGCCGTCGTGCTGGGCTCCGGGTGGGCCCCCGCGGCCGAACAGCTCGGCGAGCCGACGGCCGTCGTGCCGATGGCCGAACTACCCGGCTTCACCCCGCCGACCGCGGCGGGCCACGGCGGCCGGGTGCTGTCGATACTCGTCGCAGGCACGCGGGCCTTGGTGCTGGTGGGACGGATCCACCCGTACGAGGGGCACGAACTGCGCCACGTCGTGCACCCGGTCCGCGCGGCGTGCGCGGCAGGGGTGTCGACGGTGGTGCTGACCAACGCCGCGGGCGGCCTGCGGGCCGACTACCGGGTCGGCCAACCCGTCCTGATCAGCGACCACCTGAACCTCACTGCCCGTTCGCCGTTGGTGGGGGCACAGTTCGTCGACCTCGTCGACGCCTACTCCCCTGCCCTGCGCGCCCTGGCCCGCGACATCGACCCGACGCTGGCCGAAGGCGTCTACGCGGGGCTACCGGGACCGCACTACGAGACGCCGGCCGAGATCCGGATGCTCCGAACCCTCGGCGCCGATCTGGTCGGCATGTCGACGGTCCACGAGACCGTCGCGGTCCGCGCCGCGGGCGCGCAGGTGTTAGGAATGTCCCTGGTGACGAACCTGGCGGCGGGGATGACCGGACAACCGCTGAGCCACGAGGAGGTGCTGGAGGCTGGCCGAGAGTCGGCGACGGCGATGGGTTCGCTCTTGGCGTCGGTGATCGCGCGGTTGCCCGGCGTGGCGCCAGCAGCGCGGCGGCGAACAATATCACCAGCACCCGCAACACCTGAGTAGCAGAATCAGGCCATGCAAGCCGATGAGTGGCGCGCCTGGATCGCACACGATCCTGATCCGGCGACGGCAGCCGAGCTCGCCGACCTCGACGCCACCGAATTGGCGCACCGCTTCTCCCACCCACTGATGTTCGGCACCGCGGGCCTGCGGGGTGCGCTGCGCGGTGGTCCCGACGGCATGAACCTCGCTGTGGTGATCCGAGCGAGTTGGGCGCTGGCACGCGTGCTCACCAGCCGCGGCCTTGGCGGCTCGACCGTGGTGGTGGGGCGCGACGCCCGCCACGGTTCCGAACGGTTCGCCGCTGCAACCGCGGAAGTTCTTGCAGCCGCAGGCTTCTCGGTTACGACCTTCACCTCCCCGGTGCCGACTCCTGTGGTGGCGTTCGCGGTTCGGCACCTCGCTGCTGGAGCCGGTGTGCAGATCACCGCATCGCACAACCCGCCCGGCGACAACGGCTACAAGGTGTACACCGACGGTGGACTGCAGATCATCTCGCCGACCGACCGCGAGATCGAAGCGGCGATCGCCGTGGCACCACCCGCCGACGAGATCGCGCGCTCGGCCGTGTGGCCGTCGGGTGACGAGCTGATCGAGGCGTACTGCACGCGGGCGGCACAAGTGCGGCGCGGCACGGGTGGGGTGCGGGTGGCGTTGACGCCGATGCACGGCGTGGGTGGCGCCATTGCCCTGGCGGTGTTAAGACGGGCCGGGATCACCGATGTGCACGTCGTTGCAACGCAATTCGAGCCCGATCCCGACTTTCCTTCGGTCCCGTTCCCCAATCCCGAGGAACCGGGCGCGACGGATGCACTGCTGGCTCTCGCCGCTGACATCGACGCCGACGTCGCGGTGGCGTTGGACCCCGACGCCGATCGCTGCGCGGTCGGGATCCCCACTCCGACCGGGTGGCGGATGCTGTCCGGTGACGAAACCGGTTGGCTGCTAGGCGATTACCTGCTCTCCGGGCCGCACGGTGAGCCAGCTGTGGTGGCCAGCACGGTGGTGTCGTCGAGCATGCTGGCCCGTATCGCCGACGCTCACGGCGCACACCATGTTCAGACGCTCACCGGTTTCAAGTGGCTGGCCCGTGCGGATTCCGGGCAGCCCGAGACGTTGCTGTACGCCTACGAGGAAGCGATCGGCCATTGCGTAGACCCCGCGGCGGTGCGCGACAAGGACGGCATCAGCGCGGCGGTGCTGAGCTGCGATCTGGTTGCCGCTCTGTGTGATCGGGGTTCTTCGGTGCTGCAGCTGCTCGACGATCTCGCCCTGCGATACGGTGTGCACGTGACATCGGCGGTGTCAGCGCGCGTCGAGGATGCCGTCGAGGTGATGCGCGGGCTCCGCGCCGACCCTCCTGCGTCACTTGGCGGGGCGACGGTGACGACCGACGATCTGAGCACCCGCGCGGGCACCGATCGCACCGATGCGGTGATCTATCACGGCGACACCCCGGACGGGGTCACCGTGCGGGTAGCCGTGCGCCCGTCGGGTACTGAACCGAAGATCAAGTGTTACCTCGAAGTTCGCGTCGGCTGCCACGACGATCCCGAGGGCGAACTCGAGGGAACGCGCGCACGTGCGAGAGACGTCGTCGCCGTCCTGGAAGACCAGGCGCGCCAACTGCTGACGAAAGGCAATCCGTGACCCATCCCTTCGACACTGCCGTCGCACTCGAGTCGTCCGGTGGCGGCACCTGGCAGGGTCGCACCGAGCCCGCATACGCCAACATGGTCGGCCCGTTCGGCGGCATCACCGCCGCCACCCTGCTGCGCGCTGTCGAACTCGAGCGAGAACGGCGAGGCGAACCGCTTTCGCTGACCGTCAACTTCCTGGCCCCCGTCGCCGACGGGGCGTTCGAGATCACCACCCGCTGTATCCGCACCAACCGGACCAACCAGCACTGGCTGGTCGAGCTCGCCCAGGGCGGCGAGGTGAAGACGAATGCCACCACAGTGTTCGCACTGCGTCGCGACACGTGGTCGGACACCGAGTTCGTGATGCCGCAGGCACCCGCGCCCGAGACGGTCGCCCAGGCGGACGGCGAACGCTTCGTCGCCTGGTTCGACAACTACGACATGCGCTTCGTCGAAGGCGCCATACCGGAGCCTTCCGAGGGGCCGGGCCCGTCGTCTGTCAGCACGCTGTGGGTGCGCGACACCCCATCGCGAGAACTGGATTTCACGTCGCTGACAGCGATGTGCGACGTGCTCTTTCCGCGGGTCTTCCTCCGGTTGGGGCGGGTCCTACCGGCAGGCACCATCTCGATGACGGTGTACTTCCACGCCGACGCCGACCTGCTGGCACAGCACGGTACTGGCTATGTACTGGCTTCTGCTCAGTCACACTGGTTTTCGCGGGGCTACTTCGACCAGCGCGCCGAGCTGTGGAGCGCCGCCGGCACCGCGCTGGCCACCAGCCACCAGATCGTCTACTACAAGGCTTGATTCAGGCGGAGCCTGCTCAGCGCGGGCCGAACTGGCGATCCCCCGCGTCACCGAGACCCGGGACGATGTAGGAGATGTCGTTGAGGCCGTCGTCGATCGCCGCGGTGAACAGTCGCGCATCGGGGGCCGCACGCTCTACTGCCGCAATGCCTTCGGGCGCGCATACCACGCAGACCATGGTGATGTCCACCGCGCCGCGCGCCTGCAGCAGGCCGACGGCGTGCACCATCGAGCCGCCGGTGGCCAGCATCGGATCGAGCACCATCACCGGGAGCGCGCTGAGGTCGTCGGGCAGCGACTCCAGGTAGGGCATGGGTTGCGCCGTCGTCTCGTCGCGCGCAACCCCGACGAACCCGATGTGCGCTTCCGGGATCAACGCGTGAGCCTGGTCCACCATCCCGAGCCCAGCCCGCAGCACCGGCACCAGCAGCGGTGGCACCGCCAGCCGCGAGCCGGTGGTGTCGGCCAGCGGCGTTCGTACCGCGATCGGCACCGACGCTGCATCGCGGGTGGCTTCGTAGACGAGCATCAGGGTGAGATCGCGCAGCGCCGCGCGGAATCCGGCGTTGTCGGTGCGTTCCTCACGCAGCGTGGACAGTCGGGCGGCGGCGAGCGGGTGGTCGACCACGTGCACATCCATGGCCAGCAACCCTAGTGCCCGGGCAACAGGGCGGTCACCGCGTCTTCGACGATCCTGAGATGCTCAGCCATCGCGGCCGACGCCTGCTCCGCGGAGCCGTCGGCGATGGCGGCGACGATCGCTTTGTGTTCGGCGCCCGACGCCTCCCGTCGACCGGGAGCGGTGTTGAGCATCTTGGACTGCTCCGACAGCGCCTCGCGGATGTCGTCGACGACCGAGGCGAACACCACGTTGCCGCTGGACTGCGCGATGCACAGGTGGAACTCCCCGTCGAGACGCACCCATTCCGACGGATCCTCGACGACGTCCATTCCACTGACCAGTGCGCGCAGCCGCCCGAGCTGTTCGTCGGTGCGACGTAGGGCTGCCAGTCCGGCTGCGGGAACCTCGATGTGCGGACGGGCTTCGCGCAGCGCCTGCACGGTGTAGCGGCCGAACACGGGCTCGGATCGGATGCGGTCGGCGACGACGAACGTGCCCCGACCCGTTCGCGTCTCGGTGAGCCCCAGCGCGTTCGTCGACCGCAACGCCTCCCTGATCACCGACCGGCTCACACCGTAGCGGGTGGCCAGGGCGGCCTCGGCGGGCAGTTTGGTGCCGACCGGTAGGTCTTTCTCCTCGACAGCGGAACGCAGATCGGCGAGCACCGCCTCCGCGGCACCCATCCGGGCCGCGCGCGGCTGTCTATCGGTCCAGCTGTCAGACAGGCTCATGGGCACATGGTACCCATGCGATCTCTCCACGTCAGGGCAGGACGGGATGGCGATTCTGGTGTTCGCTCTGCACGATCAGTCGCCATGAGCGAGACTTGCACGATGAACCTGTCTGACAGCTTGACAGTCAGTTACCCAGATACCTGTCTACAGGATGTCCTGTCGACGTGGATGTTGATCGCGGCACGATCGGCCGAGGACGCAGCGGCTGCCAGTCCGCCCGAGCAGACCCGGTCACTGCACGTGCTCCTCACCCAGCTGTGCGCCCAGACCGAACCGAGCCAGTGGGAGTCGGTGGCCGCTGCCATCTATATGGGGTTCGCCGAAGCCAGCACCAACCGGGTGTACGAGACGCTGCTCTACGAGCTCTGGCAGACGATGGCCCGCGCAGGTGGCCAGTGGGATATCGCGGCCCGGCTGTGGCCGCTGCGCAGCTGGGTCGAGGACTCGCTGCGGGCGGTGATCCGAGGCATCTCCGACGGCGAGCCCCGCCAGGCGCGGATCGCCATCGACAGGCATCTGAGCGGCGTCGCGGCCGCGGCCGCTGCGTGAACCGCCTAGCGCTTGCGCTTGAGCGAGAACACCGCATTGTTGTCGACGCGCACAGCGACCACCACCGAAGGCCGCACAGCCTCCCACCGATACGCGACACCGCCACCGCACAGCATCCGATCGCCCGCGCCGAGGACGTGAGTGGCCTCAGCATCGGGGGCGACGACATCGATCGAGACCTCGCCGCGAACCACGTATAGCACTACATCGTGGACCCGGCTCTGCCACCCTTCGCCCGCGCCGGTCTCCCGCGTCAGCTCGTCGACCTGGACCTGAGCGCCAGGCCGGGAAAGGCAACGGTCGACGTCGACGGCACCCGCTCGCGAAACATCGATGACACAATCGGCCTGAGCGGAAGTGATTATGTCGATCATGCTGCAGCCCAACGCATGTGCGATGGACGCCAGCGATTGCAGCGACGGGTTGGCCCGGTTGTTTTCAACTTGGGAAAGAAAGGGTACAGACAGCCCGCTGGTCTCACTCAGCTGGGTGAGGGTCAGTCCCCGGTCGCGGCGCAGCCCGCGAATTGCGCGGCCGAGGCGCTGGCTTCCCGCAGTCCGGGGTTCCAGTTCGCGAGACATATTACCCATTGTTAACGTCCGCCGGTTTCGTCGTAATGACCCTCGGATTACGGTTTCACAAGTATAGCTGCATCAAAGCTTTGATAGCCCGTTCCGGCCACATCGAGGTGTCCCCGTTCGGTAGTCCCATCTCCAGAAATCCGAGGTCACTCGATGAGCGCCACTCCTGTCGAAAACACGGCGTATGACAACTCCGCACTAGCCCATGAGGAAGAGGGCTACCACAAAGGCTTGAAGCCGCGTCAGATCCAGATGATCGCGATCGGCGGCGCCATCGGTACCGGCCTATTCATGGGCGCGGGCAGCCGGCTGCACGACGCGGGGCCAGGCCTGTTCCTGGTGTACGCGTTCTGCGGCGTGTTCGTATTCTTCATCCTCCGCGCCCTCGGCGAGCTGGTGCTGCACCGCCCGTCATCAGGGTCCTTCGTCTCTTACGCACGCGAATTCTTCGGCGAGAAAACGGCTTTCGTTACCGGTTGGCTCTACTGGTTCAACTGGGCGATGACCGCGATCGTCGACGTCACCGCCATCGCGCTCTACGTGCACTACTGGGGCATGTTCGAGGTGATCCCACAGTGGGCCATCGCCTTGATCGCGCTGGTCATCGTGCTCACCATCAACATGATCTCGGTGAAGTGGTTCGGCGAAATGGAGTTCTGGGCCTCGATCATCAAGGTCGCCGCGCTGGTGACGTTCCTGGTGGTCGGCACGATCTTCCTGGCAGGCCGGTTCGACATCGAGGGCTCGCCCACAGGATTCAGCGTGCTCGGCGACAACGGCGGCCTGTTCCCCGAAGGCATGTTCGCGCTGGTCATCGTCACCTCCGGCGTCATCTTCGCTTACGCCGCAGTCGAACTCGTCGGCACCGCGGCCGGCGAAACCGAGAATCCCGCAAAGATAATGCCGCGTGCCATCAACTCGGTGATCCTGCGAATCGCGGTGTTCTACGTCGGATCGCTGATCCTGCTCGCTCTCCTGCTGCCCTACACCACCTATCAGTCCGGGACTTCTCCGTTCGTCACGTTCTTCTCCAAGATCGGAGTTCCGGCCGCGGGCGGCATCATGAACATGGTGGTGCTCACCGCGGCACTGTCGAGCCTCAACGCCGGGCTGTACTCCACCGGTCGCGTGCTGCGCTCGATGGCGATGAACGGCAGCGCTCCGGAGTTCACCGCCAAGATGAACAAGAACGGCGTGCCGTTCGGCGGCATCGCACTCACCGGCGCGCTCACCCTCGTGGGCATCGGGCTCAACCTCGTCGTCCCGGAAGACGCCTTCAACATCGCGCTGGATCTCTCTGCGCTGGGCATCATCTCGACCTGGGGCATGATCGTGCTCTGCCAGATCCAGCTGTACCGATGGGAGCAGAAGGGCATCCTCGAGCGACCCGCCTTCCGGCTGCCGTGGACTCCGTGGACCAGCTACGCGACGATGGTCTTCCTCGGCGCCGTCACCGTGCTGATGTGCTACGAGAACTACTGGAACCTGATCGCGATCATCGTGATCACCCCGATGCTGATCGTGGGTTGGTACGCGGTGCGCGGCAAGGTGCTGACGATCGCCCAGGAGCGGATCGGTTACACCGGCGATTACCCGGTGCTTCCCGATATGACGCCGCCGGTGGCCCGCCCCGAGCACGGCACGAAGAAGCCCGGCAGCGAAAGCTGATATTTGCACGGAACCGGATCGCGGTCGATATCGGTCTTATCCACATGGAAGCCGATACCACCGCGATCCGTCGTTTCGGGACCGTTGCCACCGACCTTGCCGTTCAGGCCCGAGCCGCAGCCACCACCGCCACCGACATCGACATCGGCGATGCTTCCCTGGGGACAGTGGCTGCCCGGTTCGTGCATGCGCTGCGCGCCGCGGTGGCTGCGCACGCCGGGGAAGTGGTCCTGCTCGGCGAACTGCTCGAGCAGGCCTCCGAGGCCGCCGCCGCCGCCGCGCGGGCGTACGTCGGGTCCGATGCGTCTGCGGCCCAGCTGATCGGTACGTGAGCGCTGCCGATCTGGTCGCCGCTCTGCGGGAGCCGATAGATCAGCTGCGGGCGGCGGTCGGCTCCGCCGCGGGCGCCGAGGCGGTTTCGGTCGTGCTGCACGAGACGCAGACGACGTTGTCGCACATCGGTGTTGCCGGTCAGCAGGCGTGGGCCGACCTCGTCGATGTGTGGTCGGGGGCGGCGTTCTCGCGCGCCGAAGAGTTCGTCACCGACGCCTGGCTCACGGTCGAAGAGTTGACCGGCCGCGGGACGCTGTTGTTGGCGACGGCTCAGGACGCGGGTTCGGCCATCGCTGGCGCCCGTCGTGAACTGGACGGGATCGCCGACGAATTCACCGCCCGGGCTACGCCGTTGGCGGAGCGCGTCGACGACCCCGGGGCGGCCGAGGCGTTGGCCGCCGAGACGCGCCGCGCTTTTCGCGCTGCGCTCGACGTGGTCGACCGGTTGCGCGCCGTGCTGGACGGGCACATGCAGGCCGTCGCTGGCTCTTCGGCCATGATGCCGGTGTCGGCGGGAGCAGTGTCGGGTGTTTCGTCGGGCACCGCACCCGCCGTCTGGTCGCCGTCGGCCGTCACTGAGCCCAGCGGCTGGTCGCCGCAGATCACCGAGGCAAACTTCGGCGACGGCGTCGTCGTGACGTTGCCCGACGGGAGCACCGCGACGGCACCGAATGCCTTGGCCGCCAGCGCTGTTCGCCATGCGACGACGCAACTGGGCGTGCCGTATCACTGGGGCGGGACGACGCCGGGCGTCGGACTCGATTGCAGCGGGCTGACGCAATGGGCCTATTCGGAAGCGGGCCTTGGACTCCCCCGGTTGGCGCAGGAGCAGGACATCGGCGCGTCGGTGAGTGCGGCTGCCCTGCTGCCTGGGGATCTCGCGGTCTGGGACGGGCATGTCGCGATGGTGGTGGGAAACGGCCTCATGATCGAGGCCGGCGATCCCGTGCAGCTGTCACCGATCCGGACGACCAACAGCGGGCAGGGATTTCAGGGCTTCTGGCGGCCGACCGCGTGACCTCGCAACCGCGCATCGAGCTCGACGGCGAAATCAGCGAACCAGTCCAGCGAAGCAGGGTTGGCCATCGCGTCCCTGTTGGCGACCTCTTCGGGCGGGTAGCCAAGAAGGATCTTCTTCACCGGTACTTCCATCTTCTTGCCAGTGAGCGTGCGCGGCACTTCTTGGACAACGAAGACGTCATCGGGCACGTAGCGCGGCGAAAGCTCGGTCCGGACGGCGTCGAACAGCCGTGAACGCAGCGATGGCGAAACGGCCTCTCTCCCATCACGTATGACGAGGAATAGCGCCAGGAAGGAGGGTCGTCCGAGGTATTCCAGGTCGATAGCGAGCGAGTCAAGCACCTCGGGGAACTCTTCGGCCACCCGATAGATCTCGCTCGTACCCATGCGCAGGCCGTGCCGGTTGATCGTCGAATCAGAACGGCCGTAGATGATGCCCGTGACAGACTCCGGCCGGTCAACCAGCCGCAGCCAATCGCCGTGACGCCACAGACCGGGGTAAGTTTCGAAGTAGCTTTCGCGGTAACGCTTGCCGTCGTCGTCGCCCCAGAAGTAGAGCGGCATCGACGGCATCGGTTCGGTGACAACCAGTTCGCCCACTTCGTCGATCAATTGGTTGCCGGAGTCGTCCAGCGAATGTACCGCCAAGCCAAGCCCACGGCACTGCATTTCGCCTGCGTACACCGGAAGGATCGGGCACGACGTCAGGTTGGCGGCCCCCGGATCGGTGCCACCAGAGATGCCGGCGAGCATCATGTCCTGCTTCACATTGTCATACGCCCAGCGGTAGGCCTCCTGCGTCAACGGTGAGCCCGTCGACCCGAGCGTGCGGATCGCGGAGA
>JBPPMS010000055.1:0-30034 GCA_051306175.1 Mycobacterium sp. | reverse complement strand
CCGGTGCGGTCGACCAGCAGACCGACCACGATCTGCGGATCAACGCGGCGTTCCTTGGAGTAGCCGACCTTGCGCAGGTCGTCTTCGTTCTCCGCTTCGAAGTACAGGGTGGTCACGTCGTAGAGCAGCAGGCTCAACGTACCCCGATCCGACGAGTGCGCGAAACATTTCTTGCTGATCACATCCCGGTATTTGTCCGTAACGATGGAACGGAGGTGCCGTTGAATAGTCCTGTAGGACACAGTGTTTGCGCCCAGATCGGTCAAGACCCGAAGAGAATCAAGCTTGCTGGTCGGCTCGACGACCCGGGCGATCACCAAGTCCCGGAACACCACATCACCGACGGCGCGAAAGCCCAACCCGTCGTAGGTTTTGCCGATCGCCTCATATAGCAGCCGCGAACTGGTCGCCGCCGTGCGCCCCGGCCCGACCGGCAGTCCTTTGGGCTTGGCCGGCGGCCCGAACAGCGTCGCGGCGCTCCCATTGGCCACCTCGTGGACCGACGCGGTGCGCGCGGGCACCTCGAACTCGAGCTGGCCCTGATCACCAAGGGCTATCACTCGGGCCTTCTCCAACAGCATTCCCAGCTCAGCATCGGTGTGAGCCGATCCGACATGGGCCACGATCTCACGGCGGCCACGCAATTTCGCCACCACCTGCACCGCGACTGCTCCCGAGGCGGTGCGCACCTTCCGCACGTACGCCACCGCCCGAACCTACCCGTTTAGTGCCCCAATTAGTGCCCCCGAACCAGGAAAACACCAGGTCAAACGAACGCGGTTCAGAAATCCAGCGTCAGTGTCCTAAGTCAGGAGATTTACTGTGATTTTTATCATGCGGCCGGGGTGGTCCAGCGCCCAGTCCTCCTTAAGAAGCTTATTTCGCCCGAGTGTAGACATCTGATTGGACCGTAATTTCCCAACATAAAGGCCAGCGCCGACGGGCCTGTAGGGGTGATTGTGCCGGTTGGGAATGACAAGGTCGGCCGGTGTTCGCTTGGCGGGTTGGCTTTCGTTGCTATCGGAGTGGTCGATAGTGATGGTGGCATCGACGTCGAGGTGCAACCACCCACCCGCAGGTGCGTGCCGAAGACCTTGCTATCGACGCACTTTCGCACACTCGACACCGTGTCACCCAGGATCCAGGCTAACCATTCCGCTGGCGCGCTGCGGAGCCCCGCCAGATCCGTGTCGGAGCCCGTGTTCCGGACGGCGTATCCGATGGTCCACGACGAAATGTAGCGCGGGTTGATCCCGGTGGTCGCCACACAGCCACGACCGCTGGATCACGACCTCGGTGCCCTGCGCGCCCGCGACGTCGAGGGCGAGTACCTGGTCCAGGCGAATGACAGCCACGGCACCGTCAACCGGAGAACGTCGTACAGTATGGCAGGCCATCGGCATGGCAGGCCCGGCCGATTCCTCGCCCGACACCTCCGCGCGCGGACATGACGGCGAACCTACGCGTCAACCCCCTCGCGCTCAGGCAGTGTGGGCCACGGCTGCGGGGAGGGGCGCTGACGCACCCGCTGGGGCCACCAGAACCACTTGCCGAGCAGCGCCGCGATCGAGGGCATCATGAACGAGCGCACCACCAGCGTGTCGAACAACAAACCGAGACCGATGGTGGTCCCGACCTGACCGATGATGGTGAGCTCGCTGACAGCCATGGCGGACATGGTGAACGCGAAGACCAGGCCGGCTGAGGTCACCACCGACCCGGTACCGCCCATCGACCGGATGATTCCGGTGTTGAGCCCTGCATGGATCTCCTCTTTGAACCGGGAGACAAGCAGCAGGTTGTAGTCGGCGCCGACCGCCAACAGGATGATCACCGACATCGCTAGCACCATCCAGTGCAGTTCGATGCCGATCAGGTGCTGCCAGATCAGAACGGACAAACCGAATGACGCGGCGAGGGACAACAGCACGGTGCCCACGATGACGGCGGACGCGACGATGCTTCGCGTGATCATCAGCATGATGATGAAAATCAGGCAGAGCGACGCGATTCCGGCGATCATCAGGTCGTAGCTGCTGCCGTCGGCCATGTCCTTGAACGTCGCGGCAGTACCCGCCAGGTAGATCGTGGAACCCTCCAGCGGAGTGCCCTTGACAGCTTCCTTGGCGGCCTTCTTGATGGCATCGATGTGGGCGATGCCTTCGGGCGTCATGGGGTCACCCTCGTGGCTGATGATGAACCGGACCGCGCGACCGTCGGGCGAAAGGAACTGCTTAATACCACGTTTGAAGTCTTCGTTATCGAACGCCTCTGGCGGCAGGTAGAACGAGTCGTCGTTCTTGGCCTGGTCGAACGCCTGACCCATGGCCGACGAGTTCTCCTGCATGACCCGCATCTGCTCCTGCATACCGCCCTGGGACTGATACATCGTCAGCATCATCGTCTGCATCGAGCGCATCGTGTCGATCATCTCCGGCATCAGCGCGACCATCTGCGGCATCAACATGTCCAAGCGTTCCATGTAGGGAATCAGTGCCTGGATGTCGTCGGTCATCGTGTCGATGCCGTCGAGGGTGTCGAACACCGACCGCAGCGCAAAGCACACCGGGATGTCGTAACAGTGTGGCTCCCAGTAGAAGTAGTTGCGGATGGGCCGGAAGAAATCGTCGAAGTTGGCGATGTTGTCGCGCAACTCCGCGATGTCGATGGTCATGTCCTTCATCCGGGTGACCATGCTGTGCATGACCTCGGCCATCTGGGCGGTGATGCGGTTCATCTCCTCCATCGTCTCGATGGTCTTCTGCATCTCGTCGGCCTGGACCAGCATGTCGGCCATCCGGTCCTGCATGTAGCCCTGGTTCAGGATCTGCGTGGTGCCGTTCTGGCTCATGATGAACGGAATCGAGGTGTGCTCGATGGGCGTTCCCAGCGGCCGGGTGATGGCCTGCACGCGCCCGATGCCTGGCACGTCGAAGATCTCGCGCGCCACCTTCTCGATCACCAGGAAGTCGGCGGGATTACGGAGGTCGTGATCGCTCTCGATCATCAAGAGCTCTGGGTTCATCCTGGCCTGGGAGAAGTGCCGGTCGGCGGCAGCATAGCCGGTGTTGGCGGGCAGGTCCTGGGGCAGGTAGTTGCGGTCGTTGTAGTTGGTGCGGTATCCCGGCAGGGTGAGCAGCCCGATCAGCGAAAGGCCAACGGTGGCAACCAGGATCGGGCCGGGCCAGCGCACCACGGCGGCGCCGATTTTGCGCCATCCCCTGGTCTTCATCGCACGCTTCGGTTCCAACAGTCCGAAGCGGCTCGCAACGGTGATGACGGCAGGCCCGAGGGTGAGTGCGGCCAGGACCGTCACCATCATGCCGATCGCCAGTGGGATGGCCAGCGACTGAAAATACGGCAGGCGGGTGAAGTGCAGGCAGAACGTGGCACCCGCAATCGTCAGGCCGGAGCCCAGTACTACGTGAGCCGTGCCGTGGAACATGGTGTAGTACGCGGCTTCTCGGTCCTCACCATCCCCTCGCGCCTCTTGATACCGACCGATCAGGAAGATGGCGTAGTCGGTGGCCGCCGCTATCGCCAGCGTCACCAGGAGGTTGGTGGCAAAGGTTGAGAGCCCGATGATCTCGTGGTAGCCGAGGAAAGCCACGACACCTCGCGCCGCAGCGAGTTCCAGCACCACCATGAGCAGCACGATGAGCACGGTGATGATCGAGCGGTAGACCAGCAGCAGCATCACGATGATCACGGTGAAGGTCAGCGCCTCGATCACCCGCAGGCTTCGGTCACCGGCGATGTGCTGATCGGCGGCCATGGCCGCCGGGCCGGTCACATACGCCGAAAGGTGCTCAGGCGGCGCCATGCTGTCGACGATCTCCTGGACCGCCTCTACCGACTCGTTGGCCAGCGTCTCGCCCTGATTGCCTGCCGTGTACACCTGCACATAGGAGGCCAGGTTGTCCGAACTCTGAGAGCCCGACGCCGTCAGGGGATCGCCCCAGAAATCCTGCACATGCTCGACGTGGGTGGTGTCGGCTTCGAGCTTGTCGACCAGCTGGTCGTACCAGGCGTGGTCCTCACTTCCGAGCGGGTAACCCTCGTCCTTCTCCAGCACGATCATCACAGAACTGTTGGACTTGAACTCGTCGAACACCTCGCCGACGCGCTTCATGGCGATCATCGACGGCGCATCGTCGGGCGACATCGACACCGCGCGCATCTCCCCCACCGTCTCCAGCTGGGGCACCACGACATTCACCGCCGCGATAAGCGCGATCCAGGCCAGGATGATCGGCACCGCCAGAGTGTGGATCAGCTGAGGCAGGCGAGCGCGCCGCGAACGCCGGACAGCGGCAATCGGATTGGTGGGCGAGTCGTCGGTACGCATACTCATGCGGATTTCACCAGGCAGAAGGTCTGGGCGCTGACGCCGGTTGCTGTTTTCTCATCTTTGACTTCGTCGTCCACGATGATGCGGCAGGTAAGGGTGTCTGCGTCGCCCTGGGCGACGATTTTCGGCATGGCCGAGGGTGCAGTGGTCTGCAGCGTCAGCGACCACGGCAGGCTCACGCCGAGCGCCTGCTGCGGGGCGGAGTCAAGGTCGACATAGTTGATATCGACGACGGAGCCGAGGGGACCGGACACCTCGTAGGTGACGACCTTCGGGTTAAACGGTTCGGCTTCCTCCGCGGGCTGGTTGGAGACGAAGGTGGGATCGGGCGCACCGAAGAAGGTGCGGACCCGCGCTACCGTGAATGCGGAGACCGCCACGATGGCCACGACCACCAGCGGAATCCACGCGCGTCGTAAGACAGTCACGGTCGTACTGACCTCCTCAGTCGGTCCAGGGCGCCCAGCTGGACCGACACCTAGTCGGATACCTACCCTGGTCTAGCCGGACGGCTAACTATAACTGTGTAGCTCGATTAAGCAATGTGATGCCGCCGAATACTGAATCACCCAGCGCGCTCGCAGCCGCTGACGACGGAGGGGATGCCTGTGGCCAAGCCCGTAGCGCAGCGCGGCACTGCCAGAGGACGGGTGATCGACGCCGCACTGAGCCTGTTCGCCGAACACGGGGTGCACGCAACGTCGCTGCAAATGATCGCCGATGAGCTCGTAGTCACCAAAGCCGCTGTCTACTATCAGTTTCAGAGCAAGGATGACATCGTGATGGCCGTCGTCCGCCCGATCTTCGACGATATCGCGCGAGTCGTCAGAATCGCCTCCGCGCTGGCTTCCCCGGTCTCTCAGCGCGACACGGCGGTCAGCGGAATCGTCGAACTGTCCGTCGTGCACCGGCGCGTGATGGCAGTCTTCAACGGCGACCCCGTCGTCCACACGCTGATCAAAGCGAATGAGGAGTTCACCCGAGTCGTCGACGAGCTCGCCGAGATGCTGATCGGTGAGCAGCACGACATGAGCAGCAGGGTCACCGCGTCGATGACCACGGCAGGCATCTTCGGGAGCGCCACCGATCCCCGCCTCGCCGATATCTCGGACGAAGACCTCCGGCGCACGCTCTTCGACTGCAGCCAGCAACTACTCAAGAGCCAACTTTTACCGCCGAGTTGAGTCCGCTCGGTGCGGAATACTTCGGGGCTCTACTGACTGATCCGTGGGTGCTTGTGTCGACCTGGTAGCGCGGGTCGGTGGCCGCCGACCTCGATGACGTTGCATCGGTCCACGCTGCGCTCGACGAGCCCCGGCGGGGTCCGCGACGACCACCTATGACGGTCCGGCGAGCACGATGGTGAGATCGAACTGGGCCGGACGATCGCGGAGGCAGTCGCGGCAGGGCGGGCTGCCACTGTTCGTCCACAGTTCAGTCGGCGAAACCGATACCGGCAGTACCCGCTCAGGATGATCGAGGTCAACCCCAGTTCGTCGAGTCCGGTGACGACGGCTAGTCGGGTTGATCCTGGCATCGATTCACTCGACGCCGGCTGAACGTCATGATCCAGCAGCCCGCAGGTGACTACCAGGCCGGACAGTTCGCGTGAGTGCTGCGCGCTACTTCATCGTGGCTAGGTTGCGCCAGAGGTGTCGCAGGCTGTCGGTGCCTCCGAACAACGTCGTGAAGTTGGTGGAGTCGACAAGCACCATGCCGCCCGCGCGCTCACCGGCGGGCGGCATCCAGAGCAGGGC
Organism: Mycobacterium sp.; assembly: GCA_051306175.1. Lineage (GTDB taxonomy): Bacteria > Actinomycetota > Actinomycetes > Mycobacteriales > Mycobacteriaceae > Mycobacterium. The sequence continues at coordinate 23,926 of JBPPMS010000055.1, read as the reverse complement.
ATTGAACTCGGTGTTTCCGGCCGCGGTGAATGGGTGCGGCCGGTTGGGATCGATGCGCTGGCGCCCGAGTACCCGCACCGTGTCGCTTCCGGGCGTCGTGAGTTCGTAGTGCGGCAGATGCGGATGGAAGTTCAAGGTGGTGACGTTGTCGAGTAGCCGCTCGGTGTCGAGATCACGAATTGTGTTGAGTGGCCTTATTTCCTGGGTCCCGTCGACAACCGCGGGACGCAGCCCCCATTTGTTGTGCACGGGCACCTCGAGGGCAAGCATCAGCGACCGAGTGTACTGACCGAAGCGCTGCTGGCGTGGAACGAGGCGGTCGCCGTGGTGTTCGTACTCCACCTGGCGTTGCCCGTAGTCGTCAGTGAATCCGACGTCGTGGTGAGGCGCGAGGAGCAGGCAGGTACCTTCTCGCTTGAGCCACTGTTTGATCGCCGCGATCTCCTGCGGTCTGGCCTCCTGTTCGGAAAGCAGATGGTCGAGACCGAAAACCATGAGCGTGTCGGTGTCGTCGAGAATCCGTTCGTCGATCGGGAGCTCGTAGCCGGCCTGATCGATGCGCTGGAAGACCGCGACCGGCTGGCCGGTGGCCTCTTCGGCCAACGCCTGAAAGGCCAGCGTCGACCGGTGGAAGAGCTCGAGAGTGCCTGCGATGCCCTGCAGAAAATGCGCAGCGTCGTACTCCGGCGTCTCATACGACGGCCATAGGACATTGCGCACCTCGGTCATCGTGGAAAAGCGATTCTCCACTGCGGCCGGGTCGCGCTGCGCCTCCCACGGATAGCTCCAGGTCCAGTAGATGCTGATGCGGCGGTTGCCGTTATGCGGTCTCCGGATGTGGCTTTGGTTGTAAGTACGAGCTCGAGCAAGAGCGCTCATGATGATCCTTCGGTGTCCAGCCCGGCGAGATAGTGCATAGCGTTGAGTCCGGGAAGAAAGAAGTAGGCACCGCCCGTGAGGGTGGTGAAAGCAGGTAATCCCTTGTGGACCCGCCGGATCGGCCGTTTGGGAACCGTGAAGTCCAATGTTCCGTCCTGCGTGCCACAGATCGGGTCGTGCTCGTTGCCGAGCTCGTGGAACGCCTTGTCGTTGATCCAGACGTTCTGAGCGAACTCGAACTGGCGCACGAGGCTCGCGCAGATGATGAACGCGGCGATGCCGCGATCCACGCCGTCGTCCTCAGCGCCGTCGGCGAACGCGGGCCCGTAGGTCGCACCACGGCGAATCATTCTGCGACGGTTCATGTTGTGAGCTGTGTCGCGCGGGTTGAGACGGCGAGCATGGGCCCCGAGTGGACATGCATAGCCGAGCGGATCCATCTCCTTGTAGTTGTAGTCGTTGTTGCGCATCGGGTCGGCGCCGAGCTCGGGATCGTCGCGCTCTGGCGCCAAGACGAGCGGCGCGCCGCTGCGCCATCTACCCATGAACTTCGCCGCCAGCAGCTCCTCTGCTTCAGGGCTGTCCGCATGCTCGCTCAGGTAGGCGTTGAAGGCCGAGACGTGCTCACGCAGTCGGCGATAGGCCATGTAGCTACCGTTGCGGGACAGCACTTCTGGCTGAGGGCGACTGACGATCCCGTCTTCGTCGGGATAGCCGAGGATGAACTCGCCTGGCTGCAATGCGGCCCCCGAGCCCGGGGTCGGCTCCTCGCCCGACCCCTTCAACACCGGCTGCGACAGCCGGTCGCGGAAGCCGAAATGGTCATGGGCGTAGTTGAACGGCGGTGTTGCATTGAGATCGAGCACCGAGAGGCTGCGCACACCGGCGCACTGCGCGACATGCGCATCGTGTGCGCGCGTGGCTCGCAGGTGTTCAGCATCGTCGCGCGCGAACAGGATCGCGATGGCGTGCAGCTCGTCCCCGTTCAGTCCCCCTATCCAGTGGTCCGGGTGGTTGGGCCCAGTGTCGCCGAGGATGCTCGCGCGCGCGACCATACCTTCCCGAAACTCCGGCGGAAACGTGTCAAGGGACTCTGCGGGCACGCCGAGGGCTCTGAGCCCATTCGCTGTGAACGCCAAAGTGATCCACCGTCGAGAATCATCGATGTTGGCGCGGGCGGCGGCAGCCGACTGCACCCGGTCTAACAGCCCGGTCAACCATGCCCGGCCGCCCGACGGATCGTCGAAGGTGAGGAACTCGTAGCGACCGGTCATCGCCGGCGTCCGGGTCAGCAGGATGTGCTGGATGTCGTCTAGCTCGAGCATCGAACGCGTCTCCGGGTCACTGCATCTGGTCGAGCATCGTCGAGAATGCGTCCTTCAGCCGCAACGCCTTCTTGATTTCGTCGGCCGTGACGTAGGGATATTCGCCGTACTCCAGGAAGCTGGGGCACTGATGGTCACGGACGAACTTGATGAAGGCATCCGGGTTCTCCTTCCAGTCCTCGGGGAAACCCTCCAGATTGACGAATGCCGTCGTGATGCCGGTGGCACTGAACAACGCCACCGCGTCTTCGGTGTACTTGTCGAAGTCAGTGTCGAAGATGCCCTGGTATTGGAAGTGCAGTCCGCACCCCACGTCGAAGAGCACCCAGCGCAGATAGTGCAGTCGCAGCGGGGCCAGCACGTCGGGACTGACCGCGATGGCGTCCTGAATCTCCTTTCCATACGCTCGCACCGCCTCTTCCCGACCCTCCTTGACCTTCGCGATCAGAGAGAATCCATAGCAAGCAGGCGTTCTGGGGTACAGCGGTCCGTACCGACCCTGCTCCAACTGGTGATAACCCTGCTTGGGGATCGCCATGGCAGCTGGCTTCGACCAGTCGTTCTCACTAGTGGACATAGCACCTCGTTTCGTCGATGGTGAACCGGACGGTACAGCCGGGCGCGGCCGCTCAAGCTAAAAAGTAATTATTTGCCCGATTTTCACAGAAAATGGAAAGGCCGATATCGATATCGCGGACTCAAATAGTCAAGAGCCAAATATTCGACGTCTGTTTCACTGACCAAACACATCCCACGTCCGGGCGTAAAGGCCGCTGGCCAGGACGCCGACCCGACCCCGTCACGAATCCTGCGACGGGCGAAGTTTCGACCCTGGCGGCCTCTAGGTGCTCGCGGCCTCGGCGTAGCTGGCAACCATCGGGTCGAACCGACGGGCGTTCGCTCGGCGGGCGGCGCCACGTGTCACGGTGAATCCAGCTCTGAGCCAACTATTTTGTTCAGCGGGCCCACCAGCTCGTCGTCGCCGTCTGCGGCAGCCTAGGGGACCACCAGCGAAATCGACAGCGTGGCCAGCACACCGCGAGCGCTGGCTGCAGCAGCGAACTCCGGCCACGGTTGATCCAGGGTTGCCAACGTCACTCGGAGCGGCCGACGCTCACCCCATCACAGACGCCTCCTCATCGGCACACACCGTTCATTTGATATATCACTCAATGACGCTTCTCCAAGCGTGGGCGGCGCTCGTAATGATTGCGAAATCAGTGCGATGACCACCACTACGGCTGCAGGTGGCAGCGGTGATCGTGCTGCGCTGGAGTCGCTGGTGCCCGCGGAACTGCGAGCCCTCAACGCCCAGTCCGATCAGGTTGGACGCTTCTTCCCCGACCTCCACGGCATCAGCGCCACCGAGTTCCAGGAACTGCTGCACGTCAGGATCGGCGATACCTCCGACGCTCCCCTGACTGCCCGGCAGCTGCAGCGGCGGCTGGGCCTTACCAGTTTCGAGTGTCACCTACCTGGTGAGACGCGTGACGACCGCCGGTCGCATACGGCGCGATACCGATCCCTCCGACCGCCGAAAAGCATTGTTGCACTACGAAGACCAAGGCATGGCACTCGCGAGGGACTTCTGCACCCACCTCGGCGATGTCGACCGGGCTGCGATGCTGATGCGCGCCCTCGGTGCGTGATCAGGTTGTATTTGTCGTTTCCGGGCACTGCCAAATACGATCATCGACGCAATGAGCGATCACGCCCCGGATGTCAACACCGCCCCAGCCGGGACGGCCAACCCCCGCGTTTCGGTGGAGGCTGGCCGCCGCAGGACCTTCGCTGTGATCAGCCATCCCGACGCGGGTAAGTCGACGCTGACCGAAGCGTTGGCGCTGCACGCCAGGGTGATCACCGAAGCGGGCGCGATCCACGGTAAGGCCGGACGGCGTGCCACCGTGTCGGACTGGATGGAGATGGAGAAGGCCAGGGGCATCTCGATCACGTCGACGGCGCTGCAGTTCCCCTACACCTCGCCCGACGGCCAGGACTGCGTGATCAACCTCCTCGACACCCCCGGCCACGCCGACTTCTCCGAGGACACCTATCGGGTGCTCAGCGCCGTCGACTGCGCGGTGATGCTCATCGACGCGGCCAAGGGCCTGGAACCGCAGACGCTCAAGCTGTTCCAGGTGTGCCGCGCTCGCCAGATCCCGATCCTGACCGTCATCAACAAATGGGACCGTCCCGGCCGCCACGCACTCGAATTGCTCGACGAGATCCAGGCCCGAATCGGGCTGAAGCCCACCCCTCTGACGTGGCCGGTCGGCATCGCCGGAGACTTCAAGGGAGTCCTGGACCGTCGTACCGGTAACTTCATCCGCTTCACCCGCACCGCGGGCGGGGCCACCGCCGCACCGGAAGAGCACATCTCCCCCGACCGCGCCCATGCCGCGGCGGGCACCGACTGGGACACCGCGGCCGAAGAGTGTGAGCTGCTGAGCGCCGACGGCGGCGACTACGACGAGGACACGTTCCTCCAAGGCGAAGCGACGCCCGTTCTGTTCACCTCGGCGGCACTCAATTTCGGCGTCAACCAGTTGCTCGACACGCTCGTCCGCCTCGCCCCGTCGCCGAGCGGACAGCTCGACATCGACGGCAAGTTGCGGCCTGTCGACTCGCCATTCAGTGCCTTCGTCTTCAAGGTCCAGGCAGGCATGGACTCCGCGCATCGTGACCGCATCGCCTATGCGCGCATCTGTTCGGGCACGTTCGAGCGCGGCGATGTGCTCACCCACGCCGCCACTGGTAAGCCGTTCGTCACCAAGTACGCGCAATCGGTGTTCGGCCAGCAGCGATCGACCCTGGACAGGGCCTGGCCGGGCGACGTCATCGGTCTGGCCAACGCTGTCGCGCTGCGACCGGGCGACACCCTCTTCATCGACGTCCCCGTGCAGTTCCCGCCAATCCCCAGCTTCTCCCCGGAGCATTTCGCTGTCGCACGAGGTACGGATCCCAGTAAGCACAAACAGTTCCGTCGGGGTATCGAGCAGTTGGACCAGGAAGGCGTGGTGCAGGTGCTGCGTTCGGATCGCCGCGGCGACCAGGCACCTGTTCTCGCCGCTGTGGGACCGATGCAGTTCGAGGTCGCCACCCATCGAATGGCGACCGAACTCAAAGCGCCGATCGCACTCGAGTCGCTGCCGTACACCGTCGCCCGCGCGGTGGACCCGGCCGATGCGCCATTCGTGCAGCGGCAGGCGTCGGCGGAGGTGCTGACCAGAACCGACGGCGTCCTGCTTGCATTGTTCACCACGAAATGGCGGTTGCAGGGGTTCCAACAGGACAATCCAGAGGTGAATTTGAGCTCGCTGGTCGCCGCAGGCGATAACTGACCCGGGTTCCGAGCTTGCGATACGCTGTCGGCGCTCCAGCGACCGGTGGTACAGCCGCCGTTAGAGAACCGAGGTAGGTCCGTTGCCCAGTCCGTCCGACAGTTCCAGCGCTGTCCCCGGTTTTGCGGTGGACGAGCGCTGGTACGACACCGCGGTGGTACTGAGCTGCGCCGGAGCAATCGACATCCTGACCGCCCCACTCCTAGAAGACGCCCTGGCGTCGGCAGAGGCCAGGCACCCGGCCGCTGTCATCATCGATCTCAGCGCTGTCGACTTCCTCGCCTCCAACGGCATGGGCCTGCTGGTGGCCGCTCATGATCGGATCACGCCCGAAACCGGCTTTGCGGTCGTCGCCGACGGTCCTGGCACCAGTCGCCCTCTGACGATGATCGGGATCGCCGAGGAGATCAACATGCACGTGACCCTCGACGCGGCGCTTGCTTCCGTCGCTGAGACGAGCAGCGACTAACCGAGCCCAGGTCCCGTCCGCTGGTGCAGCTGTAACCACGTCAGGCACACCCGAGTTCCTGCCGCGGTCGCGTCGATCGACGCGTAATCGGCCAATGCATGCATCAGCTGAATGCCGCGCCCGCGAGCGCTGCGTGCGGTGACGGTCGGATCCGGAAGCTGCCAACGCCCGCGGTCTTGAACAATCACCGTCAGGGAATCCTGCGCAGCGTCATAAAGAGCCTCGACATCGAAGGTGCCCTGGCCGAACGGGCTGCTCAGGTACGCATGTTCGGCCGCGTTAGCCACCGCCTCGTTTACCGCCACCGTCAGATCGATTCTGCCCGCTGCCGATAACGCGAAATGCGACCGCAACCACAGGTCGAAGTCGGAGCGGGCCTGTCCCGCCGAACGGGCATCAGCGGCGAGTTGGTCGCGGCGGAACCTGGTCGGCCCATTGTTCGGCTCGGAGGCTGAGGCGGAGCCAGCGGTGGCTTTCATAGGCTTCGCTAACGTACCCACTTTGCCGAGATTTCACTCCCCCCGCTGCAGGTGCTCGCTACGCCACGTCACCCCGCAGTCGTCGTGAGTTCGAGGCGACGCGGTGCCTCATCGACGGGAAGTCCGTTCCAACCGAGAACGGTTCGACGCCGCCTCGAAGAGCGATGAGTCACGCGCGTGCCGGGCCGTCCAAGGGTTGATCATACCGGCGGTCACCTCCACGAAGTCGCCGAAGCAGCACTATCCCATCCCTGGTGCGAGTGGCCGGTCAGGTCGAGGCAACGACCCGATGTGGCCCGAATCTCACCATCGAGGGTTGACGATTTGCTCCGAACGGGTAAGCCCACGGCTAGTGGGTACGAGCCGCTCGAGAAAGAGATCGACGATGAACGCAGTGGTGGAACAGGGTGTTGCGCGATGCCCCCGGTGCATGTCCGTCGCCGACTACCGCTTCCTGGAACCCGCCGGTGGTGACCTCTCCTACGAAGTGCGCTGCGGCTCCTGCGGCAACATCTACGTCGAAACCTGTGGCGCGCTGCACTCGCACGCCGGTTGAGGGGCTGTGCAGCGGCAGCGCTACGGTCCGCCCCGCCAGTGCTCGATGCGGTTGTGGTCAGGCGTGAAGCAGTGATCGCCGCCCCAGAGGGCGGCCTGAGTTCGGCTCCCCACGTTGATCTTGCGGTAGATGCTGCGGATGTAGGACTCGTCACGATCATCGTCCTGGGAATCGTCGGCTCCATCATCGGCGCGGTGATGGCCCAGATTGAGCTCCTGAGCCCCTGAGCCCCGATTGGCCGGTGCACGTGCGCGGCGTCGTCGGCAGTACCCGTCCCGACTGGTAGGTCTCGGCCAGACGGGTGTTTGTCGGTCCAGCGGGTCGGGGACCCGGGGCCGAGCGTTCAGCACGGGCGTCGTACAACCCCATCGTTGCCACGCGCCCGGGCTGCGGCCGTAGCGGTCCGCCCCTTCGGGCGACCACAACCACCCGTTCGCGAGCTTCCGGATCGGCGATGTCTACGGCGGCCTGGTACCCATCACCCGCCACGCCATCAAACTCCCGCAAGCCAGGGTCACGGCCGATTCATCACCCGTACCGTGATGATCGATGGACTAGTTTGGGCGGCTTAGCAATCCAAGTGGACGCGCGCGGCGGCAACGATCTCCATCGAGACGGGAACGGAGACAACCAGATCCCTCTGCACCATCTCGCCCGCATCCAAGGACGACTGCCCACCGGCCGTGGCAGCACACACGCGGTAACCCTCGGTACGCAATTGGTCAACGCTGAGGAAGACGTAGCGGGGTTGCACCTGGGCGAGATAAGACGCTTCGTCGGCGTGGGCGAGCGCCGGCGATACCGCCGCCGACAGAAAAGCCGCAGCGCAGTTCGCAACAACAGCGAATCCAACTTGACGAGAACGGATCACGTCACCTCCACGCGCCAAACACAAACCGACCTCGCCGCGGTTACCTAAGGTGAATCGTCACCGCCCAAGGCACTCGCTCAAAATCGAAGCGGCCGTTTGTCGTTTAACTAACATTCTGGTCAATTTGTGACTTGTCCCATATTCCACGGGCGATGTTGCTCTTGGCGAACGTCCGGCGTCTATTGCCAAGCCAGTCAGCTAACCGTTATCGAGCCACCGAGGTTGCCATTCGCGCCCGGAAAAGCGGTTGCGGGCAGACCACCAGCGGACCACCAGCCTAGGACGAACAGTCGCAGGAATCGCAACAGCAGCAGTCACAGTCGCAGCACTCGCAGCAGTCGCCGCACTTGTCACGGCACCACGCTCGGCACCCCGACTGGCGCTGAGGCTCGGGCTCTGGCGGGCCATAGCCGGGAAAGGGAAGCCCGGCGCCGAACACCTGATTGCCGTAGTTGTCGGGGTACGGGGGGTCGCGCCGCGCGACCACGCGGGTGGCGCAACCGCTGTGCCTGGATCCGCGGAACGTCCGATGGACCGCGCGGCGCACCTCGCCGATCAACAGCCGACAGACGAGCCGATCGTCATCGAAATCTACTTCGGCCAAAGATAATTCGATGCCCAGTACCGCATCGTCACACAACGCGCGGGCGGCGTCGACCGACGTCTTGGTGGCGGCCAACGGATTCCACTTCCCCCGCGCCAGGTCGTCGCTGTAATCTTCGACGGCATCGAGTACGTGTGCAACGCGCCCGAACAGCCGGCCGATTTCGCGCAGCGGCGCCTGGTTCTCCGGACGGCCCGCCAACACCGCGGTGTGGGCGAACGCCGCCGCGACCGCGGTCTCGCTCGGTTCGGTGACCCGCGACAAGGCGGTGCCGGGGCGCGCGCTGGCCTCGAGCTCGGCCTGTCGATCCATCGCGTCGACCAGCACACTGGTATCGAATCCCAGACTCCGTCCGGCGTCGGCGCCCTGGCGTGCCCAACGCTGCGCAACGCGGCGCGTGCCCTGGCGGACCCCGACCGCACCGACCATGCCGTCGCGGTCGTCGACATGGTCGCGCACCTTGGCCACGGCGAGCACCAACGACACCACAGCGGCAAGCTGCACGCTCTCACCTACCGCGACGTGCTCGCGCCGCATCCCACGCAACGGACACGGCCCAGCGGCGCGGCGACCCGCCTTCGCTGCCGACTGTGCTTCCACCAGAAGCCCGATCACCAGACCGTCGTAGTTGGTGGCGATCCGCGCAGCCTGACCGTGCCCATCGCGTAGCGCCAGGCACAGTCCGCACAACTGGGCCGCCCAGGCAGCCCTCAGTTCACCGCCGAGCCGATGACGACACGGCCGCATGATGCCAAACACCCATCGAAGTTAGCTGATCAGCGGCAGCGCCGCCGGCTTTGGCCGTTGCCTGCCGACGTCGACGCGTAATCGGTTGAGCAGCAAAGTGATCATGTGCTTAAGGGAAAGGTTTATCGGCGTAGCGGCGCGGAAGAGTTGGGCGTGTTCGATGGTGACGGCCCCTTGCCGACCCCCTATCCGGGACGCTGAAATGCCACACGTCGGCTAAATCCACGATTAATATATCAATAGTAGCGATATCTGGATAGTTGTGATCCTAGTGGATAACTGTTGGATACCACTGCTAGATTCGGGTCCGTGACCACCGCGAGGGTTGGTACCCCACCCGCCTCACTGGCCGACCGCGCATATCTGGCCTTGCGAGATCAGCTGACCACCCTGCAGATCAAACCTGGCGAACCGATCGAGGACGCACGGGTGGCACGCGAACTCGACGTTGGCCGCACCCCGGTACGGGAGGCGCTCAAGCGGCTCGAAGACGATCGCCTCGTGATCTCCTACCCGCGGCGCGGCACGTTTGCCACGGCGGTGGAGATCACCGATCTCGCCTATATCAACGAGATCCGCGTGCAGCTCGAGCCCCTCGCCGCGCGCCGCGCCGCGCAACGCGTAGCCGCGAGCCAACGCACCGAAATTCAGCGCCTACTGGCCACCTGCGCCACTATCGACGACCTGCCCACCGATCCGACTGAGCTGATGCGACTGGACATCACCGTGCACCGCGCCATCTATCGTGCTGCCGGCAATCCGCACCTGGAAGACGTCCTGATCCGCTACCACAACCTGGTGACTCGGATCTTTTGTCTGTTCCTCGAACGGCTGACCAACGTCGCCGCGCACATCAACGAGCACGCAGCGATCCTGACCGCCATCATTGACGGCGACGGCGACACCGCCGCCACGTTGACCCTGGACCACGTGACCGGCTTCGAAGTGGGAGTCCGCGCCGTCATCTGACGCCGATGACCATCCTGACCGGCGCGACCACGTCGACCCACTGGTCGGGCGCAACCTCGGGCCTCTTGACCCGTCTCACCGCAAACATTACAGTCAGCTGAAATTGATATATTAGTTATCCAGTCAATGGAGGTCGGATTGACGCGGTCGGGCACCACACAATGCACCGTATTGCCGGCCGCGCTGTGACAACGCCGCCGGATCCCCCTGGAGCGCACCTGCCGAATAACACCGAATTCCTCTGGCGCACACCGGAACCCAAGACATCCTACGATGTCGTCATCGTCGGTGGCGGCGGGCACGGACTGGCCACGGCGCATTACCTGGCCAAGAATCACGGCATCACAGGAGTCGCCGTGCTGGAACGCGGTTGGCTCGCGGGAGGCAACATGGCCCGCAACACCACGCTGATCCGGTCCAACTACCTGTGGGATGCGAGCTCGCACATCTACGAGCACGCACTCAAGCTGTGGGAGGGTCTCGAAGAGGATCTGGATTATCCGATCCTGTTCAGCCAGCGCGGTGTGCTCAACCTCGCGCACAGCATGCAGGACGTTCGCGACTCTCTGCGGCGCGTCGAGGCGAACAAGCTCAACGGCATCGACGCCGAGTGGGTCGACGCCGCCGGGGTCAGGGAACTCTGCCCGATCGTCAACGTCTCCAGCGACATCCGGTACCCGGTCATGGGTGCGACGTACCAACCGCGGGCGGGTATCGCCAAACACGACTACGTGGCATGGGGTTTCGCCCGCCGCGCCGACGAAGCGGGTATCGACATCATCCAAAACTGTGAGGTCACCGGATTCGTCACCGACGGTGACCGGGTCACCGGGGTGCGCACCACACAAGGCAAAATCGGCGCCGGACAGGTCGCGTTGTGCGCAGCCGGACACACCTCGACGCTGACCGACATGCTGGGCATCCGCACCCCGCTGCAGAGCCATCCCCTACAGGCACTGGTGTCGGAACTCCTCGAGCCGGTGCACCCGACGGTCGTGATGTCCAATGCCGTGCACGTCTACGTCTCTCAGGCCCACAAGGGTGAACTGGTGATGGGCGCGGGCGTCGACTCCTACAACGGGTACGGCCAGCGCGGGGCATTCCACATCATCGAGCGCCAGATGGCAGCCGCCGTCGAGTTGTTCCCCGTCTTCGCCCGCGCTCACTTACTGCGCACCTGGGCGGGCATCGTCGACGTCTGTCCCGACGCGTCGCCGATTGTGGGGCGTACCCCGTACGAGAACCTTTATCTCAACGCGGGTTGGGGAACCGGCGGATTCAAGGTGACGCCCGGAATCGGCTGGTGCCTTGCCGACACCATCGCCAACGACCGGCCGCACGACCTCATCGTTCCGTTCGGCCTTGACCGATTTGTCTCCGGCGCCCTCGTCGACGAGCACGGCGCCGCCGGCGTCGCGCACTGAAAACCCCGACACCACTTCCTCCTACAGGAGCATCAGCATGCAACTCATCGAGTGCCCGTGGTGCGGGCCACGTGAGGAGACCGAGTTCCACTACGGCGGGCAAGCGCACGTCCCCTACCCCGAGGACCCGCAGGCGCTGACCGACGAGCAGTGGGCACACTATGTGTTTTTCCGTAGCAACCCCAAAGGGCTATTCGCGGAACGCTGGACCCACAGCACGGGCTGCCGCCGCTGGTTCAACGCCATCCGTGACACCGCCACCTACAAGTTCCGCGCGGTGTACCGTGCAGGCCAACCGAAGCCGACGATCTGATGAGCGCATCGTTCCGTACCACCGAGGGTGGCCGCATCGACCGCGGCGCCACCCACACCTTCATCTTCAACGATCGTGAATACACCGGTCACCCCGGTGACACGCTGGCCTCGGCGCTGCTCGCCCACGGCGTGCACCAGGTGACCACCAGCATCAAGCTCGGCAGGCCCCGCGGCTTCACGGCCGCCTGGGCGGAGGACACCGGCGGTCTGGTCCAGATTGTCCTACCCTTCCCCGAACCTATGCTGCTAGCGACCACCGTCGAACTGTTCGACGGCCTCGCAGCCCAAGGCATCCCCGGGCAGGGCAAGCTCGCCGAGACCCCCGACCCCGCCACCTACGACGCAACCCACGTCCATACCGATGTCCTGGTTGCCGGAGCCGGGCCCGCCGGTCTTGCGGCCGCCCTGACCGCTGCCCGCTCCGGTGCCCGCGTGGTGCTGATCGACGAGCAGAGCGAAGCCGGAGGTTCCTTGCTGGGCTGCGCCGACATCATCGACGGCAGGCCCGCGCTGCACTGGGTTGCCGACACCGTTGCCGAACTCGGCACGTACCCCGATGTGCTGCACCTGCAGCGCACGACGGCCTTCGGGCACTACGACGACGGGTTCGTGCTCGCGGTACAGCGGCGCACCGACCACCTCGGTGCGCACGCCCCGGCAGCGGTCAGCCGGCAGCGGGTCTGGCGGATCCGCGCTCGACACGTCGTCGTGGCCGCGGGCGCCCACGAACGCCCGATCGTGTTCTCCGACAACGATCGCCCGGGCATCATGCTCGCCAACGGCGCGCGGACCTTCCTGCACCGCTACGGCGTGACAGTCGGCGAGCGGGCGGTCGTCTTCAGCACCAACGACAGCGCCTACGTGGCGGCATTCGACCTGCACAACGCGGGCGCGCAGATCGGTGCCATCGTCGACGCCAGAAGCGACCTGGCTCCAGATCTGCTGGACGAATGCACATCTCGAGATATCTCCATCCATCGGGGTTCGGTGATCAGCGGAACCCGGGGCGATGCGCGCGTCACCCACGCCACGGTGTCCGGCTCCGACGACGCACCGTTCGACGTCGCTTGCGACGTCCTGCTGGTCAGCGGCGGGTGGAACCCCGCGGTTCACCTCTACAGCCAGGCCCGCGGCAAACTGCGGTACGACGAAGCTCTCGGCGCGTTCGTGCCTGCTGAGGCATTGGACGGCGTCAGCGTCGTGGGCTCGGCGACAGGCGTTTTCGACCTGCCTGGCTGCCTGAGCAGTGGACGGCAAGCCGCCGAGACTGCCGTCGCAGAGCTCGGTTTCCGCGCACGTCCCGAGGCGATTGCAGGCGAATCCGACCCGGTCCGCGAAGCGGCCGCCCCCCTGGTGCTGTGGCACGTCGCCGACCCGGACGCCGCCGACCGACAGTTCGTCGACGTGCAGCGCGACGCCACCGTCGCCGATCTGATGCGCGCCGTGGGCGCAGGCCTGCGGTCGATGGAGCACATCAAGCGCTACACCACCATCGGCACCGCGCACGACCAGGGTAAGACTTCGGGTGTGGTGGCGTCGGGCATCACCTCCGAATTGCTCGGCGTACCCGTCGCCGATTTGGGAGTCACCACCTTCCGCGCGCCCTACACGCCGGTGTCGTTCGCCGCGCTGGCAGGTCGGAACAGAGGGCGGATGTTCGACCCCGAACGGGTTACCGCAGTGCACGACTGGCATGTGCAGCGCGGCGCGGTGTTCGAAGACGTCGGGCAGTGGAAGCGGCCGCGTTACTACCCGCTGCCGGGGGAAGATATGGACACCGCTGTGCTGCGCGAATGCGCGGCCACCCGCGGCGGGGTCGGCATCCTCGACGGCTCCACCTTGGGCAAGATCGACGTCCAGGGACCCGACGCCGGCGCCTTCCTGGACATGCTCTACACGAACCTGATGAGCAGCCTCAAAGTCGGGATGACCCGGTACGGCGTGCTGTGTGGCCTCGACGGCATGGTCATCGACGACGGAACCGTGATGCGGTTGGCCGGCGATCGATTCCAGGTGTTCACCACCACCGGAGGCGCCGCCCACATTCTGGCGTGGATGGAGGAATGGCTGCAGACCGAATGGCCGCACCTGCAGGTGCGGCTCACGTCGGTCACCGAGCAGTGGCACACCTTTCCCGTCGTCGGCCCCCGATCGCGGGAGGTCATCGGCGCCGTGTTCACCGATCTCGACGTGAGCAAAGACGCCTTCCCGTTCATGGCCTGGCGTGACACGACGTTGCGCGGCGTGCATGTCCGCGTGGGCCGGGTCAGCTTCTCCGGTGAACTCGCCTACGAGGTGAATGTGCTGGGATGGTACGCAACGGCAGTGTGGGAGAAGCTGATTGCGGCCGGCGAGCCGTACGGCATCACTCCGTACGGCACCGAGACGATGCACGTACTACGCGCCGAGAAGGGCTATCCCATCATCGGGCAGGACACCGACGGCACCATCACGCCGCAGGATCTCGGCCTGGGCTGGGCGGTGTCACAGAAGAAGGTCGACTTCATCGGCAAGCGTTCGTTCACGCGCAGCGAGAACGTTGATCCGCTGCGCAAACAGTTCGTCGGACTGTTGCCGGTCGACGCCCTGACGATGTTGCCAGAAGGCGCGCAGATCATCGAGACACCGAGCGACGGCGAGTTGCCGCCGCCGCCCGTCCCGATGCTCGGACACGTCACGTCGAGCTATCGCAGCGCCGAACTGGGCCGCCCGTTCGCGCTCGCCCTCGTCAAGGGCGGACGCTCCCGCATCGGAGATACCCTAACCGTCCCCGTCGACGGAGCGTTGGTGGCCGTCGAGGTCACCGGATCGGTCCTCGTCGATCCCGAAGGAGCCCGCCGCGATGGCTGACGCTCTGACCCGTCTGAGCCCGTTGCACAGCTTCGCGGACCGGTTCGCGACGCTGCCCAGGTCGGCCTGCCTCGCCGAGGAACCGTTCGTCGCCATGGTCGACCTCTGGGTCGACGCCGATGGTCCCGCCGGTGCCGCTGCCGCGGCGGTGCTCGGCGTGGCCGCGTTGCCGAATGCCGCCGCAAGCGTGGTGACCGGTGCCGATACGACGGTGATCTGGTTCGGACCCGACGAATGGCTGGTCACCTCCCGCGATCGAGCACCTGATGCACTGGAGTCGCAGCTGCGGGAAGCGGTGACCGAGCACGGGGGTGCGGCAGTCGATGTATCGGCCCAGCGCACCAGCGTGCGGTTACGGGGCGACCACGCCGGCGACATCCTCGCCAAAGGGTGCTCGATCGACCTGCACCCGAAGGTGTTCGGACCGGGCGCGGCGGTGCAGACCATGCTCGGGCAGGCCGCGGTGGTCCTGATCCCGTGCAACGAGAACGGAACCGACTACAGGATCCTGGTCCGGTCGTCCTTTGCCCGCTACCTCGCGGAGTGGCTCATCGACGCCGCTGCAGAGTTCGCGGGGACGCCGTAGTCCGACGGCTGTCGCGACCTCTTCAACCCGGCGATGGTGTTGTCCGACAACGGTGACCACGACGCTCTGGTTATCGGACCGATCGAGCGGCCCGGCGCGCACGCGTCCGGTGTGCGCTCGGTGCGATTGGTCTCGTCGATCCCCCGCAAATAGTTCGCCGTCGCGGCTGCGGGGGCGACCTCAGGGTTGGTGGAAATGTCGGGATTTCCTGCCGGGGCCGCGGATACCTGCTCAGTCCTCAGTTTTGGCCGTCAACTTAACCACCGCGGCAACAACGTTGCGCCGAAACGCCATCCGCGAAGCGACGCGCGCCTCGGCAAGCCTCAACCGCGATTCAACGATACTCTTGCGCCGAGACCGGTCGCTGATGACCGGATTAACTTCCTCAACGAACGCGCGCAGCGACCGGATGGCAGATCGGCGTCGCTCTTCGGCGGCCAGCAAGATCTGGTCGACGAATTCGGCCCACGGCGGCAGGCTGTTCGCGGATTCGCTAGTCATGGCATTCCTTTCATGATTGGCGCCGTCGAAATCAATAGGACAGGCAGGTGGCGGCGACATCCAGCAATGCTTGCTGTGTGTCGGCTCCCGCCGGAGTGGCCAGCTTCTCTTCGAGTCTTGCCTGCCAGTCCGGATTGTCGTCGAGGCCCTGATCGATTCGTTCGTAGCGCTGGTCGACGGACAGCGCCACGAACTCGCGCAGCTTGTCTTGGGCGATCGGATACTGGTCGAGCATTGCCGAAAGGCTCGGGTCTTCGACGCGCAGCGCAGCGACAATCTGTTCGTAACTGCACGTCGTCTCCACCAATGGCGCATAGGTTTCGGCGTCCGCTGAGGCGGGTGACATCGATGGCATAAACAGCGCGGTCGCCAAGCCGAGCACTGATGCCGCCCTTTGGGTGTGTCGCATATCGTCTCGTCTCTCAGCACCGGGTGCGCCCTCGGGCGCCGTTGAAATCAGTGCACCACCAACCGTGTTTGGCCTCTGTTAGGCGATGGATCGACCCGCTTCGTAAGGCCGTTGTCGTCAAATGACCTCGATCGTCGCCATAGCCATCTCCACGACGATGCGTGTGCCGAAGGGCCGGTCACCGCCGACCGCATGCAGGTGCCAGCCCGTGTCCACGTGGGGGGGTGAATTGTGTACGGGAGTCGGCCTGGTCCAGCAGCCGGTTGACGAGGTGGACCGCGACGTCGCGGCTACTCATCAACAGTTCACACAGCACGGGCCGCCGGTCCCACGCCGCCTCAAGTTCAGCGCCGTCGCCGTCGAAGCGGCCGGTGTATTCGTAGGAGCGGTAGACATCGGCCAGTTAACGTCGCGTCGGACTACCGAGATTTGCCAGACCCGGCACGAGTATCCAGTGTGCGTAGTCTCCTGGAACACTGGGCCGATGGAAGATGTCGACGCGCGCACCGCCGAGTCGCTACCGGTGCATTTCTCGGACGACGCCGACGAGGAAGCGGCCGATGTGCTTCTCACCGCTGCTGCGAAGGGGCAGATTTCGGCTGCGATGGTCGGCGACATGCTGGTCAGCGCGGGACGCAGCATCATCGATGAGGACGATCTCCTGACTCTGCTGCAACGGGTCGCCGAGATCGGGCACGAGGTCATCGACGGCGCCGACAGCACGGGCATCACTATTGACCTGGGCGGACGCACCTACACCGCGGTCCACACCGATGACCGAACCCTGCGTGTCGATGTCGCGCAGTACGACGCAGGGGACGGGCCGTGCCTGCACGCCGCCCGCACTCGCACTACCGTCGTCGTCGACGCCGAGGACGCCGCGGCCCGCTGGCCTGGCTTCGCCGCAGCAGCCGCGGAACAGGGAATTCACAGCTTCCTCGCCGCACCGCTGCTCACCCCCGACCGAACCCTGGGATCGTTCAATCTCTACGGGCGTACCCGGGCATCCTTCGACACCCTCGATGCCGACATCCTGGATCTGCTCACCGCGACGGTGTCGCGCACCATCGGCGACTTCGCCCGATTCGCCTCCGCCCGCGACGTCGCCGAAAGCATTCAGCATGCGCTGGGCACCCGTGCCCCCATCGAACAGGCGAAAGGCATGCTCATGGCCATCCACGGCATCACCGCCGATCAGGCCTTCGACCGCCTCCGCAAGAAATCTCAGGACACCAACACCCGCCTCCATACGGTCGCGGTCAACTTCATCAAGGACGTCGCCCCGGCGTCCCCGGACGATGGGTGAACGCGGGTTTGTCAGCTTTCAGTGAGGGTATTCGCGCCCGAGGCGGATGTTGGGCGTGGTTGCACTGATTACGTTCGCCAGGTGGTCAGTGAGTGCAACCTTGGCGTTCAGAAGGCAGCGCCGCTCGATGGCCACCGCTTCTTTCGGATTCGTGGCTGCACCTCCCCACCAGCCGCTTTGGCCCTTCGGTGGAGTCCGTGTCTGTCAGACTCGCCTATAGCAAAGCAGGCAGCGAATGCTGTCTCTCAGCTGAGAACACATCGGCACATGTGATCGGTTTGTCAGGGGTTTAACAACCGGTGACGGTTTTCCGGTGACAACGTGGCCCGCGCTCCCGACGAGCCGTCACTCGACGCTCTGGACACGGCCGTCGCCAGCCGTGGGCTGACACCACTGTTTCAGCCCATCGTGTCCCTGCCCGTCGCGCTGTCGTGATCGTCGTGGCGCACCAACTCCTACAGTGCATGTTCGCCAGGAACTGACGCGGAGCATCCGACTACTCGCACGCCGGCGCCGTGCGGAAGCTATCTTTGCTACACAGGGGCGGGAGAGAAGCGCATGGTTACAGATTTCGGGGCAGTTGGGACGTACACACGACACAACCCAGCACCGGCCGACACCCATCCGATCGAGATCAAGGTGAACTTCGAAGTCGGCGTCACTGAGGCCTTGGCCGCGTTGGGTCGGCCTCGACCTGTCGCCACACGCAGGATCTGGTTCATCGTGAGCGAAGACGATCCGCTGCAGTTGCTGTCGCGCCACATCATCCTTCGCGTCAACAGTGGCACCGACGGCGATGGGTCAACCACGAGACTGCGGCCGATCGATCCCGACGATCTCGTCGGTGAATGGGCGCGGCGGTTCACGACGGCGACGACGAGCTACCGGATCGAAGGCGACTGGTCTGGCCCTCGCCGAACGACCGGCGCCTCGCTGAAATTCAGCCACCCGCGGGGAACATTGATCGAAGCGCTCGAATCTGGAAATTCTCAGTCGATGTTCACCGCAGCGCAGCGAAAGCTGTTGCGCGAGTGCACCCGAACCGATGTCGAGAAATTGCGGCTCGTAGCGTTGGGACCGGTCGAATCATCGAAATGGCGCAATCTCTGGCGTGGGACAACCGGTGCGGTGGATGCCGAGCGTTGGACCGTGCCCGGCCTTGACGTCCTGGAGTTGTCGATTCGCTTGACGGCTGGCCCCAACGAGTCCGGAGCAGACTTGCAGCGCCGCGCGGGTAAAGCGCAACGCGGCCTGGCCAGCGACGCGGCAAGACACGCGCTGCAGCAGGTGTCGGACGTCGCCGAAAGCAAGACCGAGCGGGTGCTAGGCATGCTGGCAGCTGCTGAGCACACGGCGCCCACTGGCCCGGGTCCGGCAATGCAAGGGTGAGAAGAAAGTCGGTCGGCATGCCACGCGTTCGTGCGGTGATCACTCACGGGAAGGCGTATGCCCCTGACCCGCGCCCTGGGCAGTCCTGGATCGGTTCGGTTCGGCGAGTTCGGCGAGCATCTTGTCGGTGCGGCTGACCCGTCGACTCCAAGACATCGGGGGCGGACCAGCCGGGTTGGGCGGCGAACAGGAGACCTCAGTCGAGGTGGTGCCGCTGGCGCCCGGGGCGAACGAGCACCCTCCCAGACCGCCGAGCGACCTATTGGCCACTCCGAGCCCCAGGTGTCGTGGCCGTGGAATACGTGCGGCGCTGCGGCGTTCGTTCCCGGGCAGCGTCCAACAGGCGAGTCACCTGGGCCGGGACGGCCTGGCTGAGGGTGTCGCACGGGACGAGATCGGCGGCCCCGTCGGTGCGCGCGTCATCGGCGATGGCGATGACCGCTGTCCAGCGGGACCTCGCCGTCGAAGGGGCAGGCGAATGCCGTCGCGATGCACAGCTCGATCATGCCGTCAACGTCCGCGGTGTTGCGCACCGCGTCAGGGAACGCCGCCAGGCTGGCCTGCGTGGACCGGCCGACGTTGGCCTGGTTGCGTTTGGCCGAGGGCAGACAGACAGCACTGGAACTTGCAGGCACCTGCTTGCGCGGCCGTCTCGATGTGCGCGGGGTGGCGACCCACCCCAGCAGCGGTCGAGTTCGGCAGGCGTCAGCTCGGCGATCACCTCGATCGTG
Source organism: Mycobacterium sp. (assembly GCA_051306175.1). GTDB lineage: Bacteria > Actinomycetota > Actinomycetes > Mycobacteriales > Mycobacteriaceae > Mycobacterium. The sequence continues at coordinate 4,172 of JBPPMS010000055.1, read as the reverse complement.
TTGGCCACCGGCGGCAGCAGATCGACGGGCCACCGATCCGATCTCCAGTTCGGGCACTCCGAACGCCAGGAGTCCACGGGCGATCTCCACTTCGCGCTCCGGGGCGTTGAAAGTGGCGCGGCACTGAGTATGTGTCGTTCGAAAGGTCCCACGGGTTCGGCCGCGACCGAGTGGCGACCAGGGTGGATGTGAGCCTCCATGCGTGCACTGGACGAGCACGCCACCGGGCCACCCGACCCCATCGTCCCCACCTACGCCCAGCGCCAACCGATGCGCCGCGGGCAGATCGTCGAAATGAACATGCCGCTCGGACCGTCAGCGACGCAAATCCGGGCAGGCGAACAGCTACGCCTCCTCGTAGCCGGCCGCTGGCTCGGGGCGCGCAATCTCTCGCCGGCAGTTCCCTGACCGCCAACCGAGCTGCCGCTCGCCTTCTCCGAGTTCCATCGCGTGCTCCCGCCCCGAGAGGATCGTCCTATTGTCGTTCCACGTCGGAGAGGAGCTGCGGCGCGTCGATGCAATGCTGGGGCACCCTGTCGATCTCGAATTTCATTTCTATGTAACGAGTCTCGTAGAATCGAGCCCCGGTGAGGCGGGATTGGCGGTCTCCGCGTATGTCGAACGTCGTCCCTGTCAGACGGACGTCGAAACCGTCAGCGGCTATCTCCTGACCCATCGACCAGCATGACCGAGGACGTCGGCGGTCCCGTTGTCGAACTAGGCTGGGGTACCGGTGGGCGCAGCGGTGACCCGCTCCCCCCGGTTGAGGATCTGTACAGAGGAGATTCATGCGTCGACGGCTGCGCAGATGGGCGATGACGATAATGGCTATCGTCTGCGTGGTGCTGCTCGTGAGCGGTTGCGAGTCACAGGTCTGGGGTACGCCACCGGCCGCTGAGGGCACCGTGCAGACATCAGTCGCCGCTCCGCAGGCCCCGCCTGTGCGCCCCCAAGACCCCCCTGCCCAGCCGTCGGCGCCACTGGCCGGACTCGATGCCCGCGTCCGTCAATCCACCGCCGACGCGGCCGCGTCGGGTGCCGACATGGAAATCGTTGTGTTGGACCGCAACACCGGCGAGATCGTCTCCGATGGGGCCAACACGCCGTTCCCGATCGCGTCGGTGGTGAAATTGTTCATCGCCGATGACCTGCTGCTCCAGGTGTCGAAGGGTGAGACGACACTGTCCGCCACCGACCGCAGGTCACTCGACATCATGCTGCGTTCCTCCGATGACGGTGCAGCCCAAACCTTCTGGGACCGCAGCGGTCGAAACGCCGTCATCGCTCGCGTCGTGGCGAGGTACGGGCTGACGGGCACGACGGCACCCTACAACGGACACTGGGACGTCACGCAAAGCACCGCCAGCGACCTCGTCCGCTACTACGACATGCTGTTGGACGGCAGCGGTGGGCTGCCGTCCGAACAGGCCAACATCATCATCAGCAATCTCGCGCAATCGACACCGGCGGGAAACGACGGATACCCACAGCGGTTCGGCATCCCCGAGGGGCTCTACGCCGAGTCGGTCGCAGTCAAGCAGGGCTGGTTCTGCTGCTGGAACGGGGCCAACCAGTTGCACGTGTCCACCGGCATCATCGGTCCCGCTCGCCGCTATGTGATGGCGATCAGCTCCCTGGACCCGTCCGACGCCGCCACCGCCCGCGAGAACATCACTCAGGCTGTTAGGACGATGTTTCCGGGCGGGAAGATCTAGCATGCCGAGGGCCTCCTCAACACATAAGCGACTCTAACTAGCCCAGACAAAGAATCATGAGCTGTACTGACGCTTTGCCGCCGCTTACCGTCAACAGCGTGACCTCGCCCCTGCTCATCGGATTCCTCACCTCAATGACACTGATCGCCGCCATCGGTGCGCAGAACGCTTTCGTGTTGCGGCAAGGCATCCGTCGCGAGCACGTCATCCCGGTCATCGCGATCTGCACGGTGTCGGACATGGTGTTGATCGCCGCGGGGATCGCAGGCTTCGGCGCCCTGATCGCTCTCTATCCCGATGTCGTCACCGCGGCCCGCATCGGTGGCGCCGCATTCCTGACCGGCTACGGCCTGTTGGCCGCCCGCCGCGCGCTCAGGCCTGCCGTGCTCAACCCGTCCGAGCAGGGCCCGGCGCGGCTGGTCAGCGTCGTTCTCACCTGCCTGGCGTTGACGTTCCTCAATCCGCACGTCTATCTCGACACCGTGGTGCTGATGGGGGCATTGGCCAACGAACACCGCGACCAGCGGTGGCTGTTCGGCATCGGCGCGGTGGCCGCCAGCGCGGTCTGGTTCATCAGCCTCGGCCTCGGCGCCAAGCGCCTGTCGAAGTTGTTCGCCTCACCGACCACCTGGCGCGTGCTCGACGGGTTCATCGCCGTGACGATGATCGCGCTGGCCCTCAAGATCGCCATCGGTTAGCAAAGGAAGTCTCCAAACGCCGCTACGCTCATCTGGTGCGCGAAAAGTGGACACGGCGAGGCTTTAGCGGGGCAACCGCCGGGGCGGGCCTGCTGCTCGCCACAGGCTGTGGCGACGACGAGAACAAAGGCGGCAATCCCGGCGACGGGCCGGTGACCGTCACCCACGCCTACGGCGAAACGACGATTCCCGCGAAGCCGACCCGCGTCGTCAGCGCCGGATTCACCGGACAGGACGACTTGCTGGCCGTCGGCGCCGTCCCGATCGCGGTCACCGACTGGTTCGGCGGCGAGCCGTTCGCCGTATGGCCCTGGGCGCAAAGCCAACTCGGTCCAGCCCAACCCGTCATGCTCAGCCTGGCCGACAGCATCCAGGTGCCGCAGATCGCCGGCCTGAACCCCGATCTCATCGTCGCGACGAATGCGGGCCTCGATCGTGGCACGTATGACCGGTTGTCCGAAATCGCGCCCACCATAGCGCAATCCGGCCAGGACGCGTTCTGGGAACCGTGGAAGGACCAGGCCACCACCATCGGCGGTGCCGTGTACGCCGCCGATCAGATGAAGACCCTGATCGACGGTATCGACCAGTCGTTCACCACCGCAGCCACAGAGCATCCCGAGTTCGCCGGCAAGAGGGTCCTGCGTCTACAGGGCTACTTCTCCGGCAACAATGTGGTGGTCACCCTGCCCGGCTGGCGCACCGAATTCCTCACGCAGATGGGACTTGTGGTCCCTCAGCCGGCCAGCGACTACGCCCAAGGGGCGTACGCCTACGTTCCGCGGCAGGAGCTCGCCGCTGTGCTCGACGAGGCCGACGTGCTGATCTGGGAGACCGAAAGCGACACGGACCAAGCTGCAGTGCTTGCCGATCCGAATATCATTGCGCTCAAGGCAACTCGCCAGAATCGCCATGTTTTCGTGGACAAGGAGCTCACCGGCGCCATGGCGTTCTCATCGCCGCTCAGCATGCCCGTGGTGTCCTCGCGGCTACCGCCGATGCTGGCAGCGGCGCTGGGGTGAGGTCACTCCAACTAATGTTCCCTACCCTAGCCCTAGCTAGTGCTAGTCCGGAGTTACGGCGGGGTGGCGGCGTGGGCTTCGCGGCGGAACCGCTGAGCGAAGACCGGATCGGTGGCCAATTGGTCGGGTAGGACCTCACTGCAACCGCGCGATCGGTAACCGTGTCGTAGGCGCGCCAGACTTCGCCCATACCACCGCGGCCCAGAAGATTTGCGAGTCTGCAGCGCCCAAACGGCGTGCCCTCCAACGGCGACCCCCCTAGAGACCGAAATAGCACTCAACCGCAGCGAGCACTCCTATCTACGAGATGCCCGTTCAAACTATGTCACGCGAGGCAACTCCGAATGCCAGTACCCGTTCGGCTTGAATTTGGGTCGTTACGCTGGCTAATCTCACCGAAAGTATTCACCCCACCATTCGAGCAACGACTCGCGGGTGTCAGAGACACCACCCGGTTTCGGGGTGGCATGGAGGACAAGATCGGGACTGTCGGACACGATCCACGCAACAGTCACCGGGGGTCCCCCAGGGCCTCCGTAGATATAGGCCTCCTGCAACGGCTCGACAGGTTCGAGTCCTTGACATGCAATGCGCGGGCAGAGCGGCGATCCGTCGTAATCCTCCACGGTCACTAGGTGATAGTCGTCAGATGACCGGCATTCGACGCCGCTCGGAATAGGTTCACACGAATTAGGATCAACCATGTCCTGAGGAATCGCGTCGATGTACTCTTCCTG
>JBPPMS010000054.1:0-11547 GCA_051306175.1 Mycobacterium sp. | reverse complement strand
TTGGACTAATGTTCCTTTCCGCACCGGGTGACGATCTCACCCGAGGCACGCGGACGTGGCGCAGTTGGTAGCGCACAACCTTGCCAAGGTTGGGGTCGCGGGTTCGAATCCCGTCGTCCGCTCGAAGGTGCAGTGGCATCAACCCCAAATGGTGGAGTGGCCGAGTGGTGAGGCAACGGCCTGCAAAGCCGTGCACACGGGTTCGATTCCCGTCTCCACCTCCAAAGTTACGACCCGCGCGATTAGCTCAGCGGGAGAGCGCTTCCCTGACACGGAAGAGGTCACTGGTTCAATCCCAGTATCGCGCACCACAGTTCTTGCAGGTCATCGGCGGTATTTAGCTCCACAAACCGCAGGCCGTGAACTAGAAATGAACTGACAAGCAAACCGTACTGACCTGCCCGTCGGCAGAGTCCGGCGCGCCGGACGGATTGAGTCAGGTTCCCTGACCGTTTGCTGGACTCCGCGATTTTCGGTGTTATTGTCGCCTCATCGAACGCCGTGACTCGCGGGACGAGAACTAGCACCGGCGTTTTGAGATGCACGGCCTTACTCCAAGGGACTCGTCCCCCGAGGGGGTTCAGATTCAGCGAACCTCCGGGAGATCTCCGTGCTTTCACGCACCGCAACCGCTGTCCACCGCCGCCGCTATGTCACCCCGCAAGAGGCGGCGGATTACCTCGGTGTCACTACCCGAACCATCCGCGCGATGGTGGCCGACGGCCGACTGACTGCCTATCGAAACGGCACCAAGTTGGTCCGCCTGGACCTCAACGAGATTGACGCCGCCATGACGCCGTTCGGCGGTGGCATCTGATGGGCGACCAACAGCAAGCGACCCCGACGCCGAAGCGCCAGGGCCGCTGTGAGTCATCCGTTTCCGCCGGGCAGCAGGGTCAGGGGCTCACTCGTGACGCTATCTGACGCACTCGATTTTGCCGAGCTGCTCGACGTTCTCGGGTCCACCCCTGACGAGTACATCGCGGTCTGCCACCGCGTCGGAACGGGGCCATTCCACACCGCGATTGACTCACCGGCCAACGCATCCCACTACGTCGGCACGCTGCCGCCCGAGGCTGACGTGTTCTTCAGCGTCAACCCAGTACGCGGCCCGGCACGGTCCAACCGCGGCCGTGGCAGTGCTGCCGACGTAACCCGGTTGGCCGCATTGGTGGTCGATCTGGACGCCAAAGCCAACGGGTGCGGCAGCATCGCTGTCGCTGAGGACATCATCACCGACGTGGCTGCACTCATCGGTGAGTACCCGTCCGTCGTCGTTCGCAGTGGGTACGGGCTGCACGGTTACTGGCCCGTTGAAGACGGCCAGATCAGCGACGATTTCACCACCGGGCACGCCACCGCGATGTTGCGGCGGTGGGGTCGGTTGGTGCGTGTGGTGGCATCGAATCGGAACGCGAACGTGGACAGTGTGTTTGATCTTTCGCGCGTCCTGCGGGTGCCCGGCACCGCCAACCATAAGCCGGTGAGCAAGTGACCGGCGTTGCGGTAATCGGCGAGCGCCGCGGTGGCGCACCGATGCCACGCGAGGTCATCGCGAAGGTGCTCGACGCGGCAGGCGTGTTCGAGGAACGCGACGACTCAGCGGTACCCGGTGAGGTGGTGTCGACACCGACCAGTTGGCAGTGGGGCGACACAGCGTGCCCCTATTTTCGTCGCATGGTCGAAGGGTGGGCTAGCGATACCCCGCATGAGCGGCATCCGTGGTTGCTCAGTCAGTTTCACCGGCTGGAATGCGCACGCCGTCTCGGGTGCGTCACCGAGGCCGACTATCGTGCTGCCGAGGACGTGCTTACAGGCCGATTCACATACCTACGTTCGGTCGGCAACGTAAAGCCAGTGGGTCAGTATGAGATTCAATCCGCGCACGTGTGGGCCATCGACAATGTTGCACGAAAGAGTGATGCGCAGGCGCGGGGCGAGTTGGGCAATCACCGCCATGGCAGCGATCAAGTCACCGAGGTGCCTGCTCTGGAGACTGACGAACACCACAGCGTGCCGCGCACTGTCGCCGAACAGGCCGCCGCGCTAGCCGAGGCACACCGCGTGTTTCAGCGGTGGCTCGGTGACGAATACGACCTGGCCGCGTTGAATATCGTGCTGGCCGCGCTGGCTGTCGAACGGCTCAACGGCGATCCGCTGTGGCTGTTGATCGTCTCCGGTTCGGGTAACGCGAAAACCGAGACCGTGGTGGCTACGGCGAGTATCCCCAATGTGCATGTCGTATCGACTATTTCGTCACCCGGCGCACTGCTGTCGGGCACCTCGAAGCGTGAGCGTGCGGCCGACGCGAGCGGTGGGCTACTGCGGGTGATCGGCGACCACGGCGCTCTGATCATCAAGGACATGACCTCGATTCTGAGTATGGGCCGCGAGATGCGGGCCGAGGTGCTGGCCGCGCTGCGCGAAATCTATGACGGTGCGTGGACACGCACCGTGGGTACCGATGGTGGCCGGACACTGGAATGGTCGGGCCGCATCTCGGTGATCGGAGCCGTAACCACCGCGTGGGACACCCATCACAGCGTGGTTGCCGCGATGGGTGACCGGTTCGTGCTGCTGCGGATGGATTCGACACAAGGCCGCAGCGCGGCGGGACGGCGGGCTATCGCCAACACCGGCAGCGAGACGGCGATGCGCGCCGAGCTGGCCGACGCGGTGGTTGTGGTGGTGGCCGGTGTGCCCCGCGGTGGCATAGGTGCCGAGCTGACCGAGGCCGAGGCAGAACGGCTGCTCGATGCTGCGGACCTGGTGACGCTCACACGCACCGGCGTCGAATACGACCATCGCGGTGAGGTGATCGACGCACACGCGCCCGAGATGCCGACGCGGTTCGCAAAGCAGCTTGCACAGGTGTTCCGTGGTGGCATCGCGGTCGGGATGACCCGTGAGGCAGCGCTTGCGTTGGCGATCCGTGCGGCACGGGATTCGGTGCCGCCGCTGCGACTGGCCATCATCGACCACCTGGCAGCTCATCCCGGTGACGGCACGTCGGACGTTCGGAAGCGTCTGGACAAGCCGCACACCACCGTTGACCGCCAGTTGCGGTCATTGCACATGCTCGGGGTTATCACGTGCAGCGAGAGCGATGGGAGGGATCAGAGGCGCGGGTGGAGCTACCGACTCAACGACGGTGTGCGTCCTGACGCGCTGGCACTGACTGAAATGTCACCAGAAATGTCAGTAGGCATAGGAAGCGAGGAAAAAATGCCACCAGATTTGTCAGTAGGCAAAGCGCAAATGGATGAGGGCTGCGCATCACTAGGGGCACCTTCCAACAAATCTGGTGATAGTTCGGTGCCGACCGCCGCCACCCCCACGCACCGCGTCGGCCGTCCCGAGGCGCACTGCACTGGCTGCGGCGGTGTGCTCATGCACCCCGAATCGGTCGCTGTCGGACGCTGCGCCGCCTGCCGAGGCGGTGCCCTGTGACCGCACCCACCACCGTCTACGCCGCACGGGCGGCCGTGCTGCGCACCCTGGCCCGTGGACCGCATAGCGGCGCGGCACTGCGGCGGGCGGTCAAGTACCAGGACCGCGACGGCCTGGCCGCCGCGCTCTCCGAGCTGACGGCCGCCGGGCTGGTGGTCGCCGAGACCGCGCGTGCTGGCGGCACCCGGTACGTGCTCGCCGAGCCGGTATACCCGTCCATTCCCGCTGTCGAGAGCCGCCGCAACGCGTCGCTGATGTGCGACCGCTGCGAGGCGCGGAGACGGCGGCCGACTGGCCACCACTGCGGGGCATGCCTTGCCGAGCTGGCACGCGCCGCGGTGACTCCGTGAGCGCGCCACTGGCCGCCTACGGGGTGCGGCGTGCAGTGCTGCGCCACCTCGCGGCGGTCGCACCGGCATCGGTGACCGGCGCGAAGCTGCGGGTGATGATCCGCAGCACCGAGCGCCACGCGCTCGACGGTGTACTAAGGGACCTCACCCGAACTGGCGTAATCGTGCGCCTCTCCGCACCGTGCGGGGGTCGACGTTTTGCGTTGGCCCCGCAGCCAACCGCCGGCCGATTACCTATACGGCGAATGTCGTTTCAGCACAACAATAACGAAGGGAACTGACTGTGAATGACAACACCAACGGGTGGCCCGCTGGGAACATCGACTGGAGGTACCACCCGGCCGATACGCCAGCGGTGGCCGCGCAGGTAATCCAAGTGATCACCCACATGATTCGCGGTGACGCCGAGGCCGCCACTCGGGTGGTGATGGACAGCGGGTTGCCGGTGTGGCGGCATGCGCCGGTCGCCCTGGCGATCCTGTGCACCACTATCGGTGCCCGATCCACCGAGGGGGAGAACGTCGTGGCGCTGACAGACCAGTTGCTTGACGAGCACGCCCCGGGGATCGCGTCCACGATGACCAACCGCGGCCACAACAGGGATGTCGAACTCACTGTGATGTCGGCGGTCAAGTATTGGGCCGCCAGTGATTACGACGGGCTGACCCGTCTCGCTCACACCTCACCGCTGCATGCCGCGTGGTGGACGTGGGGGGCCTGCATGATCCTGGCCCGCATCTGTGAGGGCGATGGCGGCGCTGCATGGCTAATGAAGATCGCGCAGATGGTCGCGGACGGCATCGGACTGGAGGGTGAGTCGAAATGATCGTTGACGGTGTCGGCCCGCAGCTCGATGACAACGGCGTGCGCGGGTGGCTGGCCTTTGAGTACCTACCACCGGACCTCCACAACGCGGAGGACTCCACGCTGGCGGCCGACGCGGACCGCTGGAGCACCACAGTTGGACGCGGCAACTTCACTTGGCCGGGCCGCAAGTTCGACCGCCCGGCCACTGACACAGAGCGCATATTGCTGCAACACATCGGATTTACAGACCTGCCCGGCGATCTGTCGACACGGGTTGAATTCGTCGCGTCCGGCGTCAGGCGTCGGACCTGGCCGCAGTTGGAAACCGAAGGGAACGCATGACCATGACCACCACCACTGATACCGGCACTGACGCCGACTTGGCCGAGGTGACCGACACGCCCGAGGCCGAACCCACCGCCGACGGCGACCGGGCAGAACCCGACGCCACGGCGGCCGACGCGGCCGAGGACGCGGCCGAGGACGCGGTGCCCGATGACAAGCTGGGCCGCGACGCCGCTAAATACCGGCGACGATTGCGGGATGCCGAGGCGACCATCGCCAGCCTGGAGGTCGCACACGGTGAGACGGTCGCCAGCTTGGAAGCGGCCCACGCGGCGACGGCGGACACGCTCACGCGGCAGCGGCAGGCCATCTTGGACGCCACCCTGGCCAATGCCGGGCTGGACAGCAGGTTAGCGATAGCCGCAGGTATCAAGGTGGACGCCCTGCTGGCCGAGGACGGCTTGCTCGACGGCGCCAAGATGACCGAGGCCATCACGGGTGCGGTCGCTGAGTTCGGAGTGTCGCCAAAGCGCAATGGACCACAGCCGAATCCCCAGCAGGGCCAGGTGTCCAGCCCGCCCAGCGGCAAAGGGTGGTCCGATGTGATCCCCGCGGGCGCGCGCAGCAGTCGGGCGAGGCGATGAGTCGAAACATGTTGCATAGCAACGGGTTAAACCAGACGACATGATGCTGACGCGACGTCTAGTCGAATTATGTTGCGGGATAGACGGTTTCGTGTGCCATGCCGTGTAGCCGCGGAAGGTTTGCCATCGCTGCTGCAATTAGTTTGCTGAAACGTGCATCTTGGCCGAGGTGACTACGGGTGTACCACCGCATTCGAACTGGCAATATGGTGTCGCAGGCCAGTGACCGCCAGTACCGGTGCAGCGTTGCTGGACGACAGCCTTTTGGTTGTACACATGGCCGATTGCAGCCTATTTATGCAGGTCAGAGGCTGTTTTTGAGCAGCCGGTTTGGCGTGAAATCGCTTGAAACACACCATTTTTCAATATGTCAGGACAAATCGAGACTTGCTGTCCCACATGGATTTTCGGGTCGAAAATCTGGGGGTTGTGAGCCTACCCAGAGCGGCGCGTCAGGCCGCCCCGAGGCCGCAAGGGGGTGCGGGGGTCAACCCCCACCCCCAGATGCGTTGTGTAACAGCAGATTCCAATGTCGGGTCGGACGCGAATTCGGATGCGCCACAACCACATTCACGCATTGGGCATCACCCGAACGCATTGGACCACAGGCGAATTCGGCGATCAGTCATGCGTTAATACGTTTGCACCGCAACACCTTTCACGCAGTGGACAGACCTGTCGTCCCGGTTGACCGGCGCTTCGCTAGATAGTTTGCTGTGACGCATCACGGTAGTTGCGCACATAGCGCCTATCCTGGCGTGACGTGCAGTAGTCACCCTGCACTGAAGGTTAGCTAGGGGTATCGAACAGGCGAGAGGCCGCCTACCGCGATGACGCGATAGGCGGCCTCTACCTGCAATGACTACTCGCGCACCGGGTACATCGGGAAGTGCTCGACGTAGCGCTTGACGTGCGGCGCAAGAGTGATCTTGTCCGTCCGCGACAGCCACACCGACCCGACGACCACGTCGGCACCGAGCTTGACGTTGTGCGACATGACGCTCAGCGATGAACCGAACTCAGAGGCACCTGCTGGCAGATTCGACCCACCCGTGAGCGAACGCGCCACCATGCGACTGACGACGATCCTCACGGCGTCTGGGACATCAGCTAGTGCTGTCCAGTCACGCCGTAGGTAGCCGACGACCAACGCGCCCGCCTCGGCCAGTAGGCCGACGATGGCGGTCTGTTCGTCCTCGGTCAGCTCACGTCCGAGGCGGGCCGCCACGTCGTTGTCATCGGCCAGGGCCACCACTACGAACCGCCATGTTCGATCCGCACCACGGCAGCCGGATGCGCCCAAGCGAACGCGACCCTCAGGGTAGTTCGGATGGCAACCCGGTCTGATGTGAAGAACTGCTCGCCGCTGACATCCAGAGTCGGGTCCTGTGCCTGCACAACCCAACTCAGCCGCCCGCTCTGGTCCTCATCGTCGGGTGCCGTCGCGTAGCTCGCTGGAATCCCGAATATCGTGTGATCGTCCACCGCAGGCGACGACAGCAGTGGTGCGCCGAACACCTGACGGCGGCCCGGCTTAGTCGGATCAGGCTGCAGCAGGGGCAGGTTCGACCCGGCCTCACGCTTGAGCTTGGCCAGCGTCAGCACGGTGGACGGCGATGCCACCCAGTAGATGATCACGGCACCAACGGTTTCCGCGTAGCTCATCCCCTCCGCGAACGCGTCCAGCGTGGTGATGGTGCCCGCGTCGACCTCACTCACGCCCGTGAGCGCACCGAGGCCGCTGGGACCGTTGGGGGTCGTGGTGCCGAAGAACGCCGCGTCCACAGCGCGGGCCGTATCGCGGGCCAGCGCCTGGCCGACGACATCCTGCGCGCTGCCATTGATTGAGTCAGTCGCCAGCTCCGAGCTGATCACACTCAGCGCCGCAACCTTCTTCGGCGTGACGATCAGCTCCGAAATCTCGGCATCATCGGCCGGGATCTCGGCACCTTCTGCGACAAACGAGGCGGACGGATCGGCATTCAGGATCGGAATGCGAAAATCGTGGCTGCCGATGACCGCCACCTGAGAAACCTGGTACGCGATAGAAAGCCGAGATACGGGCCGGACGACAAGATCGCCAATTTCTTCTGGCGAGAGAATTCCGGCAGCGCCGGACGTTAACAGGGACATGGGATTACCTCCGTGGGCATGGTTGGTTGATGTTCGTTCCGATCAACCGGCCTGCCCGCAGTACCGGGGTGCCCACCAGGGGCAGCGTGCCCGCGTCACCAGTGCCCATACGGGCGGGGCAACGCGCAGCACTGTCCAGTCTAGCGGCGGGAGGTGGACGCGGTTGCGCTCATGCCGCAGCGCCGGGCAGGATCAACGTCACCACCTGGTGCGGGCGCACGGCCAACCCAGGGCGGGTTACGCGGCTCTAAGACGTTCCTGGTGTGCCAGTCACCGGAGCGCTTGACCCCGCGGTGACATCCCTTTCAGCACCGACATGCCGCCGGGTGTTCCAGCTCGCCCGGCGGCGTGCACGGGCTATCTCTGCCAAGCGTTTACGAGTGCCTGTTCAAGTTGACCAGCCGTGACCTGGTCTTCAGATGCAGCTTCGCGCGCCATCGCCTCGATTCGCGCCATGGCACCTCGGTACACCTCATCGTCGGAACGCTTAGCGATGATCCACACAATCACCAGAACGGGGTCGACAGGATCGTCGTCGTGGTAAACGTGATAGACGACTCGGTACGTGCTGTTTTGCCCCACTTTTAGCTTGCGAAACGGCGTGAGGTTGCCGCCGCTCCGCCTGCCCAGCGGATCGCCAAACTGATCGGGCGAGGTGCCCAGCTTGTCGCGGACCGCTTTCAGGATCGCCTTGGTCGCCGCGCCGTCTATCTTCTCTAGATCGGCGAGTGCGTCCTCGGTGAATTGGATCCTGGCCATGTCGTTAGCAGCACGACTCCGACGACATGTCTAGATCAGCATCGGAGTACCCGAATCGGGCCATCACGTCGTCAAGGCCATAGCGCTTTCCACCGGCGTTTACGGCCCGCACGAGCAGCACAGACATCAGTTCCAGGTCGTCCTGAAGTTCGGACAGGTCGGACATGGATAGGACGGCGGTCGCCGGGACATCACCGTCGTTGACGATGACGAACCGATGCTCGCCCTCGCCCGCCTCCCGGAATATCTTCTGGGGATCGCGGGCAGCCTCATCTGCGTTCACGCTCTCCATGGTGTTCATGCTGACGAGTGTATGCAGTTTGCCGTTACATTGGGCACCAAGTATCCCCACATCGGCAAATACCGTCACCTGGCCGTAATACACCTGGTCGAGAGAATTTGCTTTCGTGCTGGACACCACGTCGCTTGACCAGCGGGTACACCCCTGACTTACTCGCTGGAACTGCTAACCGTCTGCGCTGCGCGCTTTATCACCGTGAGATGCGGCTCCCACGACTGACTAGCGAGATACAGGTCGGTTTTCCCTTGTAGCGTCGACAGAATTGCGTGGACGGCAGCAAGTGCCTCGCCTACCGCCTGTAGCTGGTTGCCGTCAGCGTTGTCGTCAGATGTAGTCATGCTGAGATCGTTGCAGCTGTCAGTTCGCGTCGAGTGCGATCTTGGACAGCGCCGCCGCGATGGCTTGATCCCGGCCCTGCGCCGCGTGCTGGTAGCGCATCGCAGCTTGCGGCGTCGAATGTCCAAGGCGGGCCATAAGTTCCGCGAGCGTGGCACCGGTGGCCGCTGCCAGCACTGCCCCGCTGTGCCGCAAGTCGTGGAATCGGAGATCCGGCCGACCCGCAGCAGTACGGGCGGTGTAGAACCGCCGGTAGAGGGTGGCGGGTGCGAGGTGCCCACCGTGGCCGGCCGGGAACAACAACGCGTTGGCGTCCGGCTTGACGTAGTCGGCCAGGTGGTCGCGGATCGCCGGGACCAGGTGCGGCGGAATCGCCACGTCGCGGGTTCCGGCGTCAGACTTCGGCGTGGTCACCAGGTACCCGTCCTCAACACGGACCACGGCGCGCTCAATGCGAATGACTCCGGTGTGCACCTCGGTGCCGTCATCGTCGGTCGTCGTGGTCAGCACCACGTCGCGGCGGCGCAGCTCGGTCAGCTCGCCGAACCGCAGCGCGCACCAACTGGCCAGCAAGATCATCGCGGCGTACTGCTTGGGCATCGCCTCGGCCAGCGCGGCCAGCTCCGGCAGCGTGGCGGGCCGAATCTGCTTGACGCGTTTGGCGGTGCCGCCGCCGCGGATCACACACGGGTTGACGTTGATCTTCCCGTCATTGGCCGCGGTGGTCAGGATGGTCCGCAGCAGACCGTAGGCGTGCGCCCGAAGTGTCGGGGTGTTGGCGCCAAAACTGGCATACCAGGTGCGAACGTCGTCGGGGGTGATCGACCCCAACGGCAGCGCGCCGAACGGTTCGGCGAGGTGCTGGTCCAACACCTGCTGATAGTGCTCGCGAGTGCGCTGTTTGATATCGCGGTGCGCCAGCCATGACTTGGCGTACTGGCCGAACGTGGTGCGGGTGGCGGTCGGCGCAGCGTCCGGTGGTGTCCATGCTTTGGAGATGATCTCGGCCTGCCGCAGTGACAGCCAACCGCGCGCGTCGGCCTTGGCCAGGAACGTGGTCGGTGCTTTGTAGCGGCGGCCGTCCGGCCCGTAGTACATCGCCCGGTACCGGCCACTCGGCAGTTGCTGCACCGTCCCAAACGTCCCGACATTCCGTGTCTTACGACCCTCTCCGCGCGTCACTGTGTAACCCCTCTCGCGATACTGGTCGCAGCCCGGCGTGAACTAAACGTGAACTGACGATGCTTACATGGCTACCGTACAGCTCCGCCATGCTCCACTACCAATATGGCGCATTTCCGCATGATGTACCGTGTTTTTGCAGATCAAGACGGTTGGTGGCAGCAAACCCGAAGTCTCATTCAATCCCAGTATCGCGCACCAAGATTGACGCAGATGAGGCCCGGTTTCGACCGGGCCTTTCTCGTGTCCGGGCAGTGAATCACTCGATTTCGCCGCGGTATCGCCTCATCGCCGGACCGGTGTCGATCCGGACGCGCAGCATTCGCATGTAGCCGCGCATCCACAACTGCGCCAGGAGCGACTCGCCGGCGTACGGGTTGCGGTCTCCGGGATCGGCGAGGCAGCCCTCGTAGAAGACTCGAACAAACTCTGCGCGCCGAGACATCCGACAAGCATGCAACCGCTACACCGCGTCGCCCACCCGACCCGCCGTCAACGGCGTCACGACCGTGTTCCCCTGATCCCCGCACTCGTCGCTCTCCACAACCGTCGTGAGCGCACCGGTGAACGATCCGTCCGGGCGCGGGGTGAAGCCCAGCGTCACCGTTGTCCAGGACTCCCCGGCGACTGATCCGTCGTCATAGGTACAGGTGGACGTGACCCGGGCGGGCGCAATGTCCTGCCAGCTGCCATTGGCCAGTCTGAAGGTGATGAGCCGCGCTCCGTCCAACCGCATTCGGTCTTGGCCGAGAACCTCGCCGGTGGCGATGCAGTCGGTATCCGTGCAGGCCGACGTCAGGTTCAGCCAGTCCTGGGCCGGGCCTGCGGCAGCCTCCCCATCCCACGTCGTGTCGCGACCGCCGTCGCGGGACGTGGATCGATCCCAGTGGTATTCAACGCGGTACACACCGTTGAGGAGGTCGGGATGCGGTGCTGACTCGACAGCAGGCTCATCCCCGCGCAGGACCCACACCGCGACGCCCGAGGCTGCGGCGATCACCACCACCGCCGCGGCAACCGACAAAGCCGTGATCCGACCGGGGGTGATCCGGTCAGGCCCGATGCGGACAGGCGAGGCCTTCTCCCGCTCCCACTCGGGCTCCTCATCGAAGGCCCACGCATGGGCGGCCTGAGTGTTCGCATCCGCGACACCGGCCATCTCGGTCGGAGCGCCGGCATCGGCCATGTAGCCAGTCGGCTCATCGCCTTCCCCCGGCTTCGTCATAGCCGGGACAGTAGTCCTGCAACGCTCGGACTGCGATGGCTTCACGGCCGCACCGTCAACATCCACGCCGGAACC
>JBPPMS010000053.1:0-9313 GCA_051306175.1 Mycobacterium sp. | reverse complement strand
GCACACCCAAACGCAAGACCGTGAGCGTCTCATCGAGGCCCTCACGCAGACTCGCCGCCGCGCTGGGGTGGGTGCGGTCGAGCTCTTTGGCAAGGGCCAGCAGCGCGGCTTCGGCCTCCAGCGCCGATCCGCCGTGGTAGGCATCAGTCATCCTGCGGCCTACAGTGGCTCGAAGGCGTTGCGGCAGATGATCTTTCACGTTCCGAACCTTGTGCAGCTGACAGCGCTGAACGACCGGGTGATCAAGCACGTCGACCACGGCCTTGCGCAGCGCCTTGGACCCGTCCAGGCCGACCAGCATCGGGCGGGTGACGTCCAGACCCCGCTCCCGCAGGTCCACCAGCAGCTCGGTGACCAAGGTGGCGTTCTCCGTGGAGCCCTCCACCAGCGCCAGCGGATGCTTGGCGCCCTCGATGTCGATGCCCAACGCGACCACACAGCAGGACTCGGCGAAGTGCACCCCGTCGATCATCAGTGCGACCAGATCCATCCCGGACAGATCCCGCGACAGCAGCTCGACCAGCGCGGTCTCGGTCATCGCCACGAACCGGCGAGAAACCGCCGATCTGCTTGTGGCCGAAGACGTTTCAGCGATGCGTTCGCCGACCGGCTCCAGGCCCAGCGGGTAGCGCCGGGTCGAGAGCCCGGCCAGCATCTTCTCCATCGCCATGCGGCCCAGGATCTCCGTCGAAGCGAACAGCTCATAGGACGCCACCGGCAACTCGCCCGATCCGTCAGCGGCGCGCACCCGCGGCCGGGTCACCGGCACCCGGCGTCCACCCAGGGTCACCGACCCGTTTTCGCGGCCGTGGCGCACCGCGGTGCGGCCTGGGTTGTGGCGTCCCTTGGGCCCGGCCTGCGCGGTCACGTCGGCCTCCATCAGGGTCTGCATGACCTGCAGGCCCGCACCGACGGCCAGCGCCAGCAGGCCCTCGGACATGTTCTCGGCGATCTCGGCCATCGCCACGCTCACCTGCTCGGGAATCGCGACCACGCTCGCGTCCCCGGCCCGGTTCTGACTACTCTTCTTCATGACGGTCCCCTTCTTTTGGTGTTCTTGCGGAACGCCCGAGACCTACCACACGGCAGGCCACGAGCGGGGGACCGCCACCTCAATTTCTACGAGACCCGGGACAACCTCGTCGGCACGCCGTGACATCTGTTGCAGCACAAGACGTCCCGTCGGCTTCAACGCGGAGAACATGATCGCGGCATACGTCGGATACTGTCCTTCTCCGATGTGCTCGCCCATCTCGATCGAACACACCGCGTCATACGACTCGAGAGCCGTCACCTCGCGGTAGTCCCGCAGGAGCACCTCGACCTGGTCGGACAGCCCGCGCTCGTCGACCGCGAAGCCGGGTTGGCACGCGCGAGCTTCCACGCCTGCCGGAAGCCGACCGCCAGGTCACCGTCGACGTCGATGTCCCCGGTCACATAGGCGCGGGCCAGATCGAGTTCGCCTGGCGCCCAGAGCAATCGGCGTAGCGCCAGCCGCGATCGGATCACCAGGACCGGCCCGCCAGCGGGGCCAACCGGTCAGCGTTGGTCACGCGGCCGGCGCGAACACCGTGACGAACTTGTCCAGCGAATCGCGGATATCGCCGTTCAGTGCACCCGCCACCACCATCCCGATGGGCCCGAACAACCCCGGACCGCCGAGATGCACGTCGAACGTCACCGACGAACCGCCGTCGGTCGGCTTGATCTTGGCCATCAGCTTGATCTTCACCCCACCGCGGCCGTCGCCGTTGAGCGTCATCGACTGCGGCGGCTTGAAGTGCACGATGGTCCACTGCACCCGGTTCGTCATCCCCATGACCTCCACGATGGACGCCAGCTCGCTGCCCTTCTCCAGGGTTTCGGGCAGCTTGCTGCGCCACACCCGGTGGATCGTCAGCCAATCCTTGTACCGGCTCAGGTCAGATGCTGCCGCCCACGCCTGCTCGGGCGGCAGCGGGACGTCGACGGAAACGGAAAGCTTCGCCATCGCCGCTTACGGGATGACCGGAGGCGCGGCGGGAGGCGTCTGCGGCAGCGCGTTGGGGTTGTCCGCGTTGGCGGCCTTCTTCGCGGCTTCCTGGGCCTTGTCCACCTGGCCCCGATACTTGTTCTTCGTCTTGGAGTCGACGAGGTCACCCGCCTTGTCGATGGCGGTGTTCACGGCACCAGGATTCTTCGCGATCAGGCCTTTGACCTTCTGCAGAAAATTCATGGACCTACCCTATCGACCGAGCTTGGCCCGATCGCCACAGCTTGCGCGGTTCGTTGAGGATCCTGCCCTGGATCCACCAGATCGCCTCGATGATCACCGCCGCGACCAGGCCGATCGCAAGAGCGGTCGACGTCACCGCCACGTTGCTCGGATCCAGCATGAACGCTCGCTGGGCCAGCGGAATCGAGAAGATCACCACGTAGGCGCCAGCAGAGAACGCGACCAGTGCCACCCGCCACCACTGATAGGGACGCGCGACCACCGACAGCACCCACACCGCCGCCACGAGCAGTGTGATCAACGCCGCCGTCGAGGCCTGCGTCTCTTCCACCTCGGTCGACTTATGGCCCTGGTAGGCCAGCAGGTAGGACACGAACGTCCCCGTACCGACCACTAAGCCCGACGGCAGTGCGGCCGTCATCACCCGGCGCACGAAGCCCGGCCTGGCGCGCTCGTTGTTGGGCGCGAGTGACAGGACGAACGCCGGGATGCCGATGGTGAACCACGCGGCGATCGTGATGTGGATCGGCTGGAACGGGAACAGCAGCGGATCGAATCCGAAGAACTTCGAGCCAAGGCCGATGATGCCCACCAGAAGTGCCAGCAGCACCGAATACACGGTCTTGGTGAGGAACAGGTTCGACACCCGCTCGATGTTGCCGATCACCCGGCGACCTTCGCCCACGACGTAGGGAAGCGTGGCGAATTTGTTGTCCAGCAACACGATCTGCGCCACCGCCCGCGACGCGGAACTGCCCGCTCCCATCGCGACGCCGATATCGGCGTCCTTGAGCGCGAGCACGTCATTGACGCCGTCGCCGGTCATCGCGACGGTGTGGCCGCGGGACTGCAGGGCGTGCACCATCGACCGCTTCTGATCGGGTCGCACCCGGCCGAAGGTGGTGCATGCTTCCACTGTGTCGGCCAGCGCCTCCAGCTGATCGGGCAGTCTGCGCGCATCCATCGCCTCGCCGTGCAAGCCGAGGGTGCTCGCCACCGCACCCACCGAGACGGCGTTGTCGCCAGAGATCACCTTGATCGAGACATGCTGCGAGGCAAAGTAGTCCAGCGTTTCGCGAGCATCTGGCCGGATCTTCTGTTCTAGCACCACCAGCGCCAGTGCAGTGACGGTGCCGGGTGCCTCGACGTCGTCGACGCTGCGGTCGGACGACCCGAGCAGCAGTACGCGCAGGCCGTGAGCGCCGATCTCTTCTGCCTCTTCGGCCACCGCAGACGCGGGGTCAAGCAGCACGTCGGGCGCCCCGATCACCCAATTGCCATGTTCGGCGTAGGACGTACCGCTCCACTTGGTGGCCGACTTGAACGGCGCACTGGCTGTACAGGCCCAGCCGGGCGGCATCGGGTAAGCTTCCGCGATCGCGGCGATGCTGGCGTTGGGCCGCGGGTCGTCGGCCGCCAATTGAGCCAGTGCGTCCACCACATCCGAAGCGGCCAGGGTCTTGAGATCGCAGACCCGCATGCCGTTCTCGGTAAGTGTGCCGGTCTTGTCGGCACACACCACGTCGACGCGGGCCAGTCCCTCGATCGCGGGGAGTTCGTTCACCAGACACTGCCGCTGCCCTAGCCGCACCACCCCGACCGCGAACGCGATCGACGTCATCAGCACCAGCCCCTCGGGCACCATCGGGACCAGCGCCCCGACCATGCGCAGCACCGACTCCCGCCAGCCCGCGTCGGTGGTGAACAGCTGGGTGTAGATGATCAGTGCGCCCGCCGGGACCAGGAGGTAGGTGATGAACCGCAGAATCGTGTTGATACCGCTGCGCAGTTCGGATTTCACCAGGGTGAACTTGCTGGCCTCCTCGGCGAGTTTGGCCGCGTAGGCCTCGCGACCGACCTTGGTGGCCCGGTACGCACCGCTACCGGCCACCACGAAGCTGCCCGACATCACTTTGTCGCCTGCATCCTTCGCGATCGGATCGGCTTCACCGGTGAGCAGCGACTCGTCGATTTCGAGGTTGGTTTCCTCCAGGATGTCGCCGTCGACGACGATCTGATCGCCCGGCCCCAACTCGATGACGTCGTCGAGCACGACCTCGTTGGGCAGCACCGTGACGGTCCCGGACTGCCTGCGCACCAACGGTTTCGCCTGCCCGACGATCGCGAGCTTGTCGAGCGTCTTCTTGGCGCGCAGCTCCTGAATGATGCCGATGGAGCTGTTGGCGATGATCAGCAGGCCGAAGGCACCGTTGATCACCGAGCCGGTGGACATCACGATGATCAGCAGCACGCCGAGTATCGCGTTGATGCGCGTGAAGACGTTGGCGTGCACGATCTCCGACGTGGTGCGTGCCGCCCGGGTCGGGACGTCGTTGGTATAGCCGTGCGCAACCCGCTGGGCCACTTCGGCATCGGACAGCCCCTCCACCAACGAACGGGTCATCGTGTGAAGGTCCCCATCTTGTCTTGGTCGTAGTACTCCAGAATCAACCGGTCCCCGTCGAAGGTGGCCTCCGAAACGCTTCCCGGCGGGGAGTTCTCGCTGACGAAGCTGAGTGCGAAAGTACTGCCGTCCCAGTGCTTCAGCGTCCACGGCTCACCGCGCGGGCCCATCCGAAGCACCAACTCGCCTGCCTCGTCGGTGACCGCCGCGGGTCCCCAATAGTCGTTGGCGTAGGTGCCCGCATAGGACTGCAGCGGTTTCGCCGCCGTCGCGTCGGCCGGGGGTTGTTTGCCGACAAGTGACCCGACGGGCGCATCTATCGCCGCGAACGCGTCACCGTAGAGCGTGCGCCAGTCTTCGCGCACCTCACCGAACTGCACCAGATCGGCGAACTCCGCCGTCAGCGTTTCGGCGATGCCCTTCGGTGTCCCGTTGGTGAGCGCCACGATCGCCACGTCGGCTGACGGAATGATCACGAAATTGGTGCCCGCGCCCGTCTCGAACGCGCCGGAATGGCTGAGCTGCATCCGCGCCGCCGATGTGGACCCGACGTTGAAGCCGTAGCCGTAGAAGCCGGTCCGCGCGGCGGGTTCCGACGCCGGGTTCGACACGATCTGCGGTGTCAACGCGGGCAGCAGCGCCTCCGGCGTGGCGATCGTGGTGCCGTCGTAGCTACCATTGCCCAGCACCATGGCCAACCAGCGGGTCAGGTCGTTCACCGACGAGCTGACACCCCCCGCAGGGGCTTCGGGGTCGGGTTCGCGCACGTACAGCGGCTGGAACCCACCGTCGATGTAGATATGGGTGAGCGCGCGATTCTCGCGCGACTCGAAATCGGCGAAGCGGGAACTGGTCGACGTCATCCCGAGTGGGCCGTACAGCACCTCCTGGGACAGGTCCTCCCACGATGTGCCCGCGTTGACGGCTACCGCCTCGGCACCCGCCGTCAGCCCGAAGTTGGTGTAGGCGTATGAGGTTCGGAACTCACCGAGCGGAAGCGGACGCAGCCGCTCCAGAATGGCGCGCCGGTCGTAGCCGAGGTCTTCCAGAAGGTCGCCCGAGTGGTCGGGCAGTCCCGACCGGTGCGAGTACAGATCCCCGACGGTGACCATCTGGGTGACCGCCGGGTCTGACAACGCGAACCAGGGCAGCTCGCCGACCACCGGGGTGTCCCAGCTGATCGCGTTCTGGCTGACTTCGTGGGCCACCACCGTCGCGCCGATGGGTTTGGACACCGACGCCAACTGGAACACCGTGTCAGGGTCGACCCTGTTGGCCTCGTCGTCACCCAGGCGCGCATCTTTGACACCGAAACCTTTGGCGTACAGAGTTTCTCCGCGGTGCACCACCGCGACGGCCATTCCGGGCAGACCCGAGGACTCCATCAGCTCGCCCGCGATGCGGTCGAGCTGGGCCACCGCGTTGTCGACCGCGTTCTCGGGCAGCGCCACGGCGGGCTGCAGTGGCGGCGACACGTCCGTCGTCGTCGAGGTGGTGAGCGGAGCGGCCTGCTCATTGGCCGTCGAACTGCAGCCTGCGACGAGCACCAGCGTCACGGCACAGAGGGGCAGGATCGTGCGGGATGGGCCCATGGCAAAAACCTAGCGGCTCAGAACCGCCACCACGGGTCGAACGCCGGCAGACTCGCGGGGTCGACCAGACCGCCGGGCCTCGGCACGGCAACCGTCACCTCGTCGCCCGCCGCGGCAACCAGCAACCGCTCGATGGGCTCCGACCACGGATGCGGCGCCAGCCGGAACGTCCCCCAGTGGATCGGCACCAACAGGCCGTTGTCGCTGACGTCGCGGTGTGCGCGCACCGCCTCCTCGGGGTCCATATGGATGTCGGGCCATGCCCGGTGGTACGCCCCGACCGGCATCAGCGTCAGGTCGAAGGGCCCGTACTCCTCACCTGTCCGCGCGAAGCTCTTGCTGTATCCGGTGTCGCCACCGAAGAACGCGCGGTGCTTGGGCCCGATCATCGACCACGACGACCACAGTGTGGTGTTGCGGGTGAGGAACCGCCCGGAGAAGTGCCGCGCCGGCGTGCAGACCAGCGTCAGGTCGCCGAGCTTGCTGCTCTCACCCCAGTCGAGTTCGACGATCCGATCGTCGGGAATCCGCCACTCGCGCAGGTGCGCTCCGATGCCGAGCGGCACGTAGAAGGTGGCGCGTTGAGTGCGCGCGAGCCCTTTGACGGTGTCGATGTCCAGGTGGTCGTAATGGTCGTGGCTGATGATGACGGCGTCGATGGCGGGCAACGACTCCAGCGGCGCGGGCACGGCGTGCATCCGCTGGGGACCGACGACGTGCGACGGCGAGCAGCGGTCGCTCCACACCGGGTCGGCCAACACCCGGTAACCGTCGATCTCGATCAGCACGCTGGAATGGCCGAACCAGCTGACGGCCAGATCGCTCGCCTGCGCACCTGTGTCAGGGGTGAGCACCGGGATCGACCCATCGGGGCGGCCTGCCGCACTACCCGGTGTCAGCAAACGGCGGATGATCTCGATCTGATCGTCGCGGCTGAGATTGAGCATGCTGGAGCTCGGTTCGAGATTGGTGAACGCACCGCCGTGAAAATTGGTCGACCGTTTGGCAGTGGCCTCGATGGCCAGCGGCCCCGCACCCAGAGCCGACGGGGTGCCGCGCAGCGCCCGCAACGTCCACCCGCCCGCCGCCAACGTCGCGGTGCCGCCGACGACACGTAGCGTCGTGGCTAATCCAGTACCCATCATCACGCGCCGTGGAATCTGGGCGGGCGTTTCTCCACCCTGGCCACCTGGGCTTCGATGACGTCGCTGCTAGCCCACGCCTTCTCGAAGAGCTCCTTGTGGACCGGCCACTGATCCTCGTACGCACCGTCGTCGTTGAGCACTCGCTTGGCGTGTCGCAGCGCCAGCGGCGCCAGACCTGCGATCTCGGCCGCCCAGCACTGCGCGTCGGCCAGGGTGCCGATGCGGTTGGCCATGCCCGTCTGCAGGGCGACGTCGGCGGTCAGTTTCTCTGCGGTCAGCAGCATCGACCGGGTGCGTCCGTAGCCGGCCAGCGACGACAGCCGCCGGATACTCCAGTTATCAAGCGCCAGACCGTATTTCGATGTTGGAAACTGGAAGAACGCTTCAGGTGCCACCACGCGCAGGTCGCAGACCATGGCAAGTTGCAGGCCCGCGCCGATCGCCGGGCCGTTGACGGCGCCGATCACCGGCATGGGGACGGCGTCGATGGCCTTGTTGAGGGCGATCAACCGGCCCGGGTAGTCAGCGGCGAAGGCGTCACCGGACAGGTCCGCGCCCGCGCAGAACACGCTGCCCTGCCCGGTCAGCACGATCGCGCGCACGTCCTCGGCCGCAGCCCGCCCGATCGCCTCCCGCAACTCGTCGACCAGTTGCGAATTGAGTGCGTTGCGGCGCTGCGCGCGTTGCATCTCGATGGTGGTGACGTTCTCCACTCGGGTTACGCCGATCATGCCGCCACCCTATAAGAGCCGATTAACCTAGTCGGGGTGAGCCGGATCGGGGCGTTCGCCCTGCGCGATGCAGTGCTCGACGACGGGTCGTTTGTCAGCTGGGACCAGCCGACGATTGACGTCGCCGTCAACGACGCCTACCGGCGTGAACTTGCCGAGGCCAGTGCCAAAACCGGACTCGACGAGTCGGTGCTCACCGGCGAAGGGCGGGTGTTCGGGCGACGCGTCGCGGTGGTGGCGTGCGAGTTCGATTTCCTGGCCGGTTCCATCGGGGTGGCCGCGGCGGAACGGATCACCTCAGCGATCACCCGGGCCACCGCAGAACGTCTGCCACTGCTCGCCTCGCCCAGCTCAGGGGGCACCCGGATGCAGGAAGGCACCGTGGCGTTCCTGCAGATGGTCAAGATCGCCGCAGCAGTCCAACTGCACAAGCAGGCGCACCTGCCCTACCTCGTCTACCTCCGCCACCCGACCACGGGCGGCGTGTTCGCGTCGTGGGGGTCCCTTGGCCACGTCACGGTTGCGGAGCCGGGCGCGCTGATCGGTTTCCTCGGACCCCGCGTCTATGAGCAGCTCTACGGGGAGCCCTTTCCCTCCGGCGTGCAGACCGCGGAGAACCTGCAGCGCCATGGCGTGGTGGACGCCGTCGTCCCGCTGGACTACCTGCGCGAAACGCTCGACCGTGCGCTCAAGGTGGTGGCCGATGCACCCGCGCCTGCGCCGCAACCCGACGCCGACGAGCCCATCCCCGACGTGCCCGCGTGGGAATCCGTGGAGATCTCGCGGCGATCGGATCGACCCGGCGTCGGGCACTTGCTGCGTTACGGCAGCACCGAGAGCGTGCTGCTGAGCGGCACCCAGCTCGGTGAGGCGTCCACGACGCTGCTGGCGTTGGCCCGCTTCGGCGGTCAGCCCGCGGTGGTGGTGGGTCAACAGCGCACGATCGATTCGGCGGGCAGGAGCGAAGCGACCGGGGAGAGGGCACGGTTGGCGGGCCCCGCGTCGCTGCGGGAGGCGCGGCGAGGAATGGCGTTGGCTGCGGGCCTGCAGCTGCCTCTGGTGCTCGTCATCGACACCGCGGGCCCGGCGCTGTCCGCGGAAGCCGAGCAGCAGGGCCTGGCGGGCGAGATCGCGCGCTGCCTGGCCGATCTCGTCACCCTCGACACGCCGACGGTCTCGGTGCTGATGGGCCAGGGCAGCGGCGGGCCCGCGCTGGCGATGGTGCC
>JBPPMS010000052.1:0-69656 GCA_051306175.1 Mycobacterium sp. | reverse complement strand
ATGCGCAGGGGGGCTATCCCGCTCCCCCCGCGCAGAAGCCGCTCAGCGTCTTCGCGGTACTGGCGCTGGTTTTCGGCTTCCTCGGCGGCTTCCTCGGCGTCATCTTCGGCATCGTCGGCATCATCCATACCGCGGGCGGGAAAGCCCGCGGCCGCGGCTTGGCGATCGCGGGTCTGATCGTCGGCCTGCTGGTCTCTGCCCTGGTGATCGTCGCGGTCGCACTCATCGCGATGTTCGCGCAGAGCAACGTGCTGGCCAACAATGTCGACGTCGGCACGTGCATCGAGGAGATGCCGACCGGCGACACGGTGGCCCTCCTGCCGAAGGTGCCGTGCGAGGAGCCGCACGAAGGTGAAGCGTTCGGCAACGTCACGGTGGAAGATTCCGATACCTACCCGGGCGTCGAGGTGATGCTGGGCTACCAGGCCGACTGCGAGTCGCAGATCGATGTCAGCACCCTGAACGGCGAGTACGGGCTGTACCTGCTGTATCCCACCGAGGAGACCTGGGACCAGGGCGACCGCACCATCGTCTGCATCGCGACCACTGACGAGCCGCGCACGGGCTCCATCCGCTGAGTCGACCCAGCCCACACCGCGCGAGAATGCACCCATACGGCCCCTGCGAGTGTCGCGGATATCTCGGTGCTTCGGCGGTGCGCAACGCCCGGTAGATCGGGTCGCGGTGGTCGGACCCGAACAACTCAGCTCGACCAGGCGCTGCACCGGGGGCGCGTCGTCGGCCGCTTGGGGTGCGGAGCGCGCCGTCATGGTGTGTAGTCGGAGACCGTGATCCCACTGACTTGGCACCGCGTCGACGACGGATCGGCCGCCACCACCTACGCCGAGAACATCGGCGTCATGGCAGCCACCCGCGTCTACTCGACTGCCGCCTACTGGGTGGCGGCCGCCGTCGCGATCGCGCTGTCCCTGTGCCCGAAGGTGGGTGCGGCGATCTCCGCGATTCCGGCCGGAGTGCTCGGCGGCGCGACGATCGTGCTGTACGGCCTGGTGGGGGTGCTGGGTGTGCGCATCTGGCTCACCAACCACGTCGACTTCTCCCTTCCCGTCAACCAGATGACGGCGGCCATCGCGTTGATCGTCGGGATCGCCAACTTCACCTGGGAGATCGGCGGTCTGATGTTCGAGGGCATCGCGCTGGGTTCGATCGCCGCGCTGGTGGTCTACCACGGCATGCGCGGGGTGACGGCGCTGCGTGGAGGGGCAGCGCGAGACGATGCGGCTACGACCCGATCGCGGCCCGAAACCGCTTCTCCCGAGGAGGAACCCCGTTGATCCCGTCGATGGACTGCGCGTAGGTGGCGACGGCGAATGCCGCACTCGACGCCATGATCCCCAGCGCCGCACGGTTGATCCCGTCCACGGTGTCGCGTTTGGAGTGATAGGTCGGATCGAACGCGACGCCAGCCTCGCCGCCCCACAGCCGGGCCTGCAGCTCGGTTTTCTTCTGCGTGGCGCCGGTGGTGAGGCCGCCGCTCGGCACGCCTGCGGACACGAACGGACTGTAGTCGGTGGTGAAGCCCAGCGGCATATCCGCCGGTCGCTTGCCGGAGAGGTTGACGAAGCCCGCGAGTGTGCGCTCGATGCCGTCCGACCCCGTGGGCACGTCGGTGCTGGGTAGATCGGGGTTGGCCTGCCCCGACTGGTCGCCGTCGTAGGTGAAGAAGCCCGCGTTGGGCGAGCCGAGGCTGTCGAAGTTCAGGTACAGCGCGATGTCGTTGAGCTGCTCGCGATCCAGGCCGTGCACGTACCGCACCGAACCGGCGAGGCCCGCCTCCCCCGAACCCCAGAAGCCGAACCGGACCGCGTTGGCCACCTCGGGTTCGGAGCCGAGCTGCGCGGCGATCTCGAGCAGGGTGGCCACACCGGTGCCGTTGTCGTTGATGCCGGGGCTCCCCGTGGCGCTGTCGAGGTGCGCTCCCACCATCACCACGTTCCGCTCGTCGCCGGTCCTGGTCTGCGCCACCATATTCCGGGAGGTGATCTCTGCCGCGGTGGTCTCCAGCACCAGCTTGACCCGGTCGCTGGTCCTGCGCACCGCGCTGTCGATGTCGGCATCGTCGATCACGCCGACCGGCACCGACAGGTCGCGGAAGTACCCCGTTTCGAACAACCCCTCCGGGCTGCCGTCCTGATCAGGGACACTGACCACGAGCAGTCCCACCGCACCGCGCGCCACGGCGACGTCGTGCTTGGTGACGACGGAGCAGCCTTCGTCGTTCACCACCGCGATGGCACCTTTCACGGCGACCGTCCCGTAGTCGGCCGCAGCGCAGCCTGCCGGTTTCGGCGGGCGCACGGTCTTGGCGGAGAGCCCGCCACGCGGTGTGGTGAACAGCAGCGAGGCCTGGCTGATCGGAAAGCTGCGACCGCCCACGGTCAACGACTGGGTGCCTTCGCGCGTCACCGCCAACCGGGTGTATTCCGGAGTCTGGACGTCGAAACCCTTGTCCCGCAAGGCCTGCGCCACGTAGTCGACGCTCGCGTCGTACCCGGGCGTGCCGTCGGCGCGGGTGCCGTCGTTGGCATCGGAGATGTCCTGCAGCGCCTGCAGATGTACCGAAAGACCATCGACAGTCACTGCCGCAGCGAGACTTCTGGCGAACGCATCGGGATCGACCTCGGGCTGCGGCGCAGCTTCCGGCGACGAGCACGCGGTCAGGATCACCGTGAGCAGCACGGCGAGAACGCCTGCTGCCGTCTTCGTCACCCCGCCCAGGTTAGGCGCTGGTGCGTTGAGCCCCAACGATTCTCATGTCACGATTTCGTGACGACATGTCTGGTGCGGATGTCGCGCGCCGGGAGGCCGTCGCGGCCGCCCTGGTCTTGCGCATAGAGTCCGATGGCCCATCCGACACCACTACCGAGGATGCCGAGCGCGGTTTGGTCGATGTGGTCGATGGTGTCGGTCGGTTGGTGGTAGTTCGGGTCGTACGGCTGATCGGCTTCGCCGCCCCACAGCTGCGCCTCCTCCGGCGTCATTTTGTCTTCGGCGCCCGAAAACAGGCCGCCGGCAGGCACACCCGCGAGCGTGAACGCGTCATAGTCGGAGCGCCCGTCGAACGAGGTGTCCCTGGCCGGTTTGCCCGCCGAGTCGAGGTACCCGACGAGAGCCCGCTCGACACCCGCCGAGCCCTCCGGGACGCGAGGGGTGCCTTCTTGAGAATTCGGTTCGGCCGACTGGTCGCCGTCGTAGGTGAAGTAGCCCGGGTTCGGGGACCCGACCATGTCGAAGTTCAGATACAGCGCGATGTCCTTGAGCGCCTCGGCGTCGAGTGACTGTACGTAGTTGGCGGAGCCGAGAAGTCCCAACTCCTCGGCCCCCCAGAAGCCGAACCTGACGGCGTAACGG
This sequence comes from Mycobacterium sp., assembly GCA_051306175.1. Lineage (GTDB taxonomy): Bacteria > Actinomycetota > Actinomycetes > Mycobacteriales > Mycobacteriaceae > Mycobacterium. The sequence goes on along the minus strand of JBPPMS010000052.1, from coordinate 66,284 downwards.
GTGTCCGGGGAGCTGCCCAACTGCAGCGCGGTCTCCAGTACCGCAGCGACGCCGGAGCCGTTGTCGTTGATGCCGGGGCCTTCCGACACGCTGTCGAGGTGGGCGCCCACCATCACGACGCTGTCGGTGGCACCGGTGGTGGTCTGGGCGACGACGTTGCGGGTGGTGATGGCCTGCGTTGTCGCGTCGACGGTGAGGTCGGCCTCCCCTGGGTCTGCGCGCAGCGCCTCGCCGTCGGCCTTCGAGATCGCCACCACCGGGATGGTGACGTCGACGTCCTGGCCCAGGGTGCCCGCCGACACCGGCTCGTCGGAGTTGTCGGCGACGATCAGTGCCACGGCACCCCGCTCGATGGCGGCGGCGAGCTTCTCGGCGAAGGTGCACTTGCCTCGGTCCACCAGGACCAGCGCGCCGCTGACGTCGAGCCCGTCGTAGTCCGATGCATCGCAGCCGGGCGTGTCGTCCTGCGGTGCGGCCACCACCCGCGCGCTGATCCCCCCCGCTGGTGTGGCCGCGGTGTACTCCAGCATCTCGGCTTCGATGCGCCGCCCGCCCACCGACAGCTCTGTGCGGACCGGGGTGAAGACCTTGAACTGGAACTCCGGCGTCTGGACGTCAAACCCTTTGTCCCGCAGCAGATTGGCGACGTAGTCGAGACTCGCGTCGTAACCGGGGGTGCCAGCCGCGCGGTTGCCGCCGTTGGCGTCGGCGATGTCCTGCAATGCCTGCAGATGCCCCATCATGGCCTCGGTGGTGACTTTGTCGTGCAGCTCATCGGCGAACGCCAGTGCGTCCTGCGAAACGTCCGCCGGCTGTTGGGGTGCTTCGGGCTCCGGCTGCTTCTCGCAGCTGAGCAGCCCGAGCGCCAGCACTGTCGCGCCGAGCAGCCCGGCAAACCTTCTGGAAGTCATCCGCACCGCGACCACGTTACCGAGGTGCCCTGAGTGGCTGATCCGGCAATGTCGTGGGGCCCGTAGTCCGTCCATTGCTCAGGTGACTGGCAGCTTCACCACCCGGCCGCTTCCTGACAGGTAGACCGCGCCGGTGGCGTCGACCGCCACACCGTACGGGTCGTCGAGGTCGGGAAAGGCAGCTCTATCTCAGCGCCGAAGCCTTGGTCGTCCTGCTCCGACGTAACGGCAGTCGTGATCGTCGAGGACATCGTGCCCCGTGCTGGGGATCCGACAAGATGTGCGCGGTGGTGGCGCCGGAGTAGGTGACGTCGACGAGATCCAACCCGAGGATGCCGGCGGCCAGGTGCGCATAGTTGCGCACCGAACGGCCCGCGCGCCGAGGGGAGCCCGCCACGCGCGGCGCAATACCTGGACCCGCGGCCATCGAACTGCCGAGCGCGACGTAGCCGGTCAACCGATCACGGCCCCGGTAGGGCTCGACGCCTGCGCCCAGAAGCGCTTGGGGATCCGGCCCGCCCGCCGGGCCAGGTACCCCGCGGTCACCGCGGCCGCCATCGCTGCGGCCATCACCGGCGGGTCGGCCGCTCGAGTGACGGCGCTGGCCAACAACACCGCATCGCAGCCCAGTTCCATGGCCAGTGCGGCGTCGCTCGCGGTGCCGATGCCCGCGTCGAGGATGACGGGCACGCCCGCCTGTTCGACGATCATCTCGATGTTGTGCGGGTTGGCGATGCCGAGGCCGGTGCCGATCGGCGAACCCAACGGCATCACCGCGGCGCAACCGGTGTCCTCCAGCCTGCGGGCCAGCACCGGGTCGTCGGTGGTGTAGGGCAGCACCACGAACCCGTCGTCCACCAGCAGCTCGGCGGCCTTAACGAGTTCGATGGCGTCGGGCAGCAGGGTGCGCTCGTCGGCGATGACCTCGAGCTTCACCCATTCGGTGCCGAGTGCCTCACGGGCGAGTTGCGCGGTGAGCACCGCTTCGGCGGCACCCCGGCATCCCGCGGTGTTCGGTAGCGCCATGATGTTCAGTCGGTTCAGCAGCTCCAACACACCGGTACCCGCCTCGGCGTCGACGCGGCGCATCGCGACCGTGGTGAGTTCGGTACCCGAGGCCACCAACGCTTCCTCGAGCAGGGCGAGGTTGGCCGCGCCACCGGTACCGAGAATCAGGCGCGACCCGAACCCGCGGCCCGCGATCGTCAACATGTCAGCCACCCTGCACCGCCGTGACCACCTCGACGCGCGCGCCGTCATGCAGCACGGTCTGCCACCGGGAGCGCGGTATGACCGCCCAGTCGAGCGCCACCGCGACGCCCTTGTCCGGCAGGCCGAGGGTGGTCAACAACGACGCGACGGTGGCCGCGTCGTCGACCTGGACTTCTTCGTCGTTCACCGTGATTTTCATAAGGTGGCGAACTTCATCTCACGGCCTTCACTTCGCTGAGCTGCGCGGCTATTACCTCGGCGGTCCACGGCGCCAACAGGAATCCCGATCGACCGTGGCCGGTCGCCACGAGCGTGCGCTCGTCGAGGCGACGCACTATCGGCATGTTGTCGGGCGTCATCGGCCTCAAGCCTGCCGCGCATTCCGCCAATTCGTACTCGCCGAGCGCGGGCATCACCGCACACGCGTCGTCGAGCAGTTCGCGGACGCCGGACACCGCAGGTGCGGTGTCGCGCCCGTGCTCGTATTGCGTGGCTCCGACGACGACGCCGTCGGCGCGCGGCACCAGGTACACCTGACGGCCGTGGACACGCGCGCGGATCACCCGCTGCGGCGCGGGCAGGCACCCCCGGCGCCACCGCAGTCGCAACACCTCGCCCTTGACCGGGCGCACCGGGAGGCCGGGCCACAGCGCAGGCGCGTCGATGCCATTGGCGATCACCGCGGTCGCGCAGTCGCGTACTTCGGAGAGCTCACGCACCGGCGGTGCCCACTGCACGCCGAGCTCGTCGCACTGGGCTTCCAGTGCCGCTACCAACGCGCGATTGTCGACGGCGAGCTCGGTGACAGCGCGAAATCCGTGTCGAATGCCCTGCGCCAGAAGGGGTTCAACGTCGCGAGCGCTGGACGTGATGGTCACCGGATGGCCCTGTTCGGCCAGCCAGCTCCCCACGGTCTGCAGGTCGGCGACATCGGCGCGATCGACGGCCACCACCAGCGATTCGTGCGCGGTCACCACTTCAGGCGGCAGGCCATTCAGAAAGTCCGAATGCCACAGACGTAGCGATTCGAGGCCGATGGTGAGCAGTTCTTGCTCGCCGGGCCAGGCCTCACTGTGCGGTGCGAGCATGCCGCCCGCCACCCAGGACGCGCCAGGCCGACCCGCGCGGTGCACCCGCACAGCGAATCCATCCTGTGCGGCACGGCGTGCGACGGACAGACCGATGACACCGCCGCCGACGACGGCGACCGAGTTGCTGATCATTTCCTCCGCTCCCTAGCGCCGGCATGACCCGGATCAGGTGTGACGGTAAGGGCGGATCATCAGCCCACTCTCAGCCCCATTCCCGGGACTCCCGTGCTGTATCCACGATACCTGCTGTCAGTGGTTAACCTCGCGCTGTGGTTTCTCCCCTCGAACGCCTCGCTGAAGCCGTCCTGTATCTGTGCACCGATGCCCGCCGGGAACGCGGTGACCTGGCGCAATTCATCGACGCCGCGCTGGCGGGCGGGGTCGACATCATCCAACTGCGCGACAAAGGATCCGCCGGTGAACAACGGTTCGGTCCACTGGAGGCGCGCCACGAACTCGACGCGCTTGCGGTGCTGGCCGACGCCGCGGCGCGCCACGGTGCGCTCGTCGCCGTCAACGACCGCGCCGACATCGCCCGGGCCGCTGGAGCCGACGTATTACATCTGGGCCAGGACGACCTGCCGCTGCCGGTGGCGCGCGAGATCATCGGCTTGCGCCCGGTGGTCGGACGCTCCACCCACGATGTCGAGCAGATGCGCGCCGCGATCTCCGAAGACGTCGACTACTTGTGTGTGGGCCCGTGTTGGCCGACGCCCACCAAACCAGGCAGGCCGTCGCCGGGCCTTGACCTCGTCAGAGCGACCGCAGCCACCGGCACCGACAAAGTCTGGTTCGCCATCGGTGGGATTGACGCACAGCGGCTACCCGAGGTCATCGACGCCGGCGCGCGGCGCGTAGTGGTGGTCCGTGCGATCACCGCTGCGGAGGACCCGGCGGACGCAGCTCAACGGTTGCGCGCCGCGCTCGCCCCGCTCTAATCGAGTAGCTTTCCCATCTCGCTGCGTACGCGTTCCCAACTGTCCGCAAAGCCAGGGTGCAGTTTCAATCCCGCGACTTCGTCCTCGGCGACCCACTGCAGATCAGCGCTCTCACGGTTGGGGACCGGCTTCGGCAGGGCGCCGTCAGTGACGACGGCTTCTGCGACCACGGTGGTGTAGGTCCACGTGACCGGCTTGCCGGTGGCCAGATCTCTTGCCTCGACCCTGGCGCTCTCGATTTCGACCTCGCTCATCGTCATGTGATCGTCAGTGAGACCCGCTTCTTCGTGCGCCTCGCGCTTGGCCGCGTCCTGCGCTGATTCCGCACTGTCGCGGGCTCCGCCCGGCAGCGCCCAGGTGCCACCCTGGTGGCTCCATGGCGCTCGATGCTGCAGCAGCACCACCGGTACGCCGTCGAGGCGTCCGCGCAGCAGCAGACCCGCGGCACCGTGTCGCCCCCAGTAGCTGCGGCCAGCATCGTCGACCACAAAGCCGTCACCGTCGCCCGAACCGAACACGCTTGTGACAATAGGGTGGAACTGGACAATTCGGGCTCCCGGTGAAGGTGCGACACGTTCGACATACGGCGGACGGGTCGATTACCCCCCAAGCGTCTCAGAATCTCTTAGAATTCGCTTATACAGTTTGACAAGACCGCTGCCCGGAAGTCGAGGTGTGCACACAGGTGACTGTGGAGTTGGCGCACCCGTCGACAGAGCCGCTGGCGTCGCGGACGGCTGCCGAGCCCGCCCACCCGCGGTGGTGGTTCCTCTGGACTACGCCCGGCCGCATCCTGGCCATCGGTCTGGTGCTCGCAGCGCTGGGTATCGCCAGCGCGTTTGCCACCTCCACCACCATCGACCACCGGCAGCAGGCGCTCACTCAGGTACTCGACCACACCGAACCGCTGGCGTTCGCCGCCGGACAGCTGTACACGACGTTGTCGGTGGCCGACGCCGCGGCGGCCACCGCGTTCATCGCGGGTGCCGAACCACGCGACGTCCGCCAGCGTTACGAGCAGGCCATCACCGATGCGGCGGTGGCGCTCACCCGCGCGTCGAGCGGGCTCACCGACCCCAGTCTCGTTCAGCTGCTGGGGCGGATCAACGCCCAGCTCACGGTGTACACGGGGCTGATCGAGACGGCTCGCACCAACAACCGCGCGGGCAACCCCGTCGGCTCGTCATACCTGTCCGAGGCGTCGTCGTTGATGCAGCAGAAGATCCTGCCCGACGCCCAGAACCTGTACGAACAGACCTCCGCTCAGGTGGACGAAGAGACCAGCGCCTCGACACGCATCCCCGCGCCGGTGATCCTGGTGGTGGGCTCAACACTGTTGTTCGGCGCCTTCGCGCATCGCTGGCTGACGCGGCGGACCCGCAGGAGGGTCAACCCGGGGCTGATCGTCGGTGGGCTGATGATCATGGTGATGGTGGTGTGGATCGGCTCCGCGCTCGTCGTCTCGACGGCGGGCAGCCGCAGCGCCAAGGAGACGGCGGCGGAATCACTCAAGACCATCACCAACCTGGCGATCACCGCCCAGCAGGCGCGAGCTGACGAGACGCTGTCACTGATCCGCCGCGGAGACGAAAACGTGCGAAAGCAGTCCTATTACGAGCGCATCGACACCATCCACCAGGAACTCACCGACTACCTGGCGCGCGATGACGCGATCGACAAGACCGACCTACAAAACGCCGACGAGCTTCTGATGCGCTGGCGCCAGGCCGACGAACGGATCAACGCCTACATCTCGGTCGGCAACTACCAGGCCGCCACCCAGGTGGCCCTAGGTACCGGCGAGGACGACTCGACACCAGCGTTCGACAAACTGCAGGACGCGCTGTCTCGCGGTATCGAGGAGTGCCGCCAGCAGCTGCGCAACGACATCGTCAACGCGCGGCGGGTGCTCTCGGGCGCCACGATCGGGGCGGCACTGCTGTCGGTCGGGGCGGCGCTGGCGGTGGCGTTGGGGTTGTGGCCAAGGCTCAGTGAGTACCGGTGATGAGTACGCGGGGTGTGGCCTCCTTGCTGGCAGCGGCGGTGCTGCTGGCCGGGTGTTCGGTGAACGAGCCCGTCCTAGCCACGCCGGGACTGTCCATCGCGCCGCCCACGCCGGCAGGCATGGAGGAACTCGCGCCGCAGCCGCAGCCGGTGCTCGATCCGTCCGCTGACGAATGCGACCGCACGGCGAGCCTGCGGCCCTTCACCAACCGGGAAGACCAAGAGGCGGCGGTCGCCGACATCCGCGCCCGCGGCAGGCTCATCGTCGGCCTCGACATCGGCAGCAATCTGTTCAGCTTCCGTGACCCGATCACGGGCGAGATCACCGGCTTCGACGTCGACATCGCCGGTGAGGTGGCACGCGACATCTTCGGCACGCCGTCGCAGGTCGAGTACCGCATCTTGTCGTCGGCCGACCGAATCGCCGCGCTGGAGGCCAAGCAGGTCGACATCGTGGTGAAGACATGGACCATTACCTGCGAACGACGCGAGCGGGTCAACTTCTCGACGGTGTACCTCACCGCCAATCAGCGCATCCTCGCGCCCCAGGACTCGGCGATCTCGCAGCCGTCGGATCTGGCTGGCAAGCGGGTGTGCGCGGTCAAGGGGACGACGTCGCTCAAGCGGTTGCAGGAGATCAGGCCGGCACCGGTGATCGTCGCCGTGGTGACGTGGGCCGACTGCCTCGTGGCGTTGCAACAGCGTCAGGTCGAAGCGGTGTCCACCGACGACTCCATCCTCGCCGGGCTGGTGAGCCAAGATCCGTACCTGCACATCGTCGGACCGAGCATGAACGAAGAGCCGTACGGTATCGGAGTCAACCTCGACAACACCGGGCTGGTCCGGGTCGTCAACGCAACGTTGGAACGCATCCGGCGCGACGGCACGTGGAACACGTTGTACCGCAAGTGGTTGACGGAGCTTGGACCGGCGCCCGCACCGCCGACGGCGAGGTACGAGGACTGATGTCCGAGGCGGAATCCGGTGACGTGAGCGGCGGCACCCAGCCGGCGGATATGGACTCTGAGTCGGCGTTGCGCCCGATGGCCACCCAAGCCATCTTCCGGCCGAACTTCGACGACACCGAGGGCACTCTTCGCTCCAGTGGCCCCACCGATAGCGAGGACCACCCCACCGTCATCCACACCAAGTCGAGGACCCGACGCTTGGGCGGCGGGCTGGTGGAGATTCCGCGCGTGCCCGAGCGCGACCCGATCTCGGCACTGATGACCAATCCCGTTGTCGCCGAGTCCAAGCGGTTCTGCTGGAACTGCGGCCGCCCCGTTGGGCGCTCCAGCTCCGACGGCGAGGCGCTGTCGGAAGGCTGGTGCCCGCACTGCGGCAGCCCGTACTCGTTCCTGCCGCAGCTGGGGCCCGGCGATATGGTCGCCGACCAGTACGAGATCAAGGGCTGTATCGCGCACGGCGGGTTGGGCTGGGTGTATCTGGCCGTCGACCACAACGTCAACGAACGCCCCGTCGTGCTCAAGGGCCTGGTGCACTCCGGTGACGCGGAAGCTCAGGCCATCGCGATGGCGGAACGGCAATTCCTCGCCGAAGTGGTGCACCCGTCCATCGTCAAGATCTACAACTTCGTCGAGCACGACGACAAGCACGGCGAGCCTGTCGGCTATATCGTGATGGAGTACGTCGGCGGCGCTTCGCTCAAGCAACCAACGGGCACTAAACTGCCTGTCTCCCAAGCCATTGCATACATGCTGGAGATCCTGCCCGCGCTCGGTTATCTGCATTCGATCGGCCTGTGCTACAACGATCTCAAACCCGAGAACATCATGGTCACCGAGGAGCAGCTCAAGCTGATCGACCTCGGTGCGGTGTCGGCCATCAACTCCTACGGGTACCTGTACGGCACGCCCGGCTACCAGGCGCCCGAGATCGCGCACACCGGCCCGACGGTCGCCAGCGACACCTACACCGTTGGGCGCACATTGGCCGCGTTGACGCTGAACCTGCGGGCCATGCACGGCCGATACGTCGACGGGCTGCCTGAGGACGACCCGGTGCTCAAGCAGTACGACTCGTTCGGCCGGCTGCTGCGCCGTGCCATCGATCCCGACCCGCGGCGACGGTTCGCCACCTCGGAGGAGATGTCGGGCCAGTTACTCGGCGTGCTGCGCGAGGTGGTGGCCAAGGACACCGGAATGCCCCGGCCCGGCCTCTCGACGATCTTCTCGCCGTCCCGGTCGACCTTCGGGGTGGACCTCCTCGTTGCCCACACCGACGTCTACCTCGACGGGCAGGTCCACTCGGAGAAGCTCACCGCGGCCGAGATCGTCACCGCATTGCCGGTGCCACTCGTCGATCCGGCCGATGTAGGTGCCCCGGTGCTCAGCGCGACGGTGCTGTCGCAGCCGGTCCAGACGCTCGATTCGCTGCGCGCGGCGCGGTACGGCGCGCTGGACTCCGAGGGCATCGACCTGGCCGAGTCCGTGGAGCTGCCGTTGATGGAGGCGCGCGCCCTGCTCGATCTGGGCGACGTCGCCAAAGCCACCCGCAAGCTTGACGACCTCGCCGAACGCGCGGGCTGGCGGTGGCGATTGGTGTGGTTCCGGGCAGTCTCCGAACTCCTCACCGCCGACTACACCTCGGCGATCAAACATTTCACCGAGGTGCTCGACCTGCTGCCGGGCGAGCTGGCGCCCAAGCTGGCTCTGGCAGCCACCGGCGAATTGGCAGGCGCAGCCGACGAATTGAAGTTCTACGACACCGTGTGGAGCGCCGACAACGGCGTCATCTCCGCCGGTTTCGGCCTGGCCCGCGCCGAGTCGGCCGACGGCGACCGCCCCCGTGCGGTGCGCACCCTGGACGAAGTGCCCGCTACGTCGCGGCACTTCACCACCGCGCGGCTCACCAGCGCCGTCACACTGCTCTCCGGTCAGTCGACCAGTGACATCACCGAGCAGCAGATCCGCGACGCCGCGCGACGGGTGGAGGCGCTGCCGGAGACCGAACCGAGGGTGCTGCAGATCCGGGCGCTGGTACTGGGCACCGCCCTCGATTGGATAGCCGACAACCAGGCCAGTACCAACCACATCCTGGGTTTCCCGTTCACCGAACACGGGTTACGACTCGGCGTGGAGGCGTCGTTGCGTGGCCTGGCGCGCGTGGCGCCGACCCAGGCGCACCGCTACGCGCTGGTCGACCTGGCCAACAGCGTGCGGCCCTCGTCGACCTTTTAGTTCGACATTTCTGCCAGCGTTGTCCAATCCGCTGTGGTCATCCGCCCGGCAAAGCAGCTACCGTAGAGCCAGGTCGGGGACCCGGGGTGGACAAGATGGAGCAGCGTCAATGGTGATTCGATTCAAGTACGTCACCGTCGAGGTCGACGACACGCTGCGCGAACGGTTCTTCGATGCCGGCGAGCGGCTACGCCGCCGCATCTGGGGCGTCACGGCCATCCTGCGCAGCGCGGGCGACGACGTCGAAGAGGCGGGCGGTAAGGTCCGGCACCTGTGCGATACCGCGGCAGCCCGCGTCGACGCGGCCATTGCGGGCGTCAACGGCCGCATCGCACCCGAATTCACCGTCGAGCCCCCGAACCCGGCGCGCCCGCCCACACTGCGAGTCGTATAGCCGCTAGCTAGATCACCTGCACGCACGCACGCGCGATCGCCAGCTCCTCGTTGGTGGGGATGACGAGCACGGTGGTCTTGGACAACTCCGGCGAAATCCGGCGTGGCCCCCGTGACGGGCTTTCGTTGAGGTGTTCGTCGATCTCGACGCCCAGCCCCGCCAGCCCGGTGAGCGCGTCGCGGCGTACGGCGGCGTCGTTCTCCCCTACGCCGGCCGTGAACGTGATCACGTCGGTGTTCCCGAGCACCGCCATATAACCGCCGATGTACTTGCGCAGCCGGTGGATGTAGACGTCGTAGGCCAATTGCGCTGCGGCGCTTTCATATTCGTCGCCGCCTTCGATCAGCTTGTGGATCTGCCGGAAGTCGACCTCACGCGCCAGGCCGTACATGCCTGAGCGGCGGTTGAGGATCGAATCGACCAGTTCCGCACTCATCTGCGCGTTGCGTTCCAGGTAGAACACGATGCCGGGATCGACGTCACCCGAGCGGGTGCCCATCACCAGACCCTCCAGCGGCGTCATCCCCATCGAGGTGTCCACCGGCCTACCGCCGGCGATCGCCGACGCCGAGGCCCCGTTGCCGAGGTGCAGGACGATCTGGTTCAGCGAGTCCGGGTCCGCACCGAGGAACTCGGCGGCATGGCTGCTGACGTACTGGTGCGACGTTCCGTGGAAGCCGTAACGGCGGATCTTCCAGGCCTTGGCGACGTCGCGATCGATGGCATAGGTGGCTGCCGCGGCAGGGAGGTCGTGGAAGAAGCCTGTGTCGAAGACGGCGACGTGCGGCAGGTCGGGCAACACCTTGGTGGCCACCCGGATCCCGAGCACCCCCGGCGGATTGTGCAGCGGCGCCAGCGGCGCCAGTTCGTCGAGCTTGGCGATCAGATCGTCGGTAACCACCGTGGGCTCGTAGAAGCTCGGGCCCCCGTGGACCACCCGGTGTCCGACGGCCACCAGACCCAGCGTCGCCAGTTCCGCTCCCGACTCCTCGAACAGATCGAAGACGGTGCGTAACGCGGCTTCGTGGTCGACGACGCGGTAGCCGCGGAAGAAGCTCTGCTCACCGAGTTCCAAAGTGGCCGAGGACGATCCCTCGCCGATGCGTTCGACGATGCCATGTGCCAGCGACGCACCCGAATCGGGTTCCATCAGTTGGTACTTGACGGATGACGAGCCCGAGTTGAGCACCAAGACGGTGCGCTGCTGGGTCATCGGGACTGGTCCTGCGCTTGGATCGCGGTAATTGCCACGGTGTTGACGATATCCTCGACCAGCGCTCCGCGGGACAGGTCGTTGACGGGTTTGTTGAGTCCCTGCAGCACCGGGCCGATCGCGACGGCGCCCGCACTGCGCTGCACGGCCTTGTAGGTGTTGTTGCCCGTGTTGAGGTCGGGGAAGATCAGCACGGTCGCCTTACCGGCCACCGGCGAGTCCGGCATCTTGGTGGCCGCCACGGACGGCTCGACGGCGGCGTCGTACTGGATCGGTCCCTCGACCAACAGTTCCGGTGCGCGTTCCCGAACCAAATCCGTTGCAGCCTTGACCTTTTCCACGTCGGCACCGCTACCGGAGGTACCCGTCGAGTAGGAGAGCATCGCGACCCTCGGCTCGATGCCGAATTGCGCGGCGGTGCGCGACGACGAGATCGCGATGTCGGCCAGTTGCTCGGAGGTTGGGTCAGGCACGATTGCGCAGTCGCCGTAGGCGAGTACCTGGTCGGCCAGGCACATCAGGAAGATGCTCGAGACGGTGGACACATCGGGCTGGGTCTTGATGATCTCGAAAGCGGGGCGGACGGTATGCGCCGTGGTGTGCCGTGCGCCCGAGACCATACCATCGACGATGCCGTTGTGCACCAGCATCGTGCCGAAGTAGGACACGTCGTGGATGGTCTCGCGGGCCTGCTCGAATGTCACGCCCTTGCGCTTGCGCAGCTCGGCGTACTGTTCGGCGAACTTGTCGCACAGCTCGCTGGTGCGCGGATTCAGCACCTCCGCCGACGACAAGTCGAGGCCGAGTTCGGCCGCGCGGGGCCGGATCGCGGCCTCGTCGCCGAGGATGATCAGTTCGGCGACACCACGCTTGAGTAGTCGTCCGGCGGCGCGCAGGATGCGGTCGTCGTCGCCTTCGGGCAGCACGATCCGCTTGCGATCAGCACGTGCACGGTCGAGCAACTGGTACTCGAACATCTGTGGCGTCGTCACCGTTGGGATCGCAATGCTCATCTGAGCCAACAGATCTCCGACGTCGACGTGTTCGTCCACGAGTGCGAGCGCGGTGTCGATCTTGCGCTGCGACGCCGCCGTCACCCGGCCGCGCGCCGAGGCCACCGCCCGCGCCGTCTCGAAGGTGCCCAGTGGGCTGGCGATGATCGGAAGGCGCTGCCCCAGGCCCTCCACCAGCGCGTCGATCGCCGGATGCAGCCCGAGCCCCCCGTTGAGGATGATGCCGGACAGCGACGGAAACCCTTCGGCCGCATGTGCACTCATCACCGCGAGCACGACGTCGGAGCGGTCGCCGGGGGTGATGACGGTGACGCCTTCGGTCAACCGCTCCAGCACGTGTTCGGCCGTCATGCCCGCGACCAGGATGGCCATCGCCTCGCGGGACAACAGTGCCACGTCGCCGTTGACCAGCTCGCCGTCGACAACGGTCAGCAGTTCACCCACCGACGGCGCCACCAGGAGCGGCTCTTCGGGCAGGACGTAGGCGCGGGGCCCCAACCTCTTGAGCGCGTCAGCGACAGCCGTCAACTGCGCAGGCTCGCAACGGTTTGCGACGACGGCCGCGGTGAAGGCATGCTGCGCGGAGAGTTCCGCCAGGCACAGCTCGACCACCTGAGCGACTTCGTCGGGGGTCCGGCCCTTGGCGCGGACCGTCAGCAGCACCGGCGCGCCGAGATTGACGGCGATGCGGGCGTTGACCCCCAGCTCGCTGGGACTCGCGACGTCGGTGAAGTCGCTGCCGACGATCACCACGGCGTCGCACTGCTCGGCGACGGCGTGATAGCGGTCGACGATCTCGGCGATCGCGACGTCGGCGTCGGCGTGCAGCTGCTCGTAACCCACGCCGACGCACTTTTCGTACTCCAGGCCCGCGGTGCTGTGCGCGAGCAGCAGCTCGAGGATGTAATCGCGTTCCTCATCGGCCCGCGCGATGGGGCGGAACACCCCCACCCGCGCCACGGTCGCGGCCAATCGGTGCAGCACACCGAGGGCGATCGTCGACTTGCCGGTATCACCTTCGGGCGAGGCGATGTAGATGCTGGTGCTGGTGCTGGACTGGTCGCGAGAGCCGTCGGCCATACCCACAGCCTTCCGCATCGCGACGATTCGAGCTAGCTGCACGTCATCGACGCCTGACGCATCGCCGAGGACTCACAGTTGGTTCATCGCTACGTTGGAGCTTGTCAGCAAACCGCGCAGACGCCCCGACGATGCGTGGACAAATCTGCATAGTCGGATCACACGCGCTCACACGATGCTTTAGGCTCGCGTCAGTGAAGTTCTTCCTGCTATCAGCTAACTCCTTGCCTGCGCAGACGAGGCTCCAGATCCCGCTGGAACAGCTCGAGGAACCGCTTCTGGTCATGCCCGGGTGCGTGGAACACGAGGTGGTTCAAACCCCAGCCGACGTAGTCTTTGACCTTCTCAACAGCCTCGTCGGGATCGGAGGCGACGATCCAGCGTTTGGCCACCTGCTCGATGGGCAGCGCGTCGGCGGCCTTCTCCATCTCGATCGGGTCGTCGATGCTGTGCTTCTGCTCGGCGGTCAGCGACAGCGGCGCCCAGAACCGGGTGTTCTCCAGTGCCAGTTCAGGATCGGTGTCATAGGAGATCTTGATCTCGATCATCCGGTCCACATCGTCGGGGTTCTTACCCGCGGCTTCGGCGCCCTCTTTCATGGCGGGGATGAGCTTGTCCTTATAGAGCTCTTCACCCTTGCCGGAGGTGCAGATGAAGCCATCCCCGGCGCGGCCTGCGTATTTGGCCACCTGCGGTCCGCCCGCGGCGATGTAAATGGGGATGCCGCCCTCGGGGACGTCGTAGATGGAGGCGCCCTGGGTCTTGTAGTACTCGCCGTCGAAGTCGACACGGTCGCCCAGCCACAGCTCGCGCATCAGCCGCACCGATTCGCGCAGCCGCGCGTAGCGCTCCTTGAATTCAGGCCACTCGCCTTCGTAGCCGGTGGCGATCTCGTTGAGCGCCTCCCCGGTACCGACCCCGAGGAAGATCCGCTCCGGGTACAGGCAACCCATGGTGGCGAAGGCCTGGGCGATGACCGCAGGGTTATACCGGAACGTCGGGGTCAGCACCGAGGTGCCCAACACCAGTCGCTTAGTGCGCTCACCAACTGCGGTCATCCACACCAGCGAGAAGGGGGCATGCCCGCCTTCGTGCCGCCACGGCTGGAAATGATCGCTGACGGTCGCGGTGTCCATACCGTGCTCTTCGGCCAGCACACCGAGTTCGACGAGTTCGCGCGGCGCGAATTGCTCCGCCGATGCCTTGTACCCGAGTTTCAGTTCAGCCACAGTCACCTTTCTACTCCGTCGGGTTCGCATTGCCGCTGCCCACCGGCGGCTGTGCCGATTACACTCTGCTCGTGGCCCCGGCGCTCACCGCCCTCACCGACTCAGTCCACTTCGTCCAGACCGATCTGGTGAACTGGACCCTCGTCACGGACGGGGCGGGTGTCGTGTTGATCGACGCGGGATTCCCCGGCCAGCGCGACGAGGTGCTGGACAGCATTCGCCGGCTTGGGTTCGGCGTCGGCGACGTTCGTGCGATCCTGCTTACCCACGCGCACGTCGACCATCTCGGGTCCGCCATCTGGTTTGCCACCGAACACGGCACACCGGTCTACTGCCACGCCGACGAGGTGGGCCACGCCAAACGCGAATATCTGGAACAGGTTGCTCCGCTGGCGGTCGTCATGCACGCCTGGCAGCCTCGGTGGCTCAAGTGGTCGCTCGAAATCATCAGCAAGGGCGGGCTGATCCGCGACGGTATTCCCACCACGGTAGCCCTAACCACCGATGTCGCCGCGCAGCTGCCGTGTCAACCGATGAGTATTCCTACCCCAGGCCATACCGGCGGACACTGCTCTTATGTTGTGGACGGGGTGCTGGTCAGCGGCGACGCGCTGGTCACCGGCCATCCGGTGTCCACACGCACAGGGCCGCAACTTCTTCCGTCGGTGTTCAACCACGACGGAGAACGCTGCGAACGCAGTGTCGCCGCGCTGGCGTTGCTCGAGACGGAGATCCTGGCGCCAGGGCACGGGCCGGTGCTTCGCGGCCCCATCCAGGACGCCGCCGATACCGCGTTGGGCTGACCCATGGTGCTGTACCGCCGACTGTAGCTAGGTAGTTCTACTACAAGGGGTGAGCAAATTAGTTAGGTAGTTCACCTAGACCAGATGCTCGCGTAATGTCGTTCCGGTGTACTCGGTGCGGTAGACGCCGCGCTCCTGCAGCAGCGGCACCACTTTCTCCACGACCTCGTCGAGACCCGACGGCGTCAGGTGCGGCACCAGGATGAAGCCGTCGCACGCATCGGCCTGCACGTAGCGATCCAGTTCAGCGGCAACATGTTCGGGCGTCCCGACGAACTGCTCACGCGACGTCACAGCCATGACCAGTTCGCGGATGCTGAGGTTCTCGGCGGTGGCGCGCTCCCGCCACGCGGCGGCGAGCTGCTTCGGATCGCCGTGCCGCACCCGCCCCTGGCTCACGGTGGGATTGTCCACCGGGTTGACGTCGGGTAGCGGGCCGTCGGGGTCGTAGGCCGAAAGGTCCTGCTGCCACACCCGTTCCAGGGCAGCGATCGCAGTGGGGCCGCTGACCTGTTGCTGCCGGATGTGGCGGGCGCGCTCCGCGGCGGCGGCCGCGGAATCACCGATCACCACGGATGCGGCGGGAAACACCTTGAACGTGTTCGGATCCCGCCCCCACGCCGCGGCCCGACCCAAGACGTCAGCGTAGTACTTCTGCCCCGCTTCGAGAGTCGAATGCAGCGTGAACATCGCGTCGGCGTGGCGTGAGCCGAAGGCACGTCCCTCGTCGGAGTCGCCCGCCTGCAGCAGCACCGGATGGCCCTGCGGACCCGCAGGCAGGGAGGCGACCCCTCGGACGTCGAACTGGGGGCTGCGGTACTCGACGCTGTGAATGCGGTTGGGGTCGGCATAGATTCCTGCATCGACGTCGGCCAGCACGGCATCGTCGGCCCAGCTGTCCCAGAATTCGCGCGTCACCGAGACGAACTGCTCCGCCCGCCGGTACCGTTCGGCGTGCGGCAGATAGCCGCCGCGTCGGAAGTTCTCGCCCGTGAACGCATCCGACGACGTGACGATGTTCCAGCCGGCGCGTCCGTCGGACAGATGATCCAGGCTCGCGAATTGCCTTGCCACCTCGTATGGTTCGTTGAAGGTGGTGTTGATCGTGCCCGCCAACCCCAAATTCTCGGTGGCGCCCGCAAGGGCGGCCAGAACCGTGAACGTGTCCGGCCTGCCCATCACGTCGAGGTCGTAGATCTGCCCGCGGTGCTCGCGCAGCCGCAACCCCTCGGCCAGGAAAAAGAAGTCGAACAGTCCGCGTTCGGCTGTTCGGGCTAGGTGCACGAACGAGCCGAACTCGATCTGGGAGCCCGCCGCCGGATCGGACCACACCGTTGTGCTGTTGACACCGGGAAAGTGCGCGGCCAGGTGAACCTGCTTACGCACCCAAACCACCCCACCGTTTCGCGATCAGTTCGTGCGAGTGCAAGCGATCCGCGTGATCGTGGGTCACAGACGTGATCACCAACTCGTCGGCACCCGACAGCCAGTGCAACGCCGAGAGCCGTTCGGCCACCTCTTCGGCAGTGCCGACGAACTGGGTGGCGAGGCGATCCTCGACTGCCGCCAGCTGCTCTGCTGTCAAGGGTGGGACTTCGTCAGGATCGGGATAGGGCATCGCGCCGGCGCCGGTGCGTACCGAATGCACCCAGTGCCCGTAGCTCGACGCCAGATGCTTGGCTGTCTCCGTGTCGTCGGCTACGACGACGTCAGCCGACACCACCACATACGGCTTGTCCAAATGCTTTGACGGTACGAAGTTCTCGCGGTACACCTCGACCGCGTCCAATGCCGTACCCGGCGTGATGTGGTAGCTGGCCACAAACGGGAGACCGCGCGCACCCGCCACCTGTGCGCTCTGCCCCCTGCTGCTGCCGAAGATCCATGGCACCAGAGCTGAGCCCTCACCCGGCTGCACGTGGAACTGCTGGCCGGCATTGGAGAAGGTGCCGTCGAGCATGGCCTCGATATCGGCGATCTGATCGGCGAAGTCGGCGGGTTCGGCGTTGAGCTGGACCAGCGCAGCACCCTGAGCCTTGATCCGCTCGCTGCTCATCAGGGCGGTGGGATCGAACGGCGGTGGGATCACCACCCCGTCGCGCTCACGCCACGCTGCTGGTGGTCGTTCGGTTTTCGGGCTCGCTGCAGCGTTGGGATCGCGGCGGCGCGCACTGCTACGCCCGACACCGAAGTCGATGCGATCGGGATAGAACGACGCGAGGATGCCGAACATCTCGACCGCCTCCAACGCCGTGGTGTGGCCCAGTTGAACGGCAGCGGATCCGACGCGGATGGTGTTGGTGGCGGCCGCGACTTGACCGATCACCACGGCCGGGCGGGTACTTGCCACCGCGACGAAATGGTGTTCGGCGAACCAGTACCGCCGATAGCCCCACCGCTCGGCGTGCTGGGCCAGGTCGACAGAGTTGTGCAGCGCGGTAGCGGCGTCGCTGCCAGCGCTGATGGGCGACAGGTCGAGGATCGAGAGCGGCACGTTGGTCATGACGATGCTTTCGGGTAGCGGTTCTCGGCGACCCCGAGTGCAAGTCTCTGGCGCAGCGTCTCACCGTCGAGGTAGGCACTACGAAACCGCCCGGCCTGTTGCAACAACGGCACCAACTGCTCGACGATGACGGGCAGATCGGCGGCGTTGACGGCGGGACGCAGCCGCACGCCTGCAATCCCGGTGTCGTGCCAGCGCAGGATGAGGTCGGCGAGCTCGTCCGCATTGCCCGCGAACACCAACGCGTCAGACGACATGGTGACGCCGGGCGCAAGAGGGCTCGTCGACAGCGACGCGACGATGTCCACGAAGACCCTCAGTGCTTCACCACCGGCCTCGTTCACGTCGTCCCTGATAGCCTGCAGTGAGTCGTCGTCGGTCGGCGTGATGAACACCAGATCGGCTCCGGCCGCAGCGAATGCGTACACCCGCGGCTGGTGGGCGAGGACGGCGACCACCGGCTGGCCCTGCGGTGGTCGTGGGGTGACCGACGGTCCCCGGATCGCGAAGTATTCGCCGACGAAGTCGATGTAGTGCAATTTGTCGCGGTCAATGTAGCGGGAACTGGTGACGTTGCGGACGATCGCGTCGTCCTCCCAGCTATCCCAGAGTCGGCGCACCACCTCGACGGCATCGGTGGCCTCGGCGAACAACGATTCCCCGTCGAGGGCGCCACGCCTGCCGAAGAGCGCGGCTTCGTGCTCGCTGAAGCTCACCCTCGGCTGCCAGCCCGCCCGCCCGTGCGAGGCGAAGTCCAGTGTCGCAATCGCTTTCGAGACGTGGAAGGGTTCGGTGTGCGTCACGGTCGCGACGGGGATCAGGCCGATGTGCGCTGTGGCGGGGGCGATACGCGCGGCGGTCAGGACGGCGTCAGCCCGACCGGCGAGCCTGCGTGGGCTGACGGCCGCCTTGCGGCCCGGCTGCGGCGCCAAGGTGTCGTCGATGGTCAGGAAATCGAGATAACCGCTTTCCGCGGTGCGGGCGAGCGCGGACCAGTACCGGCCGCTGGTCACCGGCAGGGCGGCCGGATCGGCGGCCAGTGTCTGCCGCCAGGCCTGCGGATGCCAGCCGTAGCCGTCGAGTGCGACCGCCAGATGCAGGTCGGTCACGGTAAACCCGCGTAGAACGCCACCGGATACACCTCATCACCCTCGGCTCGCAGGGATCCGGCCGGCCTGAGGTAACCGGTGGTTCCGGACCGCCGCTCCGCCTCCGGCTGGCGGTCGCCCGTCGTGAGATACGCGAGCTCGTCGAGCAGCGGTCCCGCACCAGCGTCATGTTGACTCACGTGGACGAACCGCGGTCCGCTCACGTCTGCACTCACACCTGGTATAGACATCACTCCACTGTCCAACGCATCGCGCCCCGGCGCATTCCGGCACGGCACTTACGCTCGTCGTGAGCGCAGTGCGCCGGGGATGTCTGCATCGAACGTCGCACCGGCGGCGGTAGATCTCCACCGCTGCCAGCACCCGGTCGGCTGCCACGCCGGCCAGGTGGATCACGGCCGCCCCGCGACGCTGTGGCGTTGACGACAGACGCGCGAAGGGATTACAGATTATGCCAGCTCAGAGGCTATCGCGCTGTCAACTTGACACGTGTTAAATTCGGCCGGATGGACACATCCACGGCAAGGCCCCTCTCATCACCGGTGCCGCCCGCGGGATTGGCCGCGCGCAGTCGAGCATCGGCGTGACGGAGAAGGAGAGGGACTAGCGTCGGGTGCATGAGCGAATACGACACCGAAGCCGTAGACCGCCTGCCCTTCGCCACCGCCGACAAGGCCGATCGATACCGCACCGAGCACTACCGGGGCGCCGCTGACCTCAACTGGTACACCAGCGACCCCACGTTGCGGTTCACCATGGCCTACTACCTGCAGCCCGACGAATTGGCCTTCGCCGAGCCGCATCTGGAGTCGATCGGCGCGCTGATGTCAGGCCCAGTGAACCGCTGTGCCGAGGAGACCGACCGTAACCCTCCGCGACTGGAACGCTACGACCGCTGGGGCCACGACGTCAGCACTGTGGTGATGCCGCCGCCGTTCGTCGAAGCCAAACGCGCCGTGCTGGACTCTCACGCGAGCATCCGCGCGGAAGCCAAGAGCGCTGGACTGAGTTCGCGGTTGACGCTGTTCGCCGCGAACTATCTGCTCGACCAGGCCGATATCGGCCTGGGCTGCGCACTGGGTACTGGCGGCGGAATGGTGCAGTCGCTGGTCGCGGCCTACGCACCGGACGACGTGCGCGAGCATGTGCTGACCAAGTTCACCTCAGGTGAATGGGCCGGTGAGACGGCGCAGTTGCTCACCGAGCGCACCGGCGGCTCCGACCTCGGCGCGCTGGAGGCGACGGCCACCCGGCACGGCGACGCCTGGTTGCTCAACGGCCTGAAGTGGTTCGCCTCCAACTGCAACGGCGAGGCATTCGTCGTGCTCGCGAAACCGGAAGGCGCGCCAGACTCCTCGCGCGGGGTGGCCAACTTTCTGGTGCTGCGCACACGGCGGGACGGATCACGAAACGGCGTACGCGTGCGTCGCCTCAAGGACAAGCTCGGCACCAGATCGGTGGCGTCCGGGGAGATCGAGTTCGTCGGCGCCGAGGCGTTTCTGCTGTCCGGCGAAGCCAATCCAGGTTCGGGCCCGTCCGACGGCAAGGGGCTGGGCCGGATGATGGAGCTGACGAACGCCGCGCGCCTGGGCATCGCACTGTTCGCTCTCGGAAACGCGCGTCGCGCTCTCGTCGAATCCCTCTGTTACGCAAGCGCACGGCCGGCTTTCGGCAGCGCGCTGATCGACAAACCACTGATGCGTCGCAAACTCGCGGAGATGATCGTCGACGTCGAAGCGGCCCAGGCATTGGTGTTCGACTGCACCGGAGCGGCCAATCACCGCCAGCCGCGCCGCACCCGCCAGCGCATCGCGGTGCCCGTCACCAAGCTCAAAGTCGCCCGGCTCGGCATCACCATGGCGTCCGACGCGATCGAAATCCACGGCGGTAACGGCTACATAGAGAACTGGCCGGTGGCCAGGCTGTTGCGCGACGCGCAGGTGAACACGATCTGGGAGGGGCCTGACAACATCCTCTGTCTCGATGTGCGACGCGGCATCGAACGCGCGCAGGCCCACGAGCTGCTGCTGGCGCGCCTACACGACGCGGTGTCGGTCTCGGATGACGACCAGTCCACCGCGCTGGTGTCACGGCGGGTCGACGATCTTGATGCGGCGGTGACCGCGTGGACGAAACTGGAAGGCCCGGTGGCCGAAGCCCGGCTGTATCCGCTGGCGCAATTCATGGGTGACGTTTACGCCGGCGCGCTACTCACCGAGCAGGCGGCGTGGGAACGCGATTCGGGTCGTGGCGATCGAAAGGCATTGGTGGCCACGCTCTACGCCCAGCGGTATCTGGCAGACCGCGGGCCGCTGCGGGGTATCGACGCCGACGGCGATGCGGCGATCGAGCGGTTCGACGAGCTGCTTTCGGGCACTGTGCTTTTCGACAGGTTGCGCTGACGGGTCCACGCGCTCGCGCCGGTCGGTCCCCGCACGACAATCGAAGATCGCACGCGCGGCGGGTTTTCCGGCGGCGAAAGTCCTCGATCAGCGCAACGCCTGACCCAAGTCGTTGATCACGTCCTCGGTGCCTTCGAGCCCCACCGAGATCCGAACCACGCCGTCGCCCAGACCGATCGCGGCCCGACCCGCTGGCCCCATGGCGCGGTGCGTCGTCGTCGCGGGATGGGTGATCAGCGACTTCGAGTCGCCCAGATTGTTTGAGATGTCGATGATCTGCAGCTTGTCCAGCACCTCGAATGCGCGCGCCTTGCTGCCGCCTGCCAGCTCGAAGGTGACCACCGTGCCGCCGCCGCGCATCTGACGCTTAGCCAGATCGAACTGCGGGTGCGATTCCAGGAACGGGTACTTCACCCACGAAACGGCCGGATGGCTTTCCAGGAACTCCCCCACCCGAAGCGCCGACGCGACTGCGTAATCCACCCGAACCGCCAGCGTCTCCAGCCCCTTCACCATGGTCCACGCGTTGAATGCGCTCATGGCAGGCCCAGTGTGCCGCATCAACTTCTGCACAGGTCCGTCGATGTACTCCCTGTCACCGAGGATGGCGCCGCCCAGCACGCGACCCTGACCGTCGATGTGCTTGGTGCCCGAGTACACCACCACGTCGGCGCCCAACGGCATGCCCTGCTGCAGCAACGGTGTCGCAAAGACGTTGTCGAGCACCACCTTCGCACCCGCGGCGTGCGCCAGCTCAGACACCGCCGCGATATCCACGAGCGATTGCATCGGATTCGACGGCGTCTCGAAGAACACCGCCTGCGTGGGGATTGACAACGCCTCTTCCCACTGCGACAGGTCGTCGCCGTCGACGAAGACGGTCTCTACGCCCCAGCGCGGCAGGATCTCGCTGCACACCACGAAACACGACCCGAACAGGCTGCGCGCGGCCACCAGACGGTCACCCGCGCCCAGCAACGCGCCCAGTGCGGTGAACACCGCCGCCATTCCGGTAGCTGTGGCGAAGCAGGCGGGTGCCCCCTCGATGAGCCGCAGGCGCTCCTCGAACATCGAGATCGTCGGGTTGCCGTAGCGCGAGTAGACGTAACGGTCGATCTCGCCGGTGAACGCCTTCTCCGCCTCGGCGGCGCTGGAGTAGACGTAGCCCGACGTCAAATACATCGCCTCAGCGGTCTCCTCGAAGCCCGACCGCAACAGGCCACCCCGCACCCCGATGGTGGCCTGGCTGACGCCGTCGGGCAGCGGCGCGGGAATGCGCACCGAAGGAACTGGCTCGCTCATGATTGCTTCCAGGGCAGGCCCGCTGCCCGCCACCCGGTGCTGCCGCGGTGACCGGCCTCGTCCAGGTTGCCTTCGAAGCCGTCGAGCACGTTGTACGACGGCTCGTACCCCGCTGCCGTCGCGGCCTCGGCCGACCCGACCGACCGGTTGCCGGAGCGACACAGATGTATCACCGGACCAGCCCCTGGCGTCACGCCTGCGGCGGCGAGGTCATCGACGAAGGTCTCGTTGCGGGTGCCGTCCTGGCCGTTCCACTGGATGTAAATCACGTCGCGACCCAGGCTGGACACGTCCGGCACACCGACGAAGCGCCATTCGGCGTCGGTCCGCACATCGACGAGTACCGCGTCGGGATTCTCGCTGAGCAGCTTCCATGCCTCCTCAGCCGTGATGTCTCCTGCGTAGCTCACGCGCGAGAGTCTCGCACATCTAGACCGGGCCGGGCGAACAGACCTGCCACTGGCCGTCCTGCTGGGCGAAGGTCATCGGGGTCTCTATCTCGGTGTCCGCGGCGCTGTCGAAGTGGTAGATGACCGTCGCGGTGGCGGTCTCGCCGACGATCGCTACCGACGTGACGTCATCGACGTACCGTGCACCCTTCTTCGCCACCGAATCGCGTTGCTGGGTCAACACTTCGGCCTCGGTGCCGTGCAGTGCAGCGCAGGTGAACGCGCGGAAGTCGGGGTAGCTCCCCCGCTGCAGAGCGTCGTTCTGCGCCACCGCGGCGCGCGCCACCCGCTGGTCTTCGGACAGCCCGTCGCCGCGGTTCATGCTGAACACAACGATTGCAATCACCACGACCACAAAAATGGCAAACGCCGACACGATCGGGGCGAAACTCGGCTTGCGCTCGCCGTCGTCGAGACCGAAGGGATTCGCCATCACCGCAGAGTGCGGAGCGCGCCCGCCACCTGGCTGACACGCTCGCGGGCCGTCTCGACATCGGGCGCCGTCGCCAACGCCACGCCCACTCTGCGGCGCTCCTGGGCGTCGACCGTGCTGCAGGCGAACAGCCGAACGTCGCTCTCGGGTGTGCCGAGCGCCTCGGCAACCACACCATCGACGACACCCGGCTCGTCGGGCACACCCGTGCGTCCGTACACCACCTCAGCGGCCCCCGGTGTGATCATGATCGTATCCAACGGCAACCCGAGGATGGCGCGGGCGTGCAGCTCGAACTCGGAAAGCCGCTGGGTGCGCAACGTCACCAGCCCGGTGTCGTGGGACCGTGCGCTGACATCGGCGAAGTACACCTCGTCACCGCGGATCAACAGCTCCACGCCGTACACCCCACGGCCACCGAGCGCGTTGACGATGCGCGCGGCGATCGATCTGGCCGAACCCAGTGCCGCCGTCGTCAACTGTTGCGGCTGCCAGGTCTGCAGTGTCCCGCCGTCGCCAAGGCGGTGTCCGATCGGCTCGCAGAACTGCACCGACGGACCGAACTGACCCCCGCTGCGGACGGTGAGCATGGTGACCTCGAAATCGATCTCGACGACCGACTCGACCAGCACCCGGTTGTGGGTGGGGCGTCCGGCCGCGATCGCGCGGTGCCACGCAGGCTCGATGTCATCGGGTCGCAGCAACACCGACTGGCCCTCACCCGAGCTGGCCACCGCAGGCTTGACCAGGAGTGGAAAACCGGCGTGCTCAGCGACAGCACCCAACTCGTTCACCGAACCTGCGAACCAGAACGGCGACGTCGGCAGGCCCAGGTCGTCGGCGGCCAACCGCCGGAGTCCTTCGCGGTCGACCGACAGGCGGGTGCTGCGCGCGGTCGGCACCACTTGCGCCTTCTTGGTCTCCGAGACCGCGATCAACGCATCGATCGCGACGCCTGCGCTGGCCGGTGCGTCCGCCACCACGTAGTCGGGTGCTTCGCGTTCGACGAGGCTGGTCAACGCCGCGGCGTCGCGCAGATCGGCGACCAACGAGCGGTCCGCAACCTGATGTGCAGGCGCATCCGCGTGGTGGTCGACGGCGATGACCAGGACGCCCAACCGCTGGAAGGCTAGCGTGAGTTCTCGGCCCAGCTCACCCGAACCCAACAGCAACACCGTGGTCCGCGGGACGGCTGGGCGCACCGGAGCAGGCGCCGGGGCGGGCGCCGCGACAACGGGCGCGGGCATATTCGGCGTTGCGGTGGCGTCCAGCACGCTCTCGCGGACCCCGAACCGCTCGCGCTCGTCGCGCTCCAGCCGCTCCCTGACCTCACGTTGTGCATCCGTCGCCCGCGGACGGGACGGTTCAGCGGAAGCCACAGGAAGCGTCGGCGCCGCGATCTGATCGGTGACGCCGACGGCAGGCACTTCGGTGCGCTCGTCCGGTACCTCACGATTGACGGCGGCCGCTGCGACATCCGGCGCTTCGCCCACAGGCCTCGACTCCGAGGCAGTGTCGCGCGTGCGCACTTCTTCGTTCGACTGTTCGCCGGCAATCGCTTCGTCGCTCACATCGGTGTTTAACCGCTCGTTGGCCAAGAACCCATCCTCGTCAGCTCGATTTGCTGTCCCACATGTACATTCGGTAGCCCTTCAGTCAGCTAACCGGAGATCGACGCAGCGCCAGCGCCATACTTCGCCGGGTTCGACCGATCGCATCACGGGATGAGCGGTGTGACGGAAGTGCTCTGTCGCGTGCTAATGAGGACTCGAATCGCAACAACCGACGTGTCCGCACGCCAAGCACATCGGCAGATGCGCCCACCTGTCGACGCCGTCCTCGGCGCAATCCCCGCACCGGCCGGGAGTGACGTGCGCGTGCCACCTTCTCCGTCACCTTCCTCACCGAATCCTGCATGCTGCTCAAGGATAAAGGCGGCCGCTTGGAACATCCCCGTCGCTACGCTCCTGCCCGCCGGCCACATCCCCCGGTCGCTACGCTCCTGCCCGCCGGAACAGGAGGTCCGTCCGGTGGATGCCGCACTATTGGCAACCCTAGTGGTGGCGGGGCTGCTCTCAGCTGTCGCGCGTCGCTTCAACGTCTCCTCCCCGTTGGCGTTGGTGGTCGCCGGGCTGGCGGGCCGGGCTCCTCCCACGCGTGCGTGCCATCGGACTGCTCGCACCCTTCTTCATCTATCTCATCGCCGAGGAGATTCACGGCTGTCGGGCGACGTTTTCCCGGTCCGCGCGCACGTCGTGTTCCTCACTTTTGTCTCAGGACCGAGCGGCACGCGCAGTCGCTGAGCGCCTCGACGAACTGATCGCACAGGAGAAGGCGCGGGCGGACTCGGGCGTCCACGACCGTGCCGCAGCGATCCTGCGCGGCTGGAACACGCGTCGACGCAATTCGGCGTGGGAACGGCTCGGGCGCAGCGACGAGGACATCGGGGAAAGTCCCGCCGCCGCGTTTCGGCGGATGCGGCTGGAGATGCTGGCCGCCGAACGCGAGACGTTTATCGCCGAGCGTGACGCAGGGCGGATCGACGACGAAGTGCTGCGCTCGGTGCTGCATGGACTGGACCTGGAGGAGGCGACGCTCAACCGGGACTAGCGTCACTCGCCGCAGCGGTGCCGTACGCATCGAGATCGGCTCCGAACCGTTGCAGCCCCTCGAGCAGCGCCAGCATCACCCGGTGCCCGACTACCAGGTCGTCATCGGATAAACCCGCCAGTGCGCCCCTGCTGTGGGCAGCCGCAGGCACGAAGAACTCGGCGGCGACATCCACACCGTGCTGCGAGTTGCGCAGCAGGACTTTGCGCCGGTCGCCGGGATCGGAGATCCGCCGGACGTGGCCAGATGCGATCAGTCGTTCCACGAGGTAGGTGATGGCGGCGCCGGACAGGCCCATGCGTTCGCGTAGTTGGCCCGCGGCCAGCGGGTAACCCGCCTCGGCGGCGACCATGATGTGCAGGAGCGCACGAAAGTCACCGGCACTCAGATCATGCTGGCGAGCGAACGTCCGTCCGATCTGATCGGATTCAGCCGTCAACGCGCGCATGTCCGCCGCGAGGAGTCGTTCCAGCTCAGTTCGGTCGCGAGCCACACCGTTAACACTAACCCATTCGCGATTAATAAATTGAAATTTTCAGTTTCTGAATTAGTGTGGTCGCATGGACCGCTTCGCTGCAGCCGTCACGTCCCGGCTGTCCTGGTTGATCGCGCTCGTCGTCGCGCTGGCTGGCGTCGGCGCGATGCTGGCACTTTCCGGCGGTGACTCCGCATCGCAGTCGCCGGTGTCGCTGCCGTCCTCCGCCGAATCGGCGCGCGCCGCCGAGTCCGTCAAGGGCTTCCCGGGTGGCGAGACGGCGACGGTGATTCTCGTCGTCACCCGCACGGACGGCGGCACCCTGTCCCCTGCCGACCTCAGCGCGGTAGCGCAGGCCCGGAACCGCGTCGTCGTCGCTGCGGGCTCCACCGCGACCGGAGGTTCGTCCGACGCCGTCGGAGGCGCCCCCGTGATCCCTTCGGAGGACGGACAGGCGGCGCTGGTCCCCATTCCGCTCGACGCGAGCCTGTCGGGGTTCGCGCTCAGCGACGAGGTGACCGTGCTGCGCGATGCCGCCGGCAATGGGCTGCCGGAGGGATTGCAGACGCAGGTCACCGGGGGCCCGGCGTTCGGGGCCGATATCGCCAACTCCTTCGCCGGAGCCAACATCACCCTGCTCGCGGTGACTGCTCTGGTGGTGGCCGTGATGCTGATCATCACCTACCGCTCCCCAGTTCTGTGGCTGGTACCCCTAGTCGTGATAGGCCTCGCCGACCGGGTGGCCGCCACGGTCGGCACCGCCGTTGCCGAAGGCGCCGGGATGAGCGCCGACGGGTCGACGTCAGGCATCACCAGCGTGTTGGTGTTCGGCGCAGGCACCAACTACGCGTTGCTGTTGATCTCGCGTTACCGCGAGGAACTGAGCCGCATGCCCCACCATCGGGTTGCGCTGCGTACGGCCGTACGTTATGCAGGCCCCGCCATCATCGCGAGCAACGCCACCGTCGTCCTGGCCTTGCTCATGCTGGTCTTCGCGTCCTCGCCCAGCACCCGCAGCCTCGGCGTCCAGGCCGCGGCCGGCCTGGTGGTCTCCGCACTGTTCGTGCTGCTGATGTTGCCGCCCCTGCTCGCGCTGTGCGGGACGCGGCTGTTCTGGCCGTTCCTCCCCCACGCGGGCATCGCGCCCTTGACCACCTCGGGGGTGTGGCACCGCGTCGCCGACTGGGTGGCCAACCGCGCCGGACGGGTGGCCGTCGTCGCGATCGCCGGACTGGCCGTGCTGGCCACCGGACTGCTCGCCACGCCGATCGGACTGTCTCAGACCGAACAGTTCCGTGTCGACGCCGAATCGGTGACCGGCTTCGACATGCTGGCCCGGCACTTCCCCGGCGGCGCCAGCGATCCCACACGGGTGGTCGCCGTCGGCGACCGCGCCGCCGATGTGCAACAGGCCATCACCACGACGCCGGGGGTGGTGTCGTCCACCGAGGTAGGGTCTGCCGCGGGACTGGTTCAGTGGTCGGTGGTGCTCGATGCCGACCCGGCATCTGCTCAGGCGTTTGACATCGTCGCGTCGCTGCGCAATTCGGTCCATCGGATCGACCCCGCCGGTCTGGTCGGCGGAACCGATGCCCAGGCATTGGATGCGCGGGACGGTGCCGTCCGCGACCGCTGGGTGGTGGTTCCGGCAATCCTGGCCGTCGTGCTGCTGGTGCTCTACGCCCTATTGCGCGCCGCGCTGGCGCCGTTGGTGCTGGTGGCGGTCACGGTGCTGAGCACCTTAGCGGCCCTGGGCCTCGGCGGGTGGGCCAGTGTACACCTCTT
This sequence comes from Mycobacterium sp., assembly GCA_051306175.1. GTDB lineage: Bacteria > Actinomycetota > Actinomycetes > Mycobacteriales > Mycobacteriaceae > Mycobacterium. The sequence goes on along the minus strand of JBPPMS010000052.1, from coordinate 38,128 downwards.
CGGCTTCCCCGCGTTGGACAACACCACCCCGCTGCTGGCGTTCCTGTTCCTCGTCGCCCTCGGGGTCGACTACACGATCTTCCTGGTCACCCGCGCCAAGGAGGAGACCCCGCAGCACGGCACCCGGGACGGGATAGTCCGCGCCGTGTCAGCCACCGGGGCCGTCATCACCAGCGCGGGGATAGTGCTGGCCGCGGTGTTCTGCGTGCTCGGCGTGCTCCCTCTGATCGTGTTGACGCAGGTGGGCATCATCGTCGGCCTCGGTATCCTGCTCGACACGTTCGTCGTGCGCACGGTGGTGATCCCTGCTCTGTTCACCGTGATCGGACCCACCGTGTGGTGGCCCGCGACTACCGTCACCGGTGGAGCGCACTCCTCGAATCGACGACCCGCACCCCGACACCGTGCTGGGTCGAACCCGCGTTCGGAGCAGCGGATCAGGGCAGGCGATACCGTTCTGGCCCAGGCTGCTGATGACAGGTGACAGGCGGGCCGCTCAGGCGGCGCACAACTGGGGATGGCGCGCGGGTTCGCCGGGATTCCGTCCACCGCTGACAGCGCCGCGCGTAACGTGAAACGATGACGCACGCGACACCCGCGCCGCCGTTGCACATGCGGCGCAACGGGTTCGAGCCCACCGAGGAACTGCGCGACATCCGGGAGTCGGTGGGTGTACAGACCTCCACCAACGCATTCGGCATGACCGTCTACCTGGTGACCCGCCACGACGACGTGAAGGCGGTGCTCAGCGACGCGGCGCACTTCTCCAACGGCAGACCTCCTGGATTCACCATTCCCGGTGCGCCGCCGGTCTCCGAGGACGACGCCGCCCGCCAGCGCGCGGGCAATCTGCTGGCGCTCGATCCGCCCGAACATCAACGCCTCCGCAAGCTGCTCACCGGAGAGTTCACGGTCCGCCGGATGATGTCGCTGCAACCGCGGATCGTCGAGATCGTCGACTCACACCTGGACGCCATGGCTGCTGCCGGACCACCCACCGACCTGGTCGAGGCCTTCGCCCTGCCCATCCCGTCGCTGGTGATCTGCGAGCTCCTCGGCGTGCCCTACTGCGACCGTGACGACTTCCAGCGCCGGGCAGCCGTGCAACTCGACTTCGCACTGCCCATGGAGCAGCGGTTCACCGCCATCCGCGAAGGTCGCGCCTACATGGCGACACTGGTGGCACAGGCCCGACGCAGTCCGGGCGACGACATCCTGGGCATATTGGTCCAACGGCACGGCAGCGTCCTATCCGACGACGAGCTGGTCGGAATCGCGAGCCTGCTGCTACTGGCAGGGCACGAGACCACTTCCAACATGCTGAGCCTTGGCACCCTGGCCCTGCTCGCGCACCCCACTCAGTTGGCGGCCGTGCGCGACAACCCCGACGCGGTGGGGCGCGCCGTCGAGGAGTTACTGCGGTTCCTGTCGATCGTGCACAGCGGGATCGCGCGAATCACTACCAGCGACGTCCAAGTCGCGGGCGTGGAGATCCCTGCCGGCCAACTGGTGGTGGTGTCGCTGCCGTCAGCCAACCGCGACCCGGCGTTCATCGACGGACCGGATACCTTGGACATCCGCCGGGGCGCCATGGGCCACCTGGCTTTCGGTCACGGGGTGCACCACTGCCTCGGCGCCCCGCTGGCCCGCATGGAGATGAGGATCGCGTTTCCCGCTCTGCTGCAACGGTTTTCGACGCTGACGTTGGCGCAGCCCTTCGACGAGATCGCGTTCCGGTCGTTCCACTTCATCTACGGGCTACGCTCCCTGCAGGTGGGTTGGTAGCGGCTCACGCCTCATTTCGTTGCGCCACTTCGGGGGGTTAGTCGCCACTAGTCGTCGTGGTGCAGGTCGATCACCCCTGCTTTGACGAGCACCAGCACGCTGACCACCAGCACCCACGTCGGGAACGCCAACGCGAGCCACATGCTGACATCACCTGCGATGAGCAACCCGGCGGCCGCCACATACGTCACGATCACCAGCCACCGCGGCATCAGACCGGTCTTGAGCCAGATGGTGGCCAACGAGATCATGAACACCGCACCCATCCGCAGCGCGTACGTCTTCGACAACGTCGTCATCAATGTCTGGCCGAACATGAGGACGGCGGTGCGCAGTTCGGGATCCGTCACCACGCTGTCGGTGGCGAGCAAGGACACCCCGACGGCGGTGGTCGCGAATGTCATTGCCAAGAACAACACTCCACTGCCAATGAACACCGAGGCGAAGAACTTGTCCTCGAACTTTCCGAAACCGTCGCGAACCACCCCGATGAACCACAGGAACGCGATGCCTGCGAACGGCACCAGAATCGCGGCGAGCCGCAAGCGGCCCTGGGCGCCCTGGTCCCACTGCGTGCCCGGCTCTGCCGCCGCGGGCAGCGCCGTCCGGATCATCACCAGTGCGATCCCGAAGAGAATCGCGAACAGCACCCCGGCGATACCGGCGGCACGCGGTGTGGAAAGTCTGCGCAATTGCGGCACGTGCCTGGCTTCGATCACGGCGTCATCGTGTCACGGGCGGCCGCCTTCGGTGGGATTTCAGCCGGTGCCCAAAGCCGCAACTGCGCTATCGGTGGCGACGCTGACAAGGTGGCGCTGGTCGCGCGGATCACCGCTTACCGCTTTTCATGGCTGGCCGGGCAACAGCCGAATCATCAGGCCGTTGGCCTCGGCCAGCAGATTCTCGTCGCGGTCGCGCAGTTCGGCGTTGACGAATGCCTTGCGTCCCTCGGTGTCGCGGATCCAGCCGCGCGCCGTGAGGTCGGTGTCCACAGGTGTCACCTTTCGGTAGTCCACGTGCAGGAAACCCGTTCGGCTGATCGGCCTGCCTGCGGCGTGGATCACCATGCCGAACACCGAATCGAACAGCAGCGGCAGCACACCGCCGTGCACAACGTTGTTACCGCCGACGTGGAATCGGCTGAAACTGACCTGCAATTCGACGCCCTCGGGCTCGAACTTGCTCACTTTGTACGGTGGCATCAGCAGGCTGCCCGCACCAGGCAGCGACGGCACCCGGTAGGCGGGGCCCACCCCTTCGCCCGCCAGGAACGGCTCGAGTATGTTCACCAGGTCCTCGACGCGGGCCGCAGCGTCGACCCACGTGTCGCTGTCGGGGTTGACCGCTACCGCGAGGTCCTGCAGTCGTCGCATCGCGGCCAGGAACGGCCCGAACCCGGGGCCCGGCTTCGCCAGCTCGAACACCGGGAAGCCGCCGTGACGATCGTAGTTCGGGTCGGCGCGCCGGGGATCCAGGCCGAAGTCGGAGCCCGTCACTTGGGGGCCAGGATGTCGCGCCGCACGATCGTCTGATCACGTCCCGGTCCGACGCCGATGCACGAAACATGGGCTCCGGCAAGCTCTTCCAAACGCAGCACGTAATCGCGCGCCTTCGCGGGCAGAGCGTCGAAGTCGCGGGCGGTGGAGATGTCCTCCCACCAGCCGGGCAGTTCCTCGTAGATCGGTACCGCGCGGGCGATATCGCTCTGTGTCATCGGCATCTCGTCGGTGCGCTTTCCGTCCACGGTGTATCCGACGCACACCGGCACCGTCTCCAGGCTGGACAACACGTCGAGCTTGGTCAGGAAGTAGTCGGTGATGCCGTTGACCCGCGAAGCGTACCGGGCGATCACCGCGTCGAACCAGCCGCACCGGCGGGCGCGCCCGGTGGTGACCCCTACTTCGCCACCGGTCTTCGACAGGTAGGCGCCGGACTCGTCGAACAGTTCGGTGGGGAACGGACCCGACCCGACGCGCGTCGTGTACGCCTTGAGGATGCCGAGGACGGTGGTGATCCGGGTCGGCCCGATGCCAGAGCCCACCGCGGCGCCGCCTGCGGTCGGATTCGACGACGTCACAAAGGGATACGTGCCGTGGTCGACATCGAGCAAGGTCCCCTGTGAGCCCTCGAGCAGCACGGTCTCGTTGCGTTCGAGCGCTTCGTTGAGCAGCAGCCTCGAGTCGGCGATGCGATGTTTGAACCCCTCGGCCTGCTCCAGCAGATTGGCCACGACGTCGTCGGCGTTGAGTGCCTTGCGGTTGTAGATCTTGACCAGGATCTGGTTCTTGAGTTCGAGGGACGCCTCGATCTTCTGGGCCAGCAGCGCTGGGTCGAGTACGTCGGCCACCCGGATCCCGATGCGGGCGATCTTGTCCTGGTAACACGGCCCGATACCGCGCCCGGTGGTGCCGATCTTCTTGCTGCCCATATAGCGCTCGGTCACCTTGTCGATCGCGACGTGGTACGGCATCAGAAGATGGGCGTCAGCCGAGATCAACAACCGCGAGGTGTCGACGCCGCGGTCGTCGAGGCCCTGCAGCTCATGGAGCAGCACGCCGGGGTCGACGACCACGCCGTTGCCGATCACGTTGGTAACGCCTGGCGTCAGGATGCCCGACGGGATGAGGTGTAGCGCAAAATTCTCGCCCGTCGGGAGAACAACGGTGTGACCTGCGTTGTTACCCCCCTGGTAACGCACGACCCACTGCACACGCCCACCGAGTAGATCGGTGGCCTTACCTTTGCCCTCGTCGCCCCACTGGGCGCCGATGAGGACGATTGCCGGCATGGCATTTCTCCCGCTTAATTGTGGTCCAGCCGGTGAGCTACCTTAGCTGAGTTTTTCGGGCAGTTTTTCCCAGGAGCGAGTGTGCACCCACCTGAACCCGTTGTGCTGCTGTTCGGCGGCCGCCCTGTACCCCGCACGCTGCGAGGCATGCCAACCGCCGACGTCGTAGACGCGACGGGTGTCGACGACGTTGCAGGGGGAGCCGGCCGGGTGATCGTGGTGGGCGCTGCCGCCGACTTAGCCGCCGTCCTGACCCGATTGATGCGCACCGAGCGGCTCGACGTCGAGGTGGCCCATGCCACCGGGGCCCGTACCGCAGCTCGCGCCAGAAATGCAACAGCTCAACGCATCCCGCTGATCCGTGACGACACGGGCTACGCCCTCGCCGGGGCGGCCTACTGGCTGCCTGTCGACGGGTCGAGCCTGCTGGAAGGTGAGGGGATCGTCGACGACACCGTGTTGTTCGACGGAACCGCCGCCGGAGTCAGGATCGAACCCACCTCGACGCTGCCCGGGTTGCGCGCGACCATCGTCAGCGGCGGACGACGGCCCGTCGGTTTCGGCACTCACTGGGTAGTCGGGCGCGCCGCGCAACTGGGCACCGCGGGCGCCGTCGTCGTGCGCGACGCCGTCACCGGGCCGCGTACGGTGCGCCGTTCGACGTTCTACCGCCACACCCAGGGCTGGCTGCGGGTGGGCTGACCTCGGGTAACTTCGACAAGGTGAACATCCGCCCGGTCGGCCAGTCGGTCCGTCCCAGCCCGATCTTCCTGGCCATCGTCGCGTTGACGGCCGGCGGCGGCGGCCTCGCCTGGTTGGCCGCGTCCACGCGCACTCCACTGGCCTACGTCGGGGTCTTCGTCTTCGTGCTCGCGGGCTGGGTCGTCTCCCTCTGCTTGCACGAGTTCGGGCACGCCTACACCGCGTGGCGATACGGCGACCACGACGTCGCCGTCCGTGGCTACCTGACGCTCAACCCGCTCAAATACAGCAATCCACTGCTGTCGATCGGCTTGCCACTGGTGTTCCTCGCTCTGGGCGGAATCGGCTTTCCCGGTGGGGCGGTCTACCTGCGGACGGAGTACATGGGCGCCAGGCAGCGGACGGCTGTGAGCTTGGCGGGTCCCTTCGCCAACCTCGTCGTGGCGATCCTTTTGCTGGCGCTGACCGCGGCGTTCTGGGACCTGGAACATCTGGTGTTCTGGGGCGGAATGGCCTTCCTGGGCTTTCTCCAGGTGACGGCCGTGGTACTAAATCTGTTGCCTATCCCCGGACTTGACGGGTACGGCGCGCTGGAGCCGCATCTAAGCCCTGACACGCAGCGCGCATTGCAGCCTGCCAAGCAGTTCGCTTTCTTCATCCTGTTGATCCTGCTTATCGCACCGCCGGTCAATCAGGTCTTCTTCTCGGTCGTGTTCTGGTTCTTCGACCTCTCTGGGGTACCGAGCGGGCTGGGCGGCGATCCGAACCTGATCAGCCTCGGAGCGGCACTGACCCGCTTCTGGAGCGCTTGGTTCTAGACCTGGGCCCTCATCGACACAACCGAACCCTTGCGACATATGCGACTTTTCGCATATATTCCAGATATGGGTGCGGGACACGATCATGGGCGTAGCCACGGGGACGCCGACACGCGCGTGAGCCGAATGATAATCGCGGCGGCCATTCTGGCGGGATTCTTCGTGCTGGAACTGGTCACTGCACTGTGGATCGACTCCATCGCCCTGCTGGCCGACGCGGCGCACATGCTGACCGATCTGGTGGCGATGTTTATGGGCCTCACAGCGGTGCTGCTGGCCCGTCGCGGTAGCGCCTCCCCGGGGCGTACCTACGGGTGGCACCGCGCAGAGGTGTTCACCGCGGTAGCCAACGCGGTCCTGCTGCTCGGTGTGGCCACGTTCATCCTCTACGAGGCCTACCAACGAATCGGGGACGCGCCAGATGTCCCCGGGGTGCCGATGATCATCGTCGCCGTGGCGGGGCTGGCGGCCAACGCCGTCGTCGTGCTGCTGCTGCGCTCCCAGTCCCAGGACAGCCTCGCGGTCAAAGGCGCGTACATGGAGGTCGTCGCCGACACCGTCGGCAGCATCGGCATACTCGTTGCGGGCATCGTCACCGTCACCACCGGTTGGCCGTACGCCGACGTCGTCGTCGCCGTCCTGGTGGCGCTGTGGGTGCTGCCGCGAGCGATCTCGCTGGCCAGGTCGGCGCTGCGCATCCTGTCGGAGTCGTCGCCCGCTCATATCGACGTCGACGAACTGCGCGCCGCGCTCTGCGCCCTGGACGGTGTCACCGAGGTGCATGACCTACATGTATGGACGCTCGTGCCCGGCAAGGACATGGCGACCGCGCACCTGACGTCGAGTCGCGAATCGGCGTCGGTACTCACCGACGCGCGTGCCGTCCTCGCCGCACGCGGTCTGGATCATGCGACCGTGCAGGTGGAACCGCCTGCAACCGATTGTCACGCCGACTGCTGACCGGTGTTAAGCCAGACCAAGCTCGCCGCCCGCGGCAGGATCGCAGTCGTCGAGCAGATCCAGGCAACGCGCGTATTCGGGCATCTCGCCGATCGCTTCGGCAGCCTTGGCCAGCGCGGCGACGCACCGCAGGAAACCGCGGTTGGGCTCATGCGAGTACGGCACGGGGCCGAAGCCCTTCCACCCGTTGCGACGCAGCTGGTCGAGCCCGCGGTGGTACCCGGTGCGGGCATAGGCGTACGCGGTGATCGCCTTGTCGTCGGCGAGAGCCTCCTCGGCCAACGTGGCCCATGCCACCGAGGCCGCGGGATGCGCGGCAGCCACAATTGAGGGATTCTCTCCTGCAAGCAGTTCGGCCTCGGCCTCACCGTCTGCGGGAAGAAGCACCGGGTCCGGTCCGAGCAGGTCACCCATCGGCGTCATGAAGTCATTGTGCAACGTGGCCCCACCGACTGACCGCCCGGTGCACCATGGGGAGCAAGCGCTAGGGTCAGCAGCGGTCGCATTGGTGCACCACGCCGACCACGATCACGAAAGGTGCCAGCAGGAATGTCGAACCCGGGAAATCAGGCCGGAGGGCAGGAAAGCGACCCCGGAGTTGTTTCAGGGTCCGACGCCTACGACGAATCGGCCACCACCGAAACCGCCCGCAGCGACGGGCGCTACGCTGATGCCGATTCTGTTGCGCAGGATGGCGCGGAGACCCACGACGACGCTCCCAAGACGGAAGTCCTCGCCGCTACCGTCGGACGGCCGGCAACTCCCCCGCCGGATGAGCGCGTCACCGAAGTGATCCGTCGACCCGTTGCCCCCGCGCCCCTGGACGAACCGGTCACCGAGGTGTTCGCCAATGCCAAGGTAGCGGGGCCGGCGCCCGACCCGGAGCGGCGCTACAGCGCACCGTCGGGATTCGACGGTTCCACGCAACGGATGGAGCCGACGCCCGAACCCGAGACCGAGGTGTTCGCGGCCGCAGTACCGCCACGCACCCAGGAGCAGCCCACCAAGACTGCGGCGCCCCAAGCAATTCCGGCCCGCGGCGAGGACAAGCCGCCAGCGCGTAAACGCAGCTGGGGCTGGGTCGTTGCGGTGCTGCTGGTGATCGCGGCGCTGGTGGCCGTCGCCGCCCTCGCCACGGCGCTGTTGACGCGGGACAAGGCGCCTGTGGTCTCGCAGGAAGACCTCGTCAGGGACGCCATCACACAGTTCGATACCGCCATCAAAAAGGGCGACCTTGCTGCGATACGCAGCCTCACCTGTGGAGAGACCCTCGAGAACTACGTCAACGTCGACGACGGTGCCTGGCTCGCCCTCCATGAGCGGGTAACCGCGGCCGAAGAGTATCCGGTGGTAGCCAGCATCGACCAGGTGGTGATCAACGGTGAGCACGCCGAAGCCAACGTCACGACATTCATGGCAAAAGCATCCGAAGTGCGGTCCACCCGCAGCTTCGACCTGCAGTTCCGTGATAACCAGTGGAAGATCTGCCAGGGCCCCGTCGGGTGAGCACTTAGCCTGAGACTGCGGGTACCTCGCAAAGCCGTTTCCGCAGATCAACCTGGCGCGCGCACCGGTCGACCTGCAGCGCTTGCGTTAGCTCGCCGACACGCTGCGGCCCGCGCTGTGCAGGTCGTTGCAGGCCTCGATGACCCGCGCCGACATCCCCGCCTCGGCCTTCTTCAGGTAGCTGCGCGGGTCGTAGGCCTTCTTGTCGCCCACCTCGCCGTCCACTTTGAGTACGCCGTCGTAGTTGCTGAAGAAGTGGCCCGCGATCTGCCTGCTGAACGCGTACTGCATGTCGGTGTCGACGTTCATCTTCACCACGCCGAAGTTCAGCGAATCCTCGATCTCGGACTTCAACGAACCCGATCCGCCGTGGAAGACGAAATCGAACGGCTTGGAGCCCTCGGCCAGGCCGAGTTTCGCCGAGGCCACCCGCTGCCCCTCGGCGAGCACCTCGGGTTTGAGCACCACGTTGCCCGGCTTGTAGACACCGTGCACGTTGCCGAACGTAGCGGCGAGCAGATATTTGCCGTGCTCGCCCACCCCCAGCGCGTCGACGGTCTTCTCGAAGTCCTCGGCCGTGGTGTACAGCTTGTCGTTGATCTCGGCTTCGACGCCGTCTTCTTCGCCGCCCACCACTCCGATCTCGATTTCGAGGATGATCTTCGCGGCCGCGGCGGCCTTCAGCAGTTCCTGCGCGATAGAGAGGTTTTCGTCGATGGGTACCGCCGAGCCGTCCCACATGTGCGATTGGAACAGCGGATTGCGGCCAGCCGCGACGCGCTCGGCCGAGATGGCCAGCAACGGACGCACGTAGGTGTCCAGCTTGTCCTTCGGGCAGTGGTCGGTGTGCAGCGCCACCGTGATCGAGTACTTATCGGCGATCACGTGCGCGAACTCCGCCAGCGCCACCGCGCCGGTGACCATCTCCTTGACCCCCAGGCCGGAACCGAATTCGGCTCCGCCGGTGGAGAACTGGATGATGCCGTCGCTCCCGGCGTCGGCGAATCCCTTGATGGCGGCATTGATGCTCTCGGAGCCGACGCAGTTGACGGCCGGAAACGCGAAGGCGTGTTCCTTGGCGCGGGCCAGCATCTCTGCGTAAACCTCGGGGGTTGCGATGGGCATGGCACGTTCCTCTCCACTGGACTGCGGCAAGCGATGTAGGAGTCAGTATCCCAACTTCGGGTGACGCTGCGTAGGCGAGGGGCGCGATTGGCAGCAGATTCGGCGCGGCTGGCAAGTCTGACTTTTCTCGCTGCGCCTGTCATTGTGCGGGCCTGTCCGATGGGGCACAGTTGCAGGGCGGCCGGTCGACGCCATCGCCGAGTGGCTCAACGGCGATACCGGCGACGGCCCGTCGGACGCACCCATCCTGTATCGCGCACGGCCTTCCTCCACCGCGGCCTAGGCCTGCGCGGCCTGCGCCGCCGGCTGCGAATATTCGCGTCGAGTCCAACCCGCAACACCCCGGGTACCCTTGGCCCGGTGTTCCTCGCTTACCAGTCCGAGGCTGTGCTCGCCGCCGCGACGTCTGATCCCGCTGTAACCAACCTCGCGCTCATGCCCGATTTCCTGGATCCGGTGAAGCTCATCGGTTACTTCGGCGCGTGGGCGCTGATCGGCCTGCTGGTCGTCGTCTTCGTCGAGTCCGGTGTGCTGTTCCCGGTGCTGCCTGGCGATTCCCTCTTATTCGTGGCCGGCTTGCTGGCTGCGACCGGCTCGGCTGCTGCCAAGGACGGCACGACCACGCAGGCGAGCTTCGTTCTCTGGCAACTGCTGATCTTCATTCCGATCGCCGCCGTCGCGGGCAGCCAGGTGGGGTACTGGATCGGCCGCTACATCGGCACGTCGATGTTCAAGCCGAAGGCGCGATTCCTCAAGCAGCGGTATCTGGACGAGGCACATCTGTTCTTCGAGCAACGCGGACCGTTCGCGATCGTCATCGCGCGGTTTGTGCCCATCGTGCGGACGCTGACACCCATCACCGCGGGCGCAGCCAAGATGAGTTACCCCGTCTTCTTCCTGTTCAACGTCATCGGCGCTGTGCTGTGGGGCGTCAGCATCACCCTGCTCGGCTACTGGCTGGGCAACTTCACGATCGTCCAGGACCTGCTCGAGCCGATCTTCGTCGCCATCGTCGTGGTGTCGGTGCTGCCGATGGTGTGGGAGTGGTACAAACGGCGCCGCAACGCCAAGAACCTCGGCACCGCCGAGCAGCCGTCCTAGCTCTAGAGGCGGGGAAGTCGATCCGTGCACGTTCGCCCGTCGCTGGCCATGCGTTCTCGAATGGTCAAAGCGGTCAAGAGCTTTCGGCGTGGGTATCGCCTGACCCTACGGGAACCTCGGAGCCCGCTGTGTGGTGGATCGGTCCGCCGACCTCACCGAGGGGCCTGCCACCACCACCCCATCTGCGCGCGATGATCTCCGCCGCGATCGACACCGCCGTCTCCTCGGGGGTGCGGGCGCCGAGGTCGAGTCCGATCGGGCTGGCCAGCCGTGCGAGTTCGGCATCGGTCAGACCCGCGTCACGCAACCGCTGCATCCGGGCGTCGTGGGTGCGCCGCGACCCCATGGCGCCAACGTAGGCTGCCCGCGGCAGTCGCAGGGCGACCTCGAGCAAAGGCACATCGAACTTCGGGTCGTGGGTGAGCACGCACAGCACGGTGCGGGAGTCGACGGCGCCGCGGTCGGCTTCGGCGGCCAGGTACCGGTGTGGCCAGTCGACGACCACTTCGTCGGCGGTCGGGAACCGCGCCGACGTCGCGAACACCGGCCTGGCGTCGCACACCGTGACGCGGTAACCGAGTAACGCGCCCTGCTGCGCCACCGCCGCGGCGAAGTCGATGGCACCGAACACGAGCATTCTCGGGCGCGGCGCATGGCTGGCGACGAACACTTCCATGCCGTCGCCGCGGCGCTGCCCGTCGGGCCCATAGGTGAGCACTTCACTGCGACCAGACGCCAGCAGTCCCCTGGCGTCGTCGCTGACGGCGTCGTCGGCGCGGACCGACCCGAGCGTGCCGCTGACGCTGTCGTGCCGGATCACGAGGCGGCGACCCACCCACGCGGGGTCCCGGTGAGCGATGACGGTGGCGACGGCGGCGGGCCGGTGTTCGGCGATGTCGTCTGCGATATCGCCGAACTCGGGAAAGCCGGCTTGTGACACCGGCTCGACGAACACGTCCAGAATGCCCCCGCAGGTCAGCCCCACCGCGAACGCGTCGTCATCGCTGACGCCGTAACGCTGCAGCCGTGGCGTGCCGTCGGCCGCCACTTCGGTGGCCAGCTCGTACACGGCGCCTTCCACGCAACCGCCGGACACCGATCCGCTGACCGCGCCGTCGGGCGCGACGATCATGGACGCACCCGTTGGCCGTGGCGCCGAACGGAACGTGCGCACCACCGTGCCCACACCGGCCGTGCCACCGGCACGCCAGATGGCGAGGAGGTCGCTCAGCACGTCCTGCACGTCACCAAGTTAGCGCTCGGGCGCCGGTTGCGGGCGACCTGTCTCCAGTGCCCGGATCAGGCTGGCGGCATCGAACGGGCCGAGATGCCGCTTGCCGCACACGAAGAACGTCGGGGTGGAGTTGAGGTCCATCTCCTCGGCGTCCTGCAGGTCGTCCTCGACGCGGTGGCGGACCTCGAGCGAGTGGACGTCGTTGTTGAACTCGTCGAGGTCGAGGCCGATCGCGTTGGCGTAGCGGTAGATGTCGTCCCACTCGAGGTTCTGCTGGTTGTCGAACAGGATCGTGCCCATCTCCGTGCGTTTGCCCTGCCGCCCCGCCGCTTCGTAGGCCTTGGCCGCTCCGAACGCATGCGGGTGGGCGGTCTGTAGCGGGAAATGCCGCCATACGTAACACAGTTCGTCGCCAAAGTACTCGCGCACCTCGTCGATGGAACCGGTGGCCCGGCTGCAGAAGGGGCACTCGAAATCGCCGTATTCCACCAAGGTCAGCGGCCCCTGCGGGTTTCCTCGGATGTGGTCGCGGTCGGAGTCGACGGGCCGCAGCAGCGTCGCCCCCACTGCGGTCGGCGGGCTCAGCCAGTCGGTGAGCCGGAAGATCGCCCACCCCAACGCGAAGGCCAGCACCGACGCCATCAGGACGCCGACGCGCGCGAGGTCTTGGCGATGTGGATCGTCGATGGCCAGCTCGACGATGAAAAGCGCGATGGTGAAACCGATTCCGGACAGGGCTGCACCACCGGCGATACGCCGCAGGGTAAGACCCGGCGCCAGCCGGCCATAGCCGCTTGCCCGCACGGCGGCGGTTGCCGCGGTGATGCCGACCAGTTTGCCCACCACGAGCCCCGCGACGATGCCCCAGGTCAACGACGAGCGCATCGCGTCGGACAAGGTCTGGGAGTCGAGGCGCACCCCGGCGTTGGCGAGCGCGAAGACGGGTAGTACCAGGAATGAGACGTAGGGCGCGAACGCCGTCTGCAGCCGTTCGTTGATCGACAGGGAGTCGCGCAGGCTGCGACTGGCCGCCCTGGCGTACTCGGAGTTCGGCGACTGCCGGAAGGCCCGGATCACGTCCACGGCGGCCTCTACTCGTTGGCGTTCCGGTGTGAACACCGGGATAGCCAGCGCCACAGCCACTCCCGCCAGCGTGGGATGCACGCCCCCGACATAGAGCGCGAACCACAGCACGACAGCCAGCACCGCGTAGGTCGGCCCCCTGCCGACCGGGAGGAGCCGCACCAGAGACAGGGCGACGATCGCCGCGAAAGCGATCACCAGCGCCGTCACGTCCACGTCCTCGGAGTAGAACAGCGCGATAGCAAGCAGCGCACCGACGTCGTCGACGATGGCGAGAGTCAGCAGGAAGATCCGCAGCCGCGCCGGGCTCTTCGGTTTGATCACCGCCAACGCACCGACCAGGAACGCCGTGTCCGTGGATATCACGACACCCCACGCCTGGGCGTTCTCGCCGCTGGGGTTAAGCACCAGGAAGATCACCGCGGGCAGGATCAGACCGGCGATCGCGGCGACGACGGGCACCGCTGCGCGCGAGCGGTCGGTTAGGTCGCCGATGGTGAACTGGCTCTTGACCTCGAGACCCACGGCGAAGAAGAAGAACGCCATCAACCCGTCGTTGACCAGGTGTTTGACGCTGATCTCAGCATGCAGATTGCCCGCGACGAAACCGAGGTCGGTGTCCCAGAACTGCGAATACGTCTCCGTCCATGGCGAATTCGCCCACGCGATCGCGGCGACCGTGAACACGAGCAGCAGTGCTGCCGCGATGTTCTCCGACTTCGATTCCTGGGTGGGCGACTCACTCACGGCTTCAGTGTGTATCGCGCGAACTCTGCGAGTAGCTCAGGACGGTCCACGGCGCTGGGTGTGACGACGGTCTCGGGCGCCGCCCCGAGGACGATTCTCTTGATCGGGATCTCCAGACGCTTGCCCGTCATCGTGCGAGGGATGCCTGCCACTGCGATGACGTCGTCTGGCACATGGCGCGGCGAGGCGTAGGTGCGGATCGCGGTGGTGATCCGGGAACGAAGGTCGTCGGTGAGCTCGGCTTGGTCGTTGAGCGCGATGAACAGCGGCATCCAGTAGTCGCCGTCGTCCTTCTCCACACCGATCACCAGGCAGTCGGCGATCTCCGGCATCCCCTCGACCGCGTTGTAGATCTCGGCGCTGCCCATCCGCACGCCGTGACGGTTCAACGTGGCGTCGCTGCGGCCGTGGACGACCACCGAGCCGCGGTCGGTGATGGTGAGCCAGTCGCCATGACACCAGACCCCAGGGTACTTATCGAAATATGCACCTTGATAACGACTTCCATCGTCGTCGTCCCAGAAGAACACCGGCATCGACGGCATCGGCTGGATGATCACGAGCTCGCCGGCCTCGTCGACGACGGGACGGCCTCGTGGCTCTCCCCCGCCCCCTTCCCCGTCGCAGACCCAGGCCTGGATATCGGCGCCGAGACACAGGCACGCCAACTCACCCGGGCGGATCGGCACGAGCGGGGCGCTGCCGATGAACGCCGTCACCACATCGGTTCCGCCGCTGCACGATTGCACAGGCACCGGCCGACCGACGCCGTCCTGGATCCAGCGGAAGCCCGATGCTGGCAGCGGCGATCCGGTGGATCCCACCGACCGCAGCGCCTCCAGGTCGTACTTCTTGCCGGGATGCAGTTCCTCTTTCGCGCACGCCAGGAAATAGCCTGCGCCTGCACCGAATGCCGCCACCTTGTGCTCGGCGACCACCTGCCACATCGAATCGGTGCGCGGATAGGTCGGGCTGCCGTCGTAGAGCACGATCGTCGAGCCGACCAGCAGACCGCCGACCAGGAAATTCCACATCATCCAACTGGTGGAGGACTGCCAGCAGAACCGTTCATCCGCGCGCAGGTCCAGCTGCAAGCTGAGGTACTTGAGGTGTTCCAGCAGCACCCCGCCGTGGCCGTGCACGATACCTTTCGGTTTGCCGGTGGTGCCCGAGGAGAACAGCACCCATAGTGGGTGCGCGAACGGCACCGGGGTGGACGTGAGTGCCGCGTCGCCCGCTGTTGCCTCGGCCCAGCTGATGGCACCAGGAGGGGCCTCCGAGCCGATGCGCGGCACCACCACCGTCGCCTTCACCGTGGGCAATTGCGAACGGATCTCAGCGATCTCGGCACCCTTGTCCCGCTTCTTGCCCGCATACACCGGGCCGTCGGCCACCACCAGCACAGTGGGTTCGAGCTGGCCGAGCCGGGCGAGGACGCCGCCGACCGCGAGGTCCTGGTTGCACACCGCCCAGGTGGCGCCGAGGCTCGCTGCGGCCAGGAACGCGACCACCGCTTCGCCGATATTGCCCAGATAGCCGACCACGCGGTCGCCCTCGGTCACGCCGACGTTGCGCAGATACGCCGCGAATGTGGCGGTCTCGCGCCGCAACCTCTCCCATGACCATTCGACGGCGCCGTCCTCGCCGGCCACCACCATCGCGGGACGCTCGTCGGTGATGTGCCGGAACACCTGGTCGACGTAGTTCAGCGTGGCACCCGGAAACCATTGGGCGCCCGGCATCTCCTGGCCCGCAAGCGTGGTCTCGGGTGTGTCGTACGCTAGGACGTCGAAGTAGTCCCACACCGCCTGCCAGAACTGGGCGATATCGTCGATCGACCATGCCCACAGCGATGGATAGTCGGTAGCGCTCGATCGCCTCGTCTCCTGCAACCACGCGAGAAACGCCGTGATGTTGGCGTTCACGACCGTCTGCGGGTCGGGATTCCAGCCACCGGGCTCCGCCAGCGTGGACGAACTCAAGACGCCACTCCCTCCTCCACCGCGTACGCGGCTTCCATCAACATCCACCCCGACAACTGAACCGCCAGATCGCGCTCGGCAACCTCGGATTCGTTGACGGCGCCGCCGGTGAACTCCGCTTCCTTACCGCCGCCCTTCGGCACCTGGGCGGCCCTGTTCCAAAAAGGCCCGTAGACCGGCAGACCGTCGACGGTCTGCCGGTAGTCCCACAAGGACTGGGCGGATTTCAGCACCAGCGAGCGTGCGGTCTCTCGGGCGGCGACGTCATCGGGCGATTCGCCGGGCAGGTTCACCGCCACCAGAGCCAGATTGCGGGCCAACACCCCGTTGAACAGCCCTCCGTCGCCACCGCCCCCGGTGGAGATGACACCGTCGGTCGACATCTCCTTGGAGACCGCGGCGACCAATCGCTGCACCCGCAGGTGCGGCTCGGGGTCGGTGGTGCGGATGGCCAGTTCGGTCTCCAGCCCCAGCACCACGCCCTGGCAATAGCTGTATTCGGCGGACACGATCGACCCACCCTTGATGCCGTCGTAGATCAGATGGTGGTCAGGGTCGAGGAGAGTCTCGTCGATCCAGTCCGCCATCTGCTGGGCGCGGCGCAGCTCGCCGACGCGGGCCAGGTAAATGGCGGCGGGACCGTTAGCCGGGGCGTTGAAGAACTGGTCTTGCTTGCGCCACGGGATACCGCCCCCGTCCTCGGGCACCCACGCCCGCATGAACTGTTCGGCGAGAGCCGCCATGGCCTTGGGTCGGGCCACACCCGCCAACCGCCCGGCGCGTTCCAGCGCCAGTGCCAGCCACGCCATATCGTCGTAGTAGCTGTTGGTCCACTTGCCGGCGTTACGGATCCGGTGCGCCCGGATCTGGCGTTCGAGGCTCTTCTGCCGCGCCGCCTGCGGGTCCCGCACCTGCGCGTCGACGAGCAGGTCGATCACGTGCGCCTGCCACCAGTAGCCCCAGCGGCCGAAGTAACGGTCGCGTGGGATCGGATCCGGCCACGCCACCACCGCCAGCTGGGTGCCGGGAAGTCCCCACAATCGGCGGAGATTGCGTTGGGTGATCGCGGCTTCGGAGCTGGCGGCGCGGTTAGCCCATACCTGGTCCATGCCTGGCATCCTGCCTTACCAGGCGGCAGAAATGTCGGCGTGTTGCCGGATCCAGGTGTGCATGGCGATACCTGCGGCGACGGCGGCGTTGATGCTGCGCGTCGAACCGAACTGAGCTATCGAGACGGTCATGGCCGCACCGATTCTCGTGTCGTCGGTGATGCCGGGACCCTCCTGGCCGAAGACCAGCAGACAGTCCCTTGGCAGTTCGGAGTCCTCCAGCGGGACCGCCCCTGGCACGTTGTCCACCGCCACCACGGCCAGCCCTGCGACGTCGGCGAACTGCAGCAACTCCGCGGTGCCGTCGTGGTGGCGCAGCCGCTGATAGCGATCGGTGACCATCGCGCCGCGGCGATTCCAGCGGCGACGCCCGACGATGTGCACCGTGTCGACCGCGAACGCGTTGGCGGTGCGCACCACCGCCCCGATGTTCGCGTCGTTGCCGAAGTTCTCGATGGCGATGTGCAGCGGGTGTCTGCGCGTGTCGATATCGGCGATGATCGCCGCCCGCGTCCAGTACCGGTACGCGTCGACGACGTTGCGTCTGTCGCCGTCGCGCAGCAACTCCGGGTCGTAGCGTGGATCGTCGGGCAGCGGGCCGTCCCACCGCCCCACGCCGTTGGGAGACTCCCCCCACTCGGTCGGCCCCATCACCTCAGTCACGTGTACTCCACACCCCCGCGTGCGCACCCACCACCGACCCCGCCGCGCCCTGCATCGCCTGGTTGATCTCGCCTTGCGGGCACAGCGGGGGCAGCAAAGTTCATGGCACCCATCATCACGGTCAGCCCAACCTCACACCACATTCCGCCGCCTACGGTTCGACCGCAACCGCAACCTGATCACCCTTGCCGAACAGGACCGATTGAGGACTAGCCTGCCGCCAAGCCGAGGTCTTCCAATCCCAGCACACTGCGGTACGGCGTACCGTCGGCCTCGATGGCCTCGGCGGCGCCGGTAGCCCGATCGACGACCGTCACTACCCCGACGACGTGCCCACCAGCGTCACGCACCGCGTGCACGGCCGTCAGAGCCGACCCGCCGGTGGTGCTGGTGTCCTCCACCACAAGGACGTTCTGTCCCGCCACGTCGAAACCCTCGATGAGTCGCTGCATACCGTGCTCTTTCACGGCTTTCCGAACGACGAACGCGTCGATCGGAGAGCCCGGCGCATGCATCACAGCGGTGGCGACGGGATCGGCGCCCAACGTCAGCCCCCCGACCGCCGCGTAGTCCCAGTCAGCTGTCAGCTCCCGGACGAGTCTGCCGATCAGGCGCGACGCCTGATGTTGCAGTGTGACGCGGCGCAGGTCGACGTAATAGTCGGCTTCCTTGCCCGACGACAGCGTCACACGCCCAAATACGACGGCCAGCCGCCGGACGAGGGTGGCGAGCTCGTCGCGGTCCGACGGTGTGAGTTCAGGTGCGGCCACGGCCATTGCCCATCGCTTTGGTGGCGGCACGCACGAGACCGCGAGGCACGAGCCGGTCCATGTCGCGCGCCACCAGGACCGCGTCGTAGCCGCAGGCGGCAAAACGCCGGGCACAACCAGCACCGAGCCCCGCGGTAGGGCCGGTGATCAGCGCGACCTCACGTGGCATCAGCACAGCGTACCCAACCCTGGGTAACCGTCCCGCACCAGCATTTACGATCGCGTCAAATCACCTGGCAACTCAACGCTGGTGCTGCGTCGCCTCGCGGCCATTGCGCAGCTGCTGCTGCGGAGAGCGCCGGGTCACGGGTTCGGGCCGGTGGCTCTGCTCGGCGCCACGGGCGCTGTACCGGCCGTCTGGACGGGCCTCCGCGCGCCTGGGCGCGGTCTCGCTGCGGCTGGCCGGGGGTTCCTGGGGCGCGTCGGCGGACGCTCGGGGACCGCTGGGCGACCCATTGCGCCGAGCCGGATTGGGAAGCGCAGATTGCGGAGCGGGCAGCGGTGGCAGCACCCGCAGCAGGTCGTTGAACTGCCGCACCGTCCGCAGACCCTCATCCCATTGGGCTCGGGTACTGGTCACGGGCATGCTGATCAGCGTCCAGTTCTGCTCGTTCCACATTATCTCGGCACAATCGGGCGCCGTGTGGGCGAACGTGACCATCCGGCGGTCACAGGCGCGTCGCGCCGCGTCGAGGTTGGTGGAGTACACCAGCCGCGGCCCGATGGCGCCCAGCAGCCAGATGTCACTTTCCTGCGGCTCTTTGAAACCCTTGAGACGCAGGTCGACGACGACGTTGGTGCCGACCTTGCGGTGCAGCGCGATGACGGTGGCCACATCGTCGAGATCGAAGATGAACACGGCCTCGCCACGAATCTGGCCGAGGACGACGTTGCGCGCCGTCACGTCGCCGACAGTGGACATGATGCCGCGCTTCCAGCGCTTGAGGATCTCGGTGGACTCGGGCTCGTAGTCGAATCCGTGCGACTTCGCCCACGACTTGCGGCGGCGGCCCAGACCACGACGGCGCCCGAGGTCCACGTACAGCAACACGCCAGCACCAACGAAGCAGAGTGCGGCCAGCGTAAACCAGAGGGGGACCATTGCCCCTAGCTTATCTGCTCAGCCCGCGGATGCGAGAAGGGCAGCAGGTCACAACCGGGTTACATGGCGCACCATCTGCGCGAGAGATCTCGCCCATCGTTTGTTTTCGCATGCACAGAAAGCCCCCGCCTGCGGTTCAACCCCACCGGCGAGGGCCTTCGGTAGCCGCTCAGCCCAGAATCAGCGAGTCGCCGTCGGGGCTGACATTGACGGGAACCAGGTCGCCGTCATGCACGTCGCCTGCCAGCAGCAACTTGGCCAGCTGGTCGCCGATGGCGTGCTGGACCAGCCTGCGCAGCGGCCGGGCGCCGTAGAGCGGGTCGAACCCGCGGTCGGCCAACCACTTCTTGGCAGGCAGCGACACCTCGAGCTCCAGCCGACGTTGCCGCAGCCGTTTCTGCAGCTGCCCGAGCTGGATGTCGACGATCTGGACCAGCTCGCTGGGATCGAGCGCGTCGAAGATCAGCACATCGTCGAGGCGGTTGATGAACTCCGGCTTGAACGCGGCCCGCACGGCCGCCATCACCTGCTCCTCGGTACCGCCCGACCCGAGGTTGGACGTCAGGATGAGGATGGTGTTTCGGAAGTCGACCGTGCGACCCTGCCCGTCGGTGAGCCTGCCCTCGTCGAGCACAGCCAACAACACGTCGAACACGTCCGGGTGGGCCTTCTCCACCTCGTCGAACAGCACCACCGTGTACGGACGTCGGCGCACCGCTTCGGTTAGCTGGCCGCCCTGGTCGTAGCCGATGTAGCCCGGAGGCGCACCGACGAGCCTTGCGACAGAATGCTTTTCGCCGTACTCGCTCATGTCGATGCGGACCATCGCGCGCTCGTCGTCGAACAGGAAGTCCGCCAACGCCTTCGCGAGTTCGGTCTTGCCGACGCCGGTCGGTCCGAGGAACAGGAACGATCCGGTGGGTCGGTTGGGGTCGGCGACGCCTGCCCTGGTCCGACGCACCGCGTCGGACACTGCCTGCACGGCCTTGCGTTGGCCGACGACCCGCTTGCCCAGCTCGTCTTCCATGCGCAGCAGCTTGGCGGTCTCACCTTCGAGCATCCGCCCGGCGGGGATTCCGGTCCACGCGGCCACCACGTCGGCGATGTCGTCGGGGCCGACCTCCTCCTTAAGCATGAGGTTTTCCTGGGCTACGGCGGTCGGGATGGCCGCATCGAGCTTCTTCTCCACCTCCGGGATGCGCCCGTAGCGCAGCTCGGCGGCTTTGGCTAGGTCGGCGTCGCGCTCGGCGCGGTCGGCTGCACCGCGCAACGTGTCGAGCTGCTCCTTGAGGTCGCGGACGACAGCGATCGCGCTCTTCTCGTTCTGCCACCGGGTCGTGAGCTCCGCAAGCTTCTCTTTGTAGTCGGCCAGCTCGGACCGCAGCTTGACGAGCCGGTCATGATGAGCCGAGTCCTCCGCTGTGTCCTCGTTGGCCAGCGCCATCTCCTCGATCTCGAGGCGACGTACCAGGCGTTCGACCTCGTCGATCTCCACCGGCCGGGAGTCGATCTCCATGCGGAGCCGCGACGCGGCCTCGTCGACGAGGTCGATGGCCTTGTCAGGCAGGAAGCGCGACGTGATGTAGCGGTCGGACAGGGTGGCGGCGGCGACCAGCGCGGAGTCGGTGATCCGCACGCCGTGGTGCACCTCGTAACGGTCCTTGAGGCCGCGCAGGATTCCCACGGTGTCGTCGACGGACGGTTCGCCCACCAGTACCTGTTGGAACCGGCGTTCGAGAGCGGCATCCTTCTCGATGTACTTGCGGTACTCGTCGAGCGTGGTGGCGCCTACCAGGCGCAGTTCGCCGCGAGCCAGCATCGGCTTGATCATGTTGCCCGCATCCATCGCCGACTCGCCGGTGGCGCCCGCGCCCACGATGGTGTGCAACTCATCGATGAACGTGATGATCTGGCCAGCGGAGTTCTTGATGTCGTCGAGGACGGCCTTGAGGCGCTCCTCGAATTCACCGCGGTACTTGGCACCCGCGACCATCGCGCCTAAGTCGAGGGACACGAGGGTCTTGTCGCGCAGGCTCTCCGGGACGTCGCCCGCGATGATGCGCTGGGCCAGGCCCTCGACGATCGCCGTCTTGCCGACGCCGGGCTCGCCGATCAGCACCGGGTTGTTCTTGGTGCGCCGGCTCAACACCTGCACGACGCGACGAATCTCGTTGTCGCGCCCGATCACCGGGTCGAGCTTGCCCTCGCGGGCAGCGGCGGTCAGGTCGGTGGAGTACTTTTCCAGAGCCTGATAGGCGCCTTCGGGATCGGCACTGGTGACGCGGGCGCTGCCGCGTACCTTGGCGAAGGCTTCGCGCAACGCCTGGGGCGACGCACCGCTGCCGGTCAGCAGCTTGGCGGTGTCGCTGTCTCCGCCTGCAAGTCCCACGAGCAAGTGCTCGGTCGAGACGTACTGGTCGTCCATCTCGGTGGCGAGCTGGGTGGCCGCGGTGATGGCCGCGATGGCATCCGGCGCCAGCTGCGGCGACGAGTTCGCGCCGGTGGCACGCGGCAACCGGTCGATGAAGTGCTGGGCCTCGGCGCGCACGGTCGCCGGGTCAACTCCGACCGCCTGCAGCAGTGGGGCAGCGATGCCGTCGTTCTGCGTCAGCAACGCCATCAACACATGGGCAGGCTTGATCTGCGGGTTGCCTGCGGCGGTAGCCGCCTGCAGAGCAGATGTCAGCGCCGCCTGGGTTTTGGTGGTCGGGTTGAAGGAGTCCACCCCACCTACCTCCGTTTCCGTCTCAAAAGGGTATGAAAAATGCTTGTCGGTCACATCAACATCGTCAATGTTGAGTCTATTCCGCTCAACTTTAGCGTAACCGCGCGGATCCATGCACAAACGGCTGAAGTGCCTCGCCAGATGCTCGCAACGAGGCGCAAGCTAGAAGGATGCGTTACAACCCACCGCCGAACTGGCCGCCCCCGCCACCGGGGTGGGCACCCAAGCCGGGCTGGGAGCCAAACCTCGGGTGGGGACCGGAGCCGCCGGGCTGGCCCCTGTGGGTCGACGACGGGCCGCCGACAATCCCGCCGACACCCCCCGAGCCGGCCTACGAATCGCCGCCCGCCTACGCCAACACCCACCCCGCCGGCCCATCCGGGCAACCGGCTGGCCCGATCGACCCACCGCAGTACATAACGCCGGGCTACTACCAGCCACCCCCGCCGCGTCGCACCGGCGCGGCGTGGATCGCCGCGGCGGGTGTCGTCGCGGTGTTCGCGACCGTATTCGTCGTCCTGCTCGCATCGACGTCCGGCACCGTGGGCCCATCGGACGAAGAGTTGATCCGCGACACCGTTTCGGCGATGGAGAGCGCCTACAACGACGCCGATCCCGCGGGCTTCCTGAGCTTGATCTGCGAGGACAAGAGACCGGAGTTTCCCGACGACGCCGAAAGCATGCGGCAGGCACTGCAGTTCGGCGGCAAGATCTCGCTGATCGTCGACACGGTGTACATCAACGGCGACCACGCCAGGGCGGACGTGTCAGGAGAGATCTTCGCCGACGAGTTCGAGGAGACCTGGAGGTTCGTCCTCGAGGAGGATCACTGGCTTTGGTGCAACGACTGATCAGTCCATGAAGTCCCAGAACTGCAGCCACTTGATACTCGCGAAGATGATCAGCGTGACGGCGTAGATCAACAGGACGACGCTGGCGCCCACCACGTTGACGCGCCAACCTCGCCCGTCGACCGGATCCAGCCACCGCCGGAAGGGCGTGGCCGCCCACGGACTCAGCCACCACGTCATCAGGGAGACGCTGCACACCTGGGATAGCCACAGTGCCAGCCACGGTTGGGCGCCCGCCATGTCGAGAACGGGACCCAGAAACCGCGACAGCAGCATCACAGTCGGGTAGAGCACCAGCAGGACCATCATCGCCGCCTTCCAATTCGGCGTCATCAGCGTCGTGCCAGCTTCGGTCCGAACGGTGGTACCGAACGGAGTGGTGTTGGTGACGATCAAGAAGTCCTCGGCGAGGTTGGCCCGTAGCTCCGGTAGTGCCTCTCGACGCTCCCGCGATGCCATCCACGCCGAAAGCTGCTGGGCGGTACGGAACCTCAATATCGAGACCCAATCCCCACCGACACCGGCGGCAAGCAGTGCCGTGCCGTCGTAGCCCGGGAACAGCGAGCTGACCGCCGTCAACTCCACCTGGGCGGCCTCGAAATCAGATTCCCTGCCGGGCATCACGGTGTGGGTGAACATGGTCACGCCGGGCGGTGACGCGGCGCCCTCCAGCATCACCAGATCCGAAGAGCGACGCCAAAATCCACGGCCCTCTCCATCAGCGATGAGTGCCGCCCGCACAGTGCCGTCGAGCCAGTCGTGCAGCGCCGCCTCGTTGCCGAACGTGGTCACCACCGCCCAATCCAGCTCGGGCTGATCGAGCACCGACACGCGGGCCGCCAGGTAGCCGCGCGCCTTGGCCGCAGAAGCCAGGAGATCCGCCGACCACGCCCGAAATCCCGCCGCATCCACCGATCGGTGGAAGAACGTCACGGCACTGGCATCGCCACTGCGCTTCGACATGCCTGACCTCGCTACGCCGACGTCACGCGCCGACCCTGGACGTAGACCTCGGCGATGGACGATTCGCGGATTCCCATCAGCAGGCCGAACAGGGTCTGGTCGCGTGCGAGTTCGGGATCCTGTGACCGGAAAGCGTTCTCCAACAGGCCTTTCAGAGCATCGGCCGGCTCAATGACGACGAAATCGGCTTCCTTACCCAGATCGAAATTGCCGAACCGGTTCTCCATGTCGAGGGCCCGCGCGCCTCCCAGAGTGCCGATGAACAGCATCTCCGCGGGATGCATGGACACCCCCGCGTCACCAGGCTCAGTGATGTGCTGTTTGAACGCGTCGCCCAGCACCCGCGGAACGAGCCACTCGTCACCACCGCCGAAATCCGTTCCCGCCGAAATGTTCACGCCGGACGCGACAGTGCGCTTCCATGGCATCGTCCCGGATCCGAGGAAGAGCTGGGAAACCGGGCAGTGGGAGATCGACGTCCCAGTCTCCGCCATCCTCTCCAGTTCGACGTCCTGACAGTGCACGCAGTGCGCGAGGATAGTGCGGGGGCCAAGTAGGCCCTTGCCTCCGACCTCGGACCCCGGCAGGAATTTGCCGTCGTAGGTGTCGAGGTACGAATTGACTTGGTATTCCTGCTTCGTCGAGTCCACCTCGCCGGTGCCGGGCCGGTTGTTCTCGTTGAGGTGACTGTGCACGTAGACACCGCGGTCGCGGACCTCGTCGTACAGCTCGCCCAAATTCGCGAGAGTTTCGGTGGTCACCGACAGCGAGAACCGCGGCACGATCGCAACGTGCAGCAGTGCGGTGGCGACGTCGCCGGTGTCGGCGGCATGCCAGTTGTCGATCTCCTCACGGGTGAGGCGGATCGCGTCCTCTTCGCTGGTGACCAACGGCTGCGCGGTCTCTCCACCACGGGTCTGGATACCGCGCCCGGAGACGATCCGCAGCCCCGCCTTCTGCGTTTCGGCGAACAGCGCATCCTGCGCGTGCGGGAAGGCCGAACCGAACACCATCGCGGCGGTGGTCCCAGCGGCGATGCGCCGTTCGGTGAACTCGACGGCCGCCCGCTGCGCGAACTCCGGGTCGGCGAACTTCGACTCCGACGGGAAGATGCAGAGGTTGAGCCACTCCAGAAGCTGGCCGCCGCCGTAGGAGTCGCCCGCGTAGGTCTGCGGGAAGTGGATGTGGGTGTCGACGAATCCCGGCACCAGGTATCCGTCGGGGTGCTCGCGTGTCTCCGCCGACGCGTGCTCACCCGGTAGCCCGGCGCGATCGCCGCAGTAGACGATGGTGCCGTCGTCACCCACTACCAGCGCCCCATCCGGTATGGACACCAGAGCGTCGGCCGCCTCGGTGACCTTCGGCCGCCCCGCGATGTGGAAGATGTGCCCGGTGTGGACCTGCGTTGCCATGGTTCCCCTTCTGACGAATCGGTCTCAATCTTCGCGCTAGATCCACCCGCCACGCGAGATGGGCCCACATCAGGGCAGGGTCCAGAATGTCACGGTCACCAGGTAGAAGATCACCGCCCAGACGACATTGATTCCGACGATGAGCGCAAAGCCACGCCAGTTCGTACCAGGTTGGCGCGCAACGGCGTTGGGCTTCAGCCACCAACCGACCAGCGGATTGGCGTAGTACGGCATGGTCACGTAGCTCATGACGAAGCTGGACAGGAAGTTTCCGACCAGCATCCCCAGCCACAGCGGCATGTGCAGCGGCGACGTCATTAGGGTCAGGAACACCACTGTGGGATACAGGCCCATCCACACCGCGAGAGACGTCTTGAAATCAGACGGCGGCGGCGCCCCGGGATCGTCCTTGAACGCGAACCAGTTGCCGAACGAGTGATCGATCTTGCGCAGATTGAAGTCGCCGAAATTATTGTCGGCCAACAGGTTCTTGCGGTCCGCGGATGTCAGCCAGGCTTCCAGGTTGGCCGCGGAGTCGAATCGATAGGCAATGGTCCACTCGTCTTGGACGCCTTCGATCGGGCGGAATACCTCTGATCCGCGAAACCCCGCGTACTTGCTTTCGATCTCCTTGATGTTCTTCTGCCACGTGAGGAAGTCGTCGACCCGGCCCGGCGCCACGCGGTGCGTGACCACAACGGTCACCAGCGTGTCCTCTTCGCTTCGGCCGCGTGCGATCACCTGTTGGGTACCGGGGCCGTCGAACAATGCCCTGCCCTCGTCGAGAAATCTCTGCCTGGTCGCGCTGTTGAGCCAGTTCCTGGCATGCGCCACCGAATTGAACTGGGCCAACGCCAGCCAGTCCGGCATGCCCGCGGACGGCGGGCGGATCTCTGCGCCGATGAAACCGGGATACCCGGCCGCGGCCTTGTTCATTTCGTCCTGCCACTTCGAGTACTCGTCGTCTAAGCCCGGCCGGACCCGCTGACCGATGATCAGCGTGGCCGCGCCGTCGGAGGCATCTTGCATGGTCGGTCCGTCCTCCCCGTCTTGCTGTCGTGATCCATCGACGCACTACAGCGGGTAGCCACCGAGCACGCCGAAGGGGTCAACGCTGTCGGTGAGCGGCCGCACGCGGGTCAGGTGGGCCGATAGATCGAGCATTACCGCGTTGTCGGCAACGCAGGTCGAGCTCAGTCCGCCGCCCCGGACAGTGACCTGGCCACCCGTCGCCGCGGCGATCCGCAAGGTCGCCGCGACGTCACCAATTGATCGGGGCCGCACCACGCACGGCGGCCGTCTGCGGGACGCCTCCGGACTGAACACCCGTGCCAGAGAATCGGTGTAACCAGGTGTTTCCGGCTCACACACCTGGTCATCCAGCTCAGCCGACAACGCCGACACACAGTCAGCGATCGCCGCGCTCGTGAGCTCGGACACACTTCCCCCAAGGTTGCAGTCATCGAGAATGGCAGTCGATTTCGGCACACCTTATCGCCCGATAGCTGAGCAGCGCTAGCAAATGGTCAACTTTGCGATCTGGGCGTAGCAGAGCGACCGACTACACCTCGGAGGTACGGTTCTCTCCGACGATGTTCGCGAATCAGCGGGGAGAAGCGGCATGCATACGGTGGCTACGCCGTGAGCGGCACCTCGGAGTCGGTCTTAACCGAGCTCATTCCACTCGCGGTCGTGATCGCAGCGTCGCCGTTGTCGATCATCCCCGCCATCCTCGTGCTGCACACCCCGCGACCGCGTGAAGCCGGACTGGCATTCCTCGCAGGCTGGCTGGTGGGGCTGACGGCGTTGACGGCCATCTTCCTCGGCGTCTCCAGTCTTTTGGGCGGGCTTGGGGGCCAGCCGCCGTCGTGGGCGTCCTGGCTACGGGTCGTCATCGGGTCCGCGTTGATCGTTTTCGGCGTCTTCCGCTGGGTCACCCGTCACAAGAATCCTCATGTGCCCAAGTGGATGAGCACCATCACCGAATCCCATCCGGCACGGGCAGGTATCACCGGATTGGCACTGACGGTGGTCAATCCGAAGGTGTTGTTCATCTGTGCAGCAGCGGGTCTCTCCATCGGCACTGCAGGTCTGGCGATGTCGTCGACGTGGCTCGCGGCGGCGATCTTCGTGGCCGTCGCCGCATCCACGGTGTTCATCCCGATCGTGGCCTACGCCGTGTCAGGCAGAAAACTCGATCCCATGCTCAACCGGCTCAAGACGTGGATGGAAAAGCACAACGCATCGCTGGTCGCCATCATTCTCGTCGTCATCGGGATCATGGTGCTGTACAAGGGAATTCACGGACTGTAACGGTCAGGCCGGCCAATGTCGGTCAGATCGGCCGTCAGGTAGACTCGGCGTCCGGTGGGCAGGAGCGAAGCGAGCCGGGAGGTGGATGATTGGGCGTTGAGGATCAGCAGGCGCTGCGCACATTGCGTGCCGCGGTGACCCCTGGTCCCGCGGGCTACCGGGTGACCGGGGACTTCTACACCCGCTGGTTCGCTATCGACTCCGCCGTCCGCGATCTGTTCCCACCCGATCTGGACGTCCAAAAATCCGCGTTCGCGCATGCGCTGCACTGGCTGCTCGGGGAGCTGGCGGAACGACGCGCCGAGGAGCCGGTCGCCTTCCTGGCGCAGCTGGGTCGCGACCACCGCAAGTACGGCGTCACCAAAGACCACTACCGCACGATGCGCACCGCGCTGCACACGACGCTGCGCAGTCAGTTCGCCGATGACTGGGACACCGCGCTGGACGACGCCACCGGTCAGGCGCTCGACCTGTTCACCGGTGTGATGAGCGGTGCCGCCGAGGCGGAGACCGGGCCACCCTACGTCGACGGCACCGTGCTGGAGACGCTGCGGGTCACGCGCGACGTGCTGGTGGTGCGGCTCAAACTGGACCGGCCGTTGCCGTTTCTCCCAGGCCAGTACGTGACGGTCCAGGTGCCGCAGTGCCCGCGCCGGTGGCGCTACCTGAGTCCGTCGATACCGCCGGATCCCCACGGCTACATCGAATTTCATGTGCGCTCGGTGCCCGGCGGGATGGTCAGCAACGCGATCGTCAGCGAGACCACACCGGGTATGCGGTGGCGGATGTCGAATCCGCACGGCGCGTTGGAGGTCGACCGCAACGGCGGCGACGTGCTGATGGTCGCGGGCAGCACGGGCCTTGCGCCCTTGCGCGCGATCGTCATGGACCTGGCCAGGTCTGCCGTCAATCCGCGCGTGCACCTTTTCTTCGGCGGCCGCTTCC
Source organism: Mycobacterium sp. (assembly GCA_051306175.1). Taxonomy (GTDB): domain Bacteria; phylum Actinomycetota; class Actinomycetes; order Mycobacteriales; family Mycobacteriaceae; genus Mycobacterium. The sequence continues at coordinate 9,444 of JBPPMS010000052.1, read as the reverse complement.
CCTGCGAGCTCTATGATTTGCAGACACTGTGGGAAGTCGCCACGCACAATCCCTGGCTGTCGGTGACACCGGTCTCGGAATACACCCTGGATCCGCCATGGGCGCAGGACTATCCCGACGTGTCACCACCACGCGGCCTGCACGTGCGCCAGACTGGGAAGTTGGCCACCGTGGTGACCCGCTTCGGCGCCTGGAGCGACCGGCAGATCCTGATCAGCGGCGGGCCGGCCATGGTGCAGACCACGGTGGCTGCGCTCATCGCCAAAGGCGCTCCCCCAGAACGTATTCAGCACGATCCGCTCTCACGATAGGTAACCGACATGCGCGTCGTCACCCTGCAGGACTCCGACTCGGCGATTTCGGCACAGTTTGTGCCGGACGCCGGAATGATCGGCACGTCATTAGCCGACGGGGACACCGAACTCCTCGGGCAGCGGCGCGGCCTGCAGACCTACATCAGCGCAGGCAAGACGATGGGGATTCCGATCCTGTATCCGTGGGCGAATCGGTTGAGCGCCAACACCTTCACCGTCGGTGCCGATGTGATCGACATCGCACCCGACGCAGCAGGCGTCCGCGTCGACCCCAACGGCCTACCCATCCATGGGCTGCTTGCGGCGCATCGCGACTGGCGGGTGATCACGCAGTCTGCGGATGAGGCAATCGTCGAGTTCGATTTCGGCGCTCACCCCGAATTACTGGCCAGTTTTCCGTTTCCACACACCCTCGAAGTGGCGGTGACACTGAGCAATCGGACCCTCACGATGCGCACCGTGGTCGCCGCGACCACCGACGTCGCGGTTCCGCTGTGTTTCGGGTTCCATCCTTATCTACAACTGCCCGACGCCCAGCGCTCCGAGTGGCTGGTCGAGACGCCTGCGCTGCGCCACCTCGAGGTCGACGACCGAGGGCTGCCCACCGGCGTCACCTCAGAGCAGGTTGCGGGTTCAGAAGCGTTGGGCAACAAAACTTTCGACGACGGCTACGACCAGGTGAAAGACGGGTCGGTATTCGCGGTCTCCGGCGGCGGTAGGCGTCTGGAGGTCCAGTTCGTCAGCGGCTACCCCGCGGCCCAGATCTTCGCCCCTCCCGGCGAGGACCTCATCTGCTTCGAACCGATGGCGGCTCCGACGGATGCGCTGGTACGCGGCGGATACGACTCAGCCTCGCCAAAGCAACCCGCTATTGCCGAATTCTCCATCCGCGTGGCCGCGGACGAGTGAGCCCACCCGGGTCACCCCGCCGTCGCGGAGTTCTCGATCCGGGTGGGCCGAGGGTAGTAGTAGTAGTAGTAGTAGTTCAGCGGTGGCGCGGTTTCCACACCACCAGCGCGGTGCTGGTGGTGGGGACCTCGCGACGAGGAGCGGCGCGTAACCGCTGCACCTCGTCCGCGAGCTCGACCAACCGGGCCTGCAGGGCTTCGACCTGGTTGGTCAGCTCAATGATGCGTTTGATGCCAGCCAGATTGACTCCCTCGTCCTGAGAGAGCCGCTGCACCTCGCGGAGCAGTTCGACATCGTGCTGCGAGTAGCGTCGGCCGCCGCCGGTGGTGCGTTGCGGCCGGACCAACCCGAGCCGGTCGTAGGTGCGCAGGGTCTGCGCGTGCATACCCGCTAGCTCGGCGGCGACCGAGATCAGGAACGTCCGCGCGTCCTCTGCTTTCTTCCTACTCATAGCCGGTCACCTCGACCCTGCCCAGCCGGCTCGCGGATCGAACCCGCTGGCCGCCTCCGCGGCCGCGTAGGCTTCCAGCGCCTCCAGGGCTTCGCCGTCGAGGTGCGCGGGAACCGCGACCTTCACGGTGACCAAAAGATCGCCACTGCCGCCTGCGCGTTTGGGCACACCGCGTCCACGTACCCGCAGGATCCGTCCGTCGGACGTTCCCTTGGGCACCCGGACACCGACCTTGCCGTCCAGCGTGGGCACCGAAAGCGTGGTGCCCAAGGCCAATTCGGTGAAACTGACCGGCACCGTGACCGTCAGGTTGTCACCGTCGCGGCCGAACACCGGATCGGGGCGGACATGCACCGTCACGTACAGGTCGCCCGATGGAGCTCCGCGCAGGCCCGCTTCGCCCTGGCCGGGCAACCGGATGCGCTGACCGTCCTCGACCCCCGGCGGGATCCGCACGTTGATCGTGCGGCTGCGGGTGGCCACGCCGGTACCGTTGCACTCGTCGCAGGGGTGCTCGATGATCGAGCCGCTACCCCGGCATTCGGTGCAGGGTTCGGAGAACCCGAACGCACCCTGGTTGCGGTTGATCACGCCTGCACCGTTGCAGTTCGGGCAGACTTTCGGACTGGTGCCCGGACGCGCCCCGCTGCCATGGCAGTTGGTGCACGGCGCCGGACTGGTCAGCCGCAGCGGCATCGCCACGCCCTTGGTGGCTTCCAGGAAGTCGAGTTCGGTCTCGGTCTCCAGGTCGTTGCCACGCCGGGGGCGGCTCGGCCGCGGTGCGGCGCCGCCGCGGTTGCCGAACAACCCGCCGAACAGGTCGCCGATGTTCGCGCCACCGGTTTGACCGGCCGCGTCGAACAGGTCACCCAGGTTGAACTCGGCACCGTCACCGCCACCGCCACCGCCACCGAAACCACCGAAGTCGCCGGGGTTGAATCGACCGCCGCCACCGAAGCCGCCGCCCCGACCGCCCGCGAACAGGCGTCGGGTCTCGTCGTACTCTGTGCGCTTGGCCGCGTCCGAGAGCACGTTGTTGGCCTCGGTGACGAGCTTGAAGCGCTCCTCGGCTGCCGGGTTGTTGGGATTCTTGTCGGGATGTAACTCGGAGGCCAGCTTGCGATAAGCCTTCTTGATCTCCGCTTCGCTGGCATCGGAGGAGACGCCCAACTCCTTATAGAAGTCCTTCTCGACCCATTCGCGTTGAGCCATGGTGCGTCACCTCCTCAGCTTTCGTCATTCGTTCTTCTCGTCTTGTCCGGCCAACCGTTAGCTGGCCGGCGATTCTGATTCTGCGGCTTCACGGGCCTGCGCGCCGTGGTTGTCGGGCGTGTCTTGTGGACGAGGTTGCTCCGCTTCATCCCCGACGGTGTCGACGACACCGACCATCGCATGGCGCAGCACATGGTCACCGAGTTTGTAGCCACGCCGCATGACCGTCCCGACCACTGGCCTTGACCCGTCACCCTCGTGCTGCACAGCCTCGTGCAGCGCCGGGTCGAAATCGTCGCCCTCGGCACCGAACGTGGTGAGCCCCAGGCCCTCGAACGCTCCGGTGAGCTTGTCGGCGACCGACCTCATCGGTCCTGATTCCAGGTCGCCGTGGCTGCGAGCGCGGTCGAGATCGTCGAGCACGCCGAGCAATTGCGTCACGACACCGGCCTTGGCCCGCTCGGCCGCAGCTTGCTCCTGGCGGACCGAACGCTTGCGGTAGTTGTCGTACTCAGCCTTGACGCGCTGCAAGGTCGCCTTCAGTTCGGCCGCTTCGTCCGACTCGGCGGCCGCCGCCGACGCAGGCCCACTGGGAGCCTGCCCGGCGGCGGGGGCCTCGCGGACCTCGCCCGTCTCGGGATCGATGCGGCGCTTGTCGGTGAACGTCACCGGCTCCTGCTGCTCGTCGGTCACTACTTCTTCTCCTGGTCGTCCTCGACAACCTCGGCGTCGACGACGTCGTCGTCGGAGCTGCTTGCACTGTCGCCGCCTGCGCCCTGATCGGCCTGAGCTGCCTCGTAGATGGCCTGACCCAGACCCTGGCTCTCCTCGCCCAGCTTCTCCATCGCCGCCTTGATCGCGGAGATGTCGGAGCCCTCGAGCGCCTTCTTGGCGTCCGCGATCGCGCTGTCGACCTTGGTCAACGTGTCCTCAGGAATCGAGGCAGCCACCGACCCATCCTTGGGCTCACGCTGTTCCTTGACGAATTTCTCCGTCTGGTACACCAGCGACTCGGCCTGGTTGCGCACGTCGGCCTCTTCGCGACGCTTGCGGTCTTCGTCGGCGTGCGCCTCGGCGTCCTTGATCATCCGGTCGATCTCTTCCTTGGACAGGCCTGAGCCTTCCTGGATGCGGATCGTGTTCTCCTTGCCGGTGCCCTTGTCCTTCGCGGTGACGTGCACGATGCCATTGGCGTCGATGTCGAACGTCACCTCGATCTGGGGCACGCCGCGAGGAGCCGGCGGGATGCCGGTGAGCTCGAAGCTGCCGAGCAGCTTGTTGTGCGAAGCGATTTCGCGCTCACCCTGGAACACCTGAATCTGCACCGACGGCTGATTGTCGTCGGCCGTGGTGAAGGTCTCCGACCGCTTGGTGGGGATGGTGGTGTTGCGCTCGATCAGCTTGGTCATCACGCCGCCCTTGGTTTCGATACCGAGGGACAGTGGGGTGACGTCAAGCAGCAGAACGTCTTTCACCTCACCCTTGAGCACACCTGCCTGCAGCGCTGCGCCGACCGCGACGACCTCGTCGGGGTTGACGCCCTTGTTGGGCTCCTGGCCGCCGGTCATCTCCTTGACCAGCTCGGAGACGGCGGGCATGCGGGTGGAGCCACCCACCAGCACCACGTGGTCGATGTCGGAGACCGGGATACCGGCGTCCTTGATCACCGACTGGAACGGGTTGCGGGTGCGGTCCAGCAGGTCAGAGGTGATGCGCTGGAACTCGGCGCGCGTCAGCTGCTCGTCGAGGAACAGCGGGTTCTTGTCGGCGTCGACGGTGATGTAGGGCAGGTTGATCGAGGTGGATTGACTCGAGCTGAGTTCAATTTTTGCCTTCTCGGCAGCTTCACGCAGCCGCTGCATGGCCATCTTGTCCTTGGTCAGGTCGATGCCCGAGGTGGCCCTAAACTTCTCGATCAGCCAATCCACGATGCGCTGATCCCAGTCGTCACCACCGAGGTGGTTGTCACCGGAGGTGGCGCGCACCTCGACAACACCGTCGCCGATTTCCAGCAGGGAGACGTCGAACGTGCCACCGCCGAGGTCGAAGACCAGGATGGTCTGTTCCTTCTCGCCCTTGTCCAGCCCGTAGGCCAGCGCGGCCGCGGTGGGCTCGTTGACGATGCGCAGTACGTTGAGGCCGGCGATCTGGCCGGCTTCCTTGGTGGCTTGGCGCTGGGCGTCGTTGAAGTACGCGGGCACCGTGATGACCGCGTCGGTGATGTCTTCACCCAGGTAGCTCTCGGCGTCGCGCTTGAGCTTCATCAGCGTGCGAGCGCTGATCTCCTGAGCGGTGTAATTCTTGCCGTCGATCTCCACGGACCAATCGGTACCCATGTGCCGCTTCACTGAGCGGATGGTGCGATCGACGTTGGTAACCGCCTGGTTCTTGGCGGGCTGGCCGACCAGAACCTCGCCGTTGCGTGCGAACGCGACGACGGACGGCGTGGTGCGGGAGCCCTCGGAGTTGGCGACGACAACAGGGTCGCCGCCTTCCAGAACCGCCACGACGGAGTTGGTGGTCCCGAGGTCGATACCGACCGCACGAGCCATGTTTGTTCCTCCTATGTTGGAAACGAAGTCAAGGGTCTGCCCTTGCTTGTTCTTCTTCTGTTGCTCTCGACCTTGTGTTGCACTCGATACTGAGCGGACTACGCTCAAGACTGCACTCATCGACGTTGCGCTGTCAACTCAGAGTTGAGCCTAGTACACTCAATTTGTCGATTAGGTCAACTGCCCCGCCCCCCGTTTTGTTCCCACCTCCCAGCAGCTCGCCGCCCGTCTCGCCGACGCCGAGGCCCTGGCCCTGCGGCCGCAGGACGAGGATCACCCCGGCGAAGCCGGTCCCAGCACCTGCCCATGTCGCTCGGCGACCCGTTGCCGCGTGACCAACGATCGACCGGTTCTCCAACGGGCCGCGCGGTATCATCACCGTCTTCGCGCGACCGTGAATCGCACGGCCACCGGGCCGTCACCGGTTATCGTCGACCTGCTCCAGCGCCTCGACACACAGGTCACATGCCGGTGTCCCAGGCGTGATCGGGTCGAAGTGGTCACCGTCGAATGTCCTCAGTTCCGCGCTGTCTCCCGCGGCAACCGCCGCCGCCGAGGGTCATGGGCTCGAAGATAGCGCGACCCGCACGCCGAAAAGCACATTCGATGGGGTCACCACGGCGCGGTCTCACCCGCCTCAGAAATAACTTGTGCCACTCTGGGTACACCCCTTGCCGCGTGTACCCGAGGAGGTCGACGTGCGGAACTGCGATCAGTGGCGCGTCGCCGTGGCCTGCACGGGCCTGGTGGCGCTCACGGTCGCCGGGTGCTCGGACGTCATCGACGGCAGGGCGGGCATGCCGACCAGCGGCCCCGACTGCTACGTCGACTGCGTCGAACCGACCGGCGAGACCACCCCGTCGCGCACCACGTCGACGCCTACCCCCACCACGACGAGATCGACACCGACCACGACTCGCAGCGCACCTCCGACGAGTGCGGCGCCTCCCGCTGAAGCCCTGCCCTCGGAAAGCGGCTACTCGTTCATCCAGACCAAATCGGGTCTGACGCGCTGCCAGATCTCGGTGGACGAGGTTGGCTGCGAGGCGCCCTTTGAGAACTCACCCACGGTCGACGGGTCACCCGCCAACGGAGTGCGGGTCACGGCGGGGGGCGACCTGGAGTGGATCCTCGGCAACCTGGGCGCGATTCCCGCCGTGACGATCGACTATCAGACCTACAGCGCCCAGGGCTGGACGATCGTGGCCACCGTCGACGGCACAACGTTCACCAACGACGCGACCGGACGAGGGGTGTTCGTCAGCGTCCAGCGCGTCGAGACTTTCTGAGCCGCGTCTAGGCTGAGCGACGTGGATTTCCGAGTCTTCGTCGAACCCCAGCAGGGCGCCACCTACTCCGATCAGCTCGCCGTCGCGCAGGCGGCCGAAAGCCTGGGGTACTCCGCGTTCTTCAGGTCTGATCACTACCTCGCGATGAGTGGTGACGGCCTGCCAGGACCCACCGATTCCTGGGTGACCCTCGGCGGTATAGCCGTGCAGACCTCAACGATCCGACTGGGCACCATGGTCACCTCGGCGACGTTCCGCCACCCGGGGCCGTTGGCGATCTCCGTCGCGCAGGTAGACGAGATGAGCGGCGGCAGAGTCGAATTCGGACTCGGCGCCGGCTGGTTCGAAGGTGAGCACAAGGCGTATGCCATCCCCTTCCCCGCCCTTGGCGAACGCTTCGACCGACTCACCGAACAGTTGGCGATCATCACCGGGCTGTGGTCCACGCCGCCCGGCGAGACGTTCGACTACACCGGCAAGCACTACGCCGTGTCCGACTCGCCCGGTCTGCCCAAACCAGTTCAGCAGCCCCGTCCGCCGATCATCGTCGGCGGCGCAGGCCCCAAGCGCACACCCGCGCTGGCCGCCGCATACGCCGACGAGTTCAACGTCGCCTTCCAACCACTCGACACGTTGTCCGCCCAGGTCGGGCGGGTGCGCGCGGCGGTGGCCGACGCACGTCGCGACGCCGACTCGATGACCTACTCGGCGTGCTTCGTCCTCTGCGCGGGAGCCACCGACGCGGACATCGCCCGCCGCGCCGACGCCATCGGCAGAGAGGTCGACGAGCTTCGCTCGAACTCCCCGACCGTCGGCACCGCGGCAGAAATCACCGATGCCCTCGGCGCATTCGCAGAGGCCGGGGTAACCCGCGTCTACCTGCAGACGCTGGACATGTCCGACCTGGACCACCTCGACTACTTCGCCGGACACGTAGTGCCGCAGCTTCGCTGATCCCGCTACTATCGGTCCCCGTGACGCGCAGCGGCGGGCCTGACGACCCTCAATACTCCGATGGCGACCCCACGCAGTACGGCGGCGCCTACTCCGAGAGCGAGCCCACGCAGGCCTCCAACTACAGCGACGCGCAGGAGCCCTACAGCAGCGCCCGGGCGTACAGCGAGGCACAGCCGTACACCGAGCGCGGCTATGCGGCGCCCGAGTACGGCGAGTACCCCACCGCCGGCGCCGTGGCACCCGCGCCCGCGCCGGAGCCGTGGAACAAGAAACCCGCGGTGTTGGTCGGCTTGGGCGCCATCGGCATCATTGTGGTGGCGGTGGTGATCTACGCAATCGTGTCGCTGACGGGCGACTCCGGGTCGGGTACCGAAACGTCGGGCACCAGCTCCACCTCCGCGCCTGCCACGCCCGGGGGCGAGACGGCCACCAACTCCGAGGGTGTCCCGCCGCCGGCGGAGACGACCGAGACGGTGACGACGCAGACCGAGTCGCCATTGAGCGAGACGACGACGACCACTACGGCGCCGACGACGTCGACCACGACGACTACGGTGCCGCCGAGCACGAGTACCAGCACCGTTACCGAGACGTCGACCGCGACAGTGACGCAGTCACAGTCCACCGCGACACAGCCGCCGATCATCCCTGACCCGCCGCTCATCCCGGACGGCGATGGTGGGGCCGCCGGCTAGGACCTCTGCTCGCACGGGGACGCCCCAGGAGTGCCGTTCCCCTTCCGCCGACGGTGAAGCTAGGCAAACGCAGGGCGACTGAACGTGAAGCTAGGCAAACAGCGATCGCCAGGGCGGCCCGGTGCCCTGCGTGCCGTCGGTCGACTCTGCGGTTAGCTAGTAACCCCGCGCGGAGAGTTCGGCCACCATCGCCTCGGCGCTGCGGATAGCAGCGCGGCAGGCCCTGGTCGTGAACGGGTCGTTGAGGGGATGCTCGGCGCGCCTGCGCCACCGCTGCGCCGCGGCGAACGCCGCCCGCGGTCCGTCATACGGCGTGTCAGCCGTCAGTCCGAGCCTACTGGCGGTATCAGTGCCCGATCCGCCGATGATGCGTCGCAGGGACGCGATCTCGCCGTCGTTCAACGTCGTGGGCCGAGACCGTAACTGACTCAGCAGCCGCAACTCCTCGAACGCGTGGGTGTCGGCGAGCAGCGGATCGACGTCGGCGATGATCTGCGACGTCGCGTTGATCGGATTCAGTTCGACGAATCGCCGCAACGACAGCAACGCGGTGTGCGCCTTGAGTAGGTCGGACCGCTGCGCGAACTGCTGCTCGATCACGTCGCGCAGGGCGACCAGGCCGCTGCGTTCCAGCAGTTCGTCGGCCAACGCGCCGGAATCGGTCACCCCGGAGAGCAGCACCGCGATCGAGATCCGAATGCCGAACATCCCGAACCGGTCCAGCAGCCGACTTCTGGTCGCCGCATCCACCGGCAGCGAGCTGTCCTCGCGCGCAAACCGATCTACCGACAACATGGCCTTGGCCAACTCGGTCGCATTAACGCCCGCCAGCTTCTGCAGCGCGACGAACTCACTTTGACGCAAGGTGCGTGCGGTCAGGGCCAGCAGCCCGGACACCGGCACCACCGCCTGGCAGATCCCCGTGTGCTCCATCTCGGAGGTGAACCGCTTGGCGACGTCGGACGCCGACAGCATGGCGTCGATGCGGCCCGCGCCGATCTCGTCGGCCCGCGAAGCCACCCCGATCACACCCAGCGCGCCAGATCGACCCCCCCGGTCGCGGCG